>JBGQBN010000070.1:0-17289 GCA_041494805.1 Terriglobia bacterium | reverse complement strand
GATCTTGCCGGTGGAAATCGGATCGAGGGCCGAGCAAGGTTCGTCCATGAGCAGCACCTGGGGCTCCACCGCAAGGGCGCGGGCGATGCATAAGCGCTGCTGCTGGCCCCCGGAGAGGCTGGCGCCGGACTTCTTGCGCAGAAAATCCTTCACCTCGTCCCAGAGAGCGGAGAGCTGCAGGGAGCGCTCTACGATTTCATCCAAGCGGCGGCGATCGCGGAAGCCGTTCAGCTTCAGGCCGGCGGCCACATTGTCGTAAATCGACATGGTGGGGAACGGGTTGGCCTTCTGGAACACCATGCCAATGCGGCGGCGAATCTGCACGGCGGAAGTGCCGTTATAGACGTCCATGTCGCCAATGCGGACTCTGCCCGTGGCACGGGCCTCGGGGATGGTCTCGTGCATGCGGTTGAGACAGCGCACGAAAGTGGATTTCCCGCAGCCTGACGGCCCGATGATGGCGGTTGCATGGTTGGCCGCGACGTTCATGTCTATGTCGTGAAGGGCCTGTGTCTTGCCGAACCAGGCGTTCAGTTTGTCGACCTGGATGCTAACACCCATAGTTCAGTTCGCTCCCTTGAGCATGCCCCGGCCGGCGGCCAGGCGGACCGCACCGACCGAAACCACGATGAGCACGATCAGAATCAACGCTCCCGCCCATGCCTGACGGTGCCATTCATCGAAGGGCGAAATGGCGTAGGTAAAGATCTGCAGGGAAAGTGCGGCGGTCGGCTGATTCAGTTTCCAGTTCCAATACTGGTTGCCGAAGGCAGTGAATAACAGCGGCGCCGTTTCACCGGCCACGCGGGCGAAAGCCAGCATCACGCCGGTGATCACGCCCGAGGTGGCGGTACGAAGCGTAATCGAAAGCGTGGTGCGCCAGCGGGAAACACCCAATCCGTAAGCGGCCTCGCGCACCGCCTGGGGCACCAGCAGCAGCATTTCCTCGGTGGTCCGGGTGATGGTCGGTATCATCATGATGGCCAGGGCAACTCCACCTGCTAACGCCGAGAAGTGGCCTTGGGTTAACACTACGAGTCCGTAGGCCACGATGCCGACAATGATCGAAGGCACTCCATTCAGTACATCCGCGGTGAAGCGGATGAGGTTTCCGAATCGGTTGCGTCCGTACTCGGAGAGATAGATGCCCGCGCCAATTCCAATCGGAACGCCCATGCTACTGGCGATGAGCAGAATCAGGGCGGATCCGCCGATGGCGTTGGCCATTCCGCCGCCTGCCTCTCCCACTGGCTTCGGAGTCTGGGTGAGAAAGTCCCAGTTGATCGAGCCGATGCCCCTGTAGATCAAATATCCAAAGACCGCTCCCAGGGGTAGCAGAACCAGAATCACGGAACCGGTAGCCGCACCGGTCACCAGGAAGTTCATGGCGCGTCGCCGCAGGCTGATGGGAGCAGCGGCAAAATCGGTGGTGGCGATCATAGTCGTTTCAGGCATGGCTCCTCGCCGGCGTCCCACGAGTCACGGTCCAGACCAAGAATTGCGCCACAATGTTCACGATGATGGTCACGATGAAGAGGGCCAATCCCACTTCGACCAAGGCACTGAGATAGAGGTCGCCGGTGGCCTCGCTGAATTCATTGGCGATGACGCTGGCCATGGTGTAGCCGGGGGCAAACAGCGAGCGCGCAATCTCGGGGCGGTTGCCGATCACCATAGTGACCGCCATGGTTTCGCCCAAAGCGCGGCCCAGACCGAGAATTACGCCGCCCAGGATGCCAGCCCGCGCATTGCGCAGCACGCCGGTGCGAATCATCTCCCAACGGGTGGCGCCGAGAGCAAGGACAGCTTCGCGCTGCTGCTGGGGAACGGCGGTCATCACTTCGCGCGTAATCGAGGAAACGATGGGGACCACCATAATGGCGAGGATGATCCCCGCAGCCAGCATTCCGATGCCGTAGGGTGGACCTTCGAAAAGTCCGGTCCAACCCAGATAGCGGGCCAGCCAGGGCTGGAGATATTGGCGCAGGAGCGGAACCAGGACGAAAATCGCCCACAGTCCGTAGATGACGCTAGGAATCGCGGCCAGGAGTTCCGTAGTGAAAGCCAGAGGCCCACGCAACCAGCGCGGCGCCATTTCGGTGATAAACACGGCTACGCCGATGGCTAAGGGCACGGCAAGTACGAGTGCCAAGATTGAGGAAACAACAGTGCCGTACATGAACGGCAGGGCGCCAAACTGCTCGTTGACTGGATCCCAGTCGCTGTTGAAAAAGAACTTCCACCCGAAGGCGTGCCAGGACAGGCTAGACTTAGTAACCAGTTCGTAAACGATGAGGCCGACCAAGGCGAGCACACAAAGGCCACACCCCAACATCGCCAGGAAGAACACACGATCCGCCAACCGGCTGTCGCCGGTCGTCATCAGGGGGGTAGTGTCAACCTCGGGTTCACCCGCAACTTCTGGTTTTACAACCGGTTGCGGTCCAGTCAAACGAGGCGCTCCTAAGGCTTGATTGGCCATCAAAGGGAAGCTAGCAGAATCGTGTTACAGGAGTGTTAAAATAGGCGGCTCTTCTTCCTGTTTGAGAAGCTTCTGCTGAGGACGTCCCTGCCAAACACGGGGGCCCCTCGATTTGCATTTCCCAGGATTACGCTGTATTTTTCTGTCCCCTTGGTTTGATTTCTATGCCTGTTGATCAAGAACGCAGCCGTGTCGCTTTTGAGAAGCTGAACCGCCAGTTAGCGAAGCTGGCGATCAAGCCTGCTCCCGAAAACGTCCACAAGTTCCGGACCTATGGCCGTCGGGTGGAGGCTTTCCTGGACGAGCTGGTGGCGGAGCCGAATCGCAATGAGAAGAAGCTGCTCAAGCAGCTTTCCCGCCTGCGCAAGAAGGCGGGACGGGTGCGCGATCTGGATGTGCAAGTTTCCTCGCTGCGCAACCTGAAGATTCCCCAAGAACCGGGACGCAAGTCGCAGTTGCTGCGCACGCTTGCCGAAGAACGCGTCAAGCAGGAAAAGAAACTGGCTAAAAGCTTCGATGACGAGACAGTGCGTGAGCTGCGCAGGCGGCTGAAACGCGCGACCAGCCATATTGAGATCCCTGAAAGCACCGAGCCGTTGAGCCTGGCCATGCGGCAACTCGCCCGCCTCGGACATGAGCATGCGGCGATGACCGAAAAGACCCTGCACCAGTACAGGATCGCGGGCAAGCGTGCCCGTTACCTGGCTGAGATAGCGAGCAAAGACCCTGAGGCCGAACGCCTGGTGGAGCAGCTCAAGCGCATGCAGGACGTAATCGGTGACTGGCACGACTGGTTGAAGCTTGCCCAGAAGGCCGAGGATCTCTTTGGGGGAGTGCAGGACTCGGCGCTGGTGGCGGCGCTGAGCAACATCACGCGGGCCAAGTTCCGCCTGGCCGTGGATGCGCTCACGGAAACCCGAGCCGTGCTTGCGGGCAAGCGGCCGGTTTCAGCGGCGGCATCGGTCCGGAAGCAGTCCGCTCAAGAAGGCGGCCGAGCGGCGGTCGCTTAACCCTTTCCTATCCTATTTATTCTTAATGACTTCCAAGCGGGTATGTACTTTGACGCAGGATTGACCGCTTTTGCTCGCTTTTCCTTCGCTTTTCTTGGATTTCCACAGATTTCCCACAAAAATGACGCGAAATTTCTGCACAGCGAAAAGTTTCGTGCTACTATAACGCCCTTTTCCATTGGCCCCAGTTGGCTTTGGCCGTTTATAAATCGCACAAAATTAGTCGTTTACGCGACTCCTGGATTGACTCTTCAATGGAACGGCGTATACCATTGTCCCATTGGAAAGCAGCCAAGCCTATGAAATTCCAAGCGACCATCGATGACTCGATTAGGAAGCTAACCCAGTTGCGCGAGTTGCTCACCGATCCAGAGATCGCGGCGTACGTGCGACGAATCCTTAAGGAGCAGGATGACGCCGTTGTGCAGCGTGCCGAAACTGCAGCAGTAATGCCGCGCTCGACCCGGCTACGCAGGCGGCGCAAAGAAAAGCGAGGCACGCTGGTTCGCGCAGCCTTCAACGTTGTCAAGAATAGTTCTGATTTAGTTTCTGCCAAGAAGGTTGCGAGCGTGCTCGAATCGGAAGGGTACACCTTTGAGGCGAAAGATAAGTGCGTTGCGGTATCGAAAGCACTACGCACTTTGGCGAGAGATCAGAAAATCAAACAGGTCAGGACTGGCAGCAACCCGAAGGCCCCGATATTGTACGGGCCGATGAATTCGAGTTTGTTTCCTGTACAGGAGAGAACGATGTGAAAGGTGGCCGACGACGAAGTTAACAATATAGGCACAGCGGAGTCGCAACCCACGCCGCCGAGACCGATAACCAAGCACCAAAACGAATCCGCCAGCCTCCCTAAGCTTCGCGAGCGGGGAAGGCTGACGGATCAGTGGGTACACAAACAACCACAACGTTAGTTTAACACCCCGGCGCGAACTTGGAGAATCTACCTGGTTCGCGTCGGTCTAGTTCAAAGATATGGTGACGGCTTGCTCATGTGGCGAGAGCAGCAGATTTGTAATCTGCCCCGTGGCCCGGTGTGGGGGTTCGACTCCCCTCCGTCACCCACCCTATACATTCTAAATCGGACGGCATCTTACCATGACAGACGATCCTCAGTTCAAGAAAAGCGAGTTCGAGAATGTCCTTCGTAACCTGCTCAAGTCCAAACCGTCGCCGAAGAAAGCCATAAAAGCCAGCAAGAAAACCAAGGCTAAAATGGTCATGATCGCCGCGACCGCCCGCATTCACCAACTGGTTGTGGCTACCAGAAACGAGCGGGACTTCGCCGGCCTTGGCCTGCAAATCTTGAACCCGTTCAAGGCAACGTAGTAACAACCGGGTTCCGGTCACTCCTGGCGCGCTTTTCCGAGACACCCACATTTTCCCCAGAACCCTCCCGGTCACGCGGTAAACTATCTGGCTCCCGTCATGCCAACCTTTGCGGCTGTTGACATCGGTTCCAACTCCGTCCGCTTGAAGATGGCGCGCCTGAAAGGACGGCATCTGCATGCGGTCCATGAAGAACGCGAGGTCACTCGCTTGGGGGAGTGGGTCTTCCGCAGCGGCTTCCTTTCTCCGGACGCCATGGCCGACACCGTAAAAGTGCTGCGGCGCTTTCACCGCGCGGTGCAGGATGCAGGCACCGATTCGATACGCGTCGTCGGCACCAGCGCCTTGCGCGACGCGCGCAACTCGCGAGCTTTTCTGGAATGGGTGCGCTCAGCCACGGGATGGAAAGTGGATATCATCTCCGGGCTGGAGGAAGCGCGGCTGATTCACCTGGGACTGGTTTCCAGCTTGAGGGTGAGCCGGTCGCCGGTGCTGATGATGGATCTGGGTGGTGGCAGCTGCGAGTTGACTATTTCCGGCAAGGGACATATTCGGGAGACAGTGAGCCTGCCCTTGGGGGCCGTGCGCCTGACCAACGAGTTCCTTCACCATGATCCGCCGCGCAAGGCGGAATTGCGGCGCCTCAGGGGCTTTATCGAACGCGAGATCGGGCGGATTGCGGGCCGGATCTCGCGGGCCCGGCCGAAGGTTGTGCTGGCAACTTCAGGTACCGCCGCCTCGCTGGCGGCGGTTTGCCACGGGTTGTACAAGACGAAAGGGCCACGGGCGACGGTGGTGTCGCGGGAGCAGATGCGGCGAATCGCCAAAATGCTGTCGCGGCTGGCGCTTGATGACCGCAAGAAACTCTCTGGAGTTGGACCGCGGCGGGCCGAGATCATCGTCGCGGGCGCAGCGGTTTATGCCGAACTCCTGGAACGCTGCCAGCTGCCGGGATTCCGCTATTCCCCGCTGGGATTGCAGGACGGAGTTCTGGCCCAGATGGCGGCGGAGTACGACCGCGGCACGCGCTCCGGCAAGCAACTCGAGTCGGAACGCTGGGATTCGATCCGGGCCGCAGTGGAGCACTATCGGGTTGAGATCGGGCACGCGCTCCAGGTCCGCGACTCGGCCATGCATCTTTTTGTGGCTCTGAAGTCGGTGCATCGTCTGCCGCCGGAGTATCGGGAATGGCTTTCCGCCGCCGCCATGCTCTATGAAGTGGGCGACTATGTGAACCGCAGCGGACGGCACCGGCACGCGTACTACATTATTTCGCACTCTGAAATCCTGGGATACACGCCGCAGCAGAGATTGATCATCGCAGCCATTGCGCGCTACCTGGGAAAGTCCCGGCCGGCGCCGGGCGATAGTCCCATGAAGGTGTTGCAGCCCGCCGACCGGGAGCACGTGCGCAAGGCATCTTCCCTGCTGCGGCTGGCGCGCGCGCTGAATCTGGGACGCAGTGGCGCCATCCGGATGGCCCGGGTTCGGGTACGCCATGGTGAAGTCACACTGGCGTTGCTGGCGAAGAGAAGGGCCAGCACGGATCTGGAATTGTGGGCAGTGGAGAAGGAAAAAGGTTATTTCCGCGAAGTCTTCGGACGCGCGCTCTCGGCGGCGGCAGCATAGATGGTGCGCAGCACCTTTGGCGTCAAGCACCAGTGCAGGGCAGCCGAATTGCGTCCCATTTCCACTCTGGCCACAGCTCCTTTTTTTAGTTCGACTGCGGCTTCACAGCCGGTCTCGCTGATGGAGCGTCCCAGGAACTCGCTCAGGTTGGGGTTGTGCCCCACCACCATGATGGTTTCGAGGCGGGCATACTTGTCGAGCATTTTGCGAAAGTCGGCAAAGGATGCGCCGGGGCGAAGGCCGTCTTCAATCTGCAGTTTTTTTTCGTAGCCCATTTCGTTGCCGACCAGTGAAGCCGTCTGCGTGGCCCGCTTCAACGGGCTGGAGAGAATCACGTCCACCTGGACGTTCAAAGCAGCTAGGGTACGGCCTACATTGCCGCATTGCTCGACTCCGATTTCGTCCAGGGCGCGCTTTTCATCTTTCTTCGGGTTGCTGACGGGTTCGCCGGCACTGGCGTGGCGCAAAAAATAGATAACCATCTCGCCTTATCGTTCCCTTCCGAGTAATGCTTTCCGCCGTTTTTGCGGGGCGGCGACCGGGATGGCGTCCAGGGGCTGCTTCCCTTCCGCCAGTCCGATCAGGAACTGTTGCACATTGAAGGCGCCCGCTCCCGGCGGCGGTGCGAGCTTCCGTTTGCCGCCCGGCGTCTGCCAGGCGCGAATGTAGGTTCCATCTTTTTGCAACAGGCGGGATTTTAGAGTGTCCGCCAGGTAGGCATCGAGGATTTCGTGCCGCACCCGCTCGCGCAGGAGGGTGTCCTTGAGCGGGAAAATGACTTCCACGCGCTCGTAGAGATTGCGCGGCATCCAGTCGGCGCTGCCCAGATAAACCTCTTCCTGGCCGCCGTTGGCGAAGTAGAAGATGCGGCTGTGCTCGAGGAAGCGGCCAACAATGCTGCGTACCCGGATGTGGTCACTTACTCCGCGCACACCGGGACGGAGAGCGCACATGCCGCGCACGAGGAGATCAACTTCCACTCCAGCCTGAGAGGCACGATACAGCGCGGTGATGATGTTCTTGTCGAGCAGCGCATTCATCTTGGCGATAATGTGCCCGGGGCGGCCGTGACGGGCGTGTTCCGCTTCGCGGGCGATCAAGGCCAGGCAGTGTTCGGCGAGGTCAAGCGGGGAAACGAAAAGCGGTTCGTAGTTCGGGTGTTCGGCATAGGCGGTCAGGAAGCTGAAGACATCGTGCACGGCGGCGGTAATTTCCGGGTCGGCGGTGAGCAGGCTCACGTCCGTATAGATGCGCGCCGTGGTGGTGTTGTAGTTGCCGGTGCCCAGGTGCGCATAGCGCCGGATGACTCCGTCGGGATCGCGGCGTACCAGCAGCGAAAGCTTGCAGTGGGTCTTCAGACCGACCAGGCCATGGAACACCTGCACGCCGGCGTCTTCCAGGTCGCGCGACCAGCGGATGTTTGAGTCTTCGTCGAAGCGGGCCTTCAACTCCACCACCGCAGTGACTTCCTTTTTTTCCGCCGCAGTGATCAACGCGGGAACGATCAGCGAGTGCTCGCTGGTGCGGTAAAGAGTCTGCTTGATGGAAAGGACACGTGGATCTTCCGAGGCTGCCTCGATGAACGATACCACTGCGTCGTACGAGTCAAACGGGTGATGCAGCAGAACGTCGTGCCGCCGCAATTCCTCAAACAAGTCCTGCGACTTGGCGGTGAGACGGAGTTCGCGGGGCGCGAAGGGCTTGAACTTGAGTTCGGGATGGGCCGTCTGCTCGTAAATGTTGAACAGGCGCGACAGATTCACCGGCCCATGGACGGAGAACACCTGCCAGGGTTCCAACTCGAAATTAGTGCGTAGGCGCTCTATGATTTCAGGATCGGCATCGGCCTCGATCTCCAGGCGCACGGCGTCGCCTTTGCGGCGGTTGTGCAGTTCGGTGCGAACGGATTCCAGCAGGCTGCGGGACTCCTCCTCTGCCACATACAGATTGCTGTTGCGGGTAACCCGGAAGGCCGCGGAGGAAACGATGTCGTACCCGTGATACATGCGGGAAGCATGGAAGGCCACCAGGTCGGCCAGGAAAATAAAATCGTCGGTTCCTTCCGAGGGCAGGCGTACCAGGCGCGGCAGGGCACGTGGCACCGTAACCACACCGGTATAGGTCAGCGAAGAACGGCGGCGGCGGCGCAACAGAAAGGCCACGCACAAAGCCTTATTGATTACCCTGGGAAAGGGATGGGCGGGATCCACCGTAACCGGGGTCAGGAGCAGGTCGAGTTCCCTTTCGCAGTATTCCTCCACGAACGAACGGGCCTTCGAATCCAGTTCGTGCAGGCTGAGCACGCGGATGCCGTCGTGCGCCAACGCTGGCCGCAGTTTCTCGTTCCAGCAGCGGTACTGATCATCCAGGAGCTGGTGGGTCTCGCGGGACATGAGGTCGCGCTCTTCGACCAGGGTGAGACCGTCGGGACCAGCTTCGGTGTAGCCATCTTCAATCTGCTGCACCAGGCCGGCCACCCGCACTTCGAAAAATTCATCCAGGTTGCTGGCTGTGATGGAAAGAAACTTCAGGCGTTCCAGAAGAGGATTGCTTTCGTCCTGAGCTTCTTCCAGGACGCGGCGGTTGAAGGCCAGCCAGGAAGCCTCGCGGTTGATGTAATAGGCCGGACTGTCAAGGGAGATGCGCGTCATAACCTACGATCGCAAATCCAACTGGATGTTCAAGGCTCTGCCCGGCCAAGTCAATTCTTGGCCGGCACGGGCTCGGCAGCCTTCTGGGCAGGTTCCGATGCAATGCGCTTCACAATCACGAACTGTAATTCCATGCCCTCCGGTCGCTTCAGAAAAAGGTGGTGCTTGTCGACCCTGGCCGAAACAGAAGCATCGACTCTCCAATCTTCGGGCAAAGTTTCGGAGGCATGGAGCGGCGTGTACTCCCCAACGTAGATCGTGTCCTTCAATTGTACCGAGACTTCAAAATACGGGTCGTCTTTGGTTACGGGAGTGTTGACCACGTAGTAGAGGATACGAGTGCGTGCCTTCTGCTGCACATCGACGATTTTCCCGGTCTGGTACTGGTTCTGGTTCTGGACGGCGTACAACCTGGGGAGCAGCAGGACACAGATCAGGGCTACGGTGATGAGGCAACGCTTCATACGGACAGTCAGTATAGAACAAGTACGGCGCTGCAACCTGCGGCAAAAAGCAGGCGCCGAGAGCATCCCGGCGCCCGCTTTGGCTTCCCTCAGAACGTGTAGATCAAATCAAATTGCATACGTTTGAGATTCGGTTCGGTCTGTCCGGCCGGCGTGCCTGAAGCTACCACGGCGTGCTGCAGATTGGGGTTCAGAGTGTGGCCAATCCACAGGGTGTACGCCGCGGTGATGTTGGAGCGCACTTTCCACAGCCCATAAATGCGGTTCTGGAGAATGTTGGTCGGAGCCCGCTGATCGCTTTCCACAAAGGACGCGATGGCGGAGTCCTGTTCCTGCCGCAACCAGGCGTAGCCGAACTGGATGTCGTTCTTGTTCTTCACCTGGCCCAGGCTGACATCCACCAGGTAGGCATGCGACTGGCTGCCCAGGCTGGTGATGACGTTACCACTCGAATCGAGCGGGTGGTCTTTCGCGTCCAGATTGTTTTCGTATTCGAGCAGCAGGTTGAGCGGCAGCCGCGCCAGAGGGGTCTTGATCTGGTTGTTGAGGATGAAGTTGGCATACATCCACTGGGAGTAGAAGTGGGGTTTGCCGCTGCCGTCGTTGTAGGTGGCGTTGGTCATGCCGTTGGGTGCGAAGAAGCACGGGGCAACGCCCGGGCCGCCTTTCGCACACCCTGGACCTTCGCCAGGAGTCGGGATTCCGGTGCCGCCGTTGGTCGCTTGTACCGCGAAAGCGCCGGCCTGCAGGATGGCATCCGGATTGTTCCACTTGATGAGGGCGAACGAAGGCGTGCTGGTGAGCGGTCCGATCTGCAGCCGGCTGGACACCTGTCCACCCAGGAAATACGAGTCGGTGCCGGCCGAGACTTCGTTGAACACCGATTGGATCAGTCCGAAGCTGATGTTCTTGACCCAGGGCGTCTTGACATCGAAGGAGACCTTCTCGCTGAAGCCTTCGGGATTCAAGTCCGGGTCGAAGGTCACGCCGGTACGATTCCAGGTGTAAGCAAATTTGCCACCGGTCAACGAAAGCCACTTGTGCGCCACCGGGTTGTAGGTAATGTAGCCCCGGTCCAGACCGATGGTGTGGCGGTCGAAGAAGTTGGTCATGGTGGTGTTGGTGGAGGTGGGATCGCCGAGACTGCCGGTGGCTACCGAGACGCCAGCCAAGAAGTCTTCGCTGAGCTTGCCGTCGAAGCCAAATCGTACCCGGATGCGAGCGCGGTTCCGGTCGAGGCAGGTGGCGCAATCCTGGAAGAAGCTCTCACCGCGGACCCGGACGTCGCCGTTGAAGCGGAAGCGCCCGACCAATCCTTCCAGCGCCGACATGCGCTTCTGTTCGTCCTGCGTGCCGACGGCAGTGTTGGTCAACGTGGTCTTTACGTCAGCCATGTCAGAAGATAGCTTAGCGACCGTATCCTTCTGTTCGTTGGCGGAGGTCTCGACCGATGCTGCCTTCTGCTGGGCATCGCTGGCCGCGGATTGCGCCTGCTGGAGTTGCTGCTGGGCCTGCTGCCAGGACTGGTCCCTTTGCTGCAACATCTGTTTAAGCTGCTCGATTTGGCGCTGTTGCGCTGCCAGCGCGTCGCGCAGCGATTGCACATCCTGAGCGGTGACTGCGGGTTGGGCGGATGCGGCCGCCTTCTTGGGCCTGGGTTTAGCCGCAGTCTGCGCCACCAGCGTTGTCGCCAACAACGGAACTACGCACCACCTCAGAACAGACGTCATCTTTTCTCCTTTTGCCTCGCCGGGGGTGGCGGGTCGTTAGTCTCAATTCGATTTCGAACCACTACCGGACCTGCTTGATTGCGTCCTTGACCTTGGCGGCCACGCTCTCGGGCAGTGGCGCGTAACTCAAGTCCGACGTCATCTTCTGCCCGTCATCAACCACCCAGTTCAGGAGGTCGACCAGGATTTTGCCCTTGTTCGCATCCTTCGACTGGGCGGGGATCAGCAGCCAGGTGAAGCTGGAGATCGGATAGGCGTCCTTCCCGGGCGCATTGGTGATGGAGACACGGAAATCGGCTGGCATGCTCTTGACCGAAGCCGCCGCGGCCGTGACGCTGTCTAGCGATGCCTGGACGAATGCTCCAGCGGCATTTTTCACACTGCCGTATGGGATCTTGTTTTGCACGGCGTAGATAAGCTCGATGTAGCCGATCGCGCCCTCCATTTGGCGAATCATTCCCGCCACGCCCTCGTTGCCCTTGGCGCCAAGACCAGTGGGCCATTTCACCGACGTACCCTTTCCCGGTCCGTTCTGCCATTCCGAGCTGATCTTGGACAGGTAGTCAGTCCAAATGTATGTGGTGCCGCTGCCATCGGACCGATGGACGACGATGATGGACTGGTTGGGCAGGCTGACGCCGGGGTTGGCCTTGGCTATGGCAGGATCGTTCCAGGAAGTGATCTTACCCATGAAAATACCGGCCAAGACGTCTGGGGTGAACTTCAACTCTCCGCTTACGCCCGGGATGTTATACGCCGGAACGTCCGCGCCAAGGACCGTGGGAATGTGCAGGATCTTAGTCTTGGCTTGAGAAAGTTGGTCATCGGTCATGGGCCCGTCAGTGGCGCCAAAGTCGACCGTCTGCGCCAGGACCTGGCGTATCCCACCGCCGCTGCCGATGGATTGGTAGTTAACTTCGATGTTGGAATGAAGCTTATGGTACTCGCTGAACCACTTCGAGTACATGGGATAAGGAAAAGTGGCGCCCGCCCCGTTCAACGTAGTGGTCTGCCCAAACGCGGGTAACGCCAGAGCAAGGCACAAAAGCGCGATGCGACGTATCACTCGAGGTTCCTCCCTAATGTTTTGGTAGTTCGGTTTTACTTTCGGAGTGTTACAGGACGGTTACAAAGCAGTGAATTTCTGATGAATCGCGAAGCAGGACTTTGAGACGCGGGAATCTTGGAGTTCAGCGCTAGTGGCCAGCGTCCAGACGGGCAATTTCGCGCGCGAAGAGAGGGTTGTTGGGGAACTCATCGCGAAGCGATGCCAGCAGTTCGCGGGCACGAGGCTTGTCTTTGTCGCGCACATAAGCGACGGCCAACAAGATGCGCGCAAAGGGCGCGAGATAGCGGCCACGTTCCGCGGCCAGTTGCAGCTCGGCGATGCCAGCTTTCTTGTCTCCGGAGACGCCGCCCAGCCGCAAGAACCAGCGCACGGGCGCGGCCATGCTGCCGATGATGTATTGGCTGATCCCGGTGGCGAGATGGGCGTCGTAGCAGTCGGGATCCACCGCCAGCAACCGGTTGGCCCAGTTGGTCGCCTCTTTGGTGTAGCGCAAAGAAGCCAGATTCCTCTTTTCGATTAACGCGGCGTAGTCGGCTTTCAATCCCGATGAAAGCGTCATGGCAAACAACCCGTCGCGGTCTTTGGGATCTTTTGCCAGACGGGCGTGAGCACGGGTCTCAGCCTGCTCCAGTGCGGCGTTGAAGCGATCACGGAGAGCCGGATCGGGCGCAAGCTTCTTGCGCCCGTCGAATGCTTTATCGTCCTCGTAGAACTGGGATTCGAGCACGCCCAGGCGCTGAAATTCGGAGAAGAGCATCCCCGCCGCGTCGCAAACGGGACCCAAAGGATCCTCGGGATGCTCTTGCTGCCAGCCGGCAAATACCTGATGGGCCCGATCGAAGTCGAGGTCGTATAGAAGACGGAAACCTCCGTCCAATACCGACTGGGCGGGTGCGACGTCGGCAGCGACGGCGGGCATACACATAGCGACCGCGAGTAGCAGCGTGAACAAGGCAGGTTGCGCAGCTCGTTTTTTGAACGCCACGACCATATATGCCTCGCCGGGGTATTGTGCCTGTCCCCGGACCGGGAAGCAAATTACTAAAGCGTTGCGCTGTCCCGGGGTATTCTTGAAGTTTAGATGCCTGGGATCTGGGAATTCCTGAATCAATTGCAAAAAGATTGTAAAAACTAGATACCCAATACCTAGTTGGTAGTAACCAGCAAACGGCACCAGGGCCCTTCCTGAGCGCTCGGAACGCGGGTACCGACTGCCCCCGGTTTGACGCCCTCCGAGCCCTTTGTTACCTTCTAAGGTTTCCTCTTCCTCAATTCTTGCGCCTGTGTACGGCACGACGGAAACGAGAGCATTATGGCCATCAAGTTCCGGGGTGTTGATTACCTCGAATTCGACACGTTGCTCACCGACGACGAGCGCCTGGTCCGCGATACTTCCCGCAAATTTATCGAAGACAACCTGATCCCCATCATCGAGGAGTGCAACCGCGCCGGCCGTTTCCCCCGCGAACTGGTCAAACCCATGGCCGACCTCGGATTCTTCGGTGCCAGCCTGAAGGGTTACGGCTGTGCAGGGATGTCCAACGTCGAGTACGGCCTTGTGATGCAGGAGATGGAGCGGGGTGACAGCGGCGTCCGCTCGTTCGTCAGCGTGCAGTCCGCGCTGGTGATGTATCCGATTTTCGCATTCGGAAGCGAAGACCAAAAGAAGACATGGTTGCCGGCTTTGCAGAAGGGCGAAAAGCTGGGCTGCTTCGGCTTAACCGAACCCGACTTCGGCTCCAACCCGGATGGCATGCGCAGCCGCGCCCGCAAAGCTGGGAAAGAATACGTGCTCAACGGCGAGAAGATGTGGATCACCTCCGGCTCGATCGCCGATGTGGCCGTCATCTGGGCCAAGGTCGAGCAAGAAGATAACAAGATCCGCGGTTTTCTGGTGGAAACCGACCGTCCCGGTTTTCGCGCCGAAGATATTCACGGCAAATGGTCGCTGCGCGCGTCGGTGACTTCAAGCCTCTCCATGCAGGACGTGCACATCCCCGAGTCGAACCTGCTGCCGGAGAGCGGCGGCCTGAAGTCTCCACTCAAGTGCCTGAACCAGGCACGTTACGGGATCGCCTGGGGCGCGATCGGCGCTGCCATGGCTTGCTACGACTGCGCGCTGCAGTATTCCCTCTTCCGCAAGCAGTTCCACGATCAGCCCATCGCCTCGCACCAGCTGGTTCAGGAAAAGCTCGCCTGGATGATCTCCGAAATCACCAAGGCGCAGTTGTTAGTGCTGCAAGTCGGCCGCCTCAAAGATAAAGACAAAGCTGGACCGCAGCACATTTCCATGGCCAAACGAAACAACGTCTGGATGGCCCTCGAATGCGCTCGCATGGCCCGCGACATTTTGGGCGCTAACGGCGTGGCCGACGAGTATCCCATCATGCGGCACATGATGAACCTGGAATCGGTGAAGACGTATGAGGGGACGCATGACATCCACACGCTGATTATTGGGCAGAGTGTGACCGGGATTGACGCGTTTTGAGGTCGAGTTCCTGATCGCACAGGTACCATCATCTACTTAGACGTAGACGCGTTCTTCGCCAGAGCCTCTCGGAGCAGCATCTTGATATACGTCTGGTAGCCCAGACCTTTTCGCGCGGCTAACCGGCGCGCGGTTTCCAGGTCCTCCCTGGAAATCCGCAAGGTGACAGGTTGGGAGGGTTTTGTTCCTTGAAGCAGGTTGCCCAACGTCAGCGACCGCTTCTGCTTCATGCGCTGCCGGATTTCTGCCTCGATTTCAGAACGATGAGCGTCCCACCACATCGCTTCTTCGGCCTCGTTGGAAAAACTCGGAATGACCGCCGGTTTCATTTTCGCTTTTGCCGTCTTCACTCCAGCCCCCATTCCCTGACGAATAGATCCGCCGTCTCTTTGTCCGCGGCCCAGCCTGTGATTGGGCGCATGGCCTCGCCCCGAATTGCAAACACGATGTTCAAAACACGGCCATCGCGAGTCACACCGACCGCGATCCAACGCTGCTCGCTGCCTTCCATCTGGTATTCCAGAAGAATGTGGTTTCCCGACAAGACATCTTCCGCGTCGGCCCGACTGATGCCGTGATTCGCCAAGTGCTGTTCATTGTGTTCGTCCCAGTCGAACTCGTGGGATTCGTTCACTGGATAGAGTGTACATTATTTGTACATACATAGCAATGACTCAGAATGTGTTGCATTAACGTGGGTTAACGACCTTCATCAAATTGGAGCGAATGCTCGACCTAGGGCAGCGGCTGCAGCGTGGCGTTAGGAAAATCGGCGACCCCGAAGTTAAAGTCGGTTCGCTCCCCCGCCTTCTTGCCCGGAGCCGGAATCAGCCTGGCGGTCAGCGGCTTGTGCCACTTAAAAGCCAGACTGGCCACGTCGCCAATGATTCGCTCCAGTTGCTGTTGCGTCACATCCCCCGGGAGGGGCACCGTGTCCAGGCCGGTCCCGCACACCGCCGAGTAGGCCAGCAGAGAATCCAGGCTGTACGTGCCTTCGCTCCAGCGTTCCGCCAGAACAGGATCTTCGAGTACAGGCAACATGAGCCCCGAATAGCCCGCGCGCTTCACCAGAATCGAGCGCACGGCCTCGGTGATGATCGCCGCCGCAGTCAATGTTCCGCTGGAACCGAACTTCGCACCGCTCAGCTTCTCCATTGCTGCTGCGATGGAAGAGTCACCATTCGGCGCGGGCGTGGCGTCCAGACCCATGTAGCTCCATCCGGAATCTTTCTCGATATGTGCCGCTATCGCTTCCAGAGCACGGGCATGTTCCGCCAGTTCTCGCGACAGATTTTCTTTCGCCACCCGGACATCGCCGTGAGCGGCGGTGAAAACATCTGCTACGAAGTTGCCGCCTTCCAGACCCACGGCAAACTGGTGTCCCTCGCCGTTGTGATACGAGCCCGGAAAGAACGGAGCGTAGGCTGGCAGCATCGCGGTGGCAGCAAAACCAAAGTTACGGGAGCCGTTCGGACTGTGGTCCTCGAGGTATTCGATGATCTTCGCCGCCGCACGAATCGCGTTCCAGTGGATGCCGTCATCCCCGGCCACCACCAGGCTCGCGTTCAGTTTCGTCGTAGCGAGAATTTCGCCCAGAAGATCGGCCATGGCGGGATCATCCTGATCGCCCAACATTGCGGGACCGATGTTGGCAAGGAACGATTGGTCGCTTGCGAGCTTATCGAGTGCACGGAAGAAATCTAGCGCCTCCAGTTTTGAAAGCCCCCGAACGTACTCGGGAAACGGCTGGGTCGTAATGCGGACGGTCTGAACTTCGTATCCGCCCTTTTCGTAGGCGGCTTTGGCTTGGCGAAGCATCACCAAAGCTCTTTGGACCTGCTGGACATACTGGGCGGGGTCGATGCGAACGAAGGCGGTGATCGCTCGAACCTTCGGCTTACGCGGCGCATCGCTGCCCCACAACAAAATAGAAGAAATGCCGAGTACGATTGCAAACACCGCACGCAAGGTTTTCGTCAAGCCCGATCTCCATTCCACTGCAGGACGGGTGGCCCACTCAAGCCCGGTTTTGGCTTGAGTGGGGCAGTTCTACCGCTGGACAAAGTCTTCCCGCCGTTCGTTCGCGTTTTCGTGCCTTCCATTCCGACTCGATCTCCACCCGCCCCTCACAGCCGGTTGCGTAGTGGCGAAAGCTGCTCCACTCCCAGTCCTCCGGACGTTCGCACAACCCAGCCTTCACCGGATTGCGATGAATATACCGCAGCTTTTCCACAAACTGCGGGTAATTTCGAATGTTGAAATCGTAGTACCGCTTTTGCCGGAAATGATCCGCGTCGCCAATCAAACGCCGCGCTACTCCTTGCTTCAACGACTTCAGCGCATCGGCCAGCGTATCCTGTTGTGGTTCGCTGAGCAGGAGGTGAACATGCTCCGGCATGACTACGTACCCGTGAACCTGAAGCTGAAACTG
>JBGQBN010000080.1:0-12495 GCA_041494805.1 Terriglobia bacterium | reverse complement strand
TGTTAGGGCCGAGCGCCTTATACAAACTTGGGCTGTTGTAGGCGCTGAATGCGCTACTCAGGCAAGCACCTACGTCGGTTACTCCAGGCTTCGGCTGGCAGGGCACACACCGTGGCTCTTTCCCGCAAGGATCAGGCGAATTCGCCCATTTGCTTGCAACGGCGCCCTTTATGACACTGTCAGGACCGCCGTCGGTGGGCTTGCACAGAGGGGTAATGACCGCATAACGATGAGGAGGGGCATCGACATACGCGTGCTTGAGTCCTAGAAATTCGGGGATATTCTGAAGTGGACGCGAGCAAACATGAAATGGTGTTGACATCAACCGCCGAGTGTATTGCCGGTCGCGCTCCATGAGGCCCCCAAAACCACCACCCTGCGCCAGGGGCGTAATGAACTGGCGCTGTATGTTTCCAAGCGGGACGGCGGCCGATACACGACCTTCCCGCATGGGATTGTTGCCCGCCGAGAATTGTTGGGAAGGGGATGCGCTGAATCTGGACGCCATCTGCTCCGCCTCGACTTCAGGCACGCCTCCCGGGCTGCCCAGTTCCAGTGTCGAGTCTGCTGGTGTAGCGTGTGTTCCCTGCTGTACCGTGTGGGTCAATTCATGGGCCAACAGCCGCCGCCCTTGGTGGGTCTCCGGTGCATATTGTCCTCCACCGAAAACTATGTCCCGGCCTACTGTGTAAGCCCGCGCATTCACCGCGCGAGCCGACTGGGTAGCGTTAGAGTCGGTGTGCACCCGCACTTGGCTGAAATCATGCCCGAAGCGGGGCTCAAAAACCGATAGCGTCTCCGCATCCAGCGGCTGCCCGGGCGAGCGCAGCACTTCGTGCACGATGGGGGGGACCTTCATCGGTCCAGCTGAGCCGATTGGGTGCCGCTGCAGGGTCATCTGCTTGTCCTTGCAATCCTCGCATTCCCCACCCGCAACCGTGTGCTGGCCGCAATCACACTTGCGCTGCAGCATTCCAGTCCGGGCGGGCGTAAGAGCAGAAGTTGCCTTTAGATTGGCTGGAACCCGGCTTGGTGTTGGAGTATTCATAAATTCGCGTATAGTGCTTTCCTTATGAGTACTGGAATCATGCGCGATTAGGCATAAGACTCCCCCTCCGGAAGAAGCCTTTCTTCTTGATACTTGAGTCTTGTCTTAGGTCGCGGTGGTGGCGAAGGGGGCTGTGGTGTGGAAGCCGAGCAGCAGGGGTCCTTATCGATCACCTTCTGGTCGGCTCCGGGTTTGTAGGCAGCTCCCTTAAATGTGTCTTCGGGGACTCCCAGATCCTGAACAATTCTCTTGCCTACTTCAAACTTTGCCTGGGTGACGGACTTCTCTCGAACGTAGGCATGCGTCTGCTTGCCCTTGGCGCAGATTGTCCATACATCGCCGCACTGCTTACGGTCGAACTGGTTCCTCGGTACGGCCATCCAGTTGTCAGTGTCGCTGCAGCCCTTCTTTAAAGCGCCGGCACAGTCATGATCACAGGTAAACATGGGAGTAAATTTGTGGTCCGGACATGGCTTACCGTCCACGTCCTTGTCACGGTCGGGATTGAGTAGGCCATCTTTCGGATCGCAGCAGCGATCTCTCGCGCCCAGAACCAGACCCTTGCAGGTCCCTTCGTAGAAGATGTCCCTCGTACACGGATTCGGTTTCGGCTTAGGTTTTGGCGGGGCCTTTGGCTTCGGCTTCGGTGCGGGCTTCGCCTTGGGGGCCGACTTCTTGGTGGGGCCTTTCGGTTTCGGGTCGTCGCGAGCAACCACCTCGTGAGTAGAATCCTCTGGATCTGGTCCCCTGATTTCATCGTCGTCCAGAGACATCACCGCATAGGCCGTCGCTTCTGCTTCGGCTTCCAATGATTGGTCGCCTTCCGTCTCAGAATCCACTGTGGCCTTGTGGAGTCCCAGCCCTCTCTCACCTTGCTGCAACGTATGGGTAAGTTCATGGGCCAATAGGTGTTTCCCGGCAGAGGTCTGGGGTGCATATCGGCCATGGGCAAACACAATGTCGTTCCCCACCGTATATGCCAGTGCATTGACGGCATGCGCCGACTCAGCTGCTTGTGAGTCTGCATGCACTCGCACTTGGCTGAAATCGTGTGCAAATCGCGGCGCGAAGAAACCTCGCGTTGCTGCGTCGAGAGGCTGGCCTGAAGAGTTCAACACTTCATGCACAATGGCGGGAGCAACCGCCGGTCCGGCGGGGCCTGCGGCATGTCGCTGTAGTTTCATGTGCTTCTTTTTGCATTCCTCGCATGCGCCACCGGTGGTGTGCTGGCCGCAGTCACACTTGCGCTGCAGAACGCCACCACGCACCGGCGTAAACGCCGGCATCGCGGCTGCGACAGTTGGGACCAACGCACGGCCGCTCATCTCTTGCTCCCGATCCCGCCATACACGGCTCGGGCAATCTGCCGTCCGATTCCGGTAGGGTGGTTCTCTCTCGCTACCTCGAATCCACCTGCCCGCACCGAAGGCACAGCACCGCCCGCGCGCAGTTCACCCGACAAGCCTCCGACGCCGAGCAGGCGAGTCAGTTCCCTCTCCACCGCGTGCCGCACCCTTGGCCCCTGCGCGCTCGTGATGGGCAGTCCGTCGAGCACCAGCCGTTCGATGTGCACGTTCACCTTCATGCCACGGCTCCGGGGACGCCTTGCCAGCGAAAGTCCAGCTCGTTGATGGGCCGTTCGAGCTTTCGCAGTTCGGTGCGGGCGGCTTCAAGGACCAGCGGCATGCCCACCGGGGTGCCAGTGTGCGCGGCCCGGAAGGCCGCGTTCAAGGCGATGTTGTGAATGTGTCCGCCGGTTAGATTCAGGCGCGCCAGGCGATCGAAATCCAGTCCAGCGACAGGCGTCTCCGCCGGAAACACCTTTTGCCAGATGGCTTTGCGCTCCACCGCTCCCGGAAACTGGAAATTGACCACAAAGCGCAAGCGCCGCATGAAGGCAGAGTCGAGCACGCTCTTCATGTTGGTAGCAAGAATAGCCAGCCCGCGAAACGCCTCCATGCGCTGCAGCAGATAATTGATTTCTATGTTGGCGTAGCGGTCGTGGCTGTCCTTGACTTCGCTGCGCTTGCCGAAGAGCGCGTCCGCCTCGTCGAAAAACAAAATCACGCCGCCATCCTCGGCAGCGTCAAACAACCGGCGCAGGTTCTTTTCCGTCTCCCCGATGTACTTGCTGACTACGGCCGACAGATCGATGCGGTACAGATTCAAGCGCAACTGGTTGGCCAGAACTTCCGCCGCCATCGTTTTGCCCGTTCCGCTCTCGCCCGCGAACAGCGCACTGATGCCCAGACCGCGGCTCATCTTTCGCTCAAATCCCCACTTCCCGTACACCGTGCTTCGCTGTGCCACCTGTTCCGAAATCTGGCGCAGCAAGCTGGCTTCCGCCGCAGGCAGCACGATGTTGTCCCAGCTTGCTTTGGGCACGATGCGTTGCGCCAACATGTCAAGCCGCGGACGTGTGCTGGTCAAGCAGGCGTCCCACAGCCGCTCATGCAGCGACCGGTTATCAGGCGCCGAATCCGAGACGACCTGCTGAACAGTCTGCTGAATGGTGGCTAGACCCAGGTTGAATTGGCCGGCAAGCAGCGCGGGACTTTCCCCGGCAGCCGTTCCCAGGGCAGCTTTCCAGGCGGCCTCTTGCTCGGAAGGGACGGGCTTGCCAACGTCCAGGGACAGGCAGGACCGGGTCAGGCCAGACCAGACTTCGCGTGTGCCGAGAAAAGCTAGTCCGTCGAGGCGATCCAGGAAACGTGCGAGGGAAGAACCTGACCCCGGAGAAAGTGCATCGGCTGCGGATCCCTGCGTGTCCAGATAGAGCGCGACTGGTAGTAGCAGGCTTTCACGCTGCCACAGCCGAGCCAGAGTCTCAAGGTCGCCGTTGGCCGTCGGCAACAGACCCAGGGACAGGCGATACAGTCGCAGGCCCAGAGAATCCGCCACCCGTCCGGCCGTGAGTTGCTTGCTTGCCGAATCGGTTCCGAGCAGTTCCACCACGGGCGGACCGGGCGCAGCCTCTGACTGCTGCAGGCGGCGAACAATAGTGTCAATCACCAGGCGTTGCGATGCCGGAACGTCCGCCGAGGCGGCAGGAACATCCAGCCGTGTGAGCAGCGGTGTTAGGCGGTCGTCCAAATAATTCAGCCCCTTGGCGTAATTTACGATTCTTTCGTCGGCACGCAGAGGGCTGGCTGTGAGAATCTGCCCGCCCGGCTGGCTGATTTCGATCAGGCGCCAATAGCGCAGCGGCCGTTCCGGAGAAAGCGCCTCCCATGCAGGTTCTTCGAACATGGTGAAAGCGAGGGCGAAAGTAGGATAAGGACGACTCGAGTCTCCCTGGGCCCGGCCGCAGAGAGCAGCGATCCCGGAATCCAGTTCCATCCCAATGCATAACAGCAAGACTTGCTCCTCGAAATTTGAGAGCCCCAATCGGCGGGACATCATCACCAGGGCAGGCGGCGGGTCCATGCGCGAGCCCGCAGCCTTCAAGTCCGCGGCTGCCTGCGCCACGCGCTCGTCGCGGTTTGAGCCGCGCGGCGCAGGCAGCAAGTTCAAGGTCTTTGCTGGGGGCTCTCCGGGTCCTCCGACAATGTAGTTCCAAAAAGACCTGGGCTCTTCTCTCGTCTGTGACACAAACGGCACAAGTGGCCCCGGCTGTGGCGCCGGATCACTCTCCAGGCAGGTACGCAACCACGCCAGGGCGGCGGACAGATATTGCGCGTTCGCTTCTTGCCAGTTGAGATATTCGCTCATATGACTTTCACTTTTTGCGTCGGATCGAACGCCGGCGGCGTGACCGAGCGATTCACCAGCAAACTGTCCACACCATCCACGCGGAGCCGAATCAGATAATCGTTCGGGCCCACGTTGTTGGCGATGAAGGTGAGCGTGGCAGTTTGCGTAGCGTGGGGTTCCGCCAGGATCTCCTGATCTCCAAACAGCAGAACGGCGCGCTGTTCCGGCCTGATCTCCGGACTGCAGGTCACGGTGTAGGTGATGCTGCTGGCCGAGGCCGTCGTCAGGGGCGCAATCGTGATCCTGGGCGCGAGCGAGAATACCAGTTGATTGGTGGTGCGGCGATGAGTCTCCAAGGGCCCTTGTACCAGCACCGCGACCGTGTAGAAACCCGCTGGCCACAGGGCCGGCGTGTTGGGCACATTGACCTTGAGTTGTGTGGCCGTGCCCCCGGCTAGGGGAGTAATCTCCTGCGGATTTGCCAACAGCGGATGATTGAAAACCACTTTGCGGTTGGCGCCATCCAGATGCTGCCCACTCAAGGTCAGAGTGTCCCCCAGTAGGGCGCTGGGCTGCTGGTTGGGAAGCTTCACTTCCTCCAAAGCCGGAAACGGAGAAAGCAGATTCCCCTGGGAAGAGATGCCCTGGTCAGCGGGACCCCGTGTCAGCACCGGCAGGGGCGTTCGCGACGGCTGCGTGCTCTCGATCAGCGCCACCGAAACTTCGTATGACACCGACAAACGGTATTGCGTGGCCAGGCCGGTCCAGAGTTTGGAAATTTCCTCCAGCGACAGGGGTTGCAGCGTGATCCGCACCCGTTCCACCTGACGGTCCAAGTCGCTGGTCGGAAGAGATGCCGCGGTGGCCGCCCTGATCTCGTCGGGACCCAGCAGAGCATGGTCGTACAGCACACTCATGGCTTTGCCCAGGAGCTGATGGCTGAAGGGCTGGACGGTGTCGTTGTCCCTCCCGAAGGCCGTAATCAAATAGTGAAGGGTCAACGGCAGCGGCGGGCTCCCCGTTTCCCCCGCTATCACCTGACCGGGCATGTTCATGTTGCGCCAGGCGGGATTGGGCAGCACTTGGTACAGAAACAAATTGAGCTGGTTAGCATTGTTGTTGCCGCGGGCCTTGTCGGGAGGCAGTGTCGTCACGGTGGTATCCGTGAGACCGGGGTCGGCTGGGACACTGCTGCCTAGAATCGCCTGCAACGTGAGGGTGACAGCGGCTACCGCTGTAGCGTTGCTCATTCGCCACCCCGTTTGCTCCGGCGGCGCAGGTATTCGTCCAAGCTCATCACGCTCGAAGGCGGGCGCTCCACACGCCCTGAGCCGTCCTTGGGCGGGGTCGCTTTCACTTCAATCCGCCCAATACTCACTTGAATTGCAGGTTCCGAGTCCACTTGATCCGCCGCAGCCTCGCGCCCCACTCTGCGCGCGGAGGACCCCAGAGTACGGGCTCTTATAAGATCCGGCCTCGATCCGCCATTCCACCGCGACGACGCGAACGGGAAAGTGGCGGGAACCCCCACGATAGGAACTGGAATTTGGTCTCTCGCTAGGGGTCGCGAAGAATTCGCACGGGCCGGCAATAGGTGCCCCCGTGACCCATCCACTTTGGCGCTGCTTCGCATTGGCGCCGCCGAGAGTGCATCAGGATGTGCTACTTCTCCTTCCAGCCTCGATTCACGTGAGCTTGCCTGCGAGACATCGCCGCCACGCGTTTCTCGATCCCAACCGGATGGCGCCACCTGCGATTCTTGATGACGCGTGAACGATCGCAGCTTCCCTTCTGGCTTGGACTCAGTTGATCTGACCCCTAAGGATGCAGTCCCGCCCTCTAGTGGATCCTGCTGGTCAGTCCCGAACCGTGGCCCTCCGGGGTTCGGCGAGAAGACATGAGACGGCAGTTCCATCTGTGACTCGGCTGCCTGGGTTCGGGTTTCACCCAGCGTGGGCATAGCGCTAACTGGCCGGCGAGTTGAAAACTGATCCTGATGAAGAGCGCCCCCTTTCATCTCTTCGGAGAACGCCGATTTCTCGATCCCCGCCTGCGGCGCGAAGCCGGCGAGTTGCGGGCCGGCCCCATGCAGGGGCTCGAACAGCGCCGTCAGATGCGGCCGAATCGCCGGAGTGAAACCGAAGCTCCGACTGGCGAGATGGTTGAGAAAATCGCTCATGAACCCACCATTTCGAGGTATAGCTGCCGCCGTGCAGGGCTGAGCGCCAGGATGTCGCTTTCCCGCCATCCGTAGGCCAGGGCTAGCGTGTGTACTTCGCTCAGGACCCGCCGGGCCCAGGCATCGACCTCGGTCCACAAGAAGGAAACGATGTCAAAGACTTCACACCATTGGTGAGCACACGCCGCACAGCAGATGTCCACTTGAACATCTGCTTGGGGATCGGCTTGCGCCATACCCTCGATCGTGGCGTCCACGACCTCTGCCGGCAGTTGGCTCGCAGATACGGTTTCGCCCCCCGACCGTGCCTGGAGCAGGCAGCGCTCGAAGAGTTGGCTCCGCATCTCGTCCCTCTCTAGACCGGCGACAGCCTGCAAATCGTCACTGTTGGGTGGGCGGAACAGCAACTCGACGCCGTGAACAGCTAGCGACACGGGTATTGCGGGCGCCGGCTCAGTCGCGGAACGCATGGCGGCGGCATTCAGGTTCATCTCCAGCCGCTCGCCACAGTGTGGGCACACCACCAGACCAGCCAACTCGGGGCCGAAGGCCCATTCGCGCAACTGCAGCAAGCCCGCGTTGCGGCGGCCGATACTAAGTCCAGCCAGCGCCTCGGGCGAGAACTCAGGGCAGGCTGCGGCCAGGAGCGTGAGCGCCCGGTCAATCACACCCTGCTCCAAGCCCCGCTCCCACACCGTTAGTAAGCCCGGAGCCGATAGCCCACCCATGGTCGATTACCCCACGGCCGGGATGCTGAACGTCGGCTCTGACGGTTCCGGCGTTTCCTGATCGCGCTCCCAACCCTCGTTCTCCAGCTTGATATGCTGGATGGCGACGGCGTTTGCGTTGGCGTCTAGGTCCGGCAAGGCCTGGTACTCCGAGACCCAACAGCGATAGACCTTGTACGCGATCGCCAGTTGACCGGCTTCGTTGTAGACCTCGATGATTACGTCCTTCCGGAAATCCTTAAGCGAGACTTCCGCCCCCAGTCCGGCGCCGATGTGCCACACTTTGTTGGCCCACCTCTCGAATTCCGTGTCGTGGGTAACGCCCCGATCGAGAGAGATGGCATCGTATTCGGTCCGCCCGGGCGATTTGCGGCTGCTGGAGGGATCTCCACCTTCACGGTGCTTGACCACTTCCGTGGTGCGCTTCAGCAGTCCAATCTTGCTCACGCCCGCCACGTAGCGGCCATCCCACTTGATCCGGAACTTGAAGTTCTTGTACGGATCGAAGCGCTGTGCGTTTGCTGTGAATTGCGCCATACCATTCCCTCCTTACGTCGCGATCTGGCCCGCCATCTGCTGGATCTGGATGATCACAAACTCGGCCGGTTTCAGTGGAGCGAAACCCACCACGATGTTGACGATCCCCAGGTTGATGTCGTTCTGTGTCGTGGTTTCCTTGTCACACTTCACGAAATACGCTTCCTGCGGCGTCTTGCCCTGGAATGCGCCCTGGCGGAACAGGTTGTTCATAAAGGCGCCCACATTCAGGCGAATCTGCGCCCACAGCGGCTCGTCATTGGGTTCGAAGACCACCCACTTGAGAGCGCGGAAGAGGCTTTCTTCGATGAACAACGCCGTGCGCCGCACAGGAACATATTTCCATTCCGACCCGATTTGATCATTGCCCCGCATTGTCCGGGCGCCCCACAGGACTGTGCCGTAGACATTGAAATTGCGAATGCAATTCACCGCCACCGGGTTCAGCACGCCATTCTCTTTGTCATTCAAATCCACCGCCACGCCGGTAACGCCGGTGAGGCTGGCATCGGTTCCCGCTGGCGCCTTCCATACTCCGCGTGTCGCATCCGTGCGGGCGTAGAGACCCGCCACGAAACCGCACGGTGGGTAGTCGGAGGGCCGGTTCTCGTTGAGAGGATCGGGTGCCTCGACCCACGGAAAGTAGAACGCCGCGTTGATGGCATCGTCGCCCGTGGTCGAGGGGTCGGGTCCATTCTGCAGGGTTGTCAGAGTAGCCGCCGCAGCGCTGTCAGCAATCAGGAAGGCCCGGTGGTCACGGCAATACTTTTCGAGCTTGGGCACAATCCCTATCGAAGTCTCTGCGGGAACACAGAGCAGATTGAACAAATCGACATGGTCGAGCAGATACACACCTCCGGTTAGGCTGCCTGGGACAAGCGCAGTCTCAAAGGCCGGATCGTTGGGATTCAGCACTGTCCCATCAGCACCGCCTGTCAATGGCTGCGCGGCCGTCGTATCTGTCGGTGGAGTAGTGGCGGTCGCCGGGACCGTCGCGGTAACGAAGCTCGATTGCTTGAGCACATCCCCGACGAACCGTCCCTGCGAATCTGGGTTGACCATGGAGAGGTTCTCGAATGATTCAACAACAACTTGGGGAGCCGGGCTTGGCGGTACGTAAACCACCTGAAGCCGGAAGCGAGTGCTGGTGCCCCCCTGCCCCTTTATCGTGATGGCGTAGTTATTGGCCCATGCTCCCTGATTCGCGGCAGTCACTGTAATTGCATTCGGTGCGGTGCCCAGCGTGAGCGTCCCAGCAGCCGCATCGGTGGCCGCCAGTCGTATGATGTATGCCTGTTGCCCGCCATTCATGAAGAATTGCGAGACCGCATACCCCAACTTGCTGCGGGCATCCAAGCCTCCTAACTGCCGGTAGAAATCGGGCCAACTCAGGACCAGTTGAGCTTTGTCGGTCAGCCCCTTGGGCGCCCATCCCACAAACGCCGCGATTGAGGTGGCTACTCCAGTGATGGTGCGAACCCCACTGGGTATCTCTTCGACATATACGCCTGGATAGGAAACTGCGACTGGCATTGGAAATCCTCCCCTGCGAGACCCCATGGGGAACTCGCTGCTTGCTTCGATCGTGCTTCTAGTGAATGGCCGGTGTCTCGACTTCTGGGAAGCCGAAGTGATTATGGGCACCTATTCAACCGCAAGATGAAATCGCTTGGCTAGGATTCCGTTGCGTCTCGGATGGAAGTATTTTGCAGCAGTCGCAGCTCAGGCGGCGTCTTCCGGCGGAAACAATAACAACTGGCGGGTTTCATGAGTCTCCCGGTAGTGAGAGGGAGAAACCCCGAAACGCCAGCGAAACATACGCGCAAAATAGGACAGATCGTTAAAACCGACTCCGAAGGCCACGTCTGTAACCGGCGCGCCTGGGTTCTTGAGGCTCTGAGCGGCTCTCTCGATTCGAAAATCAAGCACGAAATCCCGAAACGTGACTCCCTTGGCCTTCTTAAAGGCCCGGCTGAACTGAAATGGGCTCAGCCCACACAGCCCAGCCACCGTCGCCAGAGAGATCTTTTCCACGTAGTTGGCCTCCACATAGGAGAGCACCAGCAGCCACTTGCCGCTGAGTTCCCGGTCGAGCCCCGGTTGCACATCGCCGGTCAATTGCCGCGCAGCTCCCGGGTTGGAGGGTGTGCCGGCAGGAGTACCGCGATAAATCGTCATCAAGCAGTGGCACAGGTTCCGCAGGGATACAGGCTTGATCAGGTAATCCCAGACGCAGGTCCGAAGTGCCCACTCCGCCAGTGACTGGGAGTGCTCTGCGGTCAACATCACGATCGGGGTCGAGCTGTGGTGCCGTTTAGTCTCCGCCAGCACTTGCAGTCCGCGAGCATCCGGGCAGTCATACTCGAAACAAACCGCCCAGGGCAGGACGGACTCGATCCTCGGAGGGATTTCTGAGGCGCAGGTGATACGCTGCGCCCCGTACGGCTTCGGCAGGCTGCTGCACAGGTCGGGCGCAGATCTCTTCGCTCGCAAATCCACCCACAGAAGACTTCGCGATGCCATACGTCACTCCCGCGCCGGGCTGAGGGCGTTGGTACTGGATCCAAGACGTCGCTACGAAAGGCGAAGCAAACAGTGGCGCAATGCAGACAACACAGCGCCAGACTGTTTATGGCTTACAAATTGATTAACGCAGGTCCGGTCCCCACCGGTTGAACTTGGCCGCTGAAGTGCAAGTGGAATACCACCAGTCGCTTCAAGCCCCCGCTTCCCTCTCCTGGCCGTGTTTCACTGCACTTACACCGGCAGTAAACCACCACACAAATGCCGGAGTGGGCCCTGCGTTCTATCCGAGCAGATAGCTCCTTCTATCCGATTGGATAGTCAGATCACCAAGATTCGAACTGCGAGCGCACGTCGCCGGCACCGATTGGAAGACCACGTGTTGGCGGTTACAAAATCTTTCCCTGGTGGTGGACATTTCGAGACAACTCCGGTCAAGATCTGCGATGAGCAACCTCGCTTGCCCCGGAGCACAGGGTGGTTTGGGTGCATGCCTTATGCAGCTTAGGCGGCCATGGCTGTGGGGTCAGGAGCGTCGGTCGCGCCCGCCCATAGATAGTTGCCCTGGACATCCGCGTACCAGTATGCGTTGTCATCCACCCGCTCTCCGATCTCGTACCTTGTGATTGCAACATCGGTGTGTGCCGGTATCACGCGCACTACCTGCGCAGTCGTGATTGGTTTTGCTCTGCGCAGGTTCACATTCCTGACTGTCCGTACCACCGTCGTCTTTGCCGGCACACTGATCGGAGTTGCTGGACTTACTGCAATGGGCGCGCTGACCGTTGTTGCTGCGCTGGCTGCCGTTGCTTCACTACCGTCGGCTCCTTCACGAACTGCAGTTGCTTCACCAACCGCAGCCGCTGTACTTACCGCCGCTGCTGGAGCCTCCACCGGCGCCGGACCTGATGCGGCCGGCACACGTGTCAGCAGTGCTCCAATCTTCAACCAGTTTCCAGGGCACGTCTTGGATGCTCGAATTTGGTGGTGTCGGATCACGTGTAACTCATCGAGCGGAATACGCCAGCGTGCAGCTATCTGCCCGATCAGCGTCGCGCTCGCGGACAGTTGGGCTTCGGGCCACACGTCATCCGGACGGCCTTCGTGCTCAATCCCTATGGTGTAAAAGTTCGGGTTCACCCGTGCCTTCAGCAAGGTCCAGGTCGGATTGACCACAATTCCTGCGTGAAATGCAGTGTCATTCTCATCCACATACTGGTGAATTTCGCCCGCGCGGGAGATACCGTAGTGTGCGGACTTGTGGGTCGTGGGATCACGGAAGACCGACTCACCAGCCGCAAAGCTGCCATCCATGATGTGGATAACAATCGCTTCCGGTCGAAGCCCGAACGGGCGCCCTCGACGGAAATTAGATTCGGGACTGCCTATCCATTTACTTTGCATGTCGTCCCCTAACCCACCGCGGCAAGATCGCCACGCTCGCCATGGAGCCAGGCCGGAGCGGCGACAGCGGCCGTGGTCTCGGACTCCGCCCCATTACTCCCCGCCTGCGTTGCCTGGCGTTGCGCCCGCTGTGAATCATCTTTCTTGGCCACCGTAGATCGCAGCCCTATTAGATCTTTCAGGATGTTGTACCAGAACGGCGCACCCAGGCTGATCAACAAGGCGGCCAGGATCATCCCGGGGATCTTTCGCGGATCTGCCAGTTGCTGGACCCAGTTTCGGTTCACCGGCAATGTGATCAGTCCAGTTTTGTTAAGAAGGTCGTAATAAAGATGCGGGTCGACAGTGGGCTGAGTCGCATCGCTCGAGGGCTTGACGGTCTT
>JBGQBN010000063.1:0-25270 GCA_041494805.1 Terriglobia bacterium | reverse complement strand
GATAGCAACACGGTTTCGAAACTGCGGGCGAGCGACGGCGTAACCCTCGGCACGTTTGCGGTGGGAACTGGCCCCGAAGGCGTGGCCTTTGATGGGGCCAACATATGGGTGGCAAATGAGGACAGCAGCACCGTGACCAAGCTGCGGGCGAGCG
Source organism: Terriglobia bacterium (assembly GCA_041494805.1). Classification (GTDB taxonomy): domain Bacteria; phylum Acidobacteriota; class Terriglobia; order Terriglobales; family Acidobacteriaceae; genus JBGQBN01. The sequence continues at coordinate 25,116 of JBGQBN010000063.1, read as the reverse complement.
ACGGCTCAACCCTCGGCACTTTTGTGGGAAGCATACCCTATGGCGTGGCCTTTGATGGGGCCAACATATGGGTGACAAATGTCAACAGCGCCAAAGTCTCGAAACTTTAGTCTGGCGGCTGGCAAAAGTTCCCATTCAACCTCCACGGACCTGCCAAGCTCAAGGGCGTGAGCAGACCGCGTGAAAATGTCTTCCCACTCGACGTATAGGCTGATTAGATAACCGTGTCGGCTCCTACCGACCGAGTAGGCTTGGTAGCGACCTTGCCTACAATACAGCTGCGGTGGTGAAGCTGGTGCTGCCCACCGGCTCGACCTCCAACTTTCTGGAGTGCCACATCCCTGATGGCACTCGCAAGTGCCACATTACTACCGCTGGTACTTTTGTCGCGGGATCTGATTTCGCGGAGGCCCTGCCTGCTCGTGGCCAGCGCGAGCTGTACGAACCCGGCGACGTGCTGGTCATGTCCATTGATGGCAAAGGTGTGCAGAAGACCACGGCGCGTTACTCTCGCCGGGTGGTAGGCGTCTATTCCACGCGTCCCGCTGTCCTGGGCGCGGAAAAGGGGGGCGTCACGCGGGTGGATCCAAATGACATTCCCGTCGCCATCACGGGCATTGTCCCCACCAAGGTCAGCACCGAGAATGGTCCGGTCCTGGTGGGCGATTTGCTGGTGACGTCTTCCCGGCTCGGATATGCGATGAAGGCCACCAATCCCAGGCAGATGCTGGGAGCGGTTGTGGGCAAGGCGCTCGAGCCGCTGTCCGCCGGAAGCGGGTCCATCAAAGTTCTGGTGATCCTAAAATAGGGACAAGGCGGGCGGACCTTCCCCCTTGACTCTTCCGAGCTGAGGGAGCACAATTTGCGTCTCTTCCCCCTGGGCCAGTATTTCGCAACGTGCAAAGCCCCAACAGGAAGCTAGCCGCCAAAGCCTCATTTCTGGGGCTGGCATTTTGGTCGAAGCTTCCTGTAGGCACAGGAGGAGACATGTCTGCAGTTACTCCGCTTCCATCCCAAACTGCTGGAGAAAACATCCTTCAGCTCGCGCGCCCTCACGTGGGCGAACCCTACTTTCTCGGAGCGCTAGCTCCGAAAGACAATTCCAACTGGAAGGGTCCCTGGGACTGCGCTGAATTCACCTCATGGCTTGTCTTCCAAGCCGCAGGGTTCTTGTACGGTTGCGACAATGATTCGGGCAATCCCGCCAGGGCCGACGCCTTCAGCGGCTTTTGGCAACGAGACGCAGAAAGTCGCGGCCAAATCGTCAGCATTGACCAGGCCGCTCGGACTCCTGGCGCGTTCGTTCTCCGAAAGCCACAACCCGGCGCCATCGGGCACATTGTCGTGTCCGACGGGAACGGCGGAACCGTAGAGGCCCACTCCCACAAGGATGGGGTCATTGCATCCACGCTCGCCGGCCGGCGCTGGGACCTCGGCATTTTTGTTCCGGGGATCCAATACACATCCGGGCCTAGCGTGGTGGTATCTCCGCCCCCAACCATCATCTTTCGCCTGACAACGCCTCCCATGACCGGCGCCAAGGTACGTGAGATTCAGCAGCAGTTGGCAGCTGCGGGCTTTGACCCCGGACGCATCGACGGCGCTTTCGGCCCGCACACCCACGCCGCAGTCGTAGCTTTTCAGCTTTCCAACGGCTTGGCTGGTGATGGCGAGGTCGGCCCGCAGACAGCCCGAGCTTTGGGAGTGCAGTTGTGAACGTTTCCCCATCAGTCGGCAAAGGCCAAGTTAAGCTCGATTAGTGTAGGTAGTCTCCGGCCCCGCAAGCGGAAAACAAAATTCATCTCCCAGGAGGAAAGATATGGCTGACAATCCACAACCAGCAAAGACGGGCTGGGACAAGTGGGCCCCCACGGCTAAGGTGGGTGTCGGGACTTTGGCGGGAGCTCTGTCCGTGCTCATCGCTCCTGTTCTCGCAGCTCACTGGAAAAGCTGGACGGGCGCGGACTCGACGGCAAGCGTCGGCGCGTCTGTCACGACCGTCCTTACGTTCCTGATCCAGTACATGGTGCCGGAGAGGACGTAGACGATTGTAGAATTAGCAGGAAGGCGGTCGTAGATTTGAGTTCGCCGACCGGAACGTGGAAGTGTCTGCCAAATTGGGCGCGGGTCGCTTAACCGGCAGCAGTTATGAATTTGCCGCCCTTGGTACGACTGCCTGTTCTTCTGATGGTTGTGCGCCTCCCCGAGACTTCCCTGCCACTTTTTCATATACACCGAGAATCTGCCGCGCCGACGCATCCCACGAAAACTTCTTGGCCTGCTCGTACCCCCGCTCTTTGAGCTTGTCGCGCAGTGCCTGGTCGACCAGCACGCGGTGCAGGGCGCGCATGATCTCGAAAACGTTTTCCGGGTTCACCAGCATGGCAGCGTTGCCCACCACTTCAGGCAGCGAGGAAGTATTCGAGGTGAGAACCGGCGTGCCGTGCGCCATGGCTTCCAGCGGCGGCAGGCCAAATCCCTCATAGAGTGAGGGGAACACAAATATTTTCGCCGCGTCGTAAAAAATGCGGAGCACTTCGATGGGAATAAATCCCAGGAAGCGCACGTCGTTCTGCACTCCGCCCCGGATGACCGTGCGGCGCAGGTCGGGATGCTTGGACAGTTCGTCGCCGATGATGATCAGCTTCAAATCGGGATACTTCCCTTCTTTATCCAGTGCGGCCTTCAGCGCCGAAAAAGCTTCGATGATCCGCACCAGGTTCTTGTGCGGGCTGATGCGCCCGGCATAGAGCAAGAAGGGATAATTCACAAGGTAGCGTTCGGCCAGAAATTGGCGGTCGGTCTGAGTGGCGTGCCCGCGCAGGAAACGCTCGTCGATAGCGTTGTATACGACCTCGATGCGCCCGGCTGGAATGTCAAATAGTTTCTCGACTTCGCTCTTGGTGAACTTGGAGACCGCGAAGATTCGCGCCGCCCCTTTCAACACTCGCCGCGTAAGGTGAAAGTGCAACGATCGCCTTATTCCAGAATGGCCGCGAGCGCGGTACATGTGCTCCAGCAAGTCGTGGACGGTCACTACGTAGGGGCAGGGCGGGGTACGCGGCAGCCAGAACAGGTGCGGGATATGCACCAGATCACATTTCAGACGCTTAAGGATGGTGCGACACTCAAGGTAACCCTTGATCGTGGTGTCGGGATCCAGCAGCGGCACGGTGTGAAAGTTTGGCGGCAGCGGACCGATCTCCGCCACCTTCTCGGGGGAGCCGATAAGAAAATATTTGTTCTCTCGATCCAACCGGCCCAGCGCCCGCACTACGTTGCGGGTGTAAGTCCCGATGCCGAACTCGGTCATCCGCCGGATGTCGATGGCGATTCGCACGCCAGAAATTTAACCACAGAGGGCACAGAGGTACACAGAGAATTCGCACTATCTTCCCCTGCGGTCCGCTGTGCCCTCTGTGGTTAAGTTCCCCTTCTAAGCGCGTACTTCCGCCTGCGCCTTCGCTCTGCGCTCCGGATACAACGGGAACGTCTCAGCCAGTTCCAGGACCTGCTTGCGGATTTTCCCCAGCACTGCGGCGTCGGTGCGATGATGCAGGGCCTCGGAGATCCAGCGCCCGATCTGGCGCATCTCGGGTTCTTTCATGCCGCGCGTGGTCAGGGCTGGCGTGCCGATGCGAACCCCGCTCGGCTTCATGGGCGGATTGGTGTCGAAAGGAATAGCGTTCTTGTTCACCGTGATGCCCGCTTCGCCGAGGGCTTTCTCCGCCTCGCTGCCCAGCATGCCTTTGGAAAAAACGTCTACCAGCATGAGGTGGGTATCGGTTCCGCCGGAGATGATGCGGAATCCTTCTGCCGCTAGACTATCGGCCAGTACCTTGGCGTTGGCGATGACTTGCCGCGCGTAGTCACGAAATTCAGGCTGCATGGCCTCCAGGAAGCACACCGCCTTCGCCGCCACCATGTGTACCAGCGGCCCGCCCTGCATGCCGGGGAAAACATTCTTGTCGACGGCTGCGGCGAACTCCTGCTTGCACAGGATCATTCCCGCCCGCGGTCCCCGCAGTGTCTTGTGCGTGGTCGACGTCACGATGTGCGCGTGTGGCACAGGCGACGGATGCGCGCCACCTGCGACCAGCCCTGCGAAGTGCGCCATATCTACCAGGTACAGTGCGCCAACCTTGTCGGCAATCTGGCGCATGCGCGCAAAATCTATGATCCGCGGATATGCGCTGCCCCCGCCGATAATCAGCTTCGGACACTCCTTCTCGGCGAGCTTCTCGAGATCATCGTAATCAATGGTTTCAGTTTCCTTGGTCACGCCGTAGGGAACAATGCGGTAAGTCTTGCCGGAGAAATTCAGATGATGTCCGTGAGTAAGGTGACCGCCGTGGGCCAGGTTCAGACCGAGAATGGTGTCGCCCGGTTGCAGCACAGCGGCATAAGCCTCCATGTTCGCCTGGGATCCGGCATGCGGCTGCACGTTGGCATGTTCCGCTCCGAAAAGTTTCTTGGCCCGCTCTCGCGCCAACTCTTCCACCACGTCGGTGAACTCGCAGCCGCCGTAATAACGCTTACCGGGATAGCCCTCGGCATACTTGTTGGTGAACACCGAGCCCATGGCTTCCAGCACGGCCTCGCTGACGAAGTTCTCCGACGCAATCAGTTCCAGCCCTTCATGCTGGCGGCGGACTTCGTTGTCAATGGCGGCAGCCACCTGCGGATCAACTTCGAACAGAGGACGGGACATAGCGTCGTTTTTCATAAGAAATTCCTTGCTCCTCGCTACCGGCTGCTAACCTTCTCATACACGTTCGGCCGGTGTAGCTCCATGTATTTCTCCGGAGCCTGCAGTGGGGTGAAGCCGAACGGTGCGTACAGCCCGTGGGCGTCTTGCGTCACCAAGCTCCAACGGCGTAATCCCTGCAGTTGGGGATGCTGCATGATGCACTCCATCAGCCACTTCCCCAGCCCATGGCCGCGATGCGACGCGAGCACGAACACGTCCCCGATGTAGGCATAGGTTGCGTAATCCGAAATTACGCGCGCAAATCCCACTTGTTTCCCCTCCGAATATACTCCGAAGCACAACGAGTTCTCGATGGACCGGGCCACCACTTCGCGCGGGATGCCTTTGGCCCAGTAGGACTCGGCCAGAAAAGTGTAAATCACGTCCAAATCCAGCTTGGCACGATCGGTGCTGATGACGAATCCGTCCCTGCCGTATTCCTGTACCGGTTCGGATGGGCTGGTCATGAATGGGTACTACCTGCTTGGTACTCGCGTTTCCGCCCGCTCAATTTCGCTGATCTTTTCCACGCGCCGTTCATGGCGGCCGCCTGCGAACGGTGTGCTGAGCCAGCGATCGACGATCCTCAAGGCCATGCTTTCATCCAGCAGACGCGCACCCAGCGTCACGATGTTGGCATTGTTGTGCTCCCGGCTGAGCTGGGCCTCGACCTCACTGCTCACATTGGCGGCGCGTATGCCCGGAACTTTGTTGGCCGCGATGGCCATGCCGATGCCGCTGCCGCACACCAGAATGCCCCAGTCGGCGCGCTTGCCCGCCACTTCCTCGCCCACCAGGCGCGCGAAGTCAGGATAGTCCACCGACTCGGTCGAGTGCGTGCCGCGGTCGTCCACACTCATTCCCTTCTGGACGAGATGCTGTTTGATCTTTTCCTTGAGTTCCAAACCGGCATGGTCGGCGCCAAGAGCGATCTTCATGAGGTCATTCTAAACAAGCACCTGGCATTTAGCACTCAGCATTTAGTACTTAGCACTCAGTCAGAAACCGTTGGGGAGGAGCCGAAAATCTCGACGGGCTAAGTGCTAAATGCTGCTCTCGAACGCAGTGCGGAAAAACGACGCCAGATGCCAGCCGTCCACGTATTTGAAGGGTGTTTCGCCGGTAGTGTAGTGGCCGCAGGGAAGCACGACCACCTTATGGTCGAGGCCATGATCCGCAAATCCCTCCACCGCCTGGCGGGACAGCTCGGGAAGAAAAGTCAGGTCGTATTTCGCATAAACGATGAGTGACTTTCTAGGCCAGCGCGCGAATTGTCGGAAGTACGACGCAGGACTCACGGCGCTCCAAAGCGCCCGCAAACGCTCGAGGTCAATCTGCTGCTCCAGCCCTTCGCGAACGTGCCGGGTAGATTGTCCATGCCATACCACATCGGCAACGAAGGTGGACGCGTGGTTGAAAGCCGCTGCCCGGATGCGGCGATCATGCGCCGCTGCCAGAAAGGCGTAGCAGGACCCTAGGCTTGTGCCCGCGATGCCTAAACGGCTGTATCCCTGCTGTTCGAGCCAGTCGAGGCAGCAACGCGCGTCAATGACCGCCTGGCGGCACGCGTCCAGCGTACGCCCAATGTTGGCCGAGACGGCATAATCGGCGCGCTTGATCTCCGCCGGCGTCCGAATATCGTGATACGGCATGCTCAAACGCAGCACCGCGATGCCTAGCAGATTCAGGACCCGGCACAACGAGGTATAGGCGATCGCGTCAGAATTCCAGTGGGGCAGCAGAACCACGGCCCGCTTGCTTCGCGCCGGGAACCAGCGTGCGTTCACCAGGTTGTTTTCGGGATAGGGTGACCGTACCGGCGAGGTGAAGCGCAGAAAATCAGCCTGGGTGCCGCGGACTTTCGCTTCCAACTTCCGATCCGGGACTTCTCGTGTGCTGAAAACCTGGACCTCGCGGCGCTCGACACGAAAGTCTGACGGCGAAGAGTAGGAGTAAAACTCGTCACTCGCTGCCATAATGCGCTGGTTATACTCGCGCAGAAACCTCTCCGCGTCCTCAGGCACGTGCCCGGGGGCAAAGCCATTGCGGCAAGGCCAGTCCCGCGCCCACTCCACGCCCCACTCCAGCGGACGCACCACGCGGTTATTGTCCACCGACGTGAGCCGGGTCTCCCAGTCATACATCCATTGTGCGTAGCGTGTAGACATGCCTGTTCACGACTATAGCAAACAGTCAGCCGGAGGGGCGGGGCGCGAACAGCGAAGCGCACCTATTCGCAGCCAGCTGTTAAGACTCGCCTGTGAAGCGTTTTCCTTTTTATTTCCCTGTGTGACAGCGGTCACAGCCCATCCCAGTCTGGATCTTCATATCCAGAATCATCGTCGCCACTGTTGCTTGTAACTACATTTGGAGTTACACTAATGAAGTTCCAATGGGATGAGGCCAAGAACCGGAGCAACATCCGCAAACACGGCTTCGACTTCGCGGATGCCCCAGAAATGTTCGACGGCATTCTTCTGGTGCGCCCCGACGTACGCGAAGATTGCGGCGAGAGTCGATGGTGCGGCATCGGAGTGACTCGCGACCGCGTGGCGGTGGTGGCCTTTGCGGAACGCGGGTCCGACACCATCCGGATCATCTCGCTGAGAAAGGCAAATCAGAATGAGCGCAGGCAATACGCGAAAGCAATCAAGGACGAATTGGAAGCGCATTGACTCGATGAGAGATCAGCAAATCGAGTATTCTGAGACTCCGGCACTGGGCGACAAATTCTTCGCAGAGGCAATTCGCTGGCCCGGTAAGAAAAAACAGATCACCTTGCGACTCGACCCGGATGTGCTCGCTTTCTTTCGCATGCATGGTAAGGGGTACCAGACCACGATCAACGCCGTGCTTCGCAAGTACGTAGAGACGCGGAAGGGTAAAGTGAGCTAGAACCGAAGGCCTAGCGACGAACGACCAAAGACTATCGACTGTACTTCCTAGGCACCCGCTTGGAGATACTGCAGAGAATCTCGTAAGGAGTCGTATTGGCCAGTTGGGCGTGCTCGCGAGCGTCCACGCTGAGACCATCACAGGATCCCAGCAGAATCACCTCGTCTCCGACCGCAACCCCCGGAAGGCCGGTTACATCCGCGAGAGTCAGGTCCATGGAAATGCGGCCCACGATCGGCGCATAGTGCTCGCGCACGATCACCCGGCCGCGGGAAGACAGTTGACGATTCAATCCGTCCGCATATCCCACCGGCAGTACCGCGATTCGCGCCGGAGCCTTGGTGACATAAATTCCACCATACCCGAGAGCCTGGTTCGCGCGCATTTCGCGCAACGAGAGGATGCGGGTCTTCCAGGTCAAGACCGGCTTCACTGCCAGCCGGAGCGCGGCCCCGCTAACCTCCCTGCCCGCCCGCTCAAACGGTAGATAGTATCCATAGAGCGCGATTCCAGGCCGCAACATGGTGTGCCAGGATTCCCGTCGCGAGATGACCGCCCCAGTGTTGGCCGCATGAATCAGCGGTGGCTCGAATCCGTCATTTCGCAACCCACGCAGCACTTCTTCGAAGCGCTTCAATTGTTCACTCACCGAAGGCGCGTCCAGTACTTCGGACGACGCCAGGTGCGTGGAGAGTCCTTCGAGAACAAGGTGCGGTGACGATTTCAGCGCTGCGCTAACCTTGGCCAGATCTTCCGGAGCGATACCCAACCGCCCCATTCCGGTATCCACCTTCAGGTGGACTGGGTGCTTCGGCACACCGAGACGGGCCGCCGCCTTTTCGAAAAGTTCGACTTGCCCGGGCTCCCAAACCGTGGGCGTCAGGCGCAGGCGGACAATTTCCTCTTCCTCTCCCTGCCAGAACCCCGTCATCAGAAGAATGCGTGCCTGGATGCCGGCCTCGCGTAGAGGTATAGCTTCATCCAGCGAGGTCACGCCCAGCCAGCGCGCTCCCTCTTCTTCGAGCGCCCGTGCGCACTCCAGTGCCCCGTGGCCGTACGCGTCCGCCTTCACCACGGCGCATATCGTGACATTCGGCGCCACGTGACGTTGAACCACATCGAAGTTGCGTCGCAGGTTTCCGAGTGAGACCTCGGCCCAGGTGGGACGCGTTGCTGCTCGCTTCGCAATTTCGACAGTAGCCACTGAAATCGATTATAGCGGGCAGCGCTGGAGTCCCTACGTTACCCCTGTGCTACTCCCACTCTTTGCCAGCACGCAGTGTTGAAGGAGAGCCTTGCCTGCCCGCCACCTATCCATCCGACAAAATGAAGTTGACCGTTACTTGGGTCTCCACTTCCATGGGTTCGCCGTTCAGGTAGTACGGCCGATAGCGCCACTGCCGGACCGCGGAAACCGCCGCCTGCACCAGCATGGGATGGCCGCTTACCACCTGCAGATTTTCGATGGTTCCGTCCCGGCTGATCACCGCGTGCAGCACTACCTCACCCTGAATGCGCGCCTGTCTTGCCAGCGGCGGATATTCCGGCTGCACCCGGTGGATCAGGTTGCCCTCCATCATCCGGGAGACGCGTCTTGGCGGAGGAGGTGGCGGTAGGATTTCCGTCGACGCGTTCCCGATCGAGTCCCACACCGGGCTCCGGCTCCCCGCGACTCCAGTGCCATTGCGTACACCCATGCCCGGCGGCAGAACCGGAGGAGGCGGAGCTTCACTGTCGATTATGTGTGCGATCTCATTGGGAATAGTCGGCGGGCTCACCAACGTCCCGAGCGTGTTGCTGGCAGACAAGTTGGCCGGTCGTACACGCGCAGGACCCGGTGGCGGTGCCGGCGGAGGAGGGGGCGCCACTAGCGCCGCCATCAACTGCAACCGCGGCAGACCTTGCGTGTAGATGAGCGGCAGCACCAGCAGCGCGCCCACCGCGAGCGCCTGTGCGGCAAACGAAGCCAGAGTGGCCCAGCCTCGGTGCGAACGAATGGCCCAAGAACGATCGGCTCCGGAACGATCGGCCCCGGGAGAGTCGCACAAAGAGTTGGCAAACATAGTGTCCTCCTGAGATGGATTTTGCTATCTCTAAGGACACCGATATCGTTCCACTGGCGTGCCCGGCGCAAGAAAAAAGGCCGCGTGGAGACGCAGCCTTTCAGGAACCTTTTCATAACTCCAGGTGTCGTGGCCTACTTCGGAGGGGCAGTGGCTGCCGGCTTGGTCGCCGGCTTGGCGGGAGCACCAGCGGGTTTGGCGGCTCCAGCCGCCCTGGGCGCGGGAGCAGGCACGCCCGATTGCGCGTTGTACGCATCCACAACCGTCTTGGTGATATCCACCGACGGTCCAGCCCAGAGCACCGGCCCGTTCGGCCAGGGATTGGACGTGTCAATAATCACGCCGTAACCGTTTTCGCCCGCATACTTCACCAGGAGTGGCGCCATCTTTTGCAGGATGCGCTGCGCGATTTCGTTCTGCTGGTTCTGGGCATCGTCGCGAGCGTCCTGCACCGCACGGTCAAAAGACTTCTGCTTTTGCTCGATCTGCTTCACCAGCGTGGCGCGAGCTTCGTCATTCAGTTTGTCACTCTGGGTATTGAGTTGCTTCTTCAGGCTGTCCAGTTCGTCGCTCGAACTCTTCAGCTCGGTTTGCTTGGGTTCCAGCTTCTTGCTCAGGGCCTCAAAATCGCGCTGGCCCTCGTTGCTGGCGAAGATGGCCTGCTCGATGTTGATCGTCCCGATCTTGTTCCCCGAGGCGGTGGTGGCGGGAACCGCGGCGCTGGGAGCTGCGGGCAGGGGAGAGGCCGCATTGCTGGTTTGGGCCAGGGCTGCCACCGAAAGCACCAGTGCAGTGGCCATCAGAATTGGCGCAAGCTTGCTTGTCATGGGGTTGCTTTGAACTCCTTGGAAAATTGTTCCGGGAAATTACCTGGATCTCTTTCGTTAATGCTGAGCCCCGCCCCAAGATCAACCAGACCGCTCGATATCCACAGCCAAGGCGGGCCGGATCTCCCAGCTTCTCACGCCGAACGGAAGGCGTGGTAACCACCCCATAGGATGCTGTTTCAAGGGTGTGAATACTCATTATAGGAACACTGCCGCCCCAGCGTCAAACTGTCGGGTCTTCAGTCGTCGGTCGTCGGGGTTCCCAAGCCTGACGCCTGACACCTGACGACCGACAACTACACTAGAACGTCGTTGCCACCGTGAAGCGGAACGTCTTGCGCGGCTCGCGCAACATATAGGTCGGCGAAAGCGCGCCAATGGCCTGGCGGTAGGTGAAGTCGCCTGCGGCCCCCGCCGGAAACATGTCTCGGGTAATGGGCACTGGCGCCGTGGCGGTGGTGTCCAGCCGTAACGGGTTGTACGCCCAGTAAATGCGGAAGGGCGCGTTGATGATCGGCAAAAACACCTGGAATTCCAGTCCCGTGGACATCCTGGGGACCCAGTTGGTCCCCCCCGCTGGCACCAGGTCCGCGGAAAATGTCTGAAACCGCCCTCCGCTGCAATTCAGGGCAACATCCAGAGTAGGACACCCAAACTGCGTGTTGTTGATGTCCTGCAACTGCCCCGAGTTAATGCGCAACTGCGAAGTCCTAAGAATGGGATTAATGCCCACGTCCATAAACGGGGCCACAGCGACCGGCCCGGCGATGGTGATTCGGTATTCCAGGTTGGTGACCAGGCTGAGATCTCCGCCGGGAAAGACGATGCGTTCCAGCGGCACCGGAATCGTGTAGTTGCCACGCAGCGGGTTGCTGGGATCCTTCGGAACCGCGGAGCCGTCGGGGTTGCGTAGAGTGACCACGCCCTTGTCCGCCAGGAATGCTATCGGCGACACCGAGCGGATATCGAACCCGCGCAGGTCATTCTCGCCGCCCAGGTAGAAGCGCTCAAAAGGAGGCGACACCAGCCCGCCGTAACCCGTCAGGAAAGAGGCTTGAAGGTTGAACCCGATGGTGTTGTGCCGCTTCTGCACGGGTTTGAAATGCTTGTACTGCACGATCGGTCGCAGCGATTTCACCGTCCCCCCCAGGCCAGCTATTTCGCCACCCAGGAATAGACTGCTACCCCCTTTGGGCGCGTACGGGCTGTCCACGGTATTGAACGTCAAGCTGGGCAGGACCTTGCTGGTGACGATCCCCTCCAGCGAGTTGGGGCCGCTCAGGCCACGAAACGCCAGGTTCGTAAACAGCGTCTTCGACGCCGTGCTGACCGCCACGATGGATGACCGGTCGTACGAGTACGTAATTCCCACCCGCTTGAACGAGCGGTGCAGTTGATGGCTGGCCGAAACCGAGAAACCCGTGCTTGACTGCGTGTAGTTCTGCAGGTTCTGCAGGAACGGCGACGGCAGGTTCAGTTGCTGTCCGGTCAAGATGGCAGTTTGCCGCGCCTGGTTGAAGTTGTATCTGCGGGTGTAAACCGTGAAACCAAATTGTATCGGACGATCGAACAGATAGGGCTCAGTGAAGCCAAACATCAGATCGCGCTGGCTGTTGCCGATGTTGGCCTGTACCGTCAGGGTCTCGCCCAATCCCAGGAAGTTGTTGGTGCTATAGCTGATGCCGACAAAGGAGCCAGCCAGGCCGCTGACCCCGCCAGTCAGGCCGATGCTGTTTTTCCCTTTTTCCTTCAACTTGAGCGTAAGGTCCACCGTGCCTTCTTTTTCGTTCAGGTGACGTTCGGTAACGTTGGGGTCCTCCGGCTTCAACGGCTCGAAATATCCCAACTGGTTCAAGCGAAGCAGGCTTAGCTCCCACAGCCGCTGGTTGTAGACCTGGCCTTCTTCCAGCGCGATTTCGCGCCGGATCACCTTGTCGCGCGTAGTCGTGTTCCCCGAGAACTCGATTCGCCGGACATAGAACTGCTTGCCCTCATCCACGTCAATGTCAAGCAGTACCAGTTTCTTGTCCTCGTTGAAACTGGTGTTGGGAATGGAGGTAAAGTTAATGTATCCCAGCTCACCGTACGCCTTGCGGAGGCTCTCCAGTCCCTTGGCGATCTTGGAACGATCGAAAATGTCGCCGTCCTTAATGGGAAACAGCGCCCGCAACGCACTGATGTTACTGACGGCCTTGTTGTTCTTGAACGTGATTTCACCCAAGCGGTAGCGCTCGCCTTCCTCGATCGGCAGGGTGATGTCCACCGCCTTGCCCGGACCCTTCATGAGCAGCGGAACGTGAAATCCCTGGTGCCCGGTATCATGGATTTCGGTTTTGGGTTCCTGTACCAGCACCTTGAAGTAGCCACGATTCTGGAACTCGGCCCGAACCCGCTCGGTGTCTTCCTCCAGCTTGGTGGCGTCGTAGGTTTTGGCGAACAAGCTCTCCAGGAAGATGGAGTGAGGAATCCCGATCGGCCGCAGGTTCTTCATCGCCCCCCGCAACAGCCGGCTGTTGATGTGCTTATTGCCTTCGAAACGGATCCGGCCCACCTTGACCTTGGGGCCTTCCTTCACCACAAAAGTGACGCTCACCGCCGCTGGCGGAATAGGGCGAACCTCGGTGCGAACCGTGGCGAACTGCCGGCCGTGCTCGGAGAGCAATTCTCTGACCGTGACCTCGGCTTTCTTCACTTTGGTCGGATCGTACTGGCTTTCTGGGCTCAAACCGACTTTGCGTTCCTTGAAGCGGTCCAGCACGTCACTCTTCGAAACCGAGTTCAGCCCAACGTAGTCGATCTCCCGGATCGTGGGCCTCTCTTTGACGTAAATGTGGATTCGCCAGCCCTTGGGCGTCTGCTCGCGTTCAAACCGGATGTCTTCGAAATACCCGGTATTCCACAGTGAGTTGAAGTCGCGTTCCATGGCACCTTGGTCATAGACATCGCCAGGGCGGCTGAAGATGCGGGCGCGAACGGTTTCGGCCGGAATACGGCGATTGCCGTGAATTTGGACGTCCGTGATCACATCCTGTTGGCTCGTGCTCAGGGAACAGAACAGGAAGAGACTCGCCAGCAGACCCAAAAGTGGTCGCCCGCTCGCTTGCCAAGACTTTTTGAATGAAGGGGATGGACCCGGCGGAGAAGCCGGGGCAGGCCGCGCACGGCCGCACTTGCTCCTGCAGACTGCAGGCCTATCCTGATGAAAACGAAGAATCGCTACTACCTCAGGCGCTGGGAGTATGGAAAACCGCAATTATACGGTAGTGCAGTAGAGACCGTCCAAGCAGTACTTCCTAATCTGCTCTCAGCAACCCGGCTTAGCGAGCTCCACCTCAACCAAGACGGAATAAAACGTGGCCGAGTTGCCTAAGTCGGTAAGTTTTTCTGAAGTAAGGACATTAATGTTCCGGTTCCCGGAAGTGAGCTTGGCCCAGTGGAGCGCCGCCGATACTACACCGGGCTGCACCTTGCCGTCCACGCGGGCCTTGAGCAGGATGTCTCCACGAGGGTTGAATACCCGCACCGTGTCGCCATCGATGATCCCGCGAGCCAGCGCATCAGTTGAATTTATTTCCAACAAACCCGGTTCCTCCATCTGCTGCACCGAAGCCAGGTTCGAAAACGTGGAATTCAGGAAATTATCCGCTTTGCGCGCCAGCAGCTCCAGAGGAAAGGACTTAGCCCGCTCGCCATGCCGCGATTCGCTGGGCGGTGTGAACTCCACGACCGGATCCAAACCGTGCGCCTTGAGCGCTTCGTTGTAAAGCTCCGCCTTGCCGCTGGGAGTGGGAAAATTGCCCTTGGCAAACGGCAGGAATGGAACTGAGAACCGAGAACTGTGATCCGAGAACTGTTCTTCAAACTTAAGCCTCACATGCCCGTCCCGCTCCAGCCGTTCCCGATCGATCCCTTGCAACCAGGGACTGTCCGAGACCAGGGCTGTGTCCATCATCTCGTCCACCGACTCGTGGAAGCACTCCTGGTCGAATCCCATGCGTCCGGCCAAGGCCCGGAAAACCTCCACATTAGAACGGCACTCGCCCAGTGGCTCAATCGCCTGATGCGACATCTGCAGATAGTAGTGTCCGTACGCCGCCTGCAACTCCTTGTGCTCGAAGAAGGTGGTCGCGGGCAGCACGATGTCTGCGTAATCGGTGGTGTCGGTGAGAAACTGCTCGTGGGCCACAGTGAAGACATCCGGACGCCGCAATCCGCGGATCACCTCATTGTGATTGGGACAAACCGCCGCCGGATTCGAGTTGTAAACAAACAGCGCCTTGATGCACGGATTCTCCAGCGTGTTGAGGGCCTTGCCCAATTCCACCATGTTGACCACGCGCGCTGGCCGCCCCAGCGCCTCGGTCATAAGGTCGGTACGCTCCAGAGCGTCCCGATTCAGCCCGAAAGCACCGCTGGTGGAAAGTTGCAGCCCGCCACCAACTTCTTTCCACGAACCGGTAATGCAAGGCAGCATAGTGACGGCCCGCGTAGCCATGCCGCCACCTTCCGAGCGCTGCACCCCGTAGTTCAAGCGGATGACCGCAGGCCGCGTGGTCGCATACTCGCGTGCCAGTTTCACGACATCATCCGCCGCGATCCCCGTCCACTTCGCTACGCGCTCGGGTGGATACTCCTGCACCTTCGCGCGAAGCTGGTCGAAGCCCAAGGTATAGCGCGTGACGTAATCGGCATCGTAAAGGCCCTCGTTGATGATCACGCGCATCATGCCCAGCGCCAAGGCCGCGTCGGTTCCTGGATTGATCGGCAGATACCAGTCGGCGCAAGCCGCCGTGCGGGTGCGGTAGGGATCGATCACCACCAGCTTTGCACCCTGGCGCCGAGCTTCTTCGATAAACGGCCACAGGTGAACATTGTTGCCGTGGATATTCGAGGCCCAGGCAATGATGTAGCGCGACTCGCGAAACTGTTCCGGCTCCGTCCCCAGCTTCACCCCAATCACGGATTTCAGGCCCGCTTCTCCCGCCACCGAGCAAATGTTACGAGCCAGTTGCGAAGCGCCCAGTCGGTGAAAAAATCGCCGGTCCATCGAGGTGCCGTTCAGCACCCCAAGTGTGCCTCCGTAGGAGTAAGGCAGAATGGCCTCGCTGCCGAATTCGGCAATGATTTTCTTGAAGCGAGTCGCGATCTCGTCCAGCGCCTCGTCCCACGTAATGCGCTCGAAGGCCTGAGCAGCCACGATCTGTGTGGGGACGGGTCTTTGACCCGTCCCTACGGATCGAAGATCCGCCTCTGCCCGTGTGGCCGCGGGCGACTCGCCCGCGCTTCCGGCGACCACCCCCTTCGGCCTCACCCGCCGCATCGGGTAAAGCACCCTCTCCGGCGAGTAAACCCGGTCAAGATACTTGGCCACCTTCGCGCACAGAAAGCCGCGCGTAACGGGATGCGCAGGATCACCCTGAATCTTGGTCGCCTGCCCGTCCTCCACCGTGATCAAGACTCCACAGGCATCGGGACAGTCGTGTGGGCAGGCAGCGTGGACAACCTTCTTCATGGTCCTTGAATTATAAAGTCAATCCGTCGCCACGTCTTTCCGGCCAAAACAGAAAAGCCGCGCCCCAGCGCGGCCTCACCTGACACCTGACGACTGACACCCGACGACTATTTGATCTCCATCACTTCCTTCTCTTTCGCCTTGCTCATGTCTTCCATCTTCTTGATCTCATCGTCGGTCAGCTTCTGGATTTCCTCCAGTGCCCGCTTCTCTTCGTCTTCGGTAATCCTCTTGTCCTTCATCGCCTTTTTGATGGCATCGTTGCCATCGCGCCGGATATTGCGCACTGCTGTCCGGTGTTCCTCGAGCACTTTATGCAGGTGCTTGACCATGTCCTTGCGGCGTTCCTCGGTGAGCGGCGGCACCGGCACGCGGATGATCTTGCCGTCATTCATGGGGTTGAGCCCGAGATCCGCGGTGCGAATCGACTTCTCGATCGCCCCCAGCGAAGTAGGGTCGAAGGGCTGCACCGTGATGAGCTGCGCTTCCGGCGCATGCACTTGGGCAATCTGGTTCAGCGGCATCTGCGAGCCGTAATAATCCACGCTCACAGCATCCAGCATGTGCACTGACGCGCGCCCGGTGCGTGTAGCCGCCATCGCCTTGCGGAAATCCTCCACCGCTTTGTCCATACGTGTCTTGAGTTGAACGTAAGTGTCCTTAAGACCGGGTACTGCCGCCATCGTAGGTTGCGCCATGGGTCAGCTCCGGGAACTATGAGAATCAAAACGTTGCATTATAAACCTGCAAAACAAAAGCAAGCCACGGATTAACACGGATCTTCACGCATTCCGCAAAAACAATCCGCGTTCATCCATGAGAATCCGTGGCCAAGACCTTCAAGCGCTGACCAGGGAACCAATCTTCTCCCCGGTAACGACTTTCCGGATATTTCCTCGCTGGTTGAGATTGAAGATAATGATGGGCAGGTTGTTGTCTTTGCACAGCGAGATGGCCGTAGAGTCCATCACCTTGAGCCCCTGTTTCAGCACTTCCATGTAGCTGATCTCGGCATATTTCTTGGCGTTCTTCACCACCATGGGATCGGCGTCGTAGATGCCGTCCACCTTCGTCGCCTTCAGAATGGCGTCCGCTTTGATCTCCATGGCGCGCAGCGATGCGGCTGTATCGGTCGAGAAGTAGGGATTCCCCGTCCCGCCCGCAAAGATCACCACGCGTCCCTTTTCCAAATGACGAATAGCGCGACGGCGGATGAAAGGCTCGGCCACCTGGTTCATCTCAATCGCCGACTGTACCCGCGTATATACGTTCTGCTTTTCCAGTGCATCCTGCAGCGCCAGCGCGTTGATCACGGTAGCCAGCATGCCCATGTGGTCCGCGGAAACGCGGTCCATCTCCCGCGCCTGTTCCGTCACCCCCCGGAAGAAATTACCGCCGCCTACGACGATGGCGATCTGGATGCCCAGCGAATGAACATCCGCCAATTCCGCGGCGATTTCGTGAATTCGCAGGGGATCCACTCCGAAGCCCTGGTTCGCGGCCAGAGCCTCCCCGGAGAGTTTGAGCAGAATGCGCTTGAATACGGGAGTCGGCAATTCAGGTCTCCAGGTTCCAAAGTTTCAAGGTGTCAGAGTTTCAAGGTTTCAGGGGCAGCCAACGCATCACAGCAACGCGACCTTGAAACCTGGGAAACCTTGAAACCTTTACTCTGCCTTCTGTTCCGGCTTCGTGATCGCGATGGTCTCACCCGCATCACCCACCTTGAAGCGCGCGAACCGGCGCACCGCGATGTTCTCACCCAGTTTGCCAATCTTGGTGGCGATGAGCTGCGAGATCGAGATCGTCTGGTCCTTGATGAAAGGCTGCTCATACAAGCAGACTTCCTCGTAGAACTTGCTCATCTTGCCTTCCACGATCTTCTCCACCACCTGGGGCGGCTTGCCAGTCGCTGCAGCCTGGGAGCGATAGATGTCCTTCTCGCGTTCGTAGGCCCCAGGCGTGACATCTTCCTTGCGGACAAACTTCGGATCACTGGCCGCGATGTGCATGGCGATGTCGTGCACCAGGTCCTTGAAGTCTCCGGTGCGGGCCACGAAATCGCTCTCGCAGTTCACCTCCACCAGCACGCCGATCTTGCCCCCGGCATGGATGTAGCTGGCGACCGATCCTTCGCTGGTCACACGCGTAGCCTTCTTGGCCGCCACCGAAACGCCTTTCTTGCGAAGCACTACAACGGCCTGCTCCATGTCACCCTTGGCTTCGGTAAGGGCCTGCTTGCAGTCCATCATCGGTGCCCCGGTCTTCTCCCGGAGCTCTTTCACTTGTGCAGCAGAAATATTCACGGTAGTTGTGCCCATTGCTAAAAAATCCTTCGTAGAGACGTATCTTGCTACGTCTCGTTCTGAAGACGTAAAGCAACGTCTCTACCTGCCCTTACAAACTTTGACCCGCGCCGGACGACCCGCGCGGGTCTGCTTTCCCTGAAGGGCGACTGCCCGGCCGGATTGACCTTGAAACCTTCTTAGAACGTCTGCGTCTCGACTTCCGGCACCTCGCCCGCGTCTTCTTTCGCGGCGGCAGGCTGCTTGCGCGGTCCTCTACCCAGAACATCTTCCATGCTGATGTCCTCGGACCCGGCGGCGGCGTCGGCTGACGCCTCAACGGCCCCCACAGGAACGCTCTCAGGCGGCGCGCTGTACGCCGCGGCTGCCATGTCGGCAGCCTGCTTGTCGCTCATCAACTGCGCCCCTTCGACCACGGAATCGGCGATCTTCGAAGCGAACAGGCGGATGGCCCGCAAGGCATCATCATTGCCCGGAATTACATAATCCACTTCGCTGGGGTCGCAATTCGTGTCTACCACGGCGACCACCGGAATGCCTAGTTTGCGCGCCTCGCGCACCGCAATCTGTTCCTTGTTTGAATCAATCACGAAGACGGTGTCAGGCAGGCGGCTCATGTTCTTGATGCCGGCCAGGTTGGCCTGCAAATGCTTGCGCTCGCGCTCCAGCTTGATTACTTCTTTCTTGGGCAGCAACTCGTAGCGGCCATCGGTGGCCATCTCATCGAGTTCCTTCAGCCGCTTCACCGACTTCTGCACGGTCACCCAGTTGGTGAGCAGTCCGCCCAGCCAGCGCTGGTTCACGTAGAAGCCACCACAGCGTGTCGCCTCTTCGGCGATCGCGTCCTGCGCCTGCCGCTTGGTGCCCACAAAGAGCACGATCTTGCCGGCAGCAGCCAGTTCCGACACGAACTTCGATGCCTCTTTAAACATCTTTAGCGTCTTCTGCAGGTCAATAATGTAGATCCCATTGCGCTCCCCGAAGATGTATTCCTTCATCTTGGGATTCCAGCGCTTGGTCTGGTGCCCGAAGTGGACGCCCGCTTCGAGCAACTCCTTCATGGTGATGGTAGCCAATCAACCTCCTCGTTTGGTCTGCATCCGTCGCTTTGCAGCCGCTCCGGATTGCCATTCCCGTCCCCGCGCCGAGGCACAGGAAGAATTGAACACATAAAAAATAGTTGCCAGTGGCTGGTTGCTAGTTGCTAGTTACTGCCCACTAGCCACTGGCCACTGCTCTACCGCTTGCTGTACTGGAACCGCTTCCGCGCGCCCTTCTGTCCGTACTTCTTGCGTTCCTTGGAGCGCGAGTCACGGCTCACCATACCTTCGGCCTTAAGCTTCTTGCGCAGTTCGATGTTGAACAACATCAGGGCGCGGGCGATCCCCAGCTTGATCGCATCCGCCTGCCCGTTCACGCCGCCGCCGGAAACTCTGGCAAGAACATTGAACGTGCTCGCCATCTCGGTCGAGAGCAACGGCTGCTTGGCCGCGGAGCGCTGCGAGGGCGTAACGAAATACTCCTCAAAAGGACGCCCGTTCACCTTGAATTCGCCGCTGCCCGGACGTAAATAGACGCGCGCAATAGCCGACTTGCGGCGCCCTGTACCGTAGTACTGAACTAGCTCTGCCATTCGCAACCTTTTCGTAGAGACGTAGCTAGCTACGTCTCTACCTCTAAATTATGCCCCTACTTCCAGCGCCCGAACTTCCGGCTTCTGCGCCGCGTGCGGATGCTTGTCCCCGCGATAAACCTTCAGTTTGCTGAGCATCTGCCGGCCCATTTTTGTTTTGGGCAGCATGCGCTTGATCGCATCTTCCACCACCATCTCCGGCTTCCGCGCAAAGCGCTCGCGGAAATCTTCCGAGCGCAACCCGCCCGGGTAGCCGGTGTAGTGCTGATACGACTTCTGCTCGGCCTTCATGCCCGTCACCTTCACCTTATCGGCGTTGATGACCACCACATGATCGCCAGTGTCGAGGAACGGCGTGTACTTCGGGTTTTCCTTGCCCATCAAGATCAGGGCTATTTGCGAAGCCAGCCGCCCCAGCGTCTGCCCCGAGGCATCCACGACGTACCACTTGCGCGCAATTTCCCCCGCTTTGGGGAAATAGGTTGACATTAAAAATCTCCCAGAAAATAAAAACGCAAAAGAAGACCGCTGAGTACCCACATCAGCGCTGAAAGCGCAGGGCTATCAGGCGGGCAACTGCAGGACTTCCAAAGGTTTAAAGATAACGTAGGGCAGCGCTTATTGTCAACGAAAGCCTGGTAGTTTCTGCTGGCGTAGGGCCATCGGCACGAACCCGGAATGGCTCAATGCCAAGTGCTTTATTCGTAGGCCAGCGCGTCAATCGGATCTTTTTGCGCCGCCTTGTAGGCAGGATAAAGCGCACCCGCGATCGCCCCCAGAATTGCGATGACGGTAGCCCGCAGGATCCAGTCTGCGCTTACGATCACGCGCAGCAGCGGCAAGCGATGCACAATGGCGACCCGCGCCCCCAGGCTAAAAGCGATCCCCACCAGGATTCCGGACAATGCCAGCAGCGTCGTCTCCCGCAAAATCACGTTCACGATGTACAGTTTCGACGCCCCCATTGACTTCAGAATGCCGATCTCCCGCGTACGCTCCATCACCGCCGCATACATGGCCTGGAAGATCACGATGAATCCGATAATGACCGAGATTCCGATCACTACATCGATGAAGCTCGAGAGCCCCGGATAGTTGCTCGGGGTCATCATCGAGAGGTAGTAGGCCATCGAGACCGCAACGTATTTCTGCATGCCGGGAACTTGCTTCACCTCGTTGGCCACAGCGCCGGAGTTGCTGGAATCGTCCAGCTTCAGATAGAAGATGGATGCCTTGTCCTTGGCCCCGATCAGGTCCTGCAGGACTCCGATCTCCAGGAACTTTCGCGCTCCTTTGCCTTGCTCGACGATGCCCGCTACTCGAAAGTTATGGTTCAGAATCTCAATCGGGTCCCCAATCTTGAGGTGCTTCGATTTCGCATAGAGGTCGTCCACCAGCGCGTCATCCGGGCCTTGAAAGGGCCCCCCTTGCAGATAGCGAAACGGTCCCGAGAGGCTCTCATAACTCTTCAAGTCAATCCCGGCAATCACCTCCAGCGCACCAGCGGTCGAGACCTGGGTTACCACCGGAGCCACGGAAACCACGTGTGGCAACTTGGCCAGTATGTTGCCCACCTTGATGGACATGGGCGCACCCGTCACCCCAACAATGAACGACGAACCCGGAGGCATCACGATCACGTCGGCCCCAATTCCAGCCTGCCGTTGCCGGGAATCAGTCAGGATGCCCAGCGACAACCCCACAATCAGCAGAATGAGCGTAACTTCCAGCGCAACGGCAACCACGCTGATCAGTGACCGGAGCGGACGGTGCACCAGGTTGGCGACAATCATTCGGTTCATCATGAGCTTCTAGCTTCTGGCTTCTAGCTTCTGGTTCCCAGCACTTATTTCCCGTCTCTTACAATGTTCGCCTGCGACTGCCCGGCCGGCGCCCCCAGATGCACCACCTCGGCTCCGGGCGGTTGCTCCAGTAGGAACTTGTCATCCGGAAGGGGTTTGTTCAACTCCAGCTTCACCATGGTTAGCGTAATATCGTATTCCTCTTGGGGCCGCCAAATTTCGATCTGGGAGGGGAAACTCACGCCGTCATAGTCCTTGTAGCCTTCGTAGCGCGACTGGGTGGACAGGTTCCCCTCCTCGTCATAGATCAGTTGCCGATGGGGCAGCAGGTCGGTGCGGCCAAACACGATTTTGCGGGAAAGAAACCAGCCACGTTCGCTCTTGCGGATGACCACAATCACATAGTCAGCCTGCTCCACCTGATGTCCCTTGGCATCGGTGACGATTTCGAAATCGTTTTCCATGACCGCGACTTCGCTCCGCGGATCAACCTCCCGCATCAGCAGGGCTTCGTAAATATGTTGCGGCCGCAGGTTCTCCAAGGGCTGCTTGTCGTTGTGCGTCTCAACGTCGTTTCTGCCAATGACGAACCGGTTCTTGGGTGGGATCCACAGTTTAAACTCCTGGCCGTCGCTCACCATGTCGAACGCCCGGTTGCGCAAAATGGGCAACAACCCGATCATGCGCAGCATGGCTGGCTTGCGCGCCAAAACGTAGCCCCGAATCTGCTGATAATCGGTGACTTTGCCCTTCTTGATCCCGCCTACCGAAGTGTCGATATCCACCGTAGCCTGCACGGTCTGGAGCTGGGCCGCTTGCTGGTTGACGTAGTCGAGCAGTTCCGCCTGGGTCGCGGACTTCAGCGGCGCCGTGCTGAACTGCCGCTCCACCTTACGCGACCGGAAGAGACACCCAGTCAGCGGCAGCACGGCAACTAGCACCAGCACAGCACGACGGATGGAACTCATATTACGAAACCCATACACATATTAAGATGAGAGTGCGGGTGAAACAGTCAGTATACAGCCTGATTCGCGCTGGGAGCGGTTACTCAGAACGCTCATGGGCCAATATCTTGATGCGTTGAGCGATTCAACCCAGGAGCAAGGCATTGTTGCCAGCCATACGTTGCAATGCCCGATCGAAAGTCACCAGAGTGAGGTCTGCCGCTCTAGCAAATGCTGCGAGATAGGCGTCCGGCCATTGCTTTGTGGCCGAACGCTCAGCGGAAGTCAGTCGGCGAAACACCGAGTCCAGCCGTTCTGCATCGGGCTCCGGCAGGAACGACACTCGCTCATCCTGGACCAGGAGATCGTAAGCCTCCCAGGCCTGCCGCTGGTTCCTCACATCGTCTCTCATCACGCTCGGGTGTGTGATGAGCCTGAGAAAACCTATTTGTGTAAAACGGCAAAAATGAACCATGCCGTCATCAACCTGATCCAGCCAACGGAGGGCATGCGGATGGTGCTCGTGCGCCTGATAGGCCACCGCAAGCCATACATTGACATCAGGGAAATAGGATTTCACTAATCCTTTCGTTCGTAAGCCTGAGCGGTCGCCGCCGCTTGGACTCTATGATCGGCAATCGGACCCTGTGACCACTTTTGGTCGTCTGCTTACCGTTCAACTCGGCTTCCACCCCGCGCAGGAGGAGTTGCCTTACCGAACAGCCCTGCAGGGCCGCCCGCGCCTTAAGCTGGCGATAGACTGCGTCCGGAATGTCCACGGTGGTTCGCATGATTGTAATTGTACCATATCTATGGCACGAAGGCCATATTCATGGCACACCTGGAGTTGCCAGCCCCGGGACACATTGGAAGCCAAGCAGGGGTACTCTGCGCTCTCGGCGGCTCCTCAGCGCTCTCTGCGGTTAAAAGCTCTTGGCCGCCAGCCTAGCGGCCCTGGACAGATTTTCGATACGCCGCCACATTCCGATTGTGCTCTTCCAAAGTCCGCGCAAAGCGGTGATGGCTGTTGCCGTCACTCACAAAATAGTAGTAATGCGTGTCCGCCGGATGCAGCGCCGCCTCCAGCGATGTCTTCCCCGGATTGCCAATCGGCCCTGGAGGCAGTCCGGCGTACCTGTAGGTGTTGTAAGGAGAGTTGATCCGCATGTCGGCATGGTGCAGCGCCCCGCTATACGTCCCGCTGAGCAACTCGGCATAGATCACGCTGGGATCGGCCTGCAACGCGATGTTCCGCGCCAGCCGGTTGGAGTACACGCTGGCCACCAGCGGCCGCTCTTCGGGCGCCGCCGTTTCCTTTTCAATAATGGAAGCCATGATCACCGTCTTCTCGACGTCCGCGGTCAACCCGATCTCCTGCCCTACCTGGCGAAACTGTTTCACCATGACGCCGACAATGTCGTGCATGCTCTGCGTGCGCGTGAATTCATAGGTGGAAGGAAACAGGTAGCCCTCAAGCGACTTAGCTTCGGGAGCCAGATCGGCAATCAAGGCCGTGTCAGACATCGCGACATTCAAAAATTCCTGGCTCGACCCCAGGCCCGCGTCCTGCACCGCCTGCGCGATGTCGAACATGGTGTAGCCCTCGGGAATGACCACGGTGTGGACATAAATATCTCCACGCACCAGGCGATCGTGGACCTCGAGCGCGTTCGCCGTCTTCTCGAACAGGTATTCACCGGCCTTCAAAGAACGCTGGTGATGAAAGCGGTGCCAGATAACGAAAGCATAGGTGCTGCGAATCACCCCCGCCGCCTTCAACTCGCTGGCAATCCTCCGCGTCGTATACCCCGGACGCAACAGGACAAACTTCTGCCCCTCGGGCGTAACCGGCGCCCGTAACGCCCACGCCAGCCAGCCGCTGGCTCCGAGGACCGCCAACAGGAGAAGTGTGAAGAATGTTCGCACCTTAGGGATAGTTTAGATGAGGGCCGGTCCTTGGTCATTGGCCGATGGTCGTTAGCCGTTAGTCACCAGCCCCCCGGTGAGCCCAGACCGAATTCATTTATCATGCAGGACGCTCTGTCTCTTGACAAGCGTGTTATGCTTATCCTCTCTTCCCTAATTGGACCCCGGTAACTACTCCACATGAATCAGGAGGACGTATGCGGCCACGCTTCCAATTACTCGTATTATCCTTGTTGGTCATGTTCGGCGTTGGGGATGCTTCTCTTATATCCCGGTTAGAAGCCCTTCAAACCGGTAATAGCACTCCTCAAGACCCACCGAAACAGTCGGTCCCTGCCGTCCGCCAAAATTCAGCCACAAATAGAGACTCTCGTAGTTCTCCCACTCCTGCTGGTCCTAGCAGTCGTGCACCGGTCAACCCATCGACTAGGACAGTTCAGCCCAGTGCGAGGACAACG
>JBGQBN010000056.1:0-30337 GCA_041494805.1 Terriglobia bacterium | reverse complement strand
GAGATCAGATGGGGTCTGACTTTCGCCGGATTGAAGTTTGATGCCGAGTTCGAGCCGTGCGGGAAGGAGGGGCCGGACCTGCTGGTTTCACGAGATGGTCAGCCCGCCTACGTGGAGGTCAAACGGCTTCGTCCCTCAGTAGAGGACAATGGCCCGCCTACTGGAATCGAGGGCGAACTCATGCCATACGGCAACCTGCAGAGGAGTGTCAGGAAGATTGAGGACGAACTGGTAGGGAAGTTCAGGCAAGTTGAGGGTGGCAGCGGCATCGTGGCTTTCTGGAGCGATCACACGACGATCGAGGACATCGACTTCGAGTTGGCCATCAGAAATATGCGGAGCGACAATGAAACAGGGGTCCGTCGAGTTCCAGACGGAGTCCTGTTCTCTATCTTTGGCTCCGACTGGATGAGTGCAGCTGGTCAACAACTTTACTGCGAAGCCCTCAGACCCCTGTCAGAGCCTTTCTCGACGTGGGTTCATGAGTTGAAGCAGGCTAGACCCATCTGAAATATCTCAAGGGGGCTGGCCCAGCCTTTCCCGAGTCCACGAAATGACTGAGGCTGCCGGAACGTGTATCAAATCGTGAACAACCGTGACAACAACCGAAACCCAGAATTTCACCTACGATGAGCTGAACCGGGGCGAGACGTCGACCCCCCCCCGCCGTTTGCTACCGGAGGGAAGAAGGCTGGGTCTCAGCGGCTGTATTGGTTCTTCTTCTTCTCCTCGTGCCGCTCGAGTCCGAACTGGATTAGCCGTTCAATCAACTCGGGATACGACAACCCCGACGCCGCCCACAGCTTAGGGTACATGCTAATGGAGGTGAAGCCAGGCATGGTATTGATCTCGTTTACGAAGATCTTCCGCGTCTTCGGATCCATCAGGAAATCCACACGCGCAAGGCCAGAGCAGTCCACGGCTTTGAACGCACCGATGGCCAACTGCTGAACTTTCTTGGTCTCGGCTTTGGTGAGCTTTGCCGGAATGATCAACTCTGAGCCTTCATCGAGATACTTGGCGGTGTAGTCATAGAACTCCTTGCCGGGGACAATCTCTCCCGGCACGGAAGCTTCCGGTTTGTCGTTCCCCAGGACCGAGCATTCGATTTCGCGGGCCTTCTGCTTCTTGCCTCCCACGCCCTGCTCGATGACAATCTTGCGGTCGAACTTGGCAGCCTCCACGATCGCCGGACCAAGCTCCTTTCGGTCGTGCGCCTTTGAGATTCCCACCGACGACCCCAGGTTCGCGGGCTTTACGAAGACGGGATACTTCAGTTTGCTTTCGACCAGTCTTTGAACTTTCTTTGCGTTCGCCTCCCACTCACTACGCAGGGCGGTCACATGCTTCACCATCGGCAGCCCGGCGGCGCGGAACAGCGACTTCATGATGTCTTTATCCATCCCCGCAGCCGAGCCCAGCACGCCCGCTCCGACGTAGGGGATGTCCGCCAGTTCGAGCAGGCCCTGGATGGTTCCATCCTCGCCAAACGTGCCGTGCAGCACGGGGAAAATCACGTCCACGTTGATGGCGCGGTCGGCGGCGCGGCGAGACAGCGCTGAAGACGAGGCGTCGGTCTCGAACGGAGCCAACGAACCGCCCTTCTGCTGCGGCTCGGGAGGGACTACGACGGCTTCACCTTTTGCCAGGACCGCAGCGCCCGGTGTGTCCTCGGGATCGCCGGCCCGGAGGTGGCGATCTTCATGCTCCGGAGGCGTGCCTCTCAGCAGGCGCTCAGCGTGGGCCGCGGTCAGCCAGCGACCTGCCTTGGTGATGCCGATAGGCACAACTTCATATTTATTCTTGTCGATGGCGTTGAAGACGGATGCAGCCGAGAGCAGCGACACTTCATGTTCCCCACTGCGTCCCCCAAACAGGATGCCCACCCGGAGTTTTTTCATCACCTTTCAGTCTGGACGGGATGGAGCATGGCGTCAAATTGTTCGGGATGACCGTTTGGGTTCATTCGAACCAGGCGGGCACACGGCAAACGCCCAAACAAACTGGCTCGTCGTCTCCTCAGGGATCCTCAGGGGTTGACAAAGATAGTATTCGAGGGGTAGCCTCGGCAGCATTCAGTGCGGAGCTTGCTTCGGCGCCATACGGTGAACCGAGACTTCCGCTGGCGGCGGAAGACCGACGCCAGATATCCCCCTGGAAGCTGTGGGAGTTCATCGCCGGGCAGGTGGGCCCCGGAATCTGACTTAAACCCATGAGGCGATCCTCGTTCAAGAGATGCCCGCACTGCGGTGTGAAAGTGCGGCGAAAAGTTTCGATACTCAGGAGGCACCATGAATCTCGGCGATAAGAGTGACGGTACGCTGGCCAAGTGGTTGGTATTTCTTGTTCTGCTAACAGTTTCAGCACATGCTTGGGCCCAAAAACCTGGTAAGAAGAGTGCGCCGCCGCCACAGGCACCGCGCAGTGCCCCGAAGCCAGCTGCACCCAGCAGGCCTCCGGCTCAGAACAAGCCTCCCGGCCAGAACGCGCAGAGACAGGGGAACCCCGGTCATGGTGCAAGCAACGCACCCGGAGGGAAACCGGGCCAGGGATCGAACGCTGGGCACGGGAACAGTTCGGCTCCTGGAACCAACCGTGCTGGTGGTGGGAACGCAGCCCACGGAGGCAACACCGCCCACGGAAGCAATGCTGGCGGAACGAACACTGGAGCTAACGCCGGCCATGGAGCGAGTGGTGGCGGAACAAACGCTGGTGGAGCTAATGCTGGCCGTGGAGCCAATGGCCGCGGAGCGAATGGTGCCGGAACGAACGCAGGCGGAGGGAATGCTGGTCGCGGAGCCAACGCCGGTCGTGGAGCGAATGGTGCCGGAACGAACGCAGGCGGAGCCAATGCCGGCCGCGGAGCGAATGGTCCCGGCGCGAAAGCTGGCGGAGCTAATGCGGGCCGTGGAGGCAATGGCACCGGAGGGAACGCGCGCGGGGCCAATGCGGGCCGTGGAGCGAATGGTGCTGGCGCGAAAGCTGGCGGAGCTAGTGCGGGCCGTGGAGCCAATGGCGCTGGAGGGAACGCGCGCGGCGCCAATGCCGGTCACGGAGCGACGGCAGCGCGCCGGGGCCCACCGACGACGACGCGGGAAATCCACACCCGATCAGGAGCGAAGGTACAGGCAAGCTTCAGAGGCGGGCATGTTCGCACGATTCAGGCGCACAACATGAGAATCGACCGTGGCCTGCATGGCCAGCGTCGAATCGTTACCGAGCGCAACGGGCGCCGCATCGTGACCACGGGACGAGGCCGGGGCTACGCGCAGCGTGCTTACTATCGCCGTGGCGGCCGAGCTTACGTCCAGCGCACGTACTATGCGGGCGGGCGCCGGTACGCGTACGCGTATCGCACCTACAACTATGGCGGCCGGCCCTATTACGGCTACGCGCCCGCCTACTACTATCAACCTGTTTACTACGGATGGGCCTACAATCCGTGGCCTGCGCCCGTTTATTACAACTGGGGCTGGCAGGGCCAACCTTGGTATGGCTACTATGGCCCCTACTACCAGCCGTATCCGGCTTATGCCACCGCTTCACTTTGGCTGACGGATTACCTGCTTGCCGAGAACCTCAGGGCTGCCTATGAAGCTCAGCAAAGTGGCAAAGCCGGGACGCCACCGGGCTTTGAGTCGAATCCGGACCTCGTAGCTTCGTTGTGGTCTGCGGATTCCCTGGTTGCGGGGAGCCTCGCATCTTCCTATGGCGATTGGCTGTTTGGCAGCCCCGCAGCGAAAGCAAGCGGAAGCGCGGCTCAACTCACACCTGAGGCGAAGCAAGCCGTTGCCGACGCGGTAAAGCGGCAGATCGCTGCAGAACAGTCCGCCGCCGCGTCCAATTCCAAGGAGGCGGAAGCGAGCGGGGACGAAGTTCCGCCCGCGCTGGATCCCAACAACCGCACTTTCGTGGTGTCCAGCGCGCTGGACGTGACCACCTCCGAAGGCGAAGAGTGCGCACTCACGCCTGGGGATGTGATCTTCCGCACCGGGGATACGGCCGACGATGACAACAACGTCGACGCTACCGTGAAGAGCAGCAAGAAGGATGAGTGTGCCGTCGGCTCCAGTGTCAGCGTGGATGTCAGCGACTTGCAAGAAATGCACAATCACCTCCGCGAGATGGTCGATGCCGGACTTAAGACGCTGGCAGAAAATTCCGGGAAAAACGGACTGCCGAAGGCCCCGGATACCACCACCACGGCGGGTGAAGTTCCACCCCCTACAGCGGATGCGAATGTAGACAACGACTTGCAAGAGCAACAGAAGGATGCTGACGAGACGGAGAAGGAAGTCCAGCAAGACTCTGGTGGGCAAGGATCGCCCAACCAATAGAGCGCGCAATTACGGCGAGAGAGGGAGTGCCACGCCTGAGGGTTGCGGCACTCCCGCTTTCAGCGGGCAGAGTAGCTTCGGCAGTGGCGGGTTCGGTCCGAATACGCCGGACAACAGGTTCAGAGGAGGTTTTTGTAATGCGGCAGAAGATCCAGGTTTCAATCCAGGTTGCGGCTTTGGTTCTGGTTGCGATCGCGCCGTCCTTGGTGGCAGCGCAAGTTTCACTGCAAGAGCAACTGGAGGCGCAATATACGATGGTGAAGATGGGCGCCGACTCGAGCGGACCTGCCGTGGTGGAGGCAGGCACAATATTGGATATCAAGAAGGGCGGAATTCTCGGCGTCCCTTATGGAGACGTGACCCTTTATCCCACCAAGTATCAGGACGGAAGCATCCATTCTCCTAACAGCGCGGTGATGAAGGGAATCGGTTCGCTGTTCAGCAAGGCGAATTTAGCGAACAAGCAGCAAAACACCCGCTTGTTCCAGGTGGGAGAGAAGGTATATCCCTCGAAGATCGCAGTCAGCCCGAGCAACGACAGGGTTGTGCTGGACATTATCTCTTGTGACTCCTGTAACAACGTCAATCCGCCGACGTACTACAAGTCGCAGGTAGTCTTCCAGTTCGCCAAGGGATATCTGGCGACGGCCAGTCCGTCGCAGATCGAGGATACGATCGCCCAAGTCTTTACCATCGATGATAGCGGCGGCGATCAACAGCAGGGCGGCGGCAACGATCAGGGCAACGGGCAGGGCAATGGCAACCAGGATGCACAGGGAGGCCAAGGGCAACAGGCCAACCAGGAACCCCAGACGATCCAGTTAGGGCAAAGCACGGACGAAGTACAAGCCGCTTTGGGCAAGCCGGAAAAGATTGTCAACCTTGGCGCCAAGCAGATTTATGTCTACAAGGACCTCAAGATCACTTTTGTGAAGGGAAAAGTAACCGATGTGCAGTGAAACAAGCTTCCGGGCTGGCGTCCCTCACAGGCTTGTCCGCAGCCGGGTCGGTCGAAGTAGTGACCGCGTGGGATCGCTGAAAGGGTGCTAGAGAATCTTCTTCCCAAATGCTGAGAGCGTCAGCTCCACTGCCAACTCCGCCGTGCGGTTGTGCTCGTCAATGACCGGATTGACCTCGACGATCTCGAAGCTCAGCATGCGGCCATGGTCATTGATGATCTCCATGGCCAGGTGCGCCTCGCGATAGGTGGCGCCGCCACGGACCGGGGTGCCCACGCCGGGGGCGTCCTCGGGATCTACCCAGTCCATATCGAGCGAGACGTGGTAGCCGGCAGTGCCGCGGCCTGCCATGCGCAGAGCTTCTTCCATGACCGTGCGCATGCCACGCTCGTCAATGTCGCGCATGGTGAAGACCTCGATGCCCGCCCGGCAAACGTTTTCCTTTTCGATGGCATCAATGTCGCGCACTCCCACCAACACGCAGTTTTCCGGATTCACCTTGGGTGAAAAGTTGAAAATGTTGCCCAACTCAGCCGGTCCGAGGCCCATAAGAGCCGCCAGCGGCATGCCATGCACGTTGCCACTGGGAGAACTGTCGGGCGTGTTGATGTCGGTGTGCGCGTCAATCCAGATCAAACCGATTTTCTGGTTCTGGCGCCGGTAAAACTCGGCAACCCCTGCCACCGTGCCGGCCGCGACGGAGTGATCTCCACCCAAAACAATCGGTACTTTGCTGGCCTCCAGAGTCTTGATAACCAGCTCGGCGTGCTTGGTGCAGGTGGCGGTAATTTCCTTCAGATACTTGGCGTGGGGATCGCCTTCCTTTTTTTGCTCCGCGATGGCGACGGCGACATTGCCGGCATCTTCTACCACATGGCCGAGCGCTTCGAGGCGCGCCTCCAGGCCGGCCACGCGCACCGCTGAGGGTCCCATATCGACGCCGCGGCGGGATTGTCCGAGATCGAGCGGAACGCCGATCACGCGAATCTTGCGGGGAGTGATGCTGGAGAAGGATGCATTTGTCATAGGGAATTGACTCATTTGGTCATTGAATCGGCGCATTGACTCATTGAGTCATTGAATGTGGGACCAATGACTCAATGACCCAATGACTCAATGACCCGATGATTCAATGACTCAATCATTTCTGCTACGGATACAGCCTATGCAGCATCCTGGGAAACGGAATCGTCTCTCGTACGTGCTCCAGCCCGCATATCCACGCCACGGCGCGCTCGATGCCCATTCCGAAACCGCTGTGCGGCACGCTGCCGTACTTGCGCAGATCGAGGTACCACTTGAACGCCTCTTCGGGCAGTTGGTGCTCGTGAATACGCTTAACCAGCAGATCGTACGACGCCATACGCTGTGAGCCACCGATGATTTCTCCATATCCCTCGGGCGCCAGCACGTCCACACAGAGCGCCAGATCCGGACGCTGCGGGTCCGGCTCCATGTAGAAGGCCTTCACCTTGGCGGGATAGCGATGCACCATGACGGGCTTCTCGAATTGTGACGACAGATAGGTTTCGTCGGGAGAGCCCAGGTCGCCGCCCCACTCAAACCTGGTTTCCAGCGCACCCTTGGCGTGCGCGTCCTGCAGCATCTTCACCGCTTCGTCATAGGGAATGCGCGGGAAGGGGGCCTCGACTTTCTCCAGCTTCGAAATGTCACGTCCGATGGTCTGCAGATCGGCGCGCCGACGTTCCAGGCAGCGCTTCACCAGGAAGCTGATAAGGCCTTCCCCCAGTTCCATGATGTCGTCGAGCGTCGCATAGGCGACTTCGGGTTCTACCATCCAAAACTCGGTCAGGTGGCGGCGGGTCTTGGATTTCTCCGCGCGGAACGTCGGTCCGAATGAATACACCTTGCCCAACGCCATGGCAGTGGCTTCGATGTAAAGCTGGCCGGACTGCGTGAGATATGCCTGCTCATCGAAATAATCGACAGGGAAAAGCGTACTTGTACCTTCGCACGCCGCCGGGGTCAGGATGGGAGGATCGGTAAGGGTGAAGCCGCGCTCATCGAAAAAGTCGCGTGCCGCCTTGATGATCTCTGCGCGGACTCGCAAGATGGAAGCCTGGCGCGGCGTGCGCACCCACAAGTGGCGATGCTCCATCAGGAAATCCACGCCGTGTTCCTTCAGCGAAATGGGATACGGATCGTTCTCTGGGACACGCTGCACCACCTGCACATTCGACACATCGAGTTCGTAGCCACCGGGGGCCCGTTTGTCGGCGCGGACTTTGCCTTCGACAATTACGCTTGACTCCTGGGTGAGGCCCTTCACGGCGTCGAACACTTCGGCGGAAACCGCGCTCTTGGGCACTACTCCCTGGATCACTCCGGTGCCGTCGCGAAAGATTGGGAACAATAGTTTGCCGCTCTCGCGCAGGTTGTAGAGCCAGCCGCGGAGAGTCACAGCCTGGCCTTCGTGCTCGCCGATTTCGGTGATCGTGGTTACTGGAGATGACATAGTTATAAGCATCCATTCACCGCCGAGCACGCCGAGATCGCAAAGAAAACAAAACCGTTTCTCGATTCGTTATTCCTTCTCTGCGTTCTCGGCGATCTCGGCGGCTAAGTCTGTTCCAATTTCTGAAACGCTTCCCCCATCTTCTCGACGGGATTTACTTTTTCGTCCCCTTCGATCTCCAGCAGCAACGGTGGCGTGTGCGGTGCCGAGCGCAGCAGTTCCATTGCCTGTTTCCAGTCGATCGAGCCCTGCCCCGGCCACAAGTGCGAGTCACGGTCTCCAGCATTGTCGTGGACGTGGGTGGAACGGATGTGGCTTTTCAAGACTTCGAATGCCTGCACCACATCACCCATGATGTGCGCGTGCCCAACGTCGAAGCACACCCCCACATCGTCAAAGTGTGAGGTCTGAATGAACTCCACCAGCTTATCGGGTGCGCACAGCTCATTGGGAATATTCTCCAGCAAAATGCGCACACCCAGCGGTTTGGCGAACGCCCGGAGATGCTCGATGGAGGTCATGGCCGCTTCGAACTTTCGGTCGTCGAAGGTCTCGCCGCTGGTGCCCAGGTGTTGTACCAGAAAGCGAAACGGGATCTGCTCGGCGATTTCCAGGGCGCGCTTGATTTCATCCATGGCTGCAACCCGCTGCGCCCTATCGGTGGAGGCAACGTTCACCGGCTGCGCCCCAGTGCGTCCCCCTTCGTAGTCACTGTGCTGCGGGGAGTGCACGGAATTCAGCGGGAGGCCGCTGGTGCGAAACCAGTCGGCGATTTCCCGCACGTGCTGCTTGCGGTTGGCGTAGTCCAGGTGCTGCCGCGCGGCAAAGATCTCGATGGCTTGCGCACCGCCGCGCACCAGTCCGTCCAGCAGCCCAGGGTGCAGCCGCTCCTTGACGTAAACGTAGGTTGACATCGCCTTCAGCATCAGTAGCCCACTGCCTTTCCGTTATTGCGCATGTCACTGGCGCCCAGCCGTTCGCTGGTCTTCAAGTCTACTGCGATGCACTCGCCGTCGCTCCAGGTCGGTTCCCAGGTATCAGACTCGTCGATGCCGAACTCGACCTTGTGACCCATTTGCTCCAGTATCCGAACTGTATCGGGGGAGAACCACTGTTCCAGCCGCGTGACGTCCGGCAACCACTGATGATGAAAGCGCGGCGCGTTCACTGCTTCCTGGATGTTCATTCCATAGTCCACCACGCCCATCAGGATATTGGCAACGGTGGTGATGATTCGCGGCCCTCCGGGCGAGCCCAGCACGAGAAAAAGCTTGCCGCCTTTTAATACGATGGTTGGGGTCATCGCCGAAAGCGGCCGCTTGCCCGGACCGATGGAATTCGCCGGCCCCTGAATCAATCCGTAGGCATTGGGGACCCCCTGCTTGGCAGCGAAGTCATCCATCTCGTCATTCAGAAGAAAGCCCAACCCCTCGGCGGTCACACGTGAGCCAAAACCGTCATTCAAGGTAGTGGTCACGGCCACGGCGTTTCCTGCAGGATCAACCACTGAGTAATGAGTCGTGTGCTGCGGCTCGCGCACTGCGGCCGGCGGCGGATGAAGCGCGGCCTCCTGCTCCAGCTGACTGAAAATCGCCGGCCGCCGCAGGTTCTTGCTGGCGCTCGCATGCATCGGATCAATCGACTCCCGCCAGGCCGCGCCATATTTCTTGTCAATGAGCTGTGCCACCGGAATTCTCGAAAAATCCGGATCGCCCAGGAACTCTGCGCGATCAAAAAACGCCCGGCGGAACGCTTCCAAGGTCAGGTGCATTGCCAGGGCTGATCGGTTGCCGGCTTTGGCAAGGTCGTAGCCTTCCAGAATATTCAGGATCTCAATCAGCGCAATCCCGCCGGACGAAGGCGGGGGCGCGCTGATGATCTCATATCCACGGTACGTCCCGCGCACCGGCTCGCGCTCTTTCACTTCGTAGCGCGCCAGATCGTCGGCGGTGATGAGGCCGCCACCTTTCTGAACGGACGCTGCCAATTCCCGCGCCATGGCTCCGCGATAGAAGTCGTCCGGATTGTTGGCAATCCGCTCCAGCGTTCGCGCCAGTTCTGGCTGGCGGAAACTCTCACCTGCCTGGTAGTAATTCCCCTCGTGCTGAAAGATGCGGCGCGATTCTGGGAATTCGGCCAGGTGCTTATCCCGAAGATCCCGGGCGTCCTCCCAGGCCAACGGATAGCCCTCGCGCGCCAGCTGGATGGCCGGAGCCATCACGCGTTGGAGCGTGAGCTTGCCGTATTTCTTTTGTGCATACACCATGCCGGCCACCGAACCTGGCACTCCAATCGCCTTGTAGCCCACGAGGCTGGCGTTCTCCACAACATTACCCTGGGCATCCAGATACATGTTGGCAGTAGCGGCTGCGGGAGCTTGCTCCCGGTAATCAATGAAACGAGTCTTGCCATCGCTCATGCGGATGAGCATGAAACCGCCGCCGCCCAGGTTCCCCGCCTGCGGATGCACCACGGCCAGGGCAAAACCGGTCGCCACCGCAGCGTCCACGGCATTCCCCCCGGCCTGCATCATCTCCACCCCGGCTTGGGATGCCAGTTCGTGGACGCTGGCCACCATGGCATGGGGCGCGTGGGCAGGGTTCAGGGGCGCTGCCAGGAGCGGCGCGGCACTCGCCAGAGCCGCCGTAAGAAGCAGCGGAATCAGTAACTTGCAATTGGTTCGCATGGAATCTCAGACTGTGTGGGGACGGGTCTTGGACCCGTCCAGGCCGAGCGTGGCCCGGCTCGTCCGCGTCAGGCTCGGACAACAAGCTCTGGGCAGACTTCTGAGGCTAGCTTAGGGGCTTGGGGGGAGTCAAATCGCGGGTTGGCTGGGTCGCGGGGCAGCGCTTGCTACTAGCCCCCGGCAATGGCTCCTATGATGATAAACGGCTCCTTCCCCGACGCGACCGCGTCCGGCAGGGGGGCGTCTGGCGGCTCGGGGGAGAGGTCCTCCTCGCAGGCGAAGAAGCGCAGGCCACAAACAAAAAACGCCCGGCGCTGTTGCGTGACGTGGTCGCGGATGGCGCCGCGCAGCATGGGATAGGGGGCCTCGCTTTCTGTTAACGACGCGCGTCCAGCACCGAGCGCCGTGTGGCCGGGCCCTCGACCTCGAGCGTCACCTCGTTGCCGACTTGGGCTAGGTTTCGGAGATGGAAGGGGCGGATGACGCGGATCATATTCGCCAACCCTATGGTTGCGCGAAGAGGTCGAGGAACGTTGAAGCAGTGATTCGGTAGACAAAACTGTCTCGGCCACCCGCGTCGGGCCTTGATCCCACACGTGCGCCGCCTATCTTCTCCACGGCTCTCTGTGAACGCAGATTCTGTGGGCCAACAAGGAAGATAACGCTGTTCACGAATTTGAAGGCGTGCCGTAGCATGAGCTGTTTCATTTCCCTGTTGTAGATGCCGCCCCAGTAAGACCTGGCCAAAAACGTCCAACCGATTTCGATCTCGCTTTTTTCTTTGTCGTATCCGTGAAATCGAGACGAGCCGATGACTCGACCATTTTTGGAATCAGCGGCGATCAACGTTCCACCGCCTTCCAGGGCCTCACGAAAGAATCCCTCAAAAACCTCCGCTTTGTAACGATCTTTGACCGGATGTTGTTCCCAAATGAGCGGATCTGAAGCCACAGCGTAAAGATCATGAAAATCCTCGGGCCGAAGCGGCCTGAGTTCGAGGAGTTTGCCTTTCAAAGTGGGCTGGAGATCAAAGGGCATTCTTGATTTTGTCCTCCAACTTTGAATGTACGACTCTTGTCACTTTCAGCTCTACAGGTGCCTCACGCTTCGTGGTTTTCCAAGCGTGGCAAGCAACCTCTCTACCCACCGGCAATGGCCCCTATCACTATAAACGGCTCCTTCCCGGACGCGACGGCGTCAGGGGGGCGTCGGGCGGCTCGTGGGAGAGGTCTTCTTCGCAGGCGAAGAAGCGCAGGCCAAATCCAAAAACGTCCGGCGCTGTTGCGTGTCGTGGTCGCGGACGGCGCCGCGCAGCATGGGATAGCGGGCCTCGCTTTTCTGGTAACGCCCGCGTCCAGCTCACAAATTGAGAAAAAAGACGGGGGCCATTGATGCGAGCGCAGCTCCGGCCTGCAGGGCAAGTACATATAGCGTCTGTCTTGGAGCGCGCGGCAGCCACTTGATCGCGAAGAACGCCAGTACCGGCATCTGCCCAGCCATGAGCAGCTGCCAGATATGGGCAGCGGCCCCCTCGTCGGCCTCGTGGACAACGCCGAACATGGCAACGTGACCAAGCACGACCGCCAGGGCGGTAAGCGACATTGCCAGTGGAAGAAAGGCGCTCGGTTTCTTGGTGAGCGCGATCACGGAGTTGGGATATTGATTCATGGTAAGTCCTTGAGTGGGCGAGATGTGTTCATGAAGTGCCGACCAAACCGCGTTTGCCGATGCGGGCAGGCCGCCAGGGCCGCTTTGAAGATGCGCCTCAAACTCCGCGCCGTAGCGCTCTCTCCACGGACGCGGATACAGGCGCACAAGCAGGTGAGCGAGTCTGGGGTTCATAAGGCCTCCAACCTCTCTAGCCCGGCTTTGCTGAACTGTCGCAGGGTGGTCAGTTTTGCGCGGAGAGCGCGCACGCCCTCAGCCGTAATGCGATAGGGCTGGCGGCGCTCCTCGGGCGGGAGTGGCTTGATCCAACCCTGCTGTTCCAGGCGGGCAATCGCCCCATACAGCGTTCCCGGACCTAGCCGAGTCCCGCAAATGCACACAATGTCTTCGATCATGGCGTGCCCGTGTTTCGGTCCATTGGCCAAGCTGGCAAGCACCAGCATCGGCGGGTCAGAATAGTGCCCCAGTCTCGCGCTCTCTTCAGCGGTTGCTACGTGTCGCGTACTACGCATGACGTAGTTATCGCACAGTTGACTCTTCTGTTGCAAGGGAATTATTTCGCTCGGCGGCCCTTCGGCGCTACCCGCCTGCAATGGCCCCGATGACAATGAACGGTTCCTTGCCGGACGCAACGGCGTCGGGGAGCGGAGCGTCGGGCGGTTCGTGGGAGAGGTCTTCTTCGCAGGCGAAGAAGCGCAGGAAGGGGCGGCGCTGCTGCGTGTCGTGGTCGCGGATGGCTCCGCGCAGCATGGGATAGCGGGCCTCGAGCGCGTCCAGCACCGAGCGCTGCGTGACCGGGCCTGGTTTCAGATCGGCGACTTCGAGCGTCACCTCGCTGCCTACGTGCGCCAGGGTTCGGAGATGGAAGGGGAGAATGACGCGGATCATTGTGGATAACGAAATCTCTGTGTCATGCAGAACATTCTCATGCGGACGTGTCTCATCAGGTTTCCCTGATTGCTCGTGCCGTGCACGATGTACGAACACACCTTCGCTCACTTAAGCCGTAATGAAACAGGCTCAATATCCTTGTATTCTTTGTCAACACGAGTCGATTTGAGCTCGATTGAAACGGTCCGGACTGTGGTTTCCTCCCTGGGGTCAGTGCCTCGGAAGAGAAATGCGTTCTTCTGAGGTTCCACAATTGCACCCAGTCTAAGTTTCTTTGGAGGCGCCATTCGCGAGAGTATGCCTGGTTCCACGATCATCTTCAGTTGAATTTCCAATTCAGCCGATATTGATATGGCTCCGTCTCCCTTTTGTTCCAACGGTGTGCGCACGTCACCCACTTTGAGAACTTTAATATTGAGAATTTCAAGAACTCGATCCCCAAAACTGTATTCTTGTATTTCAAGTTGGTCAGACACAAACCTCTCCAAACTTGGAATTTCTTTCTCGACCGCATCTTTGGCACGTTGCCAATCCGCTTTGACTTCGGCAACTCGTTCGTTTGCGATTTGATCTATGTACTCATCGAATGCCGGCGAAAAAAGCGCATCGACATTCTCAAACATTCGCAGCGAAACTCCTTTCCTTTTCGCTAGTTCTGTCACTGTTGCCGCGTCGAAGACTCCATCCCGCGTTACGAACGCCCCGACCTTTTGCCCTGAAGCTGCTAGATGGTCAATAGCTGCTAAGCAAATTACTGTGTCTTGGAATCCCGACCCTTTCTCTTTGAAAGGCCTTTCATGGCGGATCGCCATTCCATATAGCTCAGCGATGTCTCGCGGGGCCACGGTGACTCGCTCAATGCCAGTTCGATCTGCCAGCCGTTTGACAAATTCTCCGTATAGCTTCTCTACCTCCGCGGCCTCAGGATATCTAAGGTTGATGTCGAGGCCGATGCCCACGATCAATCTCGACAACTTCTCAAGTTTGTTCTCTGTTCCCCTCACTCTGTCGGAAAATTCCCTAAGATAATGAGCTTTAAGTTCCTGTTCCACTGAATCAAGCAAGACAAATCGCAACTTCATTCTTCCCGCTAAGTGAAGCAAACTACTTAGAGCTGTGGAGACATTGGGCCAGCCTTCTTTGATTAACGAGTTGCTGTCCGGATAAATTATGGAATACTCAGGCACAAAGTCACCATATCTTCAGAAAACTTGCAGTATTCGCTGAGCCGAAAGTATACGCCGTGGTTTCGCACGCTTTAGCAGATAAAGCGCTCCGCCCCGACTTCGAGCATCACCACGTTGCCGACGTACGCTGAGGCTCGGAGGTGAAGGGGATTATGACAGGTGGAGTATGACGCGGATCATAACAATTGTTCTGCGGCAGGAGGAACTTAAATCAGTCGTCATCGAAACGGATTGCGAATCGTTAGTTGCCGATTGATTATCTGTCCGTCCTGCAAATCTTCGGAGTAAAGCGTTTGGCAGCCAGCCTCCAGAGCGGCGGAAGCTACCAGCGCATCGTAGATGCTATATCCGTACTTCTCTGCAATGCCCAGAGCCGCTTTGTGCGTACCGAGAGAGATTGGAACCGGGTCGGGGCACAGAGCGCAAATGAGATTCAAAGACTCTCTTATTTCTTTCCACGACATACCCAGCTTGCGACGCGCCACCGAGACAAATTCGTTCAAGGACTGAATACTTACAATGCCGCCGCTCGCGAGCAGCGCCTCGGCTTTGGACGCGCGGGGATCGTTCTTCGCGACCGCGTAGATCAACACGTTTGTATCGAGGAAGTCTTTAGCGGGCATTGGCCTCTGCCCGGTCGAATACAAACCCAGCCGGCAAGGGACGACGCAACCGGCGTAGGCGGTCGAGGGCCCGCTGCCTGGC
Organism: Terriglobia bacterium; assembly: GCA_041494805.1. Classification (GTDB taxonomy): domain Bacteria; phylum Acidobacteriota; class Terriglobia; order Terriglobales; family Acidobacteriaceae; genus JBGQBN01. The sequence goes on along the minus strand of JBGQBN010000056.1, from coordinate 15,428 downwards.
GGGGTCGCGGCGCACTGCAAATTCCCGCGTGTCGGCTATCCGGATTTCGATTTGGTCGCCCTCTTTTAAGTTGAGAGCTTCCACAACCTTCGACGGTAGCCGCACTGCAAGACTATTGCCCCATTTTGAGACCTGCATAATGCCTCCGTTCAGAATTGATCTACATTTCAATTGTATATCTCAACTCCAGGGGAAGGCAATAACGTGATTTGGTGACCAACTCACCCCAGCGTCTGCACCTCCACCGAAAGCACCGCCGGAAGATCCCGCACAATCGGAGCCCAGCTATCCCCCGCATCGGCCGAGCAGTACACCTGGCCGCCGGTCGTCCCGAAGTAAATTCCGCACTTGTCCAAAGAATCCACGGCCATGGCATCACGCAGCACGTTCACGTAGCAATCTTTTTGCGGCAGGCCCTTGGTGAGCGCCTCCCACTCGTTTCCTCCGGTGCGACTGCGGAAGACGCGCAGCTTGCCCTCGTGCACGTAGTGCTCGGAGTCGCTCTTGATGGGAACGACGTAAATCGTCTCCGGCTCGTGCGCATGCACGTCGATCACAAAGCCGAAGTCGGTGGGCAGGTTGCCGCTGACTTCTTTCCACGAGTCGCCGGCGTCGTCGCTGCGCATGACGTCCCAGTGCTTCTGCATGAAGAGCACGCCCGGCCGCTTCGGATTCATGGCGACGTGGTGAACGCAGTGGCCGACCTCGGCCGTCGGGTCGGGAATGTGTTCGGACCTCAGTCCACGGTTGATCGGCTGCCACGTCTTGCCCCCGTCGTCGGTACGGAAGGCGCCCGCCGCCGAGATGGCGATGTACATCCGCTGCGGATTGCTGGGATCGAGAATAATGGTGTGCAGACACATGCCGCCCGCGCCCGGCTGCCACTTGGGGCCGGTGCCGTGGCCGCGCAGGCCGGGGAGTTCCTTCCAGTTCTCGCCGCCGTCGGTCGAGCGGAAGATGGCAGCGTCTTCCACTCCGGCGTAAACCGTATCGGGAGCGGTGAGCGACGGCTCCAGATGCCAGACCCGCTTGAACTCCCAGGGATGCTGCGTGCCGTCATAAAACTGGTGAGTGGTGAGCGGCTTGCCAGTCTCAGCAGAGGTGTCGTAAGCGAACTTGTTGCTTTCGCTCTTCGGAGGACCCGGAGCAGCTGGTTCGCCGGGAGGCGTTCCGGGCTGGTGCCAGGTTTTGCCGCCGTCGTCTGAGCGCTGGATGATCTGCCCGAACCATCCGCTGGTCTGCGAGGCGTAAATGCGATTGGGATCAGCGGGCGATCCTTTCAGGTGATACATCTCCCAGCCCGCAAAATGGGGGCCGCTGACGTCCCATTTCTCGCGCTTGCCGTCTGACGTCAGAACGAACGCGCCTTTGCGTGTGCCCACCAGAACCCGTACTTTGCTCATCTTTTACTCCTTCCTTTGGATTTCCTTCCCGTTGGAGATTTCTTCTTCCTCCGCTTGGGCTTCGCCACCTTGGTCGACACCATTTCGTACGACTGCTGGATCAGTGCTTCCAACTCTGTCCACGGCAGCACGTCCAGGCGCTCCAGAAATACCCACTTGTAGCGGCCCACATACGGCGCGGGAATGATGCCTTCTTGCTCCACCAGTTCGGCAAACTTCTCCGGTGTGCATTTGAACGAAAGGCCCTGGGGCACCGAGCCCAAAGCCAGCACAGCAAAGATCTTGCCGCCCACTTTGAAGCACAGATCGTCGCCCCACTGCAGGTTCTCCTTGGCTTGCGGGCAGGAGAGGCAGAAGCTGCGGATGGAATCAACGGTCATGAGCAGGAATTTCCGATTGCCAATTTCCGCGCCTGAGGACCGACGACCGAGGACCGCCGACTGTCACACCTGCTGCCTGGCCTCTCCCAGCGTCACGTTCACATCCAGCTTCTTCTTCCCACGATAGATGGTGATCCGCACCGTGTCTCCGGCGCGGTGGTTGTTCATGACCTGACTGAGCGCTTGCTGGTCTTGAACATCCTGTCCGTCAATGCCGACGATCAGGTCGCCGCCCACCATGATGGGAATGTTGCCCACATAGGCGCGCTCGCCGCCGCCGCGTAAACCGGCCCGGTCGGCGGCGCCACCCGGCACCACCTGGTCAATGAGCAAGCCATAATCGGCGGCCAGTCCCATCTGATCCGCCAGTTCCGGGCTGATCGGGATCGTGCGTACTCCGAGCGCTGGGCGCCGCACACGTCCCAAGGTGACCAGGTCGTTCAGCACCGCTTTGGCCGTGTTCACGGGGATGGCAAAGCCGATGCCAGCATTCTGTCCCACGCTGGAGAGAATCAGGGTATTGATGCCGATGACTTCACCGTGCCAGTTAAGCAGCGGGCCTCCGGAGTTGCCCGGGTTAATGGCCGCGTCGGTCTGGATGGCGTCATCGATGGCAACGCCGTTGGGTTCCTGCACGGGCCGGATCGAGCTCACGATTCCACGCGTCATGGTGCCAGAAAGGCCAAACGGGTTGCCGATGGCATAGACTTTCTGACCCACCTGAAGATTGCGGGAGTCGCCCAGCACCGCCGGGTTGAGGTCGGAGGCCTTGATCTGGATCACTGCCAGGTCGTGCGAGGGATCGGTGCCGACCACCGTGGCCCGATATTTCTTGCGGTTGTGCAGAGTGACTTCGACCTGGCGGGCGTCGGCGATTACGTGGTAGTTGGTCAGAATGTGGCCGTCTTTATCAATAATGAAGCCCGATCCCTGGCCTTCCTGCGGCACCAGCCCGTAAAAGAAATCAAAAGTTACAGCCTTGGAAGTGATGTTCACTACCGACTGGATATTCTTGTGATAGACACTGATGTTGTTCTGTTCTTCGCTGTCGAGTGTGTCACCGCTGGTTGCCTCGGTGATCTCGACCTTGTTCGGGTGACTGATCCAGTCGGCGGGTTGGAAGCGGCCAGACCTGTAGGTAGTGAAGTAGAAGAACGAGCCCGCAATAATCACGGCAAAGAGAACAGGGCGCAACAGCTTCATAGTTCAAAAACCTTCTGCCAGAGATTCATAGTGATTCTAAATCGTTTTGCCGCAAGGGTCCTCTGGCGATCTTCGCGGCTAAAGGCTCTTTCCGGCATCGCTCTTCAGCTCGGCGTAGATTTCTCTCACCCGACGGCTGGTCTCATCGAGCGATCCCGAGTTGTCGATAACGTAGTCCGCCGCCTTGATCTTTTCTGCATCCGGGAGCTGTGCCGCCATCCGCCGAAGGACCTCTCCCCGGGCGGTTTCCTCGTCCACTCTCAGGCGCTGTGCCCAGCGTTGGATGCGCTGTTCGGGACGGCAGGTTACCACCACCAGCCGGTCGAAACGCTGGGCTGTGCCCGCCTCCAAAATCAGCGCGGCTTCTACTATGGCGATGGCATGGGGATCGCTTTGCCCAACTTCCTCCATCCACTCCTCCTGCCTTATGACTACGGCAGGGTGGACGATTCGGTTCAATTCTTGGACGCGTGAAGGTGGGTTTCCGATAGCACCCTCTGCGGGCGGGCCAAAGGCGGCTTCAGCAAGGCGCGGACGGTTGATGGTGCCGTCCGGGTTGAGGATACCGGTGCCGAAATGCCGCACCACTTCTTTGTAAACCGCTTCGCCGGGTTGGATGAGCTGGTGAGCGATGTCGTCGGCCTGGATGACGTGAGCGCCGAGCGCGGCAAACATCTCGCCTACCACGGACTTGCCAGAAGCGACCCCGCCGGTTAGTCCGATCTTCAACAAACCAGCCTCGTTGAGGGGCAATTTTCAGGCGTTTTCATTGGAGGTCATTTCACCACAGAGACGCGGAGCCACGGAAATTAGTGATCTCGAACTAGACCGCAGGGCGTTGTGCACCTTCTAACCCTGGCACGGAAATACAAAAATTGTCTTCTCCGTGCCTCCGTGTCTCCGTGGTAACAAAGCCCTTCAGACCCGGGAAAGCTCCGCCACGCGATTTCCCCGGCGCAGCTTCGTCGCCCGCACCGTGTTTACCATCAACATGGCAATGGTCAGCGGGCCCACACCGCCGGGCACCGGCGTAATCGCTCCCGCGACTTCCGCCACGTGAGGATGAACGTCTCCGACCAGTGTCGAACCTTTGGCGCGGAAAGCTTCCTCCCGCTTCGCGTTTCCGGCAAACAGCCGATCGAATTCGGCGCGATCGGTAACTTTGTTCATGCCTACGTCGATTACCGTCGCTCCGGGCTTCACGAAGTCGCGAGTTACCATCCCAGCCCGGCCCATTGCCGCCACTAGGATGTCAGCGCGCCGGCACACGCCCGGCAGGTCGCGGGTCTTCGAATGACAAACGGTCACGGTAGCGTTGCCGTTGATCAACAACATCGCAGTGGGCTTGCCCACAATGTCGCTGCGCCCCACGACCACAGCTTCCTGGCCGGCGATCGCAATGTTGCTGCGTTTCAGAATCTCGATGATTCCCGCCGGAGTGCAGGGGACCAGCCCAGGCCGCTGCGTCGAAAGGAACCCAACGTTGACCGGGTGGAATCCGTCCACATCCTTCGCCGGATCCACAGCCATCAGGATTCTCTTGGAATCCACCTGCGGCGGCAAGGGAAGCTGGACCAGGATGCCGTCAATCTCGTCACGCCGGTTCAAATCGGCTACCAGTTCCAGAAGTTTGTTAGTGGAAATCGTATCCGCGGGTGTGTGCGTTTCGCTGTAGATGCCCAGTTCCTCGCAGCTCTTGACCTTTCCCCGCGCGTAAATTTCCGACGCTGGGTTGTTGCCTACCAGGATCACAGCCAGACCCGGGCGCATCCCTGCGGCGGTCAAGGTCTTCACTTCGGAAGCAACCTCGCCTCGAATTTCGCCGGCTATCTTGTTGCCGTCCAGAATGGTGGCCACCATGAAACCTCATTTTTCCCGATGGACTATCGAGCCGCAGGTTTATCGTAAACCATCTCACACCCGGCATTTTGCAATTCAAGCCTTCGCTGTTCGCAACGCTCCAAGTGGCGTAAGATCTTGCCATGATTGCCAAGGACCTGCTCGATATCCTGGTTTGCCCGCTTTGCAAAAAGCCACTGGTGCTCAAGGATAACGGAGAAAGCTTGAAGTGTGGCGAGTGCCGGCGGGTCTATCCCGTCCGGGACAACATTCCGATCCTGCTGGTAGATGAAGCGATCACGGACCCGTCCTGACCTGCGTACTCTTACCCCCCACGATCGTGCCAAGCCGCTTTTCGTCCCACAACGACACAACGTGTCAATACCGAGACGACACCAGCCGTACCCCTGACGCGCGTTACTCCTAGAAAGGTTGCCTGCAACTTATGGGGGCAAAAGGGGTTTAGGAAACCAAAGAGGCAGTTTGAACGTATATGGGAATAGAGCTTGGGTGCGGCAACGAAATTGCATGCAACGTTAGTGGCACCCAGTGAGTCTAATAGGTCAAAAGAGGTCGGAGTCGGAGGTGATGACGGCCATGAAAGAGAGATTTTCCACTACCGAATTGACGGCTTTACGGAACGACCTGTTGCAGGGAGGGTTGGTCGATTCTCGCGAGGCCGCTGAGCTCCTGCAAGTGTTCCTCATGGGGCGGGGCTACGGGGTGTCGCCGCAAGCGGCCCTGGATGCCGTCGGCCGGGTGGAAATGGCCGGCTGCGCTCTGCCAGTTCTGCAGCATGAGTTGGAGAATCTGGCCCTGGTGATGTAGCGGTGACGAACCGCGTGGTGACGCGGTAAGTTTTGGTGCCGTGGATAGAAGGTCTGCGGGGATGCCTCGCAACCAAGTCGCTCCCCGAAGGTGTGGAATGAGAATGAGCCGGGCCAACCAGCCCGGCATTCTTGTTTTTGGAGGGGAGCTCTTAGCTATTGGCTCTTAGCTCTTAGCCAAAACAAAGCCCACAATGACGCCGCGATCCATGAAGAGCCAAAGGCCAATAGCTAAGGGCTGCTTTATTCGTACCTCAGGCTCTCCACCGGATCCAGCTTGGCCGCTCGCGAGGCCGGGACTGTGCCGAAGATTATGCCTACCAGCGAAGAAACCACGATCGCCACAATGGCTGAAAGTCCCGATACCGGGATGCGATATGCGGTGAGAAAACGGACGGAGTAGGGCACGGCTAAGCCGATGATGACGCCCGCTAGGCCTCCGATCAGGGAAATCAGGATGGCCTCTGAGAGGAACTGGAGACGGATTTCACGGTTGGTGGCGCCCAGGGCCTTGCGAATGCCGATCTCGCGAATTCGCGAGCTTACCGTGGCCAACATGATGTTCATGATGCCAATGCCGCTGACCAACAAAACGACCGCAGCCACCAGCAGCAGCACTAGCGTCAGAGCGTTTGCGGTTTTCTCGGCCAGAGTTACCAACTGGGTCAGGTTGGTCACGCTGTAAACCGATTCCGGACGATGGCGGGCCTGGATTACGCGCCTGATCTGATCCGTCGCAGGCACTACCATGGAAGCGTCGGCAACCGAGAAGTAGATTTGCTTGACCGTGGGAGTGTCCGTGAAATAGCGGCTCACGGTGTAGGGGATCACCATCGTATTGTTGGTAACCTCGGTTTGGCCGAAGGTGTCCACTCTCTCCTTGAACGTTCCCACGATGGTAAAGGGGAGGCCGCTCAACTTGATTACCTTGCCTACTGCATCTTCCGTCGAGCCGTAGAGCTCCTGAGCCATTTTCTCGGTGATAACGCCGACTTTGTTGTGAGCCTGCTCGTCCTGACCATCGAAAAACCTTCCCGAGAGAACTACCAGATTGCGTACCGTGCGGTATTGAGGGAAGACACCGAGGATGAGGATGTCGCGCTCTTTTCCCCCACCGATGGGAATGCGCTCGGAGAGCGAAACCACCGGCGATGCCGCCACGATACCGGGCACCTGCTCCTGCGCCGCCTGCATATCATCAATGGTCAGCGGGTCGAGCGCCGCATTGGTGACTTTTTGTGCCCCGCTTTCATACTCGGCATCGATCAGGTTGGCGCCGATGTTCTGGATCTGGTTGAGCACGTATTGCTTGCCCGTCATGCCGATGGTGACCACCAGGATGAGAGACGCCGTGCCGATGACCATGCCCAGCGCGGTCAGGGCGAAACGAATCTTGTTACTGCAGAAAGTATCGTAGGCGAAGCTGAGAATCTCGCTGAATACCAGCTTGGGCGGACGCCTTTCGGTAGCTGAGGAGGTGCTGGTCGCCATGTTCATTTAGATGCTACGCGGCAGCGACGTTGCAAGCAACGTCTCTACCATTGTTCTGATTGTTGTAGAGACGTAGCTTGCTACGTCTCTCTGGACTGCCTACTCGATGCGGCAAACCAGCAGTCTGTTGTTCTGATAGGGACAAATCAGGCCGGAGATGCCAGGGCGCTCCAGCACTACCCAGCCCACGCCGAATTCTCTCTGCAGCCGCCGAAAATCCTCTGCCTGGAAGTTTTTCCATCCGCTCTGGGCGTGCACCTGCTGACTCCAGGTTTCGGCCAGAGCCGGAAACATGGTCACGACGCCGCTGTCCTTGATGCTGTCCGCCAGCCGGGAGCGTTCTGCAATTGCCCGAAAGCCATGCTGATCTTCACCCGGCAGTTCCAGGTAGCCGGGATCCAAGGCAAAATAGGCATCCACGGGCGTGTTTTCGCGAATCCACAGGAAAGCCTTGACAAAATCATTTCTGGACTGGGCCCCGGGCCACTCGATGTGCGCGGTCGCCGGAAACAGCTGCCGTTGCGCCAGCCACATGCCGCCGCACAGAGGCACAAACAAAAGCAGCCACCTCCACACATGGCTTTTGAGAACCCACTCGGTGAGCAATCCTCCCCCGAAGATGAAAAGCAGCACGTAGAGAAGATGCAGGCTGCGCATGGGTTGCAACTTGGCGAGGTTGACGAGGCTGTCGGGAATGGTCACCAATGCGGCGGTAAAGAAGAAGAGCTCGAATACAATCAGGGCGCGGCATAGCCAGTCGAGCACGGGCAGCTCCTGCTGGCGTGCGATTCGCTGAAACCACCACAGCAGCGCGATGGGCGCGAAAATCCCCAGCCACTCGTACCACTCCCAGCGCAGAAGGAAAAAGTAGGAATGGCTTTCCATTACTTCGCGGTAAGCGCCGGTGACAGGAGGAAACAAACCGAGCGGCACCAGTAAGAGCACCTTTGCCCGTACGGTCTGCAATCCGCGGCCGGGTTGCATCCACAGCAGCAGAATTGCGTAGGACAAGCCGAACACGACCATCAAAGGGTGAATGGCCGCGGTAAACATGGCCCAGAGAACCGCCTGCACAAGCCTCCGCTCCATAGTATTGATGACGATAAAAAGCACAGCGGGAGTGGAGAGTGAACGCGTATTCAGATACTGGTCCATGATGTAGAGCGCTGTACCGGCCACGGGAATCGTCAGTAGGGATGCGACCAGGGCCACCCCACCCCAGCGCGCTCGCGGATCCCGAAAGCAGAGACGTCCTACATGCCAGCACGCCAGCAGCAGCAGAAAGATGGAAAAAAACTGCCACAAGAGCAGCGCCCAATCGAGTGGCAAATGAGAGATATGCACAGAGCTGGCGATCAGATTCGGGAACAAGGTCAGGTGGGCGTGGGAGGTAAAGAAACTGGCGTTCTGCGGATAGAGGGCCGGGTTCAGTACCCGCTTGATGCCCGGGATGTATATCTCAGCATCTTCGACGTAGGGGTGATAACCGTGCACGAGGAGGGCTGCGGTGCTGAGGAGCAGGAGGACGACGATTTGTTTGGGTCCAGGTAGGGTTGGCAAAGTCTCAAAGTTTCACGGTTTCAAAGTTGCGGCCAGACTGGTCGAGCTTCATGAGGATCACCCCTGCCGTGCATTCGCGGCGCCGCGCGCGTAGTACGCGGCGTACCCGGGTTCCAGGCGACGGCCTTTCGCGCTAAAGATCCGGAAATGAGCCACGCCTATCTTCTGTAGGGCAAACTGCATCGTGGTGGCCAGCACGCCGAAACCGTACTTTACGCTGCGACTGAAATTGATGGAGGAAGCCTCCTCAAAGTACTTGGTCGGGCATGAAACTTCGCCGATCCGAAAGCCGAAATACACGGATTGGGCGAGCATCTGGTTGTCAAAAACGAAATCATCGGAATTTTCCAGCAGAGGCAAGCTGGTGAGTACTTCGCGGCCGAAGGCGCGATAGCCGGAGTGATACTCGGAGAGTTTGATTCTCAGAAAAAGGTTTTCGAATGCCGTCAGCAAGCGGTTGGAAACGTATTTGTAGCGCGGCATGCCGCCCCGCAGCGCCTGTCCACCAATAATGCTGGAGCCCAGCACTACGTCGTAGACTCCGTAGGCCACCATGCTGGCCATGGCAGTGGTCAGGAGCGGCGTGTACTGGTAGTCGGGATGCAACATGATGACTACGTCGGCTCCAGCCGCCAGGGCTTCGCGGTAGCAGGTCTGCTGATTGCGTCCGTAGCCGTAGTTTTGGTCATGTACAAAGAACTGCAGGCCCAGCCGCTGCGCGATTTCCACGGTGCGGTCCGAACTGTGATCATCCACCAGAATGCGGATGTCCACCAGGGCGGGCAACTCGCGGACGGTCGCTTCCAAAGTCTTCTCCGCATTGTAGGCGGGTAGCACGACTGCGATGCGCTTGCCGTTGATCATTTCTTCCGCCAGGACTATGGGGAGTTTGACAGCCTTACCTGCCGATCGCCTTAACCATCCATCATAACCCGCTGGATCGCCTGCACAAGTTGGTAAGCCCAAGTTATTGGGACGATTGAACAAAGACTGTAAAACGGCCGATCGTCCGACAATTAAAGGTTAATCCCGCGCCTGCCGATGAAGCTAGAGGGCGAACCTCGCGGTTCCCCCTGGAGGATGAATGCGGAGAGCATTGCTGGCGCTGGTGTGGATGTTCGCGAGCCCGTTCTACCTTGAGGCTCAGATCACTAGAAACGCAACCCAGATGGTTCCCAGTGGCAAAGGCCACGGCATCCCCGCACCGGAAGACACACCGTCCGATGATACTGCTTTGAGCTACTCCGCTACCTCGGGGAATGGCATCGCATATCATGGCGGCCCCGTCATGCTGGGCGGCGTCAAGATATACTTCATCTGGTACGGCAACTGGACCAACGGAAGCCAACCTTCCGACAGCCAAACTACCGTCAACCTGATCAACGCCCTGTATGGCAGTGGCGGAGCAGGTGGTTCCGGCTATGCACTAATCACATCTAGCTATGGCGACGCGAGCCATAGTGTCGCCGGCAAGTTCGCGCTGGCGCGTTCCACGACAAACAACTACTCTGGCGGCAAGAGCCTCAGCGACAGTGCGGTGCAGAAGATAGTTTCCGGCGCCATCAGCAGCAAGGCTCTTCCCAAGGATGCCAACGGCCTCTACTTCGTCCTGACCTCTTCCGATGTCCGCGAAACCTCCGGCTTTTGCAGCCAGTATTGCGGGTGGCATGACCACTTCAGGCTGTCGGGTTCCGACATCAAGTATGCTTTTGTCGGCAACCCGGACCGCTGTCCCTATTCTTGCGAAGCTCAGGTCACGAGCCCGAACGACAACAGCGGCGCGGATGGAATGGCATCCGCTATGGTTCACGAGACCGTAGAAGCTCTTTCCGACCCGGATCTCAACGCCTGGTATGACTCCGCTGGCAACGAAAATGCCGACAAATGCGCCTGGAAGTTTGGCCCCACGATCGGCACCATCGGCAACGCAGCCTATAACCAAACTTTCGGAGGCAAGACCTGGTTGATCCAGATGAACTGGGAAAACACCCGCAAGGGCGGTTGTGCCCAGACCAAGGGCGGCATCTTCTACAACCACTAGCCTATAATCAATTGAGTTGTTCGGAAATTTCTTAGAGGATTCTCGATCCATGAAGGGGCCCGGAATCGTTGTAGTCATTCTTCTCGCATGGTTTGCAGTGAGTCTCCCTGTTTCTGCCCAAGAACATCACCAGGGACAACGGATTGTCACTCGTACCCGGCTGCAGGTACTGTTCTCTGATCTGGAGAACCAGTGGTTCAAGGCAATCCAGCAGAAGGATGCAGCCAGCTTGAACCACCTTCTGTCCGACGACTTCCAGGTCTGGACGCCCACTCCTCCCGGTAGTCCCATCCCGCGTGAGGATTGGCAGACGGCAGCCTTTGGCCGCAAGCTCCGGTCATTCCAATTCCGGCAGCTGGCAGTGCGATCCGTGAGCCCGGAGATTGCCATCGACAGTTTCGTGCTCACCGAGACGTTCGATAAGGCAGGCAAGTCCCAGCCAGAAGACCATTTTGTGGTTGATGTCTGGGCCAAGAATGGCGAGGGCGACAACTGGCGGTGTACCGACCGTTATTGGTGGAAAGTCAGTGGGGTATCCCATCCGGCAGGCCCCAAGCCAGGGGTGAAGCCCAGCGGCAAGGAGTGAGCGAGAGCCCTTTCTGCTGTCCCCCGGCAAGAACTTGGTAGACACAGCCGTCGCCGGGTGTCGAGCACGAGCAAAGCTCGCCTCGTGAGCAGCCCGCTTCCATACCTTTGTTGGTAGACTATTTTCATTCTGAGAGACGATGATCGCGTTCGGCTCCGCATTGGATTTGCGGACAGCAGCACGCGAACACGAGCACGCCATGGCGAACAGTCGCAACCTATTTGAGAAAGTCTGGGACGAGCACGTAGTGTGTGTCTCTCCCGGACGGCTCCCTCTTCTCTACATCGATCTGCATCTGGTTCATGAGGTCACCTCTCCCCAGGCGTTCGAAGGACTGCGAGCTGCCGGCCGGCGCGTGCGCCAGCCTCATCGTACTTTCGCCACGGTAGACCACAACATTCCGACCGAGCCTCGGGGTACTCCCATCACCGACCCCATCGCAGCCCGTCAAATTAAAGCCCTGCAGCAGAATTGCGCAGAGTTCGGAGTGCCTCTGTTCGACATGGACTCGCCTGACCAGGGAATTGTGCACGTCATTGGTCCGGAACTGGGGCTAACCCAGCCCGGCATGACGATTGTATGCGGCGACAGCCATACCAGCACGCACGGCGCATTCGGTGCGCTGGCATTCGGCATCGGCACGTCGGAAGTGGAACACGTGCTGGCGACGCAGTGTCTGCCGCAGCGCAAGCCGAAAACCATGTTGATCGAAGTGCGCGGTGCGCTTTCCGCTGGCGTTACGGCGAAGGATCTGGCGCTCGGCATCATTGGACAGATCGGGACCGATGGTGCAGCAGGTTTCGTGATCGAATACGGCGGCGAGGCCGTGTCCGCGCTTTCGATGGAAGGCCGCATGACTTTGTGCAATATGAGCATCGAGGCCGGGGCCCGCGCCGGAATGATTGCGCCGGACGAAACAACGTTCACCTATCTCCGAAGTCGCCGTTTTGCTCCCCGCGACAAAGATTGGGAGAACGCTTGTGCCCATTGGCGCAGCTTGCCCTCTGATCCCGGAGCGCATTACGACAAGATGGTGGAGATCAGTGCTTCGCAGCTCGCCCCCTTTGTGACCTGGGGCACGAACCCGGGGATGGTGGTACCGGTCAGCGGGCAGGTCCCTGAATTGAGTGGTTTGAAAACCGATGCTGACCGGCACGCCGCCGAGCGCATGTTGGAATATATGGGACTTGAACCCGGCACGCGCATCGAAGACATCATGGTGGACCGGGTGTTCATAGGCTCCTGCACCAACTCCCGGCTGGAAGATTTGCGCGCGGCCGCACGTGTGGCCAGAGGATATCGTGTGAATCCAAAGGTGCGCGCCATGGTCGTGCCGGGATCACAAGCGGTGAAGCACGCTGCCGAGCAGGAGGGCATACACAGAATTTTCCAGGAGGCCGGCTTCGAGTGGCGCGAATCTGGATGCTCGATGTGCCTGGGAATGAATCCAGACATCCTGCAGCCCGGCGAACGCTGCGCCTCCACCAGCAATCGCAACTTCGAAGGCCGCCAGGGACGCGGCGGACGCACCCATTTGGTCAGTCCCATGATGGCTGCCGCAGCCGCCATCGCCGGGCATTTCACCGACATCCGCAACTGGCAGTTTCACTGAGGAAAAAAGATGCAACCGTTTCGCGCACACAAGGGTCGCGTGTCGCCGCTCTATCGCGCCGATGTTGATACCGACCAGATCATTCCCAAGCAGTTTTTGAAACGGATTGAGAAAACGGGCTTTGGAGAGTTCCTGTTTTACGACTGGCGGCGCACGCCAGAGGGCAACCCCGACCCGTCATTCCCTCTCAACCAGCCGCGCTACGCGGGCGCGAGCGTACTCGTTGCCGGGAAGAATTTCGGCTGCGGGTCTTCGCGGGAGCATGCCGTCTGGGCGCTGGAGGACTACGGATTCCGTGTGGTGATCGCGCCTTCATTTGCCGATATCTTTGCCAATAATTGTGTGAAGAATGGCATCCTCACCGTGGTTCTGACCGAAGAAGAAGTGGGCGAGATCATTCGCCGGGCGACGGAGATTCCCGACTACGAGATGACGGTCGATCTTGAGGCGCTTAGAGTGCAAGACAGGCGAGGTTTTTCCGCGACCTTTAAGATCGACGAATTCACCCGCCATTGTTTGCTGGAGGGGTTGGACGATGTCGGACTCACTCTGCAGCACGAAGCCGAGATCGCAGCCTATGAATCGCGGCACCCGATTCTCCAAAGCGCAAAGCAGGCGTTCAGGCCGCAGGGCCCAGCCTCGGCCCGCAGCAGCCTATTGCAGAGAAAGTGGTAAACTGTTGCTTCCGCACGCCGGAGAGGTGGCAGAGCGGCCGAATGCGGCGGTTTGCTAAACCGTTGTACGGGCTAACACCTGTACCGAGGGTTCGAATCCCTCCCTCTCCGCCAATGTTCTTAGTTCCAAGCACTTGTCCAGATTTTCCAAGCGACCGTCTTATTAACCCATGGCCCTCCTGATGTCCCGATAGTGTCCTTTAGGGATGTCCCATGGTTCTCACAAGCTGCCAAGGCCAGCCCTGTTCAAAACGGGATCTTGCCGGACTTTGACCATGCCATCCCATTTGTTCTGTAGCTGGAACAAGGGAGATGCGATTGAGTTGATTAAGCGAGACTCTGCCGAGGAAGATCCTAATGGCCAACAAACGAGAAAAACGTTTTACCTTTCCGACGTGTTCGTGAACCTTAAGGATCAGGCGTACAGAACGGAGCTGGAGCGTTTTTTCGACCTGGTATTTTCGGACCCTTTGACCACCCCGACCCAACACGAAAATGCCATGTTCTTAGCCTATGCCTCATCATTGAGGTCGGGTCAACTGGGACGCCAGGTTGGAGCGGCACAATCACCTCCAAGACCGGAGAGGCCAAATCTACGGTCGGCCACTAAGGTCATGCCGAAAAGAAATGATTTCCGCGTGGGTGAGGGCTAAGTTGGAAGGCCGATGCGGCGCAATAGATCCCGGAAGCGCGGATCGCTTCTCAGGGGATCGAGCCGCGGCTCCCACTTGCTGTACACGAGCCAGGTGGAGCGTTCAGCCACAGCCTTTGTGATCCACGCGAAGGCTGTGTCCTTCTGTCCCAGAGCGGTGTAGATCAGTGCGATGTCAAAAGGCGAAACATAGGACTGCCTGGCTCGCTCCAGAAGGCCTTGCAAGACCTGCTCTGCATCGCTCCGCCTGCCAGCCAGCGCATAAGCGTGCGCGAGTGCCGCAAGATAGAAGGGGCTGACGAGGGGGCTGTTTTTGTTAGTTAACTCAACTGCTTTCTCGAATTCCGCGATTGCTTGCTCATGCATGCCTTTCTGTTCGTAGTCCCAACCAAGGATGGCCAGTTCCCAGGTATCGTCGGGCACCCTTTCCAGGAGGTTGCGCGCCATTTGGATGGAGTTGTCGTATTGCCGGGCGGCGAAACTATGCCAGCAAAGGCAGTCGGTGAGACCGTCATCGACAGGGTCCAGTTCGACGGCAAGCTTGCTTTCGGCGGCGGATTCGGCCATGCGGCCCATCGCCATAAGATAGTGAGCATACTCGTGGCGGATGTCGGCGTTGCTAGGATTCAACTCCAGAGCCCGTTTGAATTCCCGCTCTGCTCCAGCAAAATCCCAATCGTAATGCAATTTCGCCAATGCCAAGGCCCCGTGACCTTCTGGCAGTTGATCATCCTTCTCGGTCGCTAGCATCGCTAGTTCCTTTACTTTTCCCCAGGCCTGAATTGGCGGAATCGCACTAAAGAAACCCAGAAAAAAGTAAGAGGTAGCCATGTGGGCATAGGCCGGCGCATAGTTCGGGTCGAGCTTAATGGCCTGGTTGTAATAATCAATGCTCTTCTGCAAATCGAATTGATCCAGGTAGTAGTTCGCCTTCAAATAAGTTTCATAGGCTTCCGGGCTTATCGTTTGTGCCTTGGGAAGCGGCTGCGGCTGCGGACCACCCAGCCTGCTCTCAATCTGTTTAGCGATTGCAGAAGCGACGTCATCCTGCAGAGCGAGAATGTCACGATAATCCCGTTCGTACGTTTCCGCCCAGAGATGTTTGTCGGTTGCTGCGCGGATCAGTTGTGCGGTAACTCGCACCCGATTGCCGGAGCGTT
>JBGQBN010000058.1:0-28068 GCA_041494805.1 Terriglobia bacterium | reverse complement strand
GCCCTCGATCCGATTTCCACCGGCAAGATCGAAGAACTGATCTTCCAGCTCAAGGAACGCTTTACCATCGTCATTGTGACGCATAATATG
Source organism: Terriglobia bacterium (assembly GCA_041494805.1). Classification (GTDB taxonomy): domain Bacteria; phylum Acidobacteriota; class Terriglobia; order Terriglobales; family Acidobacteriaceae; genus JBGQBN01. The sequence continues at coordinate 27,978 of JBGQBN010000058.1, read as the reverse complement.
CAACAAGCGTCCCGGGTAGCCGAATTCACCGGCTTTTTCCTGCTGGGCAAGCTGATCGAGTTCGACAAGACCGAGAAGATCTTCACCACTCCGTCCGACAAACGGACGGAGGACTACATCACAGGCAGGTTTGGATAATGGCGCGCACCCGTTTTCTGCAAGGACTGGACGAACTTCGAGCCCGTTTACTTCGCATGGGCGGATTGGCCGAGCAGGCCGTGGACCGTGCCTGCCAGGCCTACAAAGACCGTGATCTGGCCCGCTGCCACATGGTGCTCGAAGGCGAAACCCAGATCAATATTGCCGAGCGCGAGATTGACGAGTTGGCCTTCGACCTCTTGGCCATGCAGCAACCCATGGCCGTCGACCTGCGTTTCATCCTCGCCGTCACCAAGATCAACTCCGACCTCGAACGCGTGGGCGATCAAGCGGTCAACATCGCCGAGCGGGTCATGGATATCGTGGAGCTGCCCAATGCCGACCTTCCCGTAGACATCCCGCGCATGGCGGCGGCAGCTTCCGCCATGGTCCGCCGCGCTCTGGAATCCTTTATCGAAGGCAAAGCCGAACTGGCGCAGGCGGTCCTGGAAATGGACAACGTAGTGGACCGCATGAAAGACGAAGCCTTCATCACCCTGGTGAAGACCATGAACGAGCGCCCCGAATCCACTCGTCAGGCCTTGGACGCCCTCTTGATAGCCCGCAACCTGGAGCGCGTGGCCGACCACGCCACCAACATCGCCGAAGACGTAATCTTCTGGGTTCGCGGAGCCGATGTCCGCCATAACGTTCCACAGGAAACTCCTACGCAACAAGAAGTTACAGACACTCATTGATGTGTTTCTGAAGCCTTCGGTGGTTGGGGATCTCCCCCAGATCCGCGGCTGATCCCATTCTCAAAACGCCCCTGAGAACCAGGTTACGTCCAGTATTACCCATTGACAGCGGAAAGGCCGAGGGGCATAATCAGCGCCTTCCCTCCTGAGCGGGCGCCTTCGCGCCGCTCGCATCACTCTATAGGCTGGTGTTCTTGAATCGCCGAGGCAATTCCGCGCTCCTCATCCCGCTGCTCGCGGCGATGGCGCTTTTCTATCCAGCGGTAGGTCGCCGGACACCGGGGCCGAGCCAAGGCTTTGGCAGCCAAGCGGAATCGCGGAACGCTTCGGAAGCACGGTCGGCGGCTTCAGGGGATGAGGAATGGAAGGGCGGGCGAAACCTGGTTCGCTACTTCTTGGGCTGGCCCAAGCGCCAAGAAACGCCACCCTGGGGGGCGGATGACAGCCGTGGGAAGACCCAGGTGGAATTCCTGATTGCCACGTTGCCAGACCCAGTGGACTCCGGACTGCCTCATCTATTCGACCGCCGCCTTGATTCCATTCAGGCAGCCCTGCAGCGGGCGGGTTACCTCCCCACAGGTCGCTCTCGTTTGCCCTGGCAGGACTGCCTGTTGGGGCACACCAAGACCGCGGCAGGCGACGGAGAAGATGGCTCGAATGCGGGAAGCGAAGCAAAGAAGGGGAAAGGCGAGAAAAAGGACGACAAGCAGAAAGCTTGCGAGCAGCAACGGCCTTTTAGAAAAGAGCCTGGGGTCATCCTGCTACAGGATACGAACGGCCAAGATGGCGTGCATCTCTTGCTGCTCTATTTGATTGGAGAGACTCCGATTAGCGGGATCCAGAAAGGAGCGCTTCGGACGGCACTCGAGGAAATGGCTTGGTTCTGCGACTGGCACGGCCAGGAGCAGGGCAAGAATCCAAAGGACCCGCTCTTTCAAACACTCCGCGCTCCGGACACAAGTTGCGGACAAATCCGCGTCTTGGGGCCCACATTTTCTGGCTCAGCCCAGTCTCTCGATTTTGCTCTGAGCTCTTGGTTGAACTCGGCAAGTCGCGCTGACGAGCTCCAGGTGCGAATGATGTCTGGCAGCGCTACGGCGATTGATCCCGATGACAGCTTCCAGAATATCAAGTCTTTCTACAGCGGCAAGGGCAAGGGGAGCGAGGGCAAGAAAGGCAAGGACAAGCCAGGTTCCTTCACGTTTTCCTCGATGGAAGCGCCGGAAGCGGTCAGTTCTTGCACCATCCTCAACTATCTGAAACAGGTGGAACCAGATCTTCAACGGGGCAAGGTGGCGTTGCTGTCGGAGGGAGGTACGGTCTACGGACGCCAGCGTTCCGAGATGAACGAACAGCCTAACCAGGGTGGGGAGCGCCAAGAGCCGAACGGGACCCCGCATGAGCCAAAATTCATTTGCAACAACAACACCGAAGTCACAACGATAAAATTCCCACTGCACATTTCCCAATTACGTGCCGCCTCAGAAGCAATCAGGGAGTCGCAACAGGAGACCTCTCCGCAGATCGGCGCCGCCCCGGAGGGACTGCCGCTGTCGAAGGCGCTCGAAGAGGTCAATCAGCCACACGACACCATGGCGCCGTTGTCGCCGCTGGATCCATTGACTGCGGAGCAAGTCATCAGCCAGCTTCTATCAACCATTTCCCGCGGGGGCTACCGCTACGTAGGAATTGCGGCAACCGACGCCCGGGACACGATGTTTCTGGCCCAGGAAGTCCGCGAACATTGTCCCTCCACCGTATTGTTTGCCTACGACCCAGAACTGCTCTTTCTCCACCCAGAGGTGAATTCCAGCCTCCGCGGGATGCTGCTGGTCGGTTCCTATCCCTTGTTCAACACGAACCTGCTGTGGAGCCCGCCGCATCCCCCGCCCGGCCAGGCCCACGTGTTCATGCAATTCCCCGACCAGGGTTCGGAAGGAACTTACAACGCGGCGCTGGCGTTACTAGGGGCGGACAGTCAAATGCTGGAGTACGGGCTACCTTTCGATGAGTACGCGACGCGAGCGCCCTTGTGGATCACGGTCGTCGGTCGCGACCAGCTATGGCCCTTGCAAACCCATGACATAAGCGGGGACATAAAGGGGACCTCCGCCATGCATTACATGTATGAGTTGGGATCGGGCAGTAGGAAGGAGGAAGACGCAGAAGAAGAAAGCCAATCCTGGTTCGAAGGCGCTTATCCCACCGGAACCACCATTCTCATGGCCGCGCTCACTGTTCTCTGCATCGTTTTTTGCTTGCCCCTGTTGCGACGTTTCCAGACGTCCGCCGGAAGTACACCTGCGACCGGATCTTGGGGTGGAGGCGCCTGGCTGGAACGGGCCCTGGGCCAGGCAGTATCGGAGACTTATCGCCGTCCAGCGGACCTCTACCTGTTGGCGGGATGCGTTTGCATGGGGATTTTCTTGGCAGTCGCGCTCACCACCTTCCTCATCCCGACAATCGTCATGTTTTGGCATGAGGTCCCTGTTTGGAAAACAGGTGGATCATGGCACTGGTGGAGTTTGGCCTTCTCCGCGCTTTGCCTTGTAAGTGTGGCTGTTCTTCTTGCGGCCAGCCGATCGCTGCTGGCGGCAGTCCGGTCACGCGGACAGAAACCGGAGAGCGATCCGGACGAGTCCAAGAACGCATCGAATCTGCCGGCTCGGGGACCGATGGTGGCGGTAGTGGTGACCCTGGTACTTTTTGCCGCATTCCTCGCGGGAGGCTGGCTCTGGGCCCTGTGGTCCGCCCAACCCTATAGCTCGTTTTTCACCAGCCTGCGGTCCCTCGATCTGCTCAGCGGGCTCTCGCCACTAGTGCCCTTGTTCCTGATTTTCATGGCGGGCTTTCTCTGGGCGCTAAGCTCCTTTCGCCGCCTGCGCCAACTGGAAGGCTTCGAGAGCAAGAGAGGGTTTCTTTCCTGCGCAGCGCCATTCTGGGAGATGGGAAAACTCGAGAAACAGGTTCGCGGCCATTTGGAATGTCCCTCTCTCCGCCTGCCGGGCGCGATCGTGGTCGTGGTGCTGGCGGAGTGTTCGATCGGATACCTGTTTGTGGTTCGGCTGGTGAACTCCTTTGAGGACCGTCCCTTCCACTGGCTGCTGGGAGTCGCCTTCTTCGCTGTGACTCTGGCGCTCTGGTGCGGCGTTTTGCGGTTCTACTGTGTCTGGCAGGCGTTGCGCCGTTTGCTCCATCATCTTCACTGTGCTCCCATGAAGGCGTATAAACGGTTCCAGAGCAGCTCTCCGGCAGCGTACAAGATTGATCTTGCCTCGCCCCCGCCTACTCTCGCCTCTTTGGCCTACTCCATAGACCAGGCCCGGACCGTTTGCCTGCGTGCCAGACGCCTGCTGGAAGCACAAAAGGTACGCTTGAAGCCGGCGGTGGGGGATGAAACACGGTGGGCCTCGGCAGAGATCAGGACCCAGGGCCAGGAAGCCCGGTGGTCAATCGCGGAATTGAAGAACCGGACGGAATCCGGGTTCGCTGCGGCAAAAGAGTTGACTCCAGACCAAGTCGTCGCCTTGCAGCGGCTGGGCTCTGACCAGATGACCAACCTTGTGGATGACGCGGAAAACTACCTCAAGGATGCCCGCTCGGCGGACGTGGAAGGCGACTGGCGCGGGGCTCTGACCCGCCAGGTGAACGCTCAGGAAGTGGTGACTCAGGTGGTCGAGAAAGTATCGCTTGCGTTACACGATGCTTGGTGGGAGGAAGTGCGCGGCCCTTCGGAAAAAACAGCCAACCCCGCAAAGTCGAGACCTGAGGAGGAAGTCTTCCAGCTCGGCGAGGATTTCCTTGTGGGCCGCGTGGCCCACTTCCTGGCCTATGTCCTGCCCCAAATGCAAAACCTCATCGTCACCTCTGTATCGGGACTATTGTTGATGCTCTTCGCCGTCAGCTCCTATCCGTTCCAGCCCCACAATCTTTTGTTGTTTTTCAACTGGGTCGTCATTCTCTCGTTCGTAGGGATTGCCATGTGGGTGTTCATTCAGATGAGCCGCGACCCGGTGCTGAGCAGTCTGAATGGGACCAAAGCAGGAAAGATCAATTGGGACTGGGATTTTGTCATCCGCATTCTCATCTATGGTATTGTCCCCATCCTGGCGCTTCTCGGCGCCCAGTTTCCACAATCCGTGGGACAGATTGTGTCCCATTTCATTCCTTCCGAAGCTGGGCATTGATTAGGGGCAGCGTCGGGGTGCCTTCGACGTAGCTCAGGGCAAGTTTCGTCGGCCGTCACGAGAGGGTCTCGCCCGTCCGCGGAACCAGAATTTATCTTTAGGTGGCTGGAAACGGTACACCTGCCGTGCGATGCGCGCCGAGCCTTTCTTTTACCCGCTCCAGATGCTACAAGTGCTTACCGCCTTTTCGGGAGGAAGCTTGAAGCGCCTTGGTTACCTTGTTGCACTTTCCGCGGGGGTTGCCCTGAGCCTGCTCTTTGCCAGGGATCTAAGAGAACCGCGCCAGGTCTCGCTCCCCACGAGCAAACTCTTGACCGTTCCTTCACCCGGACACATCGGTTTGCTGAACGGCTTTCCCGCAACCATAGCTTTGAGCCCGGATGGACGCTATGCCGCGCTCCTGAACGACGGTTACGGCACGCAGGCCAATCAGGCCCACCAGTCCATCGCCATTCTGGACCTCAATACAAATCAGATCACAGACTTTCCGGACGACCGCCTTTCCGATGAGGACAACCAAAGTTATTTTCTGGGTTTGGCCTTCAGTTCGGACGGCGCTCATCTCTATGCCTCCATGGGATCCATCACCGACCCCACGGGCGAGAAGCGGGGCAACACGGGAAATGGAATTGTCGTGTACAGTTTTCGTCAGGGCAAAGTCGCTCCCAAACGTTTCATCAAGATCGCACCGCAGAAAATTGCCCTGAACAAGAAAGTGGCCTACGGCGTCAGCAAGACCGCTGCCGGAACGGCAATCCCTTATCCCGCTGGGCTGTCCGTCATCTCCGGCCCGGTAGGCGATCACCTGCTCATCGCCAATAATCTTTCCGATAACGTTGTCCTGCTGGATCCCACCGACGGCCGCATCCTTCAGCAATTCGATGTCAGCACCCACCAGATGGTGCCATCCTCGTTTCCTTACACCGTGGTCGCTACCCGAGACGGTCGCCGCGCCTGGTGCAGCCTGTGGAACGCTTCGAGCGTTGCCCAACTCGACCTGGCAACGGGCGGTGTGGCCCGTTGGATTTCACTACTGGAGCCCAAATCCGAAATTGCTCCCGGCTCGCATCCCACTGCCTTGTTGCTCAGTCCCGATGAGAAGCTGCTCTACGTGGCCTTATCCAACGCCGACGCGGTGGCAGTGGTCGACGCCGCTTCGGGGAAGGTCATTCACATCGCCTCGACCAAACTGCCCGCCCAGGAATACGCCGGCACCTACCCTAGCGCCTTAGCCCAATCGGCTGATGGTATGCGCCTGTTCGTGGCCGATGCGTCGCTGAATGCGGTTGCGGTCTTCGATACGGCCACGCTGGCAAAGCCGGGCATCGTGTTCCCGCTGCCTAGCGAAGCCCTGGGTTTCATTCCCACCGACTGGTATCCCAGCGCCCTGGCCACGACTGGCGACGATCTCCTGATCGCCACCGCGAAAGGCGTGGGCACCGGCCCCAACAACGGCATAAGCGCGCTGAAGCGGGAGAAGAAGCACCGTGAGCATCCATATCTTCCCACCCTCCTCTACGGTTCGATTTCCCGTCTCAACTTCCGTAACGCCGAGAAGCAACTAGCCGAGCTCACAGGCCAAGTCGAAGAAAGCAACCTCCTGCGCTCCGATCCCGGCAAGATCAAGTTCCAGGCAGCCTCCAACCCGATCCGCCACGTGATCTACATCCTGAAGGAAAACCGCACCTACGATCAGGTGCTGGGCGATCTGAAAGTGGGTAATGGCGACGCGTCGCTCACTCTGTACGGCGCGGACATCACGCCCAACCAGCACCAACTCGCGCTGCAGTTTGGCGTAGTCGACAACTTCTACGACAGCGGAGAGGTTTCCGGCAATGGCCACGATTGGTCTATGGCCGCTACCGCCAGCGACTACAACGAAAAGACCTGGCAGATTGGGTATCGCAGCAAGGAACGTACCTATGACTACGGTGGCACCGTAGCGGACGAATATCCGTTGGAACTGGGCGAGCCTGATGTGGATGCTCCCTCCACCGGATACATTTGGGACAACGTAGCCAGCCACGGCCTTAGCTACCGCGACTATGGCGAGTTCGTAGGCGGTATCTGGTGTGAGCCCATCAAGCAGAAGTCCGCTTCGCCAAAGGCAGGCATCCGGTCTTCGTCGGCCACGGAATGCGAGCGGCCCGTGGTCAACCCAGGCGAAGCACTGCCACCGAACGTTGGTCAGCCACACGGCTCCGCCAGTCCCTGGCCGTGGGCCGTCCCACTGATGAGCCACATGAAACCGACGAAGGCGGTGCTGCGCGACCACTTCGATCCCAATTTTCCCGACTTCAACACCGAATACCCCGACCAGTTGCGCGCCGACCTGTTCCTCAACGAGTTCGAAGACTTCGTCCGTGCCCACAAAGAAGGCAAGGGCACTGAACTGCCGGCTTTTGTCCTGCTCTATTTGCCCGATGACCACACTAACGGCACCTACGCCGGCAAGCCTCGTCCAGTTGCGTCAGTCGCAGACAACGATCTCGCCGTTGGCCGCGTGGTCGAGGCAGTCTCGCAGAGCCCCTACTGGGATGACACCGCCATCTTCATCCTTGAAGACGATGCCCAGGACGGTGCCGACCACGTGGACGCCCATCGCTCCACCGCCTACGTGATCAGCAAGTATTCGCCCGGGTCGCTCGATCATCCTTTCGTGGATTCCAACTTCTACACCACCGTAAACATGATCCACACCATCGAAGCCTTGCTTGGCCTGCCGCCCATGAACCAGAACGACGCCTATGCACCCGTGATGGCCCCGCTCTTCGCAGGCGCCGGCACCCAGCCGCCATTCCGCACCGACTGGCAAAATAGAGACAACGGCCTGATCTACCAGACCAACCCGGCCAAGGGCCCGGGCGCGGCAGAATCCGCCCAAATGGACTTCTCTCGTCCTGACGCCGCCAATCCAGCCGTGCTGAACGCGATTCTCTGGCGCGATCGAAAAGGGAATTCCCCCCTGCCTCCGCCCCGCCATGAAGTTTTTCCCCAAGCCGAGCGCGAGGCTCAAGCAGGGTCGGAATGAACTGATCGTGGCCGCCGCCATCCAATGCCGCGATCTGCGCAAGACCTACGACGGCAAAGTCGAAGCCGTCCGCGGGCTGAACCTCGAAATCCAAGCTGGGGAATGCTTCGGCCTGCTCGGCCCCAACGGTGCCGGGAAGACCACCACCATTGAAATTCTTGAAGGATTGCTGGAACCCACCTCCGGCCAGGTCACCATTCTCGGTCACACCTGGCAGAGCAATGCGCGCGAACTGCGGGAGTGGCTGGGCATCTCTCTGCAGGAAACGCGGCTCTCCGAAAAACTCACCGTCCGCGAAACCATCGAGCTGTTTTCCAGTTTCTTTCGTGAGCCCCGCTCCTCCAGCGAGATCATGGACCAGCTGCAACTCACCGAGAAAGCCGACGCCTGGGTGGGCAAGCTTTCCGGAGGACAGCGCCAGCGCCTGGCGGTCGCCACCGCGCTGGTGGGGAATCCAAAAGTTCTGTTTCTTGATGAGCCCACCACCGGCCTCGATCCCCAAAGCCGCCGCCAGCTCTGGGACATCATTCGCACTTTTCAGCAGAACGGGGGCACGGTTCTGTTGACCACGCATTACATGGACGAAGCCGAGCGCCTCTGCGATCGCCTGGCCATCATCGATCACGGGCAGGTGATTGCGGAAGGAACGCCGTCCGACCTCATCGAACGCCTCGGCGGACATCACGTCGTGGAGTTCGCCGCCAGTGGCAATTCCGACGGCCTGGCCCTCGACATCTGGCGCGCTCTGCCCGGGGTTGAATCCGTCCGCCATGACGACGGTCTGGTCTGCCTCAACGTGCGCGAGCCGCACCTGACCATCCCGGCGTTGCTCTCTGCAGTCGAGAAGCAAGGCTCAGAGCTTCGGCACCTCACCACGCGTCAAGCCAGCCTGGAGGACGTGTTCGTCCACCTCACCGGCCGCCATCTGAGGGAGGCCTGATGATCACTGGGAACCGAGAACTGAGAACCCGCAACGGCCGCTGGTCGGGCTACACCCATATCCTCATGGCCCGCATGAAGGAACTCAAGCGCGAGCCTGAAGTCATCTTCTGGGTCTTCGGCTTTCCGCTGCTGCTCGCGCTGGGGCTTGGCATCGCCTTCCGCGACAAGCCAACCGACGTCACTTCAGTGGCCATTGTCGCCGGACCGGGCGCGCAAGATACGTTGGCCATGATTCAGCGCTCGCCGCAGAAATCCTCCATCCGCGCCCAGGTGCTCGACCAGGAATCCGCGCTCCAAGGTTTCCGTCTCGGCAAGTATGATTCGCTAGTCGAACTCGACGGCAAGGGAGGCTACCGCTACCACTACGACCCATCGCGCCAGGAGAGCGTCCTTTCCCGCTCCGAAGTGGACGACGCCCTGCAATCCGCCGCTGGCCGCCAAAATCCTCTCCCCACTTCTGCCGTCACTTCCAGCGAACCCGGATCACGCTATATCGATTTCCTCATTCCCGGCTTGCTGGGCATGAACCTGATGAACGCCGCCATGTGGGGAATCGGATTCGCCCTGGTCGACATGCGCCAGCGCAAGCTGCTCAAGCGCTTCGTAGCCACGCCCATGCGGCGCAGCGATTTTCTGCTGGCCCTGACCAGCAGCCGCCTGGTGCTCATGCTGATCGAAGTCGGCCTGCTGCTGGGTCTTGGCGTGCTGGTATTTCACATGCGTGTGCTCGGGTCGCTGTTCACGATTCTGCTGTTGGGAGCGATTGGCGCTGTGGCGTTCGGCGGACTGGGCCTGCTCACCGCCAGCCGCGCCCAAAAAATTGAAAGTGTCAGTGGACTCATGAACCTCGTAATGATGCCCATGTGGATTTTTTCCGGCGTCTTTTTTTCCTACGAACGTTTCCCCGCCATGGTCCACCCGTTCATCAAGCTACTGCCGTTGACCGCGCTCAACGACTCCCTGCGTGCCACCATTCTCCAGGGCGCTTCGCTCGCCTCCCAGTCCGGACGCCTGCTGGTGCTCGCTCTGTGGGGAGGAATTTCATTCGCGCTAGCTCTCCGCTGGTTCCGCTGGACATAAAACCCGGAAAACTATCGCCGGAAACCCGAAAAGTAGCGCCGGCGTCCCGCCGGCTGTTGTGGGGGCGCCCCCCACACCGTACCCGAGACAACTGCGTCACCAGACGCGAAGCGTTGCCAGCGAGTTCCTTACAATGGTAATCTCGCCTTATCTGTCCTGCTGAGCGGGAGTAGTTCAGCGGTAGAACGCCAGCTTCCCAAGCTGGATGTCACGGGTTCGATCCCCGTCTCCCGCTCCATCGTTCCAACAATTTAGCAGCATAGCCGTTTCGGGTGTGTGCTCAATCGTGTTCAGAATGTTCTGAGGTTTCACTACTGCACCCTCCGTACCAGCGCGGGACCGGGTTTCGATTCACTGCTCATAACCTCGTCCGTCACAGCGTTCACCAGCTTGCGCACGCTCTCTGGAACCGCCTGCGTGTACTCATCCATCGTGGTGGTGATGGATGCGTGCCGCAAGTGAGATTGCACGTCTTTCATCGAGCCCTTCCCCTGGGCATTCGTCGCGAACGTTCTACGCAGAACCTGGAAGCACACGGGAGTCGAGATATTCAGGGCTTTCGCCATCGGCTTTACACGGCGGCGTAGCCAGTTTTCCGGGCGCATCGGTGTGCCTTTCTCACTCGGGAACATGAGCGCATCGGCTGGCACGTTCGCATTCTGCTCTCGCCACATCTGCAGCGCGGGAAACAGAACATCCGGAATCGTAACCGGAGCTTTGCTGCCTTTTGTCTTCGCTTTCCCTGGCCGCAGAGTGCCGCGCCAGGCCGTACCCTCGATCTGGAAATGGTCTGACCGCCAGGAAGACCAGCGAAGCCCGAAAATTTCGCCGGGACGCATCGCGCAAAACGCCGCGATCATCGCCATGAGGCGGTCTCGAAAGGGCAGGGAATCGAGCAGTGCCCGCGCCTGCGCTTTGGGCAGCACATGTTTTTCTGGCTCCTTGGTCTCCGGGTTGACCAACTTGCGCGCCGGGTTCTTGCCGATCAGGTCCGCGTCAACCGCCTCCTCCAGGATTGCCTTCAGCATCGTGCGGCTGTGGTCCACGATGGTGAACGAGAAGTTGCGTTGCGCCAGTGTATTCAGGAAGACTTGGCACTTGAACTTATCCAGTCCGGCCAGGGGCGTATTACCCAGCGCGGGCAGAATGTGGTGCTCCAAGTGGTAGAGATTCGTTTCCCGCGTGGACGGCGCCCACTGCGGCTCACGCATGGGGAGAAAACGCTCGCGCGTGAACCATTCCAACGTCAGCCTATCTCCGGCGGGCAGATGCTTGGATGCCTTCGCGATGTGGTCGCGCAGCCTTTCCTCGGCCTCCCATTTCCGCAGTTTCGACTTGTCGCCTAGTTGAACTCCGCGATGCCGGCGGATCTCCGTGCCCTTTTGGTTGGTTTCGTAGACGTAGTAATGGCCGTACCACCTACGGACACGGCCGCCGCGCTCCTCGACCCAGCCCTCTTGGTGGCGAGTTCGCATCTGCTTCCTCCGCAGCTTTGGAATTTTCGCCACTATATGCTCCTCTCTGTGGAAACCAAGTGCTCAGCTATGAACCTCTCCACATCTTGCGGCCGGAAGCGGAGGACAGCCCGGCGGCCCCCGAAGCGCACAACTGGAAGACGCGGAGAACGCCGGGTAGCATGATCCCGGACCCAGCCTTTGGAAACCCTCAGCAGTTCGGCCACCTGGTCGAGCGTCATCAGGGCTCGCAGGGACAGCACTCCGGGCTGAACCGACGATCCGTGGTAGACGTTTTGTCGTTCCAGTGACATCTGTTTGATCGACCTACTTTTTTTCACTTTCGCTCACTGCCGTGCAGTCGCTTACAGCTACCTCAAACGATGCGGTTTTTGGAACGCAAGCACCATTGCAGGCGTTCGACCAGTCCGCTCCGGTCGCCGCTCCGCTGCCCGCCGGAAGTATGACGTGACAGGCTCCGAATGCTGTCCCGCAGAGCGCGATCAATGTCAGAAAAAATCTCATCTAGTTGTTTCCACACTCCCAACTATCAGCAGTAGCGCCGACGCTGTTGCTCGAATATGCGATTCCACATCTTCCAGAGGTGAGGGCGCTATCGGTAGAGTCCGCTCCAACCTGTACGCCGTTGACGAAGACTTTCAGAGTTGTGCCCGTCACCGACAGTTTCAAAATGTCCCCGTCAGCAAATGTGGCGGTTCTGGACCAGATCGCCGTGTACGACCCAGTGACACGCTTGGCCAGAGTCACGTTGAGGGTTGCGGCGGCGTTTACGCAAACGTCATAAAGTGAGTTTGCTCCCGTCGCTTGGCGCACGGTCACACACATCCCACTTCCATTGCCAGCGGTGGTATCGCTGCCTCTGGTCATAACGGCTTGTGAATACTGATCGTTGTTAGGCGTGACTGCGTTGTAGTAGATGCAACCATCGGTGCCGGAATCGATATGAGCGATCGCGGTGGTCAAAAGCCTCAATCCGCCCTGACCACTACAGGTGGTCCAATTGCCACTGATTGGATTCTGGTCCGCCCGTGTGAAGGTGTCAGTGGCCAGAACTGCTCCTGAAGTCGGCGCGGGCGTGTTGATAACCTGCTGCACTCCCGTGGCAGACAGATGCAGAGGCCACAGAAGTAGACCTACCGCAACCCACGCGGGAACTGTGCAAACGATTACTACGATGAATTGAAATACTCGTCTCATTTTCAGTTCTCCTGTACCGTGCTTTCTGAGTGATCCTGGTATGCCTCGCTGCCTGCAATTCCGCCCCGCTCTCGATACCTTGCCTCGAACTTCATGCGCGATCCGATGAAACTGACTGCCACCGGCCCAGTCGTGCCATTGCGTTGCTTGAGCACCAGGATTTCGTCCTCGCCCGTAAAGCTGCTGCCATCCTTCGGTCGGTAGACAGCCAGCAATAGGGAGGCATCGTTCTCGATAGCGCCAGATTCCTTACAGTCGAACAGAGTAGGTCTGTCGTTTTCGTCCCCTGGCCGGTGTAGCTGGCAGGCTGCCACGACGGGGACGTTTGAAGTCTTAGCCAGGTCTCGCAGTGCGCCTGAGATGGCGGTTGTTTTGTCGTAAGCCTTCGTGTATTCGCGGCAGCCGATCATTTGCAGGTAGTCAACGTAGACGCATTCCACGCCTTTGTTGATTTGTGCTCGGCAGTTCGTGAGAAGTTGGTGAATCTCAAGACCGCCGGTGTCGTCGATGACAATCGGCCACGTCTGAATTTCAGCGATAGCTTCCGTGGCCTGCTGTCTTTGGTCCTTGCGGAGATACCGGGGATTCAGAATGCTGCTTACAGGAGTGCCAGTTAGCATTGAAACCCCGCGGGCCAGGACCGCCTTCTCCATCATCTCCAGGCTGCAGAAATACACAGGCCGGCCTTCTTTCGCTTGCGCGAAAGCCATCTGCTGCAAGAATGCCGATTTGCCGCTGCCCGTCCGCCCACCCACAATCACCAGCGTCCCTGGCTGTAGTCCTCCAGTTTTGGCGTCCAGGTCGAGCAAGGAAGTGGTCAATTTGATGTCCGGTCCATCCGCGTCACAAGCAGCATAGAACTGGTTGAGAAAATCTAGCGCAGCTTCTTTGATGGAACGGGCGCCGCGAGTGTTGGCGCGAATCAACTCCAACTCTTTTTGTTGTAATCGGCCTAAGACGTTATCAACGGACTCCCCCTGCTCGATTGACGCACACGCGCACCGCGCCGCAGCGTGTAGTGCGTTGCCACGTGCCAGATCGTGAATCTTGGCCGCGTATGCTTCGGCGTTTGGGCGGTCGGGTACGCCATCGAGCAGCCCAGCCAGATACGCGGGACCTCCTACGGATTCCAACTTGTGAGCTTGATCTAATTCGGCGACAACTGTTACTAGATCAGGCGCGACTCCTCTGCTGTCGAGGCCAACCATCGTCCGCAGGATCTCCCGGTGACTGGTGAGCGCAAAGTCCTCGATGACCGCGAAGCGCAGGACCGTCGCCAGTTGTTGCGGCTCAAGCAAGATTGCCCCGAGGACTGCTCTCTCGCTTTCAAGCGAAATCGGGATGGTAGGTTCTGTCGTCACGTTAGTTTCTCGCTCCCGCTGTCCGGGCTGCTAGCAAACCGTCGCGACGTGCTGCCTCGTCTGCGCTCAGAGCGTAGTCCATTGGCTTTGCTACAGCACCGTTTTGGCCTCTGCCGTTGTGAGAAGTTCTCAATTTGGCCCAGTCTTCCCGAATAGCATTTTGAAACGCTTGATCCCAGTCGACGTAGGTCCTGCCGTGCGCCTTCACGTCGCCAATGAAGTGTTCGAGGTGCTCTTCCAGCCTGTTGTAGCTTTTTGTGAGCGCCCACTTCCGTACTGCATCGGAAATTCCGAAATTCTCTGGCAGTAGAGTCTTGGGTGATTTTTTCTTCCGAGAGAGAGATGAAGAGTTTTTGATTTCAGTTGTGGCTGTGGTTGTGGCTGTGGTTGTGGTTGTGGTTGTGGGAGCTTGAGGTTTACTAGAGCACTGCTCAAGCTCTGCTTTAGCTCTGCTACCACTGGCCTGCTTCCCGCCTTTGGCCCCAGCTTCGACCTTCCGGTGATGTTCATGCAGGGCTCGGGTGTATTCGCGGACAGCCTTGGGGTGGAATAGCCATTGCCCGTCATCTGTCTGCTTGAACCGGCCCAGGATGGTGTCCTTGTGCTCGGCCCACTGCTCCGGTGATGGTGCATCCGCCATCAGCATCAGATCGGCTTCATTGGTCGGGATGTAGGGTGGGTTATCGCTGTGCCAGCCTTGCGCCAGCAAGGAGCGATACATCAGCCGCGCCAGAGGTTTCATTTTTCGGACATTGAAGCTGCCACAAAAATCTCCCTCGAACCAGGGCATGAACGGTGGCTTCCAGCACTCCTGTGGCCCGGCGCTAGGTGTGCTGCTGGTCTGCTCAGGCATAGCTACCTCCGTTTTCTTCCGTAAACAGGCGGAGGCATTCAGTCTGGTGGCCAACAGCGGGCCGCTCCGGATTTGTAGGCGCCGGTTGCGTCGGCCCAGGATTAAGTCGGAACCAGGAGTGTCTGATTCCGTCCACGTCCTGGGTGCGATTTTCTATCTGAAATCCTAGTCGCCGACACTCGTAGATGCGGGCATTATATTGTGCGGCGCACTTCGCGATTTCCGGCAGCGGAATCCATTGGCCAGCCCGAGATTTCAGGAGATTGAGCACCTGATCCCTCTGTGTACACCGCAGGTTTTTCACTGGGTGGGCCTCCTGCCAACGCGCCCAAGCCGCACCAGTGGTGATCGGACGCCCTCAAGAAGATCGAGTAAGAGCGAACAGGTTTTCATCGCGCCAGTCGCGGCATCGCACCGCCCAGCCTCGATCAACCGAAGCGCGTGTTCAACGTGACGCTCGGCTTCGATGAAACATTGTCGGCCGCTCGCGCCGCCTTGCGAGTTGTTACCGTTTATGCTAACTTCGCCTGTATCCACAGTGTTTAGCTCCTTGGGCGCCGTGACGGGCGCCCTTTAATTTTGCGAGTTCAACTTCCGAACATTTCGGCCAATTTGTGCTTCACTGAAACCCTTGGAATGACACCGTGCGCGCCAGCGTTCGCCTCAATCTCCGCGTGGGTGATCGAGTACCTGGCTCCTTTCCGGTCAAAGTTCACAGGGCGCAACATTAAGATCACTTCGTGTTGCTCCCCACCAAAACAACTGCCCTCGATCGTCAAACTGCCGCACCGATCACACTTAGGATCGGCCTCGCGATTTGCCAGCAATTCCTCAACCTCGTGCCGCTTGAGACGACATCGGAATCTGCCGTCTTGATAGAAAAGCGGGCTAAGTCGAGGAAGATACATCGCACAACTCTCATTCTGAATTGGGCTGAGTCTGCCAGCTCGCGTCTGGTCCTCAACATCACGTTGAGGAAGTTTTTGCCAGGGTCAGCCGACTGCGGCTGGCTCTCTGTGCTGCTCCAAAAACTCAAGCAAGGAGCGTTCCGACACGAACAGAGAACGCCCAAGTTTGAAAAAATCAAGCGCACGCTCGGACCTGTACAGGCGCAAGCGGTGCTCCGGGATGCCGTACAGTTCTTCGGCTTCCGACAAGGTAAGGGCGCGATCACCGCGCCGTACTCGCTCAACTCCGAGCTGACTATTTGAACTCATCGCCATTTCTCCGCCTGCGAAATCGCCCCACTGGATTGGTGCGTCTCTATTCACATAGGCGTGACATGGCGTGTTACAAGTTGTAACGTCGCGTGTTACAAAGGGGGGCTGGGGTACAGGAAGGGTTACTCGGTCAAACGGACCATACTGTTTCAGTGTCCCGATACATGCACTCTGTGCCAGTTTGGACTTCGCCGCGGAGATGCCCGCCAAGGGCTTCATGACGCTTGCTTATTTGGTTGATTGCCCGATCTATGGCCTGGGTCACGCTCACCCGATTTCTATCACCTCGCGTAGGAAATGACCGCGGTTTGTGCATAATCCCCGTGATGCTCTTGCGGTACTTCTGCAATTTCTCGATTTCTTCGTTTAGTTTAATGGCTTCCGGGTCGGTGTTTTGTTCGGCGGTCGCGAGCAGCGCCGCCAATTCCCTGAGTCGCTCATCAACCTGGCGGCGAGTGCGGCCGTCGGACAGCGGTTGGTCCAACTCGTTTTGCGTATCAAGTTCCGCAGCCGCTCCAAGGTTGGAAGGTAGGGCGCCTTCACTGTTTAGAGTAACTAGGATATCAGCACTGATTGCTCGGCCCTGACAGCGAATCAGTTCCTTTAAATATCCCAAACCGACTGAATGCTGAAGAAGCACTTTCGTCCCATCAAACGAAAGGGTCCACCCGTCGCCAGAGCGCATGAACTCGTTGCGCGGTGCGATTTGCAATGGGGGCTCGGCTGAACCTGCTGAAGTAGATACCTGCGTAGTGGGGTTTCCATCTACAGTAGCGGCTTGCGGCGGTGCCATCTGCGGGCTTAGCGTACTTTTGGCCAGAGTGTTTGGCCCTGAGGCATGTTCGGCTGCTTCCAGGTCGATTTCCAAGAGGGCCTGTTGTCTTAGTACGTCCAAGTACGAACACACCACTTGCTCAAGGCTCTCAGCCACAGCGCTTACACTGTACTGGGCGTTTTCGTCCACTCTGAGCGAGACTTCGTCAACCCTAAGCGAGAAGTCGCTGAACGCAGGGATCACCCCAGGCGGAAGGTAATCGAGAAAAGAACTCGGTGTTAAGACCTCAGACAGTGCGCAGTGTTCGCGTGCGGCCGCAAGCATAAGATCGAAAGCGTCACGTACAGCAGCAGGTCCCTCTATACCAGTAGAGCGCCTGAGTTTTACCAACTGCGGAAATCGCTCGCGGGCGGCAGCGCGTACGCTCTCCAGCCACCGGTCCTTGCACGGGTTAAAATCTTTAGCGTTGTCACGTGCAGCGAAGATCGACTCCTCATCATAATTCCAACCTGTCGTGTTCATCTTCTCTCTAAGTTCGTCAGCTAGTTGCTTGCGGACTGTGTCAAACTCCCCGCCAAGTAGGACCAGCAGCCTCCCTTCTGCATCGGAGATAACAGGGCCACCCGTGTTGTTTGCATCACCACCCAGCACTTGCTTGCTCTGCAGGGCAGCGGGCTCCCGGTCGGTTTTTTGTTCTGCGGCTTCCTGTTTCTGATGTTTCAGTGCAGCGATCTTCGCTTTGGTGTGCATGGCCACCTTCTCGCGTGGCTTCTCGGATCGTGGATTACTGGAAAGGGCGGCGAGAAGTACCGCCCCTTGTCGCTGCTGGTGATCTGCCAGCAGCTATCCGCTGTACTTCAGGCTACATTCTACTTCCGCTTGCCTCTGTTGGCAGCTTTCCGTTCCTTCGCCTTTCGAGTCCTGGCCTTCGCGGCAGCCTTGGATGCCTTGATTGCGATTTCGCGGCGGCGTTCAGGGGACAATGCCCTTTGGCGCGCTAGCGCACCTATCTTCCCGAGTTTCGACATCGCTTTTTGTGAGAGAGTACGCTCGTCCATGCGGTACATTCTACACCACCTTAGCGCACGGTGATTAATTATTTGCGCAGGGGGACTGAAGATTACTATTGACACCTTACGCTTAGGTGGGATAGATTATGGAACGTAACAAAAACGCGCCGGGCAAGTGCTAGTAACACCGACCCGACGCTAACCGAGAAGTCGCCTACAGAGGAGGCAACCAATGGCTGTAGCCACAGTAGCACCCCGCATTTCATCTGTTCAACCCACTGTAATCACCTCAGAGGCAATCTCCCGGTACGCGGAGATTACCTCACAACTCTCCCAGCTTGAAGCACAGCAAAAGGCGCTGAGAACTGAATTACTCAATCTGCACACGGCCGGCGCCGAGCAGGAAACCAGCTCCCCGTATCTTCTGGCCTTTGTGGACCAGGTACGGCGCACGGTTGATTGGAAGAATCACGCGCTGCAACTTGCCACCAAGCTGTTCGGCATCGAGAAAGCCGAGCAGTGGAAACTGAAAGTCGAAGTGGCGGCTCCGGCTCAAGCCATCACGCAGATTCGTGTGAAGCCCAACCCGGAGTATGCCGCGCACGTAGCCAATCCCCCAGCGAAGCGTCCCGTAGCAGCGGTCGGGATGCCGAGCGAATCACTGGCGAAAAGCGGGGACTAATGACGCGCTCTTCCCAGCAGATCGCCATTCCCACAGGGTTGGATCTGAAAGGTTCCAGCCCTGTGCAAGTCCTGCCGCCGATCCCGCGCGGCACTCCCCCAGAAAGGACGACGCTTGTGAATCAATCTTTCCCAACTCTCTATGAAGTCATCGCGTCGATGCTGCGGTTTTCCCGCTTCGGCCTCTGTGCCTATAAGACGCCCGGCTCGCCTGCGGGCGCCCGTGACGGCGGTCAGCAATTGTGTTTGGCAGAGGCAAAAGTGTGCGACATCACATCGCACCAAGAAATGTGCCTCGCCCATTTTGAACTTGTGAGGGCATCGTGAACCGCCTAGCGATTTACGCGCGTGTTTCGACCTCGAATGGCAGCCAGGACCCGGAAATGCAACTGCGCGAGCTGCGCGAGTACGCCGAGCGACGTGGCCTGCAGATCGTCGAGGAGTACGTCGATAGCGTCTCTGGCTCGAAAGAATCCAGACCGGCACTGAATCGACTGATGGCAGATGCACACCAGCGCCGCTTTGATGCCGTGCTGGTCTGGAAGCTTGACCGTTTCGGTCGCTCGCTCCGGCACTTGGTCAACTCCCTGGCCGAACTGGAGGCCCTGGGGCTCTCGTTCATCAGCCTGCGGGACAATCTGGACCTCAGCACTCCATCGGGCCGCCTAATGTTCCAGATCATCGGTGCCATGGCGGAATTTGAGCGGGCGCTGATTCAGGAGCGGGTCAAGGCGGGCCTGCGCAATGCTCGCGCCAAGGGCGTCCGGCTAGGGCGCCCGCGCACATTCGTCAGCGAATCCAAGGTTGAAGCCCTCCGCGCCTCTGGGGCTTCCTGGCGGGCGATAGCGAAAGAGCTAGGGGTTGGGGTGGCTACGTGCCACAGAGCCGCTACAGCGCGTTCCAAAAACCTATGCGGGGGCGTTTCTGACGATGGTCCCGAGGTGCTCTATGTATAAACGCGCCCTTGTCATCCCCATCCGCACACACACAGCGCAGCAGTTGCTTTCTGTGAACCAAAAACTTGAGGCTCTTTCCACGAAGCGGCCCTACGGCGACGTTGCAGAGATGTTCGCCCTGGCCGCCTATCTGGCCACCGAAGCCGTACAGGCTGCCGCATTATTGCAAGCCCTGTCGGGTCGAGATGGCGAAACCCTACAGCCCGTACTCGAGTTTTGGCGGGGATTCGGCTCCTACGCACGAAACGCTGCCAGCTCTCTCGGCGGACACAACAAGACGCTGGCTCAAGCTCTAGTGGCGTTCCATTTCCTCCGCAATCTCGGGGAGGACGTATGACGGCCACCAAGCACACCAGCCCGCCCTGGCGCCTGAAGACCTTGCCCGGAACCTGTGGACCAATGGGCGTAGTCAAAGTTCTATCTGGCGGGGCGGAAGCGTTGATCTGCCTATTTGTTCGCGGCCTGGACATCAGCAAAGAGGAAGCCCTGGCGAACGCAACACTCATCCAAAGAGCCCCGGAAATGTTCCTTGCCCTGGATGCGCTCAACGATTCGCTGTACCGGGTCGAGGGAGACCCTGACGACGTGCTCCGAGTGAACCGCGGTTCCCTTGATTCGCTATATGCCTTACTGCACGAACTAGGAGTGAACACCTATGTCAGCCATTAACCCACTTGTTCCCCGCGAAGTAAGACAAATTACCGCAGCGCGTCTTGAGGATCTGGAGACGTGCCAGAAGCTAGCCAAGATGCTGCTCGTGGAAGCAGGAATGGCTTGGCTCGAATCCCGGAAGCCCTTTCTTGATCCGAGGACGGTCAGGGATTACACAATTTACCTCGGGACCATCACCAAGTTTTTTGGCAACGTGAAGTTAGAAAAGCTGGCCAATCCTGACCTCGTTCGTGCGTATCAACAGGAGCGCATCAAAACCTGCCGTGCAAGCACCGTGAATCACGAAACTTCCATTCTCCAGCAGATGCTCAAGAGAATCCGAAGGTGGCAGGAGGTAAGCCCCTTCTTCCAACCGCTTCCCTTGTCCCATGAATCACCTGGGCGAGCCATGACGCCGGACGAGGAACGCAAGCTGTTTGGGGTCGGTCCCATGGTTCCCGGCTGGGCCACGGTGTATTGGCTGGCGAAACTCTCCGCGAACACAGCAGCCGGACATGGGGAACTTCTCGGTCTGCGATTACGCGATGTCGTTGTAGAGAATCCCGAATTGGCGCATATTTTTATCCATGAGCATGTAAAGAACAAGGGCCGCGTTCGTGAAGTGCCCCTGAACGCAGATGCGTTGGTTGCAGCCAATGCACTCCTCCAGATTGCCCGAGAGCGCGGCGCGGTAGAACCTGCTCACTATCTCGTTCCGTACAGAGTCGCCCGCGGTGTCTATGATCCCAACCGTCATGGGTTCTGGGGCTATACCGCATGGCGCGAGATGTGCGCCGCTGCCGGCTTCAAGCTGCGACCTTACGACCTGCGTCACCACGGATTAACCAAGCTGGCGGAGAAGAACCCAGAACAGGTAGTCATAAAAATCGCAGGTCATGTGTCGCCACAGATGCTGCGCAGAATCTACGCCCACGTCCGACAGGAGGCGCTGCGCGACGCGGTTGATAGCATCAGTTCCGTAAATCGCGCCCAACCCAGGAAAGAGTCCAAACAAAAAACCGAGGAATCACGCGAGCAGACGCTTTTCCGGGTTGCTCGAACGGCCGAGGAGATGGGCATTCCTCCGGACAAAGCACTGCAGTTTCTTGTCGAATATGAACGCCAACAAGCTTTGAGTCGAACCCCCACAGCGAGGACAAAATGAACGATGAAATCCTGAAAAGCGCAGAGGAGCAACTCCACAAGCAATTGCTACGCATGGGAATGAAGGGCACGCGGCAGCGGAACACTGTGCTGCGCACCTTACTCAGGATGGAAAAGCCAGTCTCGTCTAGCGATTTGCTTTTTGCCGTGAAGCGGGAGGATATAACCGTATCGTTCGGCTCTGTCTGTCGGACTCTGCAGGTTATGGTCGCGTGCGGTCTGGCCAGTAAGTTTGAACCCGCCGATGGACCGGCCACGTACATACACCATCTCGCCGCTCCTTGCGCTCACCAGCATCATGTTTGCAAGGAATGTGGCGCCGATGTGAACAAGACCAGGACTCACGCCAGTATCAAAGCGTAAACTTCGCTGGGTGACCCGACCGCCTCCCCGCTCCGCGTGAAGCAAGCCTATGACCGGGCTAGGCAACACTCAGCAGGTGCCGTAAACTATGAGGCCAATACGATTGAAGTGGCTGCGCCTAAGCCGCAGGGGGGAAAATGATCTATCTCTTGTGGATGCCGTTGTGGGTTTTGCTTATGGTCTGGCCGCTCATTCGGCTATGGAGGATTGCGCGAGCGATTGGCTATGCCGAAGGGTTTGCGGAGTACTCAAAAATGTTGCAGCGGGCTGCTACCGAGC
This sequence comes from Terriglobia bacterium, assembly GCA_041494805.1. GTDB lineage: Bacteria > Acidobacteriota > Terriglobia > Terriglobales > Acidobacteriaceae > JBGQBN01. The sequence continues at coordinate 5,917 of JBGQBN010000058.1, read as the reverse complement.
GAGAACTGCAGAGGCTTCGGTCTGAGTTGGAACCGCCGGCGATCCCTAAGAGCGTCTAACAAAACCCCTTTCCCCCGGAGCCGAAATCGTGAAGTCAGTATGGGCCTATGCCGGAAAATTCATGCGGCGCAGCAGGTCCTGGAAGCGCGGGTCGGAACGCAAGTTATCCAGCCACGGAAACACCTTGGTGTAGGCCACCCAAGGGGAGTGTTCCTGATAAGCACGATCAAGCCAATGGAACGCCTGATCTTTCTCGTTCAGCGCGGCGTAGATTGTGGCTGGCCAGTAAGCCGACATGTAGCGTTGTTTCGGGATTTCGTGGAGTTGATCGAGAACTTTGAACGCATCGTCCCGTCTTCCCGCGGTTGCATAACAGTTTCCGAGCAAGTGGACAAAGAGAGGAAGCCCTCGACTGGTCCGGACCAGGTCTTCCATCTCAGCGATGGCAGCGTCGTGCATCCCCTTTTGAGAGAGGACCATCGCCAGAGCCCAGCGTCCCAGCGAAAAATCCGGTACCAAGTCAAGGGCCCTGCGACACAGGTCCGCGGCTCTGTCGTACTTGCGCGCCAGCCAGAAAATCATTCCGGCTGCGGTGATGATCATGGGTGAGAGCGGATCGAGCTGAACAGCACGCATGGCCTCGCTCACGGCTTCGTCCAGGCGGGCCAGCACAGCCAAGGAAACAGCGTGCCATTCAATCGCGTTGGAATAGCGAGGATTGAGTTCGAGGGCCCTCTGGAACTCTTTTTCGGCGGCAAGGAAATCAAAATCGTAGTGCAGCAGGTTCCATGCGAGTGAAGCGTGGGCTTCGGCGATGGTGTCGTCCACCGCGAGGGCTTTCAATGCAGCCGCCTTGCCTTGGCCGCAACCCTGCTCCGGAGGTACAAAACACCACCAACCCAATATTCCGGCTGAGTCCGCCAGGCCAGCATATGCGGGGGCGTAGCTGGGATCCTTTTCGATCGCCTGCTGAAAGTATTCGGTCCCTTTCGTGAGCCCTTCGATATTGCGCTTGTTCCAATGGAAGCGCCCCTTCAGATAGGCTTCGTAAGCATCCGGGTCCACCTGCCGCGTCCGCGCGAGTTCGGTTCGCTCCTGGGGTGTCAGCTTGATCCGGACTTCGCTAGCTATGGCATGGGCCACTTCTGACTGAAGAGCCAGGATATCTTGCATGTCGCGTTCATAGCTTTCCGCCCAGAGATGCGCGTCAGTTGCCGCTTCGATGAGCTGCGCCGAGATGCGCACGCGGGCACCCGAGCGCAGCACCGTCCCTTCTACCACTTTGCTCACTCCCAGTTCGCGCGCAATCTCGGGCACCGGCCGATGGACCCCCTTGTAGTGCATCGCCGTCGTGCGTGAAGTCACCCGCAACCCGCCGATCTTCGCCAGATTGGTGATTAGGGCCTCAGTCAAACCGTCAGCGAAATACTCCTGCTCAGGGTCTCGCGAGAGATTTTCCAGCGGCAGCACGGCAAGTGAGGGAATGGCAGCGGGGGCGGCATCCGCGGCAGCCAGGCTTCCGATGAAGCGATACCCACGCCGCGCGAGGGTCTCGACGTAGTGCGGAGTATCTGCCGAGTCGCCCAGGGCCTCTCGCAGCCGCCGGATGGCATTGTTTAGGCCGTGCTCAAAGTCAACGAAGGTGTCCGCCGGCCAGATTCTTTGTTGCAATTCTTCCCGTGTAACGAGCTCGCCCGGATTCTCCAGCAGAATCTGCAAAACCTGCAGCGGCTGTTCCTGGAGTTTGACCTTGACACCCCGCTTGCGCAGTTCTCCGGCGCGCAGGTCCAGGTCGAAGACACCAAACTGGATGCTCCTATTGGTGGCGGGTTGCGGACGCCCCATGCCAGCACCCCACTGGTTGCGCACAGTCTAGCACTGTCTCCTACGCGGGATACAGGCCCGACTAAATCTCATGTCCTGAATGCCTTGGCGGGAGATCAATAAGAGCGGAACGCGAGAACCGCGCGGTATTTACTCGGCTTCCTGCATTTGAGATAAAGCAATGCCAACGGGTGATGTGGCCCCAAGATCGATAGTTTTCAGAGCCAGTCCACACAAGGAGGACTACCATGACAAACAAGAGAACCTTCACGATTTTGACCGTGCTTTTCTTGGCGGTGGTGCCGAACCTCCACGCCACCAAATGCTCCAACGCGTTCCTGAAGGGGACCTATGCCTATTCCAGCCAGGGCTTCATCCAAGCGACGCCGGATATCAGTCCTGCGGGTTTTGTGCCCTGGATACAGACCGGCGTGGCTGTGTATGACGGACACGGAAATATCCTTTCCGGCACATTCACCGTTACCACCACAACTGCTAACAACCCAGAGGGAAGCTTTCGCGGGACTCTCACCGGAACTTACACCGTGAACCGGGACTGCACCGGAACCGTCCAAGTCGATCTTGGAGATGGCACCCTCTTCAACTTCGACCTCGTGGTTCAAGGGCCGGAAAAACACACCTACACCGCCACCGATCCGGGGTTTTTCTTGAGCGTTTACTCGTTCCAAAAGGTCGTCGGAGAGAAGGAGACGGCTGAAACGCAGTGAAGGAGCGGCCTCAAGTCCGCGGGGGCTGAGGTGAAAGCTCGAGAAACGGCGGCCCCCCGGGAATCAGACCCCAGCAGGCGCAGCTTGGAAAGGAGTTCCAGTATGCACGGACGAAAGAGACTGTTCGCCATAACACTGCTGCTTCTATTCTCGATCAGCAATCCCGCGGACGCCGCCACTGTCGGATTCAGGTCGGCTGTGACCTATCCGGTGGGCACCGATCCCAGCGCAGTGTCCGTCGGGGACTTCAATGGCGACGGCACCATGGACTTGGCCGTAGCGAATCATGGCGATCCAGGCGCGGGTGACGACGGTGGCCTGAGCATTTTGCTCGGAAATGGAGACGGCACCTTTCAGGCCCAGAACAGCGTCGTTGTCGGACCAAACCCTTGCCCAACCCCCATCTGCCTGATCGCGGCTGACTACAACGGCGATGGAAAACTTGACCTGGCCGTTCTGAAAGCCAGCGACACTTTGAGCGTGTTACTCGGCAATGGTGACGGTACTTTCCAGCCGCATACGGACTACGCGACTCGCGGTCGGTCGACCGAACTAAGGCTCGGCGATCTGAATGACGACCAAGAACCCGACTTGATCGTCTTGCAATCTGGTAACGGTCCTGATGATGGTTTGGTGGGTATTCTGCTCGGCAACGGAGACGGCACATTCCAGAACCGCATCAACTATTCCACCGGATCCAATCCAACAGGATTGGCTGTACTCGACGTGAACAGCGATGGAGAGCTGGACCTTGTGATGACCGTGGGAGGTCTCGGGATCGAGACCCTCTTTGGCAACGGTGATGGCACTTTTCAACCGGGCATTTATTGCAGTTGCGGAGCGCATGGCAGCATTTCGGATGGTGTGACAATGTTTGAGCCGACCGAAGAAGCCGACTTCAACGAAGACGGCCAGACCGACTTGGCCGTCATGTTCTATGATTCGCCAGGTAACAACCAACTGGGCAACAGTTGGGAGAGTGTGCTTCTGGGGAGTGGAGATGGAACTTTCGGTCCGATCCCTGTGTTCAATGCAAAGTCTCCGTATTTGTTCGCAGCGATCACGGACCTCAACCGCGATGGCCACTCCGACCTGGCCATAGCTGTCAGGAGCCTAACTGCTTCATTCGGAGACGGACATGGAGCCTTCCAATCAATCACCTTTAATAACCTAGGTCTGGGTTACACGACTTCGATTGACACAATGGATATTAACGGCGATAACTTCCCAGACGTAATTGCCGCGAGCGCATTCGACAACACGATCAGAGTGCTCCTCAACACCACCCAGCCGGTAGCAGTGCTCAACTTAACCACATCTGGAAACGGTTCCGGAACTGTCACCAGCAACCCAGCCGGGATTAGCTGCCCGGATGGCGGCTGGTGCTCAGCTCCGTTTGAGCTGGGAACCGCAGTTTCTCTCACGGCCGTCGCCTCAGCCGGCTCCACTTTCACGGGCTGGAGCGGCGATTGCTCCGGTACGGACGCGTGCGACGTGATCCTGAATACCGATCAGAACGTGACCGCGAATTTCATCACGCCCGATTTCTCCGTCTCCGCATCAGCACCGGCATCGGTGGTTGCTGGAAGCTCCGCCACTTCCACCGTCACCATCACCTCGGTGAGCGGTTTCAACGGCGCAGTTAGTGTGACCTGTGTCGTGGACCCGCAGCCGGCTTTCGCGCCGACGTGCGCATTGAATCCGGCATCGGTGACGCCCCCAGCCAATGGTTCGGTGAACGCCACGCTTACCGTCTCCACTGCTGCGCCGACAGCCTCAGCGATGTTTCGTCCGTCTGGCAGTCTTCGACTGGCCTATGCACTGTGGTTGCCGATGGCTGGACTTACCTGGATGGGAATCGGGTTCACCTCCAGCTCAACAAGAAAGTCCAGGTTGCTGGGCCTCTTGCTGTGTGCTCTGTTGTTCACCGGACTGATTGTCCAGGTGGCCTGCGACGGCGGTGGTGACCGCACAATCCCGCCGCCCCTTGGTGGGACGCCGCCCGGCCAGTACACGATCACCGTTACCGGCACGTCGTGGTCTCTGCAGCATTCCACGCAGGTGATGATCACGGTCCAATGATTCGGAAGTCAGAAGCTGGCACCACCGGCCACGCTACGTGCAGTGCTTGAGGCAAATTCTGCGCGATGAATAACACCCGAGCTCACGCCCGTTGAAGGCGCTGGCGGAAAGGGCTCTTCAGGCGATTGCTTGTCGCTTCACATACATGCGCTCGACCACGTCACGCAATGCGGATAGGCTTGCGAGCCGCTTTCCCCCCCGTAATCGAGGATCGTGCTCCTTCAACCTGACACGGGTCGGGTGAGGGATGCTTGGGAGCACGTAATAATCTCGGAAAGCAGTGTTCTCTAGATTGCACCTGCACACCAAGCTGACATTGCGGCGTTCAGACGGAACTGACTTCAGTGGCCAGCGAATGTCTCCCAACACTGTCCTGTCGCAATAGCAAACCAGTATTGAAACAGGTAGCCGGTCGCAAAAGCGGAGCTGAGGACGCCAGCTGCGACGCTCTTGTTTGATATATAGGTCTTCAGGGAAGAGTTCCAACAAATTCATGGTGAGGTCGTTTCGCAAGGTTCGCAGGCGGTGCCGCAGCGCTGTGGGGGGCAGAATTTTCGGCGGTTGGTAACCGATCAGCCCATACGTGCGCTTTAGACTTCCAAATCTGTGCATGTAAGTGCTCGCCGTAGGCACACTGGGTGCTCTGTCAATTATGCTCTCGGTGAGCCTGCCTTCGGCTGCCAGCAATGTCCGCAGACGATCCAACAACTCCTCATCCGAGCGGAACCACGTGCGGTCATGGATTGCTTCTTGAGCAGCATCGAACGTTGGCTGATCGACAATTCCTTCAAACCGCAACGGCCCCAGGGTCCAAAGATGCTCGGGCACCGGTCTTTGGCGGCTGCCGAGCTTCTGAGTTGTTCGACCCCAGATGTTGCGTCCGGCATACTTGGGATTGCTAAGAATCTCTTGTACGCACTGATATGTCCACGGTCTATCAAAATACTTAACTCTTCTGCGATTTAGTTCCTTAGCGATGTCCCTGAAACTCTTTCTCTCATGAGTTGCCATGCGAAAAATCGCTCGTACACACGCGACCTCATGGGCGGGACCAAGTACCAAAATGACTCGATCTGTAGCAAGGCTCTTGCGGTCACCGAACCTGAGGAGCTGTTTAGGACTGCCATCGCGCGAGACCAACATCCGACGGAGTCCATAACCAGCCGCGCTCCCGCACCGGAATCCGTGTTGCACTGCGCCCCTTTGTCCTTCGAAGACTTTGACAGACAATTCTCGGCTGTATTCACTAGCCATGACGCGTTTTAGTGCTTTCATGATGATGC
>JBGQBN010000062.1:0-25283 GCA_041494805.1 Terriglobia bacterium | reverse complement strand
CGTCTCCGGGATCGAGCAGCGCCATCATGGCCATGAAGAGCGAGATCTTGCAGCCTGGGGCCATGACGACGTTATCCGGCGAGATGTTCAGATTACGGGTGTCGCGCAGATAGGCAGCCAACGCCTCGCGGAGGGCGGGCACACCAGCTACGGGACAGTACCGGTCCTTGCCCTCATCCAGAGCGCGCTTCAGTGCCTGGTTGACGGACGCAGCAGGATGGAAATCCGGCTCACCGAGTTCCAGGTGGATGACGGAGCGTCCTTCGCGCTCCAATTCTTTGGCACGAGCGAAGACGGAGAGCGCACCCTCGCCACTCATCACCGACATGCGGGAAGCCAGCGGTCGCATTCAGCCCTGCCCTGCGGGAGTAGGTTGGTGAAACGGAGTCGTGGGGATGCGCAGCGCATCCACAAAGCGGGGAAAAAACTCGAAGACCGCGGCAGTAGCGATCAATTCGATAATTTGCTGGTGGTTGTACACGTTCTTCAGCTTGGCGTAGAACTCGTCGTCAATCTCGCGCGCCGAATGATGCAGCCGGTCGGCGCAACGCAAACCCAGCTTCTCCGCTTCGGTAAAGGGACCACCTTCGAAATCAGCTTTGATCGCCGCAATCTGCGCAGCGCTCGCTCCCTTCTGCCTGGCGGAAAGCTCGTGCGCCGCTACCGCATAGTGAGAGCCCAGCAAGACCGACATGCGCGTGGCCACCAACTCTTTATACCAGCCGGGCAAAGCGCCGTCACTCAGAAGCGGCTTCAACAGGCCGGCAAAGCCCAAAGCCAGCGCCGGAGTGTTAGCCAAGGTCCTGAACATGTTGGGGACGACGCCCCGCTGTTTCAGCAGGATGTCATAGAGGGCGGCCAACTCGGGCGGGACCTGGTCCCGCTCGAGCATGGGAATTCTCCCCTTGGGTTGGTCCATCAGAACGAGAACCTTCCCGAAAGCTGGATCAGCCGCGGCGTACCTTTGGTACTGGTGATGGTCCCAAAGCCCAGACCGTTAAAGATATTGTTCGGACTGGCGAAAATGGGATGGTTCCAGATATTGAAGAAGTCCGCTGAGAGCTTGAAGTTCATGTTCTCACTGAAGCGAAAATTCTTACCGAATGAGACATCCCAGTTCTGTTGAAACGGCCCGCGGAAAGTGTTTCTCCCCAGGTTGCCGAAGCCGGTCTCTCCGTCCGGACCAACTACCGGCGCGCCGCTGAATGCGCCCGGAGCGAAGTAACCGTTGAGTCGCTGGTGTATGTCGCCGCCCGACAGAGCGGAGGACATGGTGAACCCGGAATTCAGGGTGGCGGTGCTGGTGTTGGGGCTGCTCAGGTTGAAACCCGTGCCGCCGGCGGCGTCAATGATGGTGAACGGAGTCCCCGACTGAAAGGTCGTGATCCCGCTCAACGCCCACCGGCTCAACAGCGCTCCCTGCCAGCCTTCCTTCGCCGAAAAGAATGGGAGGTCCCAGTTGTAACTAATCACCAGCCGGTGGGTGCGATCGAAGTCGGCGGGACCGTACGAGTCGCGGAGGTTGGTCTGGTCATTGATGGCAGTGTTGAACGCCGTGTTGCCGCTGGAAGTGGCGTCCAACCCCTTCGACCAGGTGTAGGCAGCCTGGAAATACAGGGATTTCGAGAAGCGATGCGATGCCGTTATTTGCAGCGAGTGGTAATTGGACCAGGCATCGCTGGCGAAAATCTGGTAGTTCTGAGTCGCCAGACCCAGGGCCCGGGAGCGCGCGTTGGCGTTGAAGAAAGTGTTCTCATTGACGGTGTACTGGGTCCCATCCTGGGCCGTAATGGTGACCGGATGGGTCCTGGCGTCAAACGGCTGGATGCCGTCACGCGTTTCCCGTAGATGCGTTCCCTTTGTGCCCACGTAGCCCACTTCCAGAACCCAGCTGCCAGGCAATTGCCGTTGGACGCTCAGGTTCCACTGCTGCGTGCTCGGCGATACGAAATGCCGCGGGACTTCGAGTCCGAACAGGTTGATGGTGTTGCCACCGAAGGTGCCAAACGGGTTAGGCTGCCCGTTGTCGAATACCGCACATTGAGAAGTATTCATGGTCGGGGCACCGGTGGTGCAGTCCACGAATCCCAGGAACTGCGAGTACACCGGGATGAATGCGGGATCGATCACGCCCCCCTGGGGCAGTCGTCCGGGACCGATCGCGAAGACATCCTTCATGTCCCCGGGAGTGCCGGTGGGAGTAGTAATCGGAAGTATCGGCGTGGTGAACGAGAGCTGGTCAATCGTGCCCACATCCTCCCGCACATAAAAGATCCCGTATCCGCCGCGGATGGAGGTGGTGTGACGACCGAACAAGTCGTAGGCAAAACCAATTCTTGGCCCCCAATTCGAGGCGTAGCCATTGGCCATGGTGCTATCGCTGAGCGTGCCCGTAAAGCCCGCAACGCCCAGTTTGTCCACGCACTTGGGATAGACGAACGGCGCGACTCCCTGGTTGGCCAGTGCCGAAATGGTGTTGCCGATGTGGCACAGATTGTCCTTGGCGGCGCCGAACAATTCCCAACGCAGTCCCGCGTTGATGGTCAAGTTTGAGGTTGCCTTGTAGTCATCCTGCACAAACAGTCCGAAGTCGTTAACCCGGTATTCGTGGTTGGAAACACCACTGCCCCCGAAGGAAAATCCCGGCTGGCCCAGAAGGAAGTTCTGGAAGTCCGAGCAGCCGCCGAGGGGAACGCAGGGATCAGCCGGATTCCCGGGGTTTCCCGAAGTCGGAAAGAAGAACAACTGCCCATTGAAAGTCTGCGGGAAGTTCTTGTCCAGATTTATGCGGTCGTATTCCCCGCCGAAGCGTACGACGTGCTTTCCTGCAACATAGCTGGCCGTATCCAGGAAAGTGTAGTTGTTCTGCAGTTGGCTCTGGTCCGCGCCGGGAGTCGGGCCTAGCTGGAAGGTGGAGAAGGTGAACTTGTAGATGGTTTGGTAGAGATTGCTGTTGGGCCGGTTGATACCCAAATCGTTGACCGTCACGATGGGCTGATTAATGGAGAGATTGTTGATGTGAACGAAGCCAAAGCGGAACTCGTTCACCAGCCGCGAGCTGAACAAATGGGTTTCCGCAATACTCAGGAAACGGTCTCGCACGGGCTGATCCAGCGGAAAGTTAAGGTCCGTGGGGCTGATGCTTCCGCCCAGGGTCGCGGTCAGGCCGCCCGCGCCAAACGGGGTCACGGAACGGAAGTTGGAGAAGAAGAAACGTCCAGAGATTTTGTCGTTCCCTCCGCGGAAATCGCGGTCGTAGTTCACGGTGAACTGGTCATCGCTGTACTTGCCCGGTTTGCTGAGCACGAATGTCCCCGAACAGGTTGGGCAAGGGGCGCCGGACAACCCGGGGAACAGAAACCCGCTGGGATCATTGAACTGGTTGCTTTGGAAGTTCAGCAGGTTGAGCGCAACCGAATCGATGTTTGCGGCTGTCACATTGGGATCGCCGGGAAAGAATGTGTTCACCAGGGTTTGGGCGTACGCTGCCGTGCCCCGGCCGGCAGTGGGAAGTATGGGGAGCGTGGTGCTGATGATCGTGCCAGTCGAAAGACCGCTGCGCTGGCGGGTTCCCTGATAATTGAGAAAGAAAAAGCCCAGCTTGGCGTCTTTGCCCAGCGGGCCGCCCAGACTGCCGCCATAGATGTTTTGTTTGATGTCCGGACGCTGGTTCGAAAGGCCGGACGTCAGCTGACTCCGTTTGTTGAAATATTCGTTTGCGTCCAGGTCGGTGTTGCGGAAGAACTCGAACAGGCTGCCGTGGAAGCTCTTGGTGCCACTCTTCAGGATGGCGTTGATGTTCCCCCCCCCGTTCCGTCCTTGCGTGGCGTCGTAAAGACTGGTCTGGACCTTGAATTCCTGCACCACATCGGGGCTGGGCAGCGGAGTGTTGGTCAGCTCGGCCACGTTGTAGTCAGTCGCGCTGATACCTTCGATGAGGTAGTTGTTGTTGTCCTCGCGCTGGCCATTGACCTGGATGCGGACATCGCCGCGGCCGAGCTGCGCAGAGGCATTCAGTTCGCTCTGCACGCCGCTGGAAAGAGTAAGCAGCTGCTGGAAGTTCTGCGTGGCCAGCGGCAGGTTGCGGACATTGCGGGCTTCGATGGCCTGGCCGGTGGTCGCTGTGGTGGTATCGACGCTCTGCACTTCCGCCTGCACTTCGATCTTCTGCTGCACGGCTCGCGGACGCAGCTTGGCGATCATGCGCGTGGTTTCAGTAATGCGTACCGCGATGTCAGGAAAGCTGCCCTCGGCAAAGCCCGAGCTTTGGACGGTCACCGTGTAAGTTGCGACCGGCAACAGCTGGACGGTAAACGAGCCGTTGGCGTCGGTCTTCGCGGTGCGCGTCAGGACCAGCGTGTCCTGGTTAACGATGCGCACTTCGGCGCCGGCCACGACTGCCCCGGTGGGATCCAGGACCGTCCCGGTGATAGCTCCCGTGGCGCCGCCTTGGCCCCACGCCAACCCCGCAAGTGCCAATGCCACTACACTGATCCACAGCAATCTGCTTGCTAGCCTGGGCATACACCCCTCCCCATGTCGTTACTCAGTCTCGTAATGCGGTTTAAACTCGTGGTTCAGAACGTCGTTAAGTTATTTAGAACGTCGCTAAAAGAACGAGCAACAGAATAGGGTGCGGAGCCACTCCTGCATGCTGATGCACAGAATTGCGCCACCGAAATCCCTGAGAGCCCGCATGCGTCCAACCCCAGCCATTGGATACACGTCCCCGCACGAAACGCCTGCTAGTCTTGGTGGATGCGCGATAGCCTACTAGAAAGAAGCAGAGTTTGCAATAACCGATGTGATAATCGGAGCCGCTGTGAAACGTTTGTTACAACCCTTTGTACAAGCCCCCGTCCACCAGAACTGTCTGCCCTGTAACGTAGGACGCCCGTTCGGAAGCAAGCCATACAATAGTATCGGCAACTTCCCTCGGTTCCCCCAAGCGCTTGAGGGGAGCATCCGCCGACCATCCTTCAAAAATCTCCTTCTCGCTCTTGCCGGATGCAGTCGAACGGCTCTTGGCCAGTTCCTTCAATCGGTCGGTGGCGGTGTAGCCTGGCCCCACGTTGTTGACCAAAATCCCGTCCTTGCCAAACTCGTTGGCTAGACTCTTGACCAGCCCCACTACGGCGGCCCGGACGGCATTGGAAAGCACCAGGTCGGCCACGGGCTGCTTGGTGGTAATGGAAGTAATAGTGATGATACGTCCCCAGTGCTTGCGCTGCATGTGCGGAATGACCTCGCGGGCGAAGTACACCGCGCTGAGGAAGTTCAAGTCGACGGCTTTCCGCCAGTCCTCCAGGCTGGCAGCCAGGAAACCCTTGGCCGGAGGTCCGCCGGCGTTGGTGACGCAGATGTCGGCACTGCCGAATTTTGCCACTACCGCATCCACAAAGCTGTGTACAGCGTCTGCATCGGTCACATCCGCCGCCCGGGCGAACACCTCGGCGCTGTATTGTTTCCGTATCTTCTCCGCCGCTTGTTCCAGTGCCGGAAGGTTGCGGGAGCACACAGCGACGCGGCATCCCTCAGCGGCGAAGGCTTCGGCGGTGGCCCGGCCCAGACCCTGGCTGGCGGCCGCCACGATTACAACCCGGTTTTTGAGTCCCATATCCATAGGGTGGGATTATAAAGGCACACAGCTGCGCGTGATTTATTTGGCTGCGCCCTCTTGCCCAGTTCGGCAAGCGAACGTTACCCTCTTATGTACCCAAGGAGCAGCCATGAAACCGCACAAGCACCGCCAGGAAACCGAAGCCGTACGCGGGGGCACCGACCTGAGCAAGAAAAACGGGCCGCTGGCCACGCCGATTTACCAAACTTCCACCTTCGAGGTCACGGACAGTGAGCAGCAGGTGCGCGCCACCTCGACCGACATGTTCTACACCCGCTACGGCAATCCCACCCACACCGTCGCCGAAGCTGCCATCGCCGAACTGGAAGGAGCTGATGCCGCGTTGCTGTTCGCGTCCGGAATGGGAGCGATCACGACTTCCGTTCTGGCCTTGCTCAAGAGCGGAGACCACCTCGTTGCCCAGCGGGACATCTATGGTGGCGCCACAAAGTTCCTCAGCCAATGGCTTCCGAAACTCGGCATCGAAACCACCTTTGTGGATACCACGGAATACGATCAGCACGTGCGCGCTATCCAACCGAATACGAAACTGCTCTACCTGGAGTCGCCGACCAATCCCACTTTACGCGTGGTTGACCTGCGCAAGGCTGCGGCCCTGGCCAAGCAGCACAATCTCATTACTTTCATCGACAGCACCTTCGCCACGCCCATCAACCAGCGCCCAGTGGAATTCGGCATTGACCTGGTGATGCATTCCGGCACCAAGTATTTCGCGGGACACTCCGACCTGATTTGCGGCATCGTCGCCGGTCGTCGCGACCTCATCCAGAAGATTCATGAAACCCGCACCACGCTGGGCGGAACCATGGATCCCCATGCCGCCTGGCTCTTGCTTCGCGGCATCAAGACGCTGGCCGTCCGCGTGCAACGGCAGAATGAGAACGCATTACGGGTTGCCCAGTATCTGGCCCAACATCCCAAAGTACGGCGGGTCCACCACCCCTTCCTCGAAGGTCATCCCCAGCGCGCGTTGGCCATGGAACAGATGCATGGCGGCGGTGGCATGGTCAGCTTTGAAGTAGATGGCACCGGCGAAGATGCCCGTCGCCTGGCCGACTCCCTGCACCTGTTCACCATGGCGCCGAGCCTCGGTGGGGTGGATTCTTTGGTCAGCATTCCGGTGCTCACCTCGCACGCCATGATCTCCGCCGAGCAGCGCAAGAAGATGGGTGTGGGCGAGCAGTTGATCCGGCTTTCCGTGGGGATTGAGAACGCTGATGACTTGATCGCCGATCTGGAGCAAGCGCTGGCCAGCGTGAGTTCGACCCGGCAACATGCCGAAGTAGGCTGATTCCTGGAATATCAGCTCAACCACAGAGGGACACACAGGACATGTAAGCGGTCTGGTCCTTCTGGGCCCTCCGTGTCCTCTGTGGTTAATCCCTGCTGGTTCACGCTTCGCCCGTCCATCTCTTTCCGGTACACTGCTACCTCATCTGAAACCTGTACCTGAGGTAATCGTGCAAAGCCTGCGGGCAGCCGTAATCGGTCTGGGTTTTGTAGGCAGAGCGCATCTGGAAGCGCTCCGGCGCCAGGGCATCTCGGTCCGAGGTTTACTGGGAAGTTCGCCGGACAGAACAAAGGAAGCCTGTCGTGCTCTTGGTCTCGACCACGCTTATGTTTCCCTGGGCGAACTGGTCCAGGACAAGACCGTGGACGTAGTCCACATCTGCACACCCAATCACGTCCATTTTGAAGAAGCGAAGGCAGCGCTCGAGGCGGGCAAACACGTGATGTGTGAAAAACCGCTGGCCATGGACACGGGCCAGAGCACCGCCTTGGTCGAACTTGCCAGAAAGCACAACTGTATTGGCGGCGTGACCTACAACTTGCGCTACTATCCGCTCTGCCAGGAAGCGCACTCCATGGTCGAGCGCGGTTTGATCGGCGAGCCGCGCCTGGCGCATGGCAGCTTTCTGCAGGATTGGCTGTTCTATCCCACCGACTGGAACTGGCGTCTGGAGCCGCAACTGGGAGGCACCTTGCGCGCCGTTTCCGACATTGGCACCCACTGGCTCGACCTGATGATGTGGATCACCGGACGCAAAGTCACCGAAGTGTGCGCCGATCTGGCGACGGTGATTCCGACGCGCCAGCGTCCGCGCGGGCGGGTGGAAACTTTTCAGAAAAGCGGCGTCGCAGAGTTCGACGAAATAAAAATAACCACCGACGACTACGCTTCCATCCTCCTGCATTTCGAAGGCTCACTGCGCGGAGTGATGACCGTCTCGCAAGTCAGCGCCGGCCGCAAGGCCCGCCTCTGGTTCGAGGTGAATGGTTCGGAGGGATCGCTGGCCTGGGATTCAGAATCGCCCAACACGCTCTGGATCGGACACCGCAGCGAGCCCAATCAGAACATGATGAAAGATCCTGCGCTCATGAGCCCGGCGGCGCGCGGATACTCTGCTTATCCCGGAGGCCACACCGAGGGTTATCCCGACACCTTCGCCCAGTTGTTCAAGGATTTCTACACCTACATCGCAGCGGGCGATTGGAAGACTCCTCGCCGCTTTCCGACTTTCGAGACCGGCCACGAAGAGCTCATCCTGTGCGATGCAATCGCGGCCAGCGCGCGTGGACGTCGTTGGACGCCGGTGTCATACAAGTAAGAGCTACAAAGGAAACAGGAGACATCGACGAATGTCTGAACTGGCGCTGCTCGGGGGACCGAAAACCAAACGTAAGCCCTTCCCTGAGTGGCCGCATTACGACGACAAAGAGCGCCGCGCCCTCAATGAAGTTCTGGAAAGCCGCCTGTGGTGGCGCACCGAAGGCACGAAGACCCTGGAATTTGAGCGCGCTTTCGCCCGCTATCACGGAGCCAAGCACGGAATCGCCGTCACCAACGGTACCGCCGCCCTCGAGGTCGTCATGGCCGCCCTCAAAATCGGCGGGGGCGACGAAGTCATCGTTCCCGACTCAACTTTCGTCGCTACCGCCAGCGCCGTCCTGTTCGCCGGAGCCATGCCGGTCATGGTGGACGTCCGCCCGGACACCGACTGCATTGACCCCGACCTGGTGGAAGGCGCGATCACTGCCCGAACCAAAGCGATCATCGCCGTGCATCTGGGCGGACATCCGGCGGATCTCGACCGCCTCACCGAAATCTCAGTACGTCATCATCTCCCGCTGGTGGAAGATTGCGCCCACGCCCACAGCAGCGAGTGGCGCGGACGCCGTGTTGGGACCTTCGGCGCCGCCGGAACCTTCAGTTTTCAGGCCAGCAAACTGATGACTGCCGGTGAGGGGGGTATCATCATCACCAACGACGACGAAGTGGAACGCATTGCCCGTTCTGTGCACGACTGCGGCCGCATGCCCGGAGAATGGTTCTACAGCCATTACATTTACGGATCAAACTACCGGCTGAGCGAGTGGCAGGGAGCAGTGTTAAGCGCGCAACTTTCCCGCTTGGACCAGCAGACTGCTCACCGTCATCAGCACGCGGGCTTGCTGGATAGGTTGCTCGGCCAAGTCGAAGGGGTAACTCCTCAGAAGCTCGACTCGCGCTGCACCCGCAACGGCCACTACGCGTACATCTTTCACTTCGAACCTCAGGCATTCGCTGGAATCAGCGCCGAGAAACTGATGAAAGCGCTGGAGGCCGAGGGAATCCCATGCGAGCCGGGATACCCGCCAGTGCATTCGCTCGACTTATTCCAGAACGGCGCTTACCGTCAGCGGTTGGGCGGCGAGCAGGCCTCGCGAGAACATACTTTCCTCCGGCAGTCCTATCCCCATGCCCAGCGAGCCTTCTCGGAGGCGGTTTGGATCCCGCAAACTGCCTTGCTAGGGGACGCGGAAGACATGCAGGAGATAGCCACGGCAGTGCGGAAGATTCAGAGGCACGCCAAGGAACTGTAAAGATAGCTTGCTGCGTCTCTGCGTCCACAATCCCAGCCATCAGAATGAAAACCCCCGCCCTGTCTCTCCAAAGAACGGAGAGACAAGGACGGGGCACCCTCAAAGACAGTATCTATTATATCTTTAAGATAATATCATCGCCAGGCGTGCCAGGAGTCGTTCCTACGCGGGGCTTGCCCAGAATGACCGGAAACCTGCCTCGTTTCCCGATCGTCGTCCAGAGAGCCTGCAAACGCCAACAAATGGCGCCTTGGAAGGCGGCCCGACTCCGCATCACGAGCGTGGACCTGCTCTTGCGGTTGGTGATATCTGTAAGTTATTGAAAACTCGTCGCGCCCGGATTGTATCTCGTTCAAAAAGAATCCCGGCCTCTTTTGAGGCCGGGATTCGTAGTGGTTGCCTGCTGGTTCAGAAGATGAATTTCGCGCCGAATTGCATGATGCGGGCCCGGTGTGCGCCCCCAGGACGCATGAAATCACCCGGGCTTGCCACGTCACTATTTACACCATTCCACTGGGTGTGGTTAAAGACGTTGAATGCCTCGGCAC
This sequence comes from Terriglobia bacterium, assembly GCA_041494805.1. Classification (GTDB taxonomy): domain Bacteria; phylum Acidobacteriota; class Terriglobia; order Terriglobales; family Acidobacteriaceae; genus JBGQBN01. The sequence continues at coordinate 15,230 of JBGQBN010000062.1, read as the reverse complement.
GAAACTCGAAGCCGGTGGATTCGTTGATTTTGAAGTGCTTGAACAGGGCCATGTCAAAATTCGTAGTGCGTGGATTTCGCAGCGAGTTCCTGCCGGAATTGCCGAAGGTAAGCCCGCGCGGTGGGGCAAAGGCACTGGGATTGTAGAGCAAGGGACCATGTCCCCCCGGACTCGGTCCAGGAGAAGCGTTAGGATCTCCGACCAGGTCCGCGTACGTACCCGGCCCGGAGCCGTTCGAGACTCCCGCGTTGTCGGAAAAGCCGCTATAGGTCACGCTGAAAGGAACTCCGGTCTGGATCTGCGTGATTCCCGAGAATTGCCAGCCGCCGAGCAGGCGTTCGGTCATTCCGGCGCCCCGGAACAGCGGCAGGTCGTAGACGTAGCCGATATTTAATATGTGCCGCTGGTCGAAATCGGAACTCGCGCGGCCACTCAGCAGATTGTAGGAATCTACAAAACTAGGCGCGTTGAAAGCCCCGCCGCTGGAGGCATCATCAATGGCGTGACTGTAGGTATAGGCGACGCTGAGGGTGAGCGGCGCCAGGGAACGGCGCAGCGAAACCTGCATGGAGTTGTAGATGGAGTCGCCCGCGTACTGCATGAAGTTGATGCTGCTGAAGCCGACGAACGGACGGTTCGGATTAGGATCGTTGCCGCAAGCTACCCCAAAGTTGATGGCGGCTTGCCCGGTGATGGGTACACCGCTGGGGGTGGTACCGTTGGTGCAGTCGTCCGGCCCGATGGCCTCACCGGGCTGGTAGGGGTTTAGCGAAGGTGACAAAGAGTGCAGTTGGTTGAGATCGCGCCGCAATCCCAGGTGCGTCCCCTTGCTGCCCACATAGGCGAGGCTAGCCACTATGTGTTGCGGCAATTCGCGCTGCACATCCAGGTTCCACTGCTGCACGTAGGGCCACACACCCCGAGTGGCGATGGCGTTAAAGCCCAGCGGGAATGCCAGGATAGTACCTCCACCACTGCCAATGCTGGTGTAACCGGCGATGTTTGGCTGCGTGGGATTCAACACCAAAGGGGCAGTGGCTTCCAGAGCTTCGACGTTTTGCTCGTTACCGTTGCCGTGCTCAAAGAAGATCCCATAGCCGCCCCGGACGGACATCTTGCCATCTCCCTTCGGGTCCCAGGCAAAGCCGACGCGTGGGGCGGGATTAAACAAATGTCCCTCCACGCAACCAGCCGGCTGTCCCGTCCCCCCGCACTGCGCGATGCCGTTAAACACCCGCGGGTCATTGATCGCAAGAGGCTGGAGCGTAACCGGATCAATCAGGGAACCATCCGCGGCAAACGCCGGCGCATTGGCGGGGTTGAACAAACCAGGCTCGAGGTTAAAGGTTTGATTGTATTTCTCGCGGTACGTCCCGAACAGGCTCACGCGCAGGCCCAGGTTCAGGGTCAGGTGACTGGTGACATGCCAGTCGTCCTGGAAGTACGGTTCCAGGATCTTGTATCGGAAGTAATACTTGGGCTGCGCATTGACTTGCTGGAAGTGGTCAATTCTCCCAATCAAGAAATCGGCGAAAGCGTTGCCCGTGCTGTTGGCGTTACTGGAGTCGAAAGTCAGCATGCCTCCGGTGTCGCCGAAGCTGCTGGTCTCATTTTTCTGGGCTATGACCAGGTAAGCCCCAAATTGCAAATTGTGCTTGCCGATGATCTTGGTGACGTTGTCGCGGACGGTGTAAGTGGGGTTGGCATTGTCCCAAGGGATATAGGACGGGTCTTCCTCAAAGGAATAGGCGGAATTGCCGGTCACAAAGATTCCCGGCAGATTGGTTCCGAGGAACGGAAACAATCCAGTCATGGTCATGCTGGAGGGCCGCGGCGCCGCACCCGGTCCGATGTTGTTGAGGAAAATGTGATCGCCGGTGTAGCTGAAAACAAACTCATTCAGCAGAGTCGGTGTAGCGTTGGCGGTCAAGCGAAACACGGTGCTGGTTCCGGGGCCCACGAAATTCGTTTGAATGGTGGGGAAACTGCATCCGTTATCGAGATCACCGCAGCTCCAGAGTGTGGTTGGAGTCACGGTTTTCCAGGAATCGTGGATGTAGCGAAACGTGGCTTGCAACTTGGAGTTGAAGTTGTGGTCCACACGCACCAATTCCTCGCGCCAGGTGGTTGCGTTAGCGGGAGACGCGTTAAAGCAGCCCACAAACCCCGAGCCGCATACCGAACCCGCCGCGGTGGGCTCAGGAATTTCCACCAAGAGCGCCTGGGCATTGACGTCCACGGGCAGGGGACCCAGGCTGCCGTCAAACGGCAAGCCGGTTCTGGGGTCGGTGGGACAATCCGCGCCGGGGCACAGATCACTGAAGTCGCCGCCGCGTTCGGCTAGCGAAGGAACTGGCACTTGAAAGGTCTGGCCGGGCACAATTTCGCGGCGCCACTCCTGGGACCAGAAGAAAAACGTCTTGTCCCGCCCTTTGTTGTAGCCCGGAAAAGTAACGGGCCCGCCAACGGTGTATCCCCAGTCGTGCTTCTTGTATTCCGGCGCGGGGCCCGCGGGGTCGAAGAAGTTGAGGGCGTTAAAGAAGTCGTTGCGGCCAAAGTAGGACGCGGTGCCGTGAAAACTCTTGGTACCCGACTTGGTTACCACCTCCACGGTTCCGGAGCCGTTACGGCCGTATTGCGCCCCGTAATTTGAGGTCAGCACTTTGAACTCGGCGATGGCATCCAGGTTGGGGTAGACGTTCAGCGTGGTATTGCTGCCGTTGTCCATGTTGTCGCCGCCGTCGATTTCCCAGTTGTTGTATTCGGTGCGGCCGCCGTTCATGGAATAACCAACGTTCCCGTACACGCCCACCGTTCCCTCGTCCTGTTGGGTCTGATTGCTGACCCCTGGGATGAGCGTGACCAGTTGGGTAAAGTTGCGGCCGTTCAGTTGCAACTGGCTGATCTGCGTCCCGGTAACGACACCCGAGAGATCCGAGGACTGGGTCTCCACCTGGGCGACGTTGATGCCTTCGACCGTCACCTCGGTCGTGGCCGCCCCGATCTGGAGGGTAACGTCATTGCGCGCTTTCTGCGCTACCCGCAGGATGACGCCCTTGGCTTCGTATTTCTTGAAGCCCGGTGCAGCGACCGTCACGTTGAAGACACCGGAGGGCAAGCCGGCGACCAGGTAGTCGCCACTGCTATTGGTGGTGGTGGCGCGGTTAATGCCCCGTTCCGAACTGCTCACCGTGACTTGGGCATTGGCCAGGGCGGCACCCGTGGCATCGGTCACCGTCCCGGTAATCGAAGCCGTGTCCTGCGCCAGGACGGTGGCAGGAACGCAAAGAATGGACAGGAGAATGAAGAACCACCCGAGACGGGATTTCATCGCTAACCCCCTTTGTCCTAATTTCAACGCAGTTAGAAAATCGCCGGACTTCACCCGGTAATCCAGCATGTTAGTCCTTGATCCGGGCGTGCGGCGTATGGAGTGCAGCCCCGCATCCGCCCGGTAAACTGTCTCCCGCACCGGCCGGTTGGAAAAGCGAATCAGGAGACCTCCAGCGGCGAACGGCGTACCCCAATGAAATGTTTCATTAAAACGTATGAATACCAGTGAATAGTGCGGTAGGGCTACTTTTGTGTCAAGGGAAAAATGTTCGGGGCGGCCCGGCGGCGGGCGGGCCTCCTACGGCAGGCTTCGGGTGGATTCCCGCACCACCAGTTCCGGAGCCACCTTGCGATGGACGGCGGAAATTTCACGCTTTTCCAGGACTGCATTGATGCCTTCCACCACGACACTCACGGCCATCGTCCCCATGACTTCCATGGGTTGGCGTACGGTGGTCAGGGATGGGGTGTACAAACCAGAAGCCGCGACGTCATCAAAACCGATGACCGAGCAATGTTCGGGAACGCGCAGACCGGCCTTGGCCAAGGCGCGTATGGCGCCGAACGCCGTCATGTCGTCAAACGCCATCAAGGCGGTAAAGGGACGCTTTCGCTTAATCAGTTCCTCGGTCAATTTGTAGCCGGCTTCGAAACTTGAAACCGGGTCACGCGACTCGGGCAGGTCCAGGACGAGTCGAGGATCCAACTCCAGGCCCTGGTCTTTGGCAAAGGACCGAATCCCCCTCCAGCGCGGGGCACTGTCCGCCAGAGTCTTGGGGCCGCGGATGAAGGCGATCTTGCGATGCCCCAGCGAGTACAAGTGTTCGAGTGCGGCGTGAGCTCCCAGCTCGTTATCAACGATCACAGAGCTGATGGAATCGGTTTGCAACTCGCGGCCGATCATGGCGGTCGGGATACTGCTCTTCTCCAGGTCGGCCAGGACATCAATGTCCACAAAGAGCCAGTTGGCGAGCACGATGAGCGCTTCCACGCGGCGGTCCAGGAGCATCTCCAGGTAACGCTCGAAGCGGCTGCGCTCGTTGTGCACATCGGTGAGGATGGGAAGATAGGAAGACTGGTACAGACTGTTCTCAATGCCGCGCAGTACCAGAGTGCAGTAAGGGTCGGTCATATCGAAAACCATGACCCCGACGGTATGGCTGCGCTTGCTGCGCAGGGAGCGGGCGAAGAGGTTGGGGCGGTAACCCAGTTTCTTGGCGGCGCGCTCAATCCGCTTCTTGGTGGGCGCGGGGATATAGCGGGCCAAGGGAGCGTTGTTTAGAACAATAGAGACGGTGGTGGAAGAAAAACCACTCTCTTTGGCTACATCGCGAATCGTGACCATGGTTGTTAGTTGTCGGTCGTTCGTCATTGGTCGTTGGCCAACCCCTTTGCATCAGGAGGAGGTTGTCATTAGCCTCCAGTGTGCCGGCTGCTCCCGGCTAACCACCAGCGACTAACGACCAACGACGACTGGCCTTGAATTCAGGCCGTCGCTGGCGGACACTACAGCAGAGTGAAATCACTGTCAAGCATTGTCACGGCATTCCTATTTGTTCTTCTCGTCCCGCCTGGTCCAACGACGGCTCTGTCCGCTGCGCAAGCAGCGCCGCAGGCGGGAAAGACGGACACACGATCCTCTCCGTCGCCTGCGCACAGTGTAGATCCGCAAGCCCTGTTTCAGCAGGGCGAAATGGCGCTGAAGAATGGAAACCTGAACGAGGCGGAGCGTTCGTTTCGGGCTGTGCTGGCTGTGAACCCGCAAGTCGCCGGCGCTTATGCCAACCTGGGCGTCGTCTATATGCGACGGAAGCAATGGCAGCATGCCCTCGAGATGCTTCACCAAGCGGAACACCTGGCGCCGCGAGTGGCGGGGGTTCGTCTCAACATTGGGCTGGCTTATTACCGGCAGAATGATTTCCGTTCCGCCATTCCGCCGTTTGAGTCCGTGGTGCGGGATGTGCCAGATTCGTTTCAAGCGCGCTACCTGCTGGGACTGTGCTACTTCTTCACCGAGCGCTACACCGAGGCCGCAAGCGCGCTCGAACCGCTATGGCCGCAAGCTTCCGACCAGTTGAACTATCTGTATGTCGTGGGCATTGCGGCCAACAAGTCAGGCCGCAGCGATCTAGAGCAGCGAGCGCTGGGGCGCCTGGTGGAAATCGGGCAGAACTCCCCTGAGTTTCATCTCCTGATGGGCAAGGCCCACGTCAACCGCGAAGAGTACGGCGAAGCCATTCCCGAGCTCGAACTCGCAGCCAAGGCTGATCCCAAACTTCCCTTCGTTCACTTCAATCTGGGGATGGCTTATCTGAAGACACGGGAACTGGATCGCGCCAAGGCGGAATTTCTCCAGGATATTGCGGTTGAGCCCGACGTTGCCTACAACTACGACCAACTGGGGCTGGTTTACTACCTTCAGCAGCAGGACGCGGAAGCGGAAAAGAGCCTGCGCAAGGCGTTGCATCTCGATGCCGGGCTGGCCAGTTCCCATTTCCAACTGGCCCGGGTTTACCAGCGCCAAAGCAAGTACGCCGCAGCACTGGCCGAGATTGATGCGGCCGCCAAGATCAATTCCGGCAGCTCTCCCGTCCACTATGTGCGAGGACAGGTGCTGCAGCGATTGGGACGTACCCAGGAGGCAAAAGTGGAAATGGAAACCGCGACTCGCATGATGAACGAACTCCGGGGCAAGCGGCAAAAGGAGCTTTACGAGGGCCCCTTGCCGAATCCCGAACTCACGCGGGAGCCGCGGTAGCTCAGCTTTGGTACACTTATAACGCCCTCGGACCGTCCCACGTCGTTTGTAGTTACTGCGAGTTCACAATGTGTTGCAGGGAGGCCATCCCATGAAGCGTGCGCTGCAAATCGTCGGGATTATTGTTGCTGTGCTCCTGTTGATTGCGATTGTCCTTCCTTTTGTGGTGAACGTAAACAGTTTCCGGCCCCGGCTGGAGTCGGAGCTCTCGTCGGCGCTTGGCCGGCAAGTCAAAGTCGGCAACCTGGGCCTCTCCATCCTTTCCGGAAGCGTATCGGCAGAGAACCTCTCGATTGCCGATGATCCAGGATTCAGCAAAGAGGCTTTCATCCGAGCTAAAGCGCTGAAGGTGGGTGTGGAAGTCATGCCGTTGATTTTTTCCAAGACGCTGCATGTTACCGAGCTGACACTGGAACGGCCGGAGATCATCCTTTTGCAGTCTGCCTCGGGAAAATGGAACTTCTCCAGCCTGGGAAGCGGTTCCAGTGCGAAACCGGCGTCCTCTAAATCGGATGAGTCCGTAAGCCAGAATCTTTCGGTGAGCCGGCTGAACGTGAAGGATGGCCGGGTGTCGGTGGGCCGGGCAAATTCGTCGGCTAAACCTCATGTTTATGACAAGGTGAATATCACGGTGCGGGATTTTTCCTTCAGCTCGCAGTTCCCATTTACTCTCACCGCCAACCTTCCAGGGGGTGGCGATCTGAGTCTGGACGGCAAGGCCGGCCCGATCAATGCCAGGGACACTTCCATGACTCCGCTGCAGGCGCAGATTAGAGTCAAGAAACTCGATCTTGCTGCTTCGGGATTTGTGGATCCGTCGTCGGGTATCGGCGGAGTGGTCGACTTTGACGGCTCGGTAAGTTCCGATGGCCGGCAAGCGCGAACCAGCGGCACGTTGAAAGCCGATAAGCTCAAGTTGGTGGAAAAGGGGGCGCCCGCGGGACGCCCGGTCCAACTGAAGTATGCCATTGCCCATGACCTGCAGAAGCGGAGCGGGACGCTAACTCAAGGTGACATCAGCATGGGTAGGGCTTTGGCCCAACTGACGGGCACCTATCAGATGCAGGGAGAATCGACGCTTCTGAACATGAAGCTCAACGGGCAAAGTATGCCGGTGGATGAGCTTGAGGCCATGCTGCCGGCAGTGGGTGTGATTCTGCCTTCTGGTTCTTCGCTGAAGGGTGGAACGCTTTCCACCAACCTCGGGATCACGGGTACTACCGACAAGCCGGTGATCACCGGACCCATCCGGGTGGCGGAGACTCGGCTGGCCGGGTTCAACTTGAGCTCCAGGATGTCCGCTATCTCCGCGCTGTCAGGAGTTCAGACGGGATCCGACACTTCCATTCAGAATCTCAGCACGGATGCGCGGGTGGCGCCGGATGGAATTCGTACCGACAATCTCAATCTGACGATTCCCGCTTTGGGTGTGGTTACCGGCAGCGGAACCATCAGTCCGGGAGGAGCCATGAACTACAAGATGAACGCGAACCTCACGGGCGGAGCGGTCACTGGACTCTCAAAACTGGCAGGCTTGGGCGGCAAAGGTGGAAGTATCCCGTTCTTCATCCAAGGGACCACTTCAGACCCGAAGTTCGTACCCGACGTGAAAGGGATGGTCAGCAGCCAGTTCAATTCGTTCCAAGGTGGCAACGCACAGGGACAATCGGCGGTTGACGCGATCAGCGGGTTGTTTGGGAAGAAGAAGAAAAATAAGTAGATGCCACGATGCCGATTCGCACGCCCCGACCCTTTCTTTAGGAATGATGTTCTTTAGGAATGATCCGCCATCACCGGTTCAACGTAATTGACCGGTGCATGGTCGGCGAAGTCGCGGACTCCGATGTTTCCCGGCTTCACCGCATAGTCCTCCAAGTAACGTAACCCAGCGCGAAACCGGTCGTACCACATAAACAAGAAGTTGGGATTGAAGGTGACCCTGCGCATTCGGTCAATGTAGTAGGGCTTCCCGAGGTGCGCGTAGCCCATGCCTTCGAGCGGTATCCGAGTGACGATGTCACAGCAATCGACGTAGCGATGATTGTCCACGCCTTGCAAGGTGGCGACAAAATCGGCGTCACCCACCCGCGGTGAACCGAAGGTATAGAGAGAGTTCGGATGGCGCTCGCTGGCCAACAGCGTGGCCATGGCCGCCCCAAGACTGTGGCCGGTGAAGAGGGTTCTGCAATCGACGGGCTGAAGGGCCGCGCTGAGGGGGTCGCGGACGTCGGCGAGCGCGCTGGCGAAACCGGTATGCACATGGCCACCAATCGGCCAGGGCTCCCGCTTGAATTCGATGTCGTAGGTCACGTCGGTGGGGTCGTCTTTGTCAGTTCCGCGAAAAGCGACGACGGCCAGACGCTTGTTCTTTTGCGCATCTTCGCGCAGCGCCAGGAAGCAGTGGGCGCCTTCTCCCCGTGGCCCTCTCGCCTTCTCGAAGAACTGGCAAGTTTTGAATCCGACACGGTCGAGGACGTTTCGAATCTTGTCCTGGTTGAAAGCGAAGTTGGATTCCTGCTGACAGTAGGCCAGCCGGGCCATCTCGGCGCATAGCGCAGCTTCTGACTTGGGCGGGCCGGAAGAGAAAAAATCTGCGTGCTTGCAGGGGTAGTAGAGATCGTCCTGCAGGGCGCTGTAGGGAATTTCTGGGCTCATCGGGACTCTCCGGGGTCTGGGTTCCGTGGCCTAGCAGGTTGGGGAAAACCTCAGGCTAAAGCGCGGGCACATTCGGCACGACTTAGCGGCACGACTTGAAGTCGTGCCCTCCCGTCTTGCTTCGACTTGAAGTCGTGCTCGCCCGAGCTTGCCCTGGACAGGAGGTCTTTGGGCAGCCTGCTAGACATATCCTAGCCCTGCCAGGCGGTCGTGGATGGTTTTCTCGTCGCTCTCGTTTGGGCCACTACCGGAAGACTTTTTCCCCATTCCTGCGACCAGCGAGCGGCCTTGCATGGTTGCAGGAATTTCATATCCGGCGAGATCCAGCAGGGTGGGGGCAATGTCCAGCAGGCGGGCACCCTCGTACTCGCCGCTCAACGGGCAGTTGGGAGCGGTGAGAATGAACATTCCGTATTGCGCGTGATTACAGCCGTCGGGGCCGGTGTCGTTTTCCTGGACATGGAGTTTCGCATGGCCCACCGTCCCGATGGAGCGCCAGTAAAGCCCGCCGAGGTGGACGATCAAATCCGGGGCCACGTTGCGCACGCTGCGATAGATTTCTTTCGGCTTGAAGACGAGCGAGTTCAGAGGCTGGCCTTGGTCGTCCGGTAATGCCTCCAGTCGAGTTTTCATCTCGCTCTGGAAGGCCTCATACTCTGCGGCCGAGATTACGCCTTGTGGTTCACGGCCTTGTACGTTGAAGAAGACGCGGGCGCAGTATCCGCCTTCACTCCAGGCTTTGGTCTTGCTCCAGTTCACGCTGAGCTTCTCAAAAGGAGTTAGCGCCTTTGGGTACTCGTTCAGCACCAGCAAGCCTTCCTGGATCAGCCATTCGTTGATGGCGAAACCTCCATCGAGGCGTTGCGCGCCGTGGTCGGAGACGACGAGCAGGATGGTTTCGTTGTCCAGTAATTCGAGGACGGCGCCGATTTGCTCGTCCAGCCACAAGTAGTACTCCGGGATGGCGTTCTCGTAGGGATTTCCCGGCTGGTACTGGACATGTTGTTTGTCGAAATAGTTCCAGAAGCCGTGGTGCATGCGGTCCAGGCCGATATCGACAAAGTGAAAATAGTCCCATTCCTGCTCGGTCAGCAGCCAGCGCACCACCTGCCATTGCTTGCGGCTCATGCGGAAGATTTCCTCCTTGAGCCAGTCTTTGCGGTCGGTGCGGAAGTTTTTCACATCCACGGGATACTCACCCACGAGTTCCGTGAGCTTGGCCTTGATGCTCGCGGGGTAGGTGAAGTCGTTCTTGACCGTGTCCGGCGTAAGGAAACAACCGATGCTGATGCCGTTCACGCGGCGCGGAGGATAGTTGGGCGGGACCCCGACAATGATTGACTTCTTCCCTTCCCGCGCCAACTGGTCCCAGATGGTAGGCGCCTTGATGGAGGCGGAGTTTGCGAATTCGAGATCGCCGTAGGAGTGGTCAATGCGGTTGCGGAAGCCGTAGACACCGAGCGACCCGGGATCCTGGCTGGTGCTCATGCACATCCAGGCGGGGACCGTGATGGGCGGAACCACGCTTTGCAGGCGGCCGTAAACGCCGAGATCCATCAGACGGCGGATGTTCACCAGCCGTTCATCTCCGAAGACGACTTCGGGCGCGGCGCAGTCGAGTCCGAGGACGCAGATTTTCATTTCTTCCAGAGTATGACTTCAGAGTAACGCCCTGCCTTCCATGGATTCAGGGACGGGCACGCCGAGATAATTCAGGATGGTCGGCGCCAGGTCAATCATACGCGCATGATTGTGCCGGGCCCGCCGGTTCATGAAGAGGATGCCGGGCACAGCTTCGGGATCGACGATGTGGTCTCCGCTCCAGCGCCGGGTGTTGTCCTCGAGTACTGCGCTAGAGAATCCGCCCACGGCGGTCTGCCAGGAAACGCGGAAGCCGGGATGGAAATTTACCAGCAGGTCGGGAGAGTTCTCCACAAAAGGGCCTGAGTACAACTCTTCCCGGCGTGACACGCTGCGGATAGCTGGACGTTGCGTCTTGGCATCCGGAAACTCGGCCAAGCCGGTCTGGATGGCCCGGCGTACTCGCTCCGCTTCGGCGCCTTCTTCCAGGATGCCGCCGCTCTCCCGGCCTTTGAAATTCAGATAAATTCCACCCAAGCCGACTGCGTAGGCATAGGTCTTCGGCCAATCTACAGCGGCAAATCCCTCCCCCAGTTCCTCCCCGGGCTTGCGATTGTCCTTCAGCGCCAGCAAGCGGTTTTGCCAGAGCCAGGTGTTGGTGTGGAAGGCGCGACGGAAGGTCCCGAAGCCATGGTCGGAAAGCACGATGAGCAAGGTGTTCTCGTCAACCTTTTCGAGCACGGCAGCCAGGAGCCCGTCACACCGCTGGTAGTGCTCTTCGATGCGGGTGGCGAGTTCGGGATTAAGATCAGGGTTGAAGCCCGGGTGCTGGCGATCGCGGAAGCGCCACATCATGTGCTGCACCCGGTCTGGCGTGTCGAACAGCATGAAGAAGAAGCCTTCGGTGAAGCGGTCGAGTTCGAACTGCATCATGCGCTCGCGTTCGCGCAAGACAAGTTCGCAGTGCTGCAAGTAAGCAGACTCATCCAGACGGCCGTTGTTGAGGCCATTGTGATCTTCCGCCATGCCCAGCGTGGAAAAGAGGCCGATCTTTTCGGAAAGCTCTTTTCCGTAGTCCCCGGGAGAGGAGACTGGGAACATCGGCGCGGCAGGGTCGAAGTTCACTGCCGAAACGTAGAACTCCACGTGAGGATCGAGCTGGCGAACATAGAACCGCGCAATTCCGCTGACCGATTGCAGCATGGAGAACTTGAATTTGAACCGTACCCATTCGCTCCAACTCTTCTCGCCTACTTCGATCTTGGCCGGGGCGCCGCCGGTGTGGATCATCAGGTGGCGGGCGGCTTTGTCCACTTGCACGCGCATCTCGCAGAAGGTATCCGAGGGCGGCGATTGCCTGGTGTTGCGCGGACCAAGCACACGGGTGGTCAGGTCTGAGCCACTATCGAGAGAAATAAGTTGTTCGTGTTCCTGCACCCGAGCGCTTCGGTCCTGGGTGTAGAACGTGCCCTTGCTCTGGCTGCCGCGCAGGTCGGGGACACCCACGCCGGCCAGCATCCTGCCGTGCAGGGCGTCAGGTGGAAACGTGCAGGGACAGCGCAGCACCGTGCTGGGGACGCCCGCTTGGGTGAGTGGCTGCCAGAGCGGCACGCCTCTACGGCGGCTCACGACGCGCGGCTGGGCCAACATGTTTTTCGGGCGCTCGAAGCGGCTCAGGGCGACATCCGGCTGGTAGGTTTCGGGATCCCGGCAGATGAAATCAAAGATCCCGTGGCCACCCGGATTCGTACCGGTTACAAACGAGGACCACGCGACCGGCGTCTGAGCCGGATAGGTGGTCTGCACGCGGCCATAGCAACCGGCCTGGCGAATCTTCGCAAGGTGAGGCAGTTCGCCGCGCCCTAGCATGGCTTCCACGATGCTGGGCTCCAGGCCGTCTAATCCGATGACGATGACTTTCTTGCGCAAGCAGCGGATCCGGAACTAGGGAGTTCCCGTGGGAATGTTTTTGTGCGCTTCGGTGGCGGCGGGCTCGGCGGAAGGTCGGAATATGCGAACAATCTTGAAAAATGTCCCTACGACTTTGTTCCAGAAAATCAGCAGGAGACCGAGCAGACTGGCCAGACCCGAGGTCACTGTCATCACCTGGTCGGGGCCGCCATAAAACGCCAATAGTCCAAGTCGCATGGAGTCTCCTTAGGGACGCCGCCCAAGCTGAAGTCGGGCGATAGTACCACTCCCCACCCTGGTATTCACAGTGGGAAATCCGGCACCTGCTACCGAAGTATCCAGATTCTTACCGTACATTCTTACCGTAACCCGGTTCATGCCCGACCCGGCCGTTCGAACTGGATATCTGCATCTTCAATATTACCGGAGTTCGGCTGGCCGCGGGCGCCAAAATCTCTGCCGTGATTCCGTGCTCGACTAGATGCTCACGCACCGAAAGCCCGCATACACGTACTGGTAGTGGGGTTGAAACCAGTTGCGAAAGGATCGGCGCAACATGCAGGCGGCGGTGCGGGAAGACCCACCTTTCATTACATAGTGCTTGCCGTCGAAAAAGTCGGCGGAGTAGCCGGGGTAGAACGGAAACGGTTGAAAACCAGGGAAGGATTCAAACAAGCTCGACGTCCATTCCCACCCGTTGCCCAACAAATCGGAGACACCGAATGCACTCCGACCCGCGAGAAAAGCTCCGGTGGGTGTGGGATCCCAATCGTGGAAGTCGAAGTTGCCCAGTTTCGGGCTGGGTGGTTCTGCGCCCCAGGGGAAGGGTCTTTCGAAACCTTCCGGTGATCCATACGCGGCCCGGTGCCACTGGGCTTCGCTGGGCAGTGATTTTCCGGCCCAGCGAGTGTAGGCGCCGGCCTCCGCCTGGCTCACATACACAGGCCACTCGGGCGGAAGGGGCACGTCATCAAACATCGTGCGGTAAAACCAGCGCTCGCCATTTCGTCGCCAAAACGCGGGATGGCTGATGTTGTGCTCAGTCTTCCAATTCCAATCGTTTTCTGACCAGAACGCCCGGTTCTGGTAGCCCCCTTCAGCCATGAAATCGAGATATTGCGCATTCGTCACTTTGTACTGGTCAATGGCGAAGGCCGGGACGGTCAGGGTGTGGGCTTCGTATTCGTTGTCCCAACCGAAGATGCCAGAGTTGCTGCGTGAAAGTCCTAGCGTGGTTGCGCCGGCGGGAATCTCGACCATTTTGGGCTCAACGGGCAGAACAACCGCTTCCGGCTTGCGCGGTTTTCGAATCTTCCGCTCCAGCGGCAATTGATGGAGCATGTAGGCGAGCGTTTCCGCGTGCATGAGCCGATGCTCGATGGCGACGTTGAGCAGCAGGCTGGAGGAAGATTCCGGGGTGTCCCGCTGCCCATCAGAAAAAACTGCAGTTGGCAACCGGGCATCGAGAGCTTGCCGGATTTGAGTAACGTAGTTGCCTACCTCCGCCAAGGAAGGCCAGTCCGCCGGTTGATCTGATGGGAGTCCTCCGCCGACGGGATCGATGCCAAAGGCGAACAGGTGGTCGAATGACGAATGGAAGGATTTAAGACCGGGAACACGATCCCGCAGAAGGTTCCAATCGAATGCTTCCAGGTGCCCGCGATAAAAAATGATCCGGTGTCTCTCTGGAATCGGCCTTTCGTAGAGAGCATCAGGCCTTACGAGAGCGAAGAGCTCGTCCGTTCGGGACCGGGCTTCCGCCAAGCGTCCCAGGAGCGCATGCTGAGGTTCGAGGTGATTTTGCGCGGCAAGCATTCTGGCCTCCCATCCGAATCGGGTCCACCGTTACCGTCCGCCGATCCTCAAGATACATCTACCCCGCGCGGCGGCAGTGGATTAGCCCTACTCTTGGATTAACCTTTACCGGGAAAGTTTCAACAGCTGAAGCAGATTAATGAAGCGAGGTTCCGCCCGCAGGCTGTCCCATTCAGCCAGAACACCAATCCAGACCACCCAGGTATCTTTTTCCTTGTAACCCTTCTGCAGCCAGTCTAGGGCGTCGTTTTTCCTTCCCATGGCGGTGTAAATATAACTGCTTTCCCATTCGCGAATTGTTCCGCGACGCTCGGAAAGCGCTGCAGAAATTCGCGGAACTCCTGCTCCGCGCAAGGTCGGCGTTGCCGAGCCGGTCAGTGCAACGCCAGTGCCCGCGCTGGCGGCTTACTGAGCACGGTTGCCGGCGCGTTACCGTTGAGTCCCACCGGCCTCGGGGGATTCCATGTCCCTTGAGGTCCGCGCCACGCTGTTCTTCCGCGTAGAGTTCAGTGGCAGCTGGCAATCAAGTCATTCGCGATTTTTTGGGCGCCATCCAAAACGTCGGGAATAGGGTGCGGGGCATCCGCCACGCAGTCGAAGGTGATCGGATTCTTGGCCGTGATCAGCGGTATCCACTCCATAGCCTGAGGCTCGGCAGCGCCGGTGTCCAGGCCGCCAAAAACGAAGTGGATGTCAACGTGCGAATAGGACTTCGTTGCAGCAGGGCTGTCGAGGCTGTCATTGATGAACAGTTGCTGGTTGGTAGTGTCTCCACTGTCCATCGCGTCGGTGCAGATGTGGGTGGTCGGGTCATAGGCGGGGTCGACAAATTTGGTTCCGTCAATCCGGTAGCACTCGGATTGTGATCCCTGCCCGCATTGCGTGTCGTGGAAGACTTCCGGATTACAGATACATCCGTGATCGATGCGGGTAAAAGGCGGACCGCTGCTCAACTCCACGAAGTTGTAGTAAGCATCAAACCCATAGTACGCCAGGGCATAAAATGGAGCAGCCGAACCGGCGCTGTTTCCGGTGTGGCAGAAAGGCGCGTTCGCCTGGTGGATATGGTCACGCACCCACATTTCAACTGTGGCGAAGCGGCAGGACAGCGCGCGGACACCACCGGGCCCGGTCAGCCAACCAGCGAAGGTTCCTGACGGCGGGAACCCCACCGGGG
>JBGQBN010000106.1:0-4602 GCA_041494805.1 Terriglobia bacterium | reverse complement strand
TCGCGCATTCATAGAGGCGGGCGTTCTGAATTGCCGCGGCGGCTGGAATCGCGACCGACTTGGCCAGCCGTAGATGTTCCCGAGTAAAGTTGCCGGGAGCAGGGTGGCCCAAGGAAAGCAGCCCCAGCGTCCGGCACGAAGCAACCAACGGAACGCAAAGCCAGGAGCGCAATTGGCCGGAGCCCCTGAGCGCGCGCCATTCCTGTTCCTGCTTAGTGTCCGCGACCACGAGACCGCTTTGACTTACCAAGACTCGCTGTATGACCGGGAAGTCGGCGGCGTCGAGGGTCAGCGGGTACTTCACAGCCTGCTTCGCGGCGTCAGGGCGTGGAGCTTCCCGTGCCACGAACAACCGGGAATCAGATTCAAGAAGCAAAATCTGTGCGGACTCGTACGGGACCAGTTCCAGGAGAGACTGGAGCAAAGTGTCCAGAACGTTGTCCATGCGGAGGTCTTGAGTGAGCGCCAATGTGGCCTTGCGCATCGCGTCTGCTTCGGCCCAAGCGGATTCGGCCAGCGATAAGTTTCTGGTGACTTCCTCTTCCGCGTGTTTCTGTGTGGTAATGTCCAGCGCGGTTCCAACCAGCCGGCGGATTCTGCCTTTGCCATCCCGTACGGGAAATCCGCGCACCCAGACCCAGCGCGAATCTTCACTGGGCAACACGATCCTGAACCGTTCGTCAAAATCTCCGCTCCGAGTCGCCTCGTCAAGCTTGAGGAGCACCTGGACACGGTCCTCGGGATGGATGATCTCTTCGTAGGAGAGCGGGTTTTCTTTGAGTGTTTCGCGGGAGCGTCCGGTGATGGTCTCGTAAGCTGGATTTACATAAAGCGTTTTCCTGGTGTCCGCATCGATCATCCAGAAGATTTCCTGAATGTTGTCGGCCATCTGCCGGAACCGCTCCTCGCTTTCCAAAAGGGACGTTTCGGTGGTATCGAGAGCGCTAGCAGCTTGCCGGTGCTGCTCGCGTGCCATCAACAAAAATCTCGAGAAGAAGAAGAGCACGACGCAGAACGTGGCCAGGGCAATTCCCAACACCATTGAGGAGAGATCAATGCTGCGGAGTCTTGTGGCAAGAAGCGTTACGACCAGGATGGCTAGAGCGAGGCAAAAAAGGGTCGCACTGATCCGCCAACCAAGCTTTGAGATCTGGCTGCGAGAGGATTCATGCCGGAGTCGGTCAACTCGCTCCATGGTGCTGCCGCAGGGGGAAGTTTAAGGCATTGTGAGCAGCGTACGCTCGCGGTGCGAGCGTACCACTGAGCACAGCTAGTGCCGCCACGGTTTCGGCCCGATAGTATCCGCTTGCCAGTAGTGCGTCAAGGCCCGGTCCGATCACATGGATGAAGCCTTCGGGGGTTCAGGCAGCGGTTCGCCGGCCAGCCTTTTCTTGACAAGATTTCCGAGGAAGTCCGCGAACGGCCTTATATCCTCGCCGACGCTCGCTTTTTCGAGAGCCTCCATGTAGGTCTTGCGGTCCCCGACCGGTATGACCGTCCACGGATACCCGCCTGACGCCATCATCAAATTCATCAGAAAGCGCCCCATGCGCCCGTTCCCATCCATATACGGATGGATGTAGACGAACACAAAGTGCCCGAGTACAACGCGCACCGCGGCATCGTTTTCCGCGCGCAACAGCTCAAAAAAAGCGGGCATGGCGTCCCTCACCGCGTCGCGGTTCAGGGGCACATGCATGGACTGGCGAATGTAAACCTGTCCGTTGCGATAACCCGCAAGGTCGGAGGGTTTCAGCAGGCCGGCGGTTACGCTCGGGGCAAACATCTCCCGATACCACGCCGCGTGGTCTTCATCTGCGACAAGACCCGGATTCTTGCCTTTCAGGACCCTGCCGATGCTTTTCTGCGCAGCCTGATAGGCCTGCCAATACCCACGCGCCGCCATGGCGTTGCGCTGCCCCCGGTCTTGCTCATTTGTCTCCGGGTTCCACCCACGGCTGCGGACGCGTTCAATCAGCTCCGGGGTGACACGATATCCCTCGATCGATAGGGAATGATAGGCATCGGTGACGTATGCTGCGCCGACAAGCTTCATGTACGTGTCGACATCGCGAGGCAGCCCCGGCGCCTTCGGGAAGCGTTCCATGACAGGCTCCCGCATTTTCTGCCACAACAGCCGTATGCGATTCACATACGGAGATGTTTCGCGGGCGGGAAGTACATGGGACGGCCCGTCTTTGAAGGGATCGGTTTCACGCACGTCGTACCCGGCGGCCGACATCGTCTTCGTAATCTCACCGGCGATACGATCGCGCCCGCTGTTGCGGAAAGCGCCGGCAAGGCGGCCGGCAATCGTGCTGTGACCGCCCTCCAGAAGCCTGGCGAGAATGCCGGAGGCATCGCGGATCGTCGCCAGGACGGCACGGACGTCCGTTGCATGGTTGAAAAAATAATTGGGAGAACACTCAATCAGAGCCGATTCGATCGAGAAAATACGTAAGCCTTCTTTTTCTTCCCCGTCACCTGCCGCAGGCAACGACGCGCGAAGGTCCAGCAGGGAGGTTCCGTGCGGGAGCCTGGTGACCTTGTTGCGGGCTTGGGGAGACCGCACCACCAGCTGACGGGGGACTGTCCAGTTTCCTCCGTGCAGGGACAGCGACTGCTCAGGAGACAAGCACCACTTCTTGCGAAAGCGCGCTTCCAGATAAGCAGCGCAGAAACGCCAAAACGATGCATACCATGCGGTGCTCTCGCCTTTCGTTTCGTCCGGGCGGCTGGGTATATACCAGCCCTTGATGACCTCCTGGAGAAAGCCGTTGGCCAGAAGCCGCTCCCGGTGGGTGCGCGTCAGGTCCCTCGCCCGTATGGCGGCCGCCCCTTTGCTGGTCTGGAGCTTCCGTAGAACCTCCAAGGATTGTGCGAGCTTTTCCGACGGTGCGGCCACGAGAGAGTCCCCGCTTTAGCTTAATGTGCTGTGCGTATATTAGCTCATTGCGGTGTGTTAATGTTAGCTTATTATGTCGAGGCTAAATTAGCCTTTTCTGCAAGATCCCTTCTTTTGTTTCCCCACCACCCAAGCCAATTCCACTCAATTCCCAGGAGGGATGCTATGAGGTTCCGTCGCAATCAATACTGCCCGATCCACCGATCCACCGATCCCTTTTCTGCTGCGGCCGGGAGTCAAACCAGAAGGCACGTAGAACTATACGGCCGGGTATCCAGCGCATTGAAGATCCGCATCACCCAAGAGGATACCGAGAACTCAGGTCACCCGCAGAGATGCGGAAACTGCTCGACCGCAAGATTGTGGAACAGGACAGGGAATGCGCCCTCTGCCATGAACTATTCACCGAGTACCACGACGTCGTGCCAGACCACATTGATCCCAAAGGCATGGGAGGATCGTGGAGAGACGACCATCCTGACAACATCCAAGCAGTCCATTGGTGGTGCAACTCGGAAAAGGGGTCGACGAGAGTTGACGACTGAACGGCCCATTCTAGGCCGGTTTGCGCAAGAACTGATTTGCAGCCCCCTTTGTACAATACAGAAGACATGGCAGTGACTGTAGAGATGCACAACACCGGTGATCCCCTGACGAGCCGTGAGATTGTCGCTCTGATTGAACACGTGCTGAGCGACAAGCCGGGAGCTTGGCGGGTCTCGATCATAGGCTCTCGCGCAAACGACAACTGGGAAATGAAGGTCGAAGGTCCGAAAGGATTCGAACGGTCGTACACGTTACTAGGCAGCGCCGAGCAACATCAGCCGCAGGTGATCGCGAGCGTGGGTCTCCAAGGGATTGTCACGTACCTCTCGCCGCCACAATTGCATGAAGGGCTGGTCGCTACTTTACAATCCTGCGAGACCCTGTGATAGACTAAACCAGTTAAACTAAGTTCGTAAAAATACCATGAAAACAGTGAATATCCACGAGGCGAAAACTCAGCTCTCGAAACTCATAGAAGAAGCGTCAAAGGGTGAGGCGTTCGTTATTGCCAAGGCTGGTAAACCAGTCGTAAAGGTCACCGCCCTTAGCGCTCCAACCGGTGCTCAAGTACGGCGGCTCGGTTTCCTGGCGGGGCAGATCTCTGTGCCGGACGACTTTGACCGAATGGGCAAGGAGGAGATCGAGCGAATCTTCGGCGGTGGTGCATGAAACTTCTGCTGGATACACATCTTCTCCTGTGGGCGGCCGGTGAACCCCAGCGGCTCTCAAAACGAGCTCGAACCTTGATCGACAATCCGGACAACGAGCTTCTCTTCAGTGCGGCTAGTTTATGGGAAGTGGCAATTAAACGCGGGTTGGGCCGGGAAGATTTCAAGGTGGATGCGCGGCTGCTGCGCCGCGGTCTATTAGACAACGGGTACAGCGAGTTGCCAATCATCAGCGATCATGTCGTCGCCACCGAGAGTTTGCCGCTGATTCATAAGGATCCTTTCGACAGAATCTTAGTGGCACAGGCGACTGTTGAGGGCGTTACGCTGCTGACCATCGATTCCTTGGTGTCGCAGTACCCTGGCCCTATCAGAACAGTGTAGGAATCCCCGCTATTCTGCTGGAGTGGAGAGTGCCGAATATCTGGGTGTGTCCCGGATGTGTGCCACACTGAGGCGATCTCTTAGTGCGTTACAGGTGAG
>JBGQBN010000086.1:0-10972 GCA_041494805.1 Terriglobia bacterium | reverse complement strand
CGATGGAGAAAGCACTGTTTGCCTGCGACGAACTGGCGGGATTCATCACGGCTTGCGCACTCGTGAAACCGGGTAAGTCTCTAGCAGAAGTTGAGGCCAGGTCCGTGCGAAAAAAGATGAAGGACAAAGCGTTCGCCCGCAGCGTGAACCGCGATGACATCGTGACCGGCGCGGGGGAATTGGGCGTGGAGTTGGAAGAGCACATCGGCTTTTGCATTGAGGCTATGAAGGGGATTGCGGATAAGCTAGGGTTGGACGGGAGCGCGGGGAAGTCAGCGTAACGATTGCCTATGTGGGGCCGGGTCTTTGACCCGGCCAGGCCGAGTGAAGCTCGGCTTTGATCCACAATCGCCACGATGGCGGCGAGAATAAGACCTTCGCGCCTCGGTGTCCCGGCAGCAGACCCTACCGCAGTGCTTCCGCCACCTTCCCATTCGCAATCACTTCCGCGATCCGCGCAAAATCCTGATACATCACCCGGTCTCTGTCCATGGTCGCGCACACCGCCCGGATCGCCGCATGCGCCGACTGCCCGCGCTTCGAAGTCTTGAGCGGCGCCAGAAAATCCAGCGCCTGCGCCGCAGCCATGGCTTCAATCGCCATCGCATTGCGTGTGTTCTCCACGATGCGCTTCAGCTTCAGCGAGGCCGTCATCCCCATCGAAACGAAATCTTCTTTATTTCCCGAAGTCGTGATCGAATCCACCGACGCCGGATGGGCCAGAATTTTGTTCTCGCTGACCAGCGCCGCCGCCGTGACCTGCGCCATCATGAATCCGGAGTTTAACCCCGCACCCGGGGCCAGGAACGGCGGCAGTCCTTCATTCAGCGCCGGATTCACCAGCCGTTCTAGCCTTCGTTCCGAGATGCCGGCCAGCGCGCTCAGGGCAATTCCCAGGAAGTCCAAAGCAAAGGCCACCGGCTCACCGTGAAAATTTCCGCCGGAGAGAACGTCGCCTTCTGCGGAACTGCGCTCCGCTTGGCCGGGTCGGAGACCCGGTCCCACACGGTCCTTCACAAACACCAGCGGATTATCCACCGCCGAGTTGGCCTCGGTCTCCATCACCTCGCGGCAATGCGACAACGTGTCACGCACGGCGCCATGCACCTGCGGCATGCAGCGCAAGGAATACGCATCCTGTACCCGGCTGCAATCCCGGTGCGACTCGCGAATCTGGCTGCCTTCGAGCATCTTGCGAAGATTTGCAGCGGTCGTCAGCTGCCCGCCATGTGGCCTTGCCTTGTGGATACGTTCGTCGAAGGCTACGTCCGTGCCCCGCAGGGCATCCAGCGACATGGCGCCGATCACGTCCGCTGAATCCACCAGTATCTCCGCCGCCAGCAGCGCCAGAACTCCTACGGCCAGCATGCCCTGGGTGCCGTTAATCAGCGAGACCGCCTCCTTGGCCTCGAGGACCAGTGGCGTGATCTGTGCCCGCCGCAGAGCCTCGCCACCGGGAATGCGGGCGCCCTTGTCGTCGAAGCACTCGCCCTCACCAATCAGCGCCAGCGCCAGATGCGCTAGCGGCGCCAGGTCTCCACTCGCGCCGACGCTGCCCTGCGACGGCACCATGGGAGTGACTCCGCGGTTCAGCATCTCGCAGAGCGTATCCATGACCGCGGCCCGTATGCCGGAGTGGCCCTTGGAAAGAGAATTGGCGCGCAGCACCATCATGGCGCGAGTCTCGGCGACGGAAAGCGGTTCGCCCACTCCCACGGCATGCGAGCGCACCAGGTTGACCTGCATCTCGCGAATCTGTTCGCCGGCGATGCGCACGTCACTCAGCTTGCCCACCCCGGTGGTGATGGCATAAGAAACTTTGTTGCCCGTCACCAGCGCGTCCACCACCGCGCGTGCCCGGTCCACCGCCTCGCGCGCGTCGGGATCGAGCAGCACGGGACGATGTTCGACCGCGACTTCACGTACCGCTTCCAGAGTCAGGTCATTGCCGTTGATATGGAGGGCTTTCAAAAGTGTGTCCAGTTCCAATCATCAATCATCTGTCATTCCGAGCGGGCGCTAGCCCCGAGGGACCTGGGTTTTCTGCCGACGCCGGCATGAACCCAGATTCCTCACCGGCTGAAGCCGGTTCGGAATGACAAGATCACTAAGGCCCTTTTGCGGCACGACTGAAAGTCGTGCCCTTCCCGGTTTCACTTGCCGGCAGCCTCGCGAAACACTCGCATGTACTCCTCCGGCAGCGGCGTAATTTTCATTTGTGCGTCGGTCACGATGTGAGTGGTCTCGCCCTCGGCCAGCACCGTGCCATCCACACGCACCAGTTCGTATCCGAAATGCACCGCGGACTCGCGAACATTCTTCAGGCGTGTGCGCACGATGATCTCATCGTCATACCGCGCCGGAGCCTTGTAGCGGCAGCGCGCATCCACCACCGGCATGAAGCAGCCGACGCCCTTCTCCATGTCATGAACTGAAAACCCCAGCTCCCGCATTAGTTCCACTCGCCCGATTTCGAACCAGATGAAGTGATTGGCATGATAGACCACGCCCATCTGGTCCGTCTCGGCGTAGCGCACCCGCAGGCGGCTCTCACTCACCACCAGAGGATCGCGGTTGCTCACTGGCCGCTCCAGCGTGGTTTGCGTTTTTCCAGAAACGCCGCAATGCCTTCGCGAAAGTCGGCGGTGGTGCGGATGCGGGCGTTGTCCTCTATCGCGTCGGTGATCTGACTGTCGAGCTGCGCGGAAATAAATCCGTTGATCAGCCGCTTAGTGGCTCGCACCGAGGATGGACTGTTCTCCATGAGCTGCGCCGCGAGTTCGCGCGCCCGTCCCAGCAGCCGTTCCGGTTCGACCACCTCGTTCACCAGACCGTAGCGATGTGCTTCAGCCGCGTCGAACAGTCGCCCGGTCAAAAGCAAGTCACGCGCAATCTTGTGCCCCACCTGCCACACCAGGATCGAAGAAACAATCGCCGGCACAAACCCGATGCGCACTTCGGTATAGCCAAACTTGGTGGCGGGCACGGCCAGCGTGAAATCACACATGGTAGCCAAGCCAGTACCACCGGCGATGGCGGCGCCGTTCACCGCGGCAATCGTAGGCCGCGGAAATTCGTAAAGCCGGCGGAAGATGCGCGCCATGCGCGCCGAGTCTTTCACATTCTCTTCGTGCGTCTTGCCCACCAGCGACTTCAGTTCGTCCAGGTCCATGCCTGCACAGAAGGCCTTGCCCGCGCCCGTAAGAATGACCACCTGCGACGGAGATTGCTCGATCTCGTCCAACGCCGCCAGCAGTTCCTCGACCAGTTGAAAGCTGATGGCATTGCGCTTTTCCGGCCGGTTGAGCGTGATGGTGGCGGCACCAGAGTCGTGTGCGAGTTGGATACTTTGATAATTCACTTTTATCTTGTCATCCTGATCCTGGACGGAGTGAAGGGGAAGGACCTGCTTTTCAATCCGCCGCCGAAGCACTCGTGTATCTCGCTCCAATCTCCGTCGTCACCCTCAACAAAGTATCCAGCGGCTTCAACCCCGGCAGCGCCGCGCCACGTTGCTGCAAGGCCTCGATCACTATTTCGGTGGGAATATTGCCCACCAGCGCATCCTGCGCAAAGGGACATCCTCCCAAGCCGCCCAGTGCGGAATCAAAGCGCCGGCACCCCGCATCATACGCGGCCAAAACTTTCTCTCCTGCTTGGTCGGGGCGGCTATGCAGGTGCACGCCAATCTCGATGTAGTCGTATTTCGACATTACCGCGGAAACCAGTTCCCGAATCTGCTGCGGCCCCGCCATGCCGACGGTATCCGCCAGCGAAATCATGCGCACCCCGCAGGACTCGAGAAGGTCTACCGCATCGATGACCTCGCCAACATTCCAGGGATCGCCGTAGGGATTCCCGAAGGCCATGGAAATGTACACAACCGTATCGAGCCCCGCCTCGTCTCCCTTTCCTTTGATCTTTTCCAGTTCGTTGATGGCCTCTTCCAAGGTTTGGTGTTGATTGTTGCGCAGAAACGTCGGCGACACTGAATAAGGAAAACCTAGCGTGCGCACCGCCTCGGTACTGATCGCCCGCTGCGCACCCTTTTCATTCACCACGATCCCGATGATCTCAACATCATCCGGGGGATCAAGCTCTTTCAGAACTTCCTCCGAGTCAGCCATCTGTGGCACAGCCTTGGGTGAAACGAACGAGGCGGCATCAATGTGCTTGAACCCCACGCTGATTAGCGCCTTGAGGTAGTCACCCTTGATGTAGGCAGGAATCTGCCCCTTCAGCCCCTGCCAGGCATCCCTCGGACACTCGATCAGTTTGATCGCTTCCGGCATTTGAAACTCTTGGCCACGGATCTACACGGATTTTCGCGGATCAGATTCTTTTTCAAAGATCTTTTTCAGATCCGTGTAAATCCGCGCAAATCCGTGGCGAAGTTATGTCTGCAGCACCCCGACCTTAAACTCCGCCACGTCCGGATTCAGCGCCGCCGCTTCCAGCGCTTGCGTAATCGCATCGCGCGTCTCCACCGGATCAATGATCTTGTCGATCCACAGCCGCGCCGCGCCATAGCGCGGATCGGTCTGCTCTTCATAGGTCTTCTTGACCGACTCAAACAGCTCTTTTCTTTCTTCTTCGCTAAGCTGCTTGCCGCTACGTTCGAGTTGCTTGATCTTGATTTCCACCAATGTGCCCGCAGCCGAATCCCCGCTCATCACCGCGTACCGCGCCGTCGGCCAGGCAAACATAAAGCGCGGATCATACGCCTTGCCACACATGGCATAATGGCCGGCGCCGAACGACCCGCCCACGATAACCGTAATCTTCGGCACCACCGAGTTTGATACCGCGTTCACCATCTTGGCTCCCGCCTTGATGATGCCACTCCACTCCGCGTCACGTCCCACCATGAAGCCGTTGACATCGTGCAGAAAGACCAAGGGAACCAGGTTCTGATTGCAGTCCATAATGAAGCGCGCCGCTTTCTCCGCCGACTCGGTGTAGATCACGCCGCCAAACTCAATCCGCTTGTTGCCCTCATGGTCGGTCTGCTGGGCGTGCAGCTTCTGGTTGGCCACGATGCCCACGGCAAATCCACCGATGCGCGCATAGCCGCAAAGCACCGTCTTGCCGTACTCGGCCTTGTACTCATCGAACCGGCTGCCATCCACGATGCGCGCCAGGATTTCCTTCATGTCATATGGCCGCGCCGGCGAAGAGTCAAAGATGCCGTAGATTTCCTCCGCCGCCATGGCCGGCGCTACCGGCTTCTTGCGATCCCAGGGAGATTGCCGCCGGTAACCCCATTTCTCCACGATCGCGCGAATCCGGGCCAGGCAGGCTTCATCGTTGGGTTCGCGGAAATCCACCGTGCCGCTGATCGCCGAATGCATGGCCGCGCCGCCCAGCTCTTCCGCCGAGACTTTCTGCCCGATGGCCGCCTGCACCAGCGCCGGACCCGCCAGGAAGAGTCCGCTGCCATCGGTCATGAGCACGTGGTCACACATCACCGGCAGATATCCGCCTCCGGCGACACACATGCCCATGATGGCCGCGATCTGTGGAATTCCCATGGCCGACATCACCGCGTTATTGCGGAAGACGCGCCCGAAGTCGTCGGTATCCGGGAACACGTCCTCCTGCAACGGCAGGAACACACCCGCCGAGTCCACCAGATACATCGTGGGAATGCGGTTCTCGATGGCGATGTTCTGGGTGCGAATCAACTTCTTCGCTGTCATGGGGAAGAAGGCGCCCGCCTTCACCGTGGCGTCGTTGGCAATGATCATCACCAGCCGGGTGTGGATGCGTCCCAGCCCCGTGACTACGCCCGCCGCCGGCGCCCCGCCCCATTCCTCATACATGCCGTAAGCAGCGTAGGTGCCCAGCTCGAAGAAGCTCCCGGGATCGACCAACAGGTTGATGCGTTCCCGGGCGGTCAGGCGGCCCTTGCCGTGCTGGTTCTCGACTGCCCTGGGCCCGCCGCCCTCGCGGATTTTTTCTTCCTCGTTGTGCACCTGCGAAACCAAATCCGCCATGAAGCGCATGTTGGCTTCAAAGCGTGCCGAGGTCGCGTCCACCCGGGTTTCGAGGACGGTGGAACTCGAGGGCGCGTTAGGATTGTCAAGGTCAGCCATGGGTCGTGGACTGGAAACTGTTTACGGTATACCAGCGGAGCCGGGCCGCGCAATGTGGCGTCGTTGGCGGAAGAGTCGCGGAGAGACCGAGAAGAGTCCTGGGCATTCGAATTTCAAGCCCAGCTAACCCCGGGCCTCCATGGCGACCAGACGGCGCACCGCCTCCGCCACGGGATCCTGGACTACTGTATCGACTAAACCATAGCGCAAGGCGTCCGTGGCGTGAACCTTCTCCGTCGCCACAAACATCTGCAACGCCCTGGCATTTCCCACCAGCCGCGGCAAACGCTGTGTCCCGCCCCAGCCGGTGATCAGACCTAATGCCGCCCCGTGATGTCCAAAGCTGGCATGTGGCGAGGCGATTCTCGGATGGCATGCCAAAGCCAGGTCGAGCCCGCCCCCCATGCAGTACCCCGTAATCGCCGCATACACCGGGGCAGGAAAGCACTCGACGGCATTCATCAACAATTGCCCCATCCTGGAAAATTCACCGGCCGCCGGCCTGGTCAGGGCCGCAATCTCGCCCAGATCTGCGCCGGCGGAAAAGAACTTCTGATTTCCCGTAATGATGAGCGGCCGCGCCTCACGCGCCAAGGGCAAGCCGGACCTGAACGGCGTGCAGAGTCAGTTGGCATTCACGTTCTGAGGAAGGAACCGGCATGAGAGCCAAACGGATGGCAGCCCCCAGGACGTCAAGCCCGGAATGAAAGTGCTCAAGGTCGACGACCACCTGCCCGGCGAGCCAGGCTATCCGGTGCACTAAACGAACAGGGCGAGGTTGGCCGACAGCAAGCTAGGAGCTAGAGAGAGCCAAAAGCTAGATGCTAAGTGCTATCTGCTTCTTTCCATCCACTTCTCCAGCCGGCATCCGTCTTCCTCGAGCAGGAAGCTGCCCATGCGGAAGCCCTCGCCAAAGATGCGGTGTGACTCCGGATCGCGGGCGGCCCGCGTGATCCACTGATGGCCCACGTCATATTGGCTGGCCGTGAACCACTCTTGCGGCAGCACTTCGACCAGACCCGCCTGCAAATAGAAAACGTACAGGGCGAAAGCAGGATGGTCGTGCGTCTTGGCGGGATAAGTAGTGGGCACAATCAGTTCATCCACGGCGCGAAGCTCTGCCGGAACATCAATCTTGTGTGTGCCCGGCGTCAGAGGGAGGGGAACCTCAAAATCAGCGATAGGTGCCGTCGCGGCGTAGATGCGTTCGGAAGATTGTTTGAACCAGCCGGCAATCTCGGCAAAGTCAAATGCTTGCAGCTGATCCAGCTCGAAGCCTACGAAGCGGATGCTTCTCCCTTCCGGACACCAGATCCCCAGCTGCGCTTGGGAAACAAGAAAAGGACGGCAATACGTGTTGAGGGCCAGACGCGGTTTATCCGGCTCCTGCTCCAAGCCAAGCGAAACCACGTAGCCGAGCGGTCCCTGCTCGCCATGGTGAGTCCAAACGAAGCGCTGGCCAGCAGCGGAATTCAGCGGGGGGAAAGTTTTCCAATACCAGGGAGTGGGCCCGATGGTACGCGCGAGGATGTCGCGCAGACGAGAGGTGCTGATCTCAGCCATCAACCCGCCGTGGGGACGCCGCGCGGCTTCACATGGGCGCGGAGGAACTGGACAATATCGTCCATGGCCGTGCCCGGCTGGAAAATGGCGGCCACGCCGGCTTTCTTGAGAGCGTCCACGTCCTGATCGGGAATGATGCCCCCCACCACGACCAGCACATCGTCCATCTTGTTCTGCTTGAGCAAATCCATCACGCGCGGCACGATGGCGTTGTGCGCGCCCGACAGAATCGACAGCCCGATGACGTGGACGTCTTCCTGAAGGGCAGCGCTGACGATCATCTCCGGCGTCTGCCGCAGACCGGTGTAGATCACTTCCATGCCGGCATCGCGCAGGGCTCGAGCGATGACCTTGGCGCCGCGATCGTGTCCGTCCAAGCCGGGCTTGGCAACCAGCACACGGATTTTCTGCTCAGTCATCGCTTCCATTTAACCACAGAGGGCACAAGGGAGCACAGGGGGAGGGAAATTGCAGATTGTAGATTTGGCCTTGCCGAGATATGCAACCTAAAATCTACAATCTACAATCTGAAATCTGCAATCGCTACATTGTTTTAATATCCAAGCTCCGCCACAAATACCAACACGCGACCGACCGATACGGCTCCCAGCGCTTGGCGATCTTCTCCATCTGCTCTGGCTTGGGCATTTTGCGTTTCTTGTAGTGTTTCTTGATCGCCATCCGGATACCGAAATCCCCCGTAGGCAGCACATTGGGACGCCGCAGAGTGAACATCAGAAACATGTGCGCCGTCCACACGCCTACGCCTTTGACCTGCGTCAGATGCTGGATGACCTCGTCGTCCGTCATCTCCGGCAGACGCGAGAAATCGAGCTCGCCACGGGCCACGCGCTGGGCCATGTCTTTCAGGTAGGACGACTTCTGCTTCGACAAGCCCACGGAACGCAGCTGCGCGTCGGTCAGCTTGAGAATGCCTTCCGGCGTAATCGGCTCACCAGCCAACGCGGCAAAGCGCTTGAAAATGGTTACGGCTGCTTTCCCATTCAATTGCTGATGGACGATCGCCTCGGCCAAACTATGAAACTCCGGCGGGCCAAACTCCATGCGGCACGCCCCGACGCGCTCAATGATGGCGGAGAGCACCGGATCGGATTTCTTGAGATGGTTGACAGCTTTTCGCATGCAGAGGTTGGACTGCGCTCAGGCCAAAGAGGATAGCAGACCCGTGTGGTGCGGGCACTCTTGCCCGCATTCTTGCTGGTGCGGAATCTTCCGGTTTGGGGACGGGCGACTCGCCCGGCTAAGCGAGTGCAGCTCGGAGTCCCCGAGCCAAGGCCCTGCCCGCTCTGGATTTTGCCCGGAAGTTTGTGGTTAACTCGTTAACTTCACCAGAGCGCAAGAGGGATACAACGCCTGCGAACTCCCAAAAAGGAACTCATGATCACAATTGTTTCGGGCCTGCCTCGTTCGGGTACTTCTCTCATGATGCAGATGCTGGCTGCGGGCGGCATGCCCATCCTCTCCGATGGCGAACGCCGCGCCGACGTCGATAACCCGAAGGGCTATCTCGAGTGGGAACGCATCAAGCAGCTTCCCAAGGACCCTGCTCTCATTGCCGAAGGCGAAGGCAAAGCGGTGAAAGTGATCTCCCAGCTGCTGCTTTCACTACCGCCAGAGTACGAGTACCGTGTCATCTTCATGCAACGCCCGCTGCCCGAAGTGATGGCATCCCAGGACGAAATGCTGCGCCGGCGAGGGACCTTCGATCCCTCAGTGGACGCTTCCGTGGTGACGAGTGCGTTTCGGGATCACCTGTACCAGGTCCACGTCTCCCTCAATAGCAAACCCAACATCAAAGTGAGCCGAGTGCAGTACCACGAGGTCTTGCGCGAGCCTAAAAAGACCGCAGAGAGCATTGCGAAGTTTTTGCAGGTGCCACTCGATGTCGAAGCTATGGCGCGGCAAGTGGACGAGAACCTCTACCGGCAGCGCGCGAAATAGCCAGATGTAGTGCACTCCTGCCCGGTTTAGGGTTTCGCTGCGGGAAGCTGAAATCCCATCCCGCGGCGCGACCTTTTTCAGGAACCATGAGTTCCCTGATGGCCTCAATGATCTCCTGAATGGCCGTGTCGTGCGTTTCCAGGCGGCTCTCCAGTTCGTTGAATTTGGCGGCAAGCCGCCAGTTCGTGGCCAGCATTTCTCGCAGGCGCACAAATGCGCGCACGACAAAAACGCTCATCTGGACCGCGCGCTCGGAATTGAGCACGGTCGCGGCCATGATCGCGCCGTGTTCGGTGAAGGCATATGGCGGATAGCGCCGTCCGCCACGTCTCCCGTTTGAGGTTGCAAATTGCAACCTCAAACTCTCGTGCTCCTTGGCGGAGAGCTGGAACCTGAAGTCGGAGGGGAATCTCTCGCGGTTGCGGTTGACCTGCTGGTTGAGACGCTTGACTGAAACGCCATAAAGTTCAGCGAGGTCCGTGTCGAGAATGACTTTCTGACGGCGAAGCAACAGGATTCGCGACTCCACGGAGAAGACCGGCGTTCCGCGGCGCTTCGGCATACGGAGCAGCTTTGCGGTTTGTCGTTTCTTCATTTGGAGGTCACAATTTGTGACCTCAATCATAAGCCGAAGAGGGTGAGATTCCTTGCCGATGACGTCGAAAGCAGCTCGCGAGATTCCCGTTTTGGTCGGTTTCGTGCTGCCAATCTTCCAGACCAACGTTCACCTGCCACCGGGCCACCGCTTCGCTGGCCGAGACGATGGGAATTCCTCCAGCCAGTCTCTTTTGAGAAGTAGCATCCGGCTACGTAATGCTCGCTTCCGTATACGTCCCATACACTTCGCGCAGCGCCTCGCAGATCTCACCCACGGTCGCATACGCCCGCACCGCGTCCACGATGTACGGCATCGTATTCGCCGGCGAAATGTTACCGTCGGTCCCAGCTTGGGGCTGCTGCGCCGCGGCTTCCTTCAGCGCATCCAACCGCCGCCGGACTTCCTCATTCGACCGCCGGGCGCGCAGGGCTTTCAGCTTCGCCGACTGGTGGCGCGCAACGCTTTCGTCAATGTAAAGAGTGTGCGGCCGCTCTTCCTCAACCACGAACTCGTTTCCGCCGACGATGATCTTCTCTTTCGCCTCGACCGCGCGCTGGTACTGGTAGGACGCTTCGGCAATCTCCCTCTGCGGATATCCGCGCTCGATGGCCTTCACCATGCCGCCCATCGAGTCCAGTTTGCCAAAGTAGTCGAACGCGCCCTTTTCCATTTGGAGGGTTAAGGTTTCTAAGGAGTATGATCCTCCCAGCGGGTCCACCGTTTGTGTGACCCCTGATTCGTAAGCGATGATCTG
>JBGQBN010000090.1:0-9705 GCA_041494805.1 Terriglobia bacterium | reverse complement strand
TCGGACTTGAGCCCGAACCTTCCTACTCTCACGACTGGCACGTTCAACCTAGTTGTCAAAGAACCGAATCGCTTCCGCCTGAGCGGCGCGCTTTCAGCCCAGTGCAAGTCTGCGGTGACACGAGCGAAGACGCTCGCGTCTACACAAACCTGCCTGTCCTCGAAACCTGTTCAAGTTACTAGTTCCGGCGCTGGGTGTCAACCTGTTGGATACACAGGATTTCCACAGAAAACCGGGCTCTAGGCTTTGGGCTCTCGGGCCTGGCTTAACACCCAGAGCCTGAAGCTTGAAGCCGGCTTTTTCGGCGCGCAACAGAACGCATCCTCCGCCGCAACTCGATGCCACATGATTCGGCACCCTGCGTTTTCAAACGCAAGCTGGCGGAAGACTATTCACTTGGGAAAAGATCGCTTGGAGGTTCTTGCGAAAAACGCTTAAACCCTTCGAGGAACTCAGTCCCCGAATGAAACCCCGTGGCCGGGGGGCTGATTTTGCAGGATTTACCTGTAATTACTTTGATGCCGGACGCGCGACGAGAGTTGCACACACATCGTCCGACTAGCCACACACTGCTCTCGACGTATTTTGTTATACCACGGGGTGTCGAATTGCGCAAGCGCGGGGTTACTGAATTGAGTCGATGGGGGGCGTGGATGTCGTTCAGGCCTTCCACCCTTCGTTGCGGAACATCGACAGCACATTCATGCACGGTATCCCGAGTACCGTGCATACGTCTGGAATATTGGGCTTGCCGATCACACCGGATGCTCGTTCGCCAGTCACAACAGTTAATCCTCGCGATTGGGCTAGACCAACCACGAACGGATCTCCCGAGGATCTATTTTTGCGGGTATCTATCAATCTAGGGTGGGCAGCGAGTATGGTGGTCACGCGTTGCTGTATCTCCGTGTCAAGCGCTACAACCATCATGCGGCGGGCCTTCAGCCATTGGAAAGCAACATCATCTTTTTTCTCAAGCTCCCTGTAGACCTCATCTATTGCGAAAACAATCCCACTACCTGCAGCTGAATCCATCTGTGTCCAAATCGTAGGAAACACATCGGGCGGATAGTAGCGAAAAAGGTCCAGAATGCCGCTGGAATCAATGCTGTAGGCCACTATCCTCCTTGGCTTACCAGCTGGGAGCCGCTGTAGTCACGCTGGATTTCGGGAAGATGTTTGATTCTGACCTGAAGGTAGTCCGATACGTCACTCGCAGTGATGTGTTCTCGGTTGAAGTTTTCAATAACAAGAGTCGTGAAGAGCGGCCCCGCACTGGAGAGTGAAACCACGTGATGCGGTGCAAAGCCTCCTTTTTGCTGCTCCCGCCACTTGGCGTATTCGAGCCGATATTCATCGCGCTTTTTGTAGTAGAATTTTTCGTTCGTACGGCCCAGCGCGAGCAACCGGACAAGCAGCGCCTCTCTACTACCCCCAAACCTTCTCGACAGCGACTGGATCTCTAGATCAGACCAGGCCATGTCAGATGAGCGGTGATTGCGTACCTCGCTCGTTGCTAGCAGATCATTCCTTGGAAACAAGGTGGCCCCAGCGACCCGGTTACAGTACGATTCGATCCGTGCGCTGGCGTTCCGCCGCTGATTGTCATCCAGGTCGCATATTCCGCCGTCATTTAGGGAAAGATGTGTGATCTCGTGCAGCAACGTAAAGATGCGTCCTCGGTAGGCATCTTTAATATTCACCACAACAACTGGGAGCGGCCTGAGGGAGATAGAAAATCCGCGCGCCTCTTCCAGTTCTAGATCCGTAGCTTGGAAAGTTAAGATGCCAATACGTTCAAGAAGAGCGCGCCACTCACGGAATGCTTCATTGTCGACACGCCATTGGCTCTGAATTTCGGTTCGAACTCCGAGAGCACCACGAAGCTTCCCCGCGGCAACCTCTGCATCTTCATCCAGATCGAGCTTTACGTTAAACGACGTCGGCGTTAGCTGGAGATCACTCATCAATTCGAGTGCCCACTCTCTCCTGTCGTAAGCTTTTCGGATTTCGAAGGCAAGATCGGGCGAAGTCACCGGAGGCACACCGACGCTGGTACCGGCGCGGAAGTCGTGGAGTGCATCGAACGTGCGGGGCCGTTCCGCAAGATAGAAAACAGCCAGCGGCCTCTTTGTGGCTGCGGCAAAATTACGGAGTTGGGCGACTGAGGGGCGCTCATGCCCAGCCTCCCAGGCACGGATGCGCTCCACTTTGACGCCAACCTTCTTGGCGACTGCCTCCTGGGTGAGGGTAGCCGATTCCCTAGCCCAGATCAGTAGGGCCGGATTCGCTAATGCTTCCACGTGTGCCATTTCCGGTTAAAGCGTGGCAGGTGACCAGGGGATAGTCAAGGGATTTGGGCTGCGTGTGGCGCTTCTTCTTTGTTAGGAGACCGAACGTGTCAGAGTAGCCGGTACTGGAACGTGGAAATACAGGATTCGGCTCCAATATTCTGCCGCTAATTTCCGCTCACCGACGAAGACAATCTTGGCCGCATAGTGACCACGCGGCAGGATAAATACCGTGCCGAGAGCGTACTTTTCTCCCGGTTCCATGAAGAAATCAATCTTTTCGTCTTTCTTGGTGTATTCGTAAAGAAGCGAAACGTGCTCAGGAATGCCCGGTATGGTACGCAACTGCTGTTTCTTGTACCACCAACCGACAAAGCTGGGCACCGATACCTCTTCAGGAAGTTGCCTGATCTCAAGGTCAGCGGGATGCTTCGCGGCTCCTTGGTAATCTTCTATTTGCTTGGAGGTGAGCGCAGGCGGGGCGCTAATGCGCCGGTTTCCAATATTGGTGAACACCACCTCGATGGCCACGACAAAATGCTCCTCGATCGGCTCACCGGAGTGATGCTTCGAAGGCTCAGTTCGGACCGTGCAGTCAATGGAGAGTGCGCTCTCAAACGCTCTGCGCAACGCAAATTGATAGAGCGTCCACCCGCCGCCCGCTAGGATCGCGAGACCTGTCGCGACGTCGGAAAATTTCTTGGGGTCAAGCTGGCCGGCGATCAGGCATTGCAACAAGAAAACGACGGCGGCGGCGGCGAGAATTCCGAGGCCGATTTCGAGATATCGCTTTATGCGGCGCCAAGGCATGCAGGACCATTCCTTCCTGGGAATCAGATGGCCCCCTCTAGAGCCTCGGATTCTGCTACGGGCTGGTGGAAGAGTCAAGTGAACACGCGAGCAAGGGTTGGCCCGTCCCTTCGACTCCGCTTGGGACGGGTTACGGGCGTGTATCCCTCGGGGGGGCGGTGTCCGCAAACACAGGGTCCCTCGGCTTCGCTCGGGATGACAAGGTGGGGGTGGTTTTTTAAGCTCCTTGCTTTTTAAGACTCTGTGGGCCGTACCAATCGGCTGCAAGATCTCTCCACTTGGGGTTCATGCTCGCGATCAGCCATAGCTTCTTCTCTCTTCGCCAGTTTTTTAGTTGCTTCTCGCGGGCGATGGCTTTGAGTGCTTCGTCGAAGCTTTCCCAGTAAACCAGGCGAACGGCGTTGTAGCTGTCGGTGAAGCCTTCAAGTTCGTGGGTTTTGTGCTGAAATACGCGGCGGCGCAGGCTGTTGGTCATGCCGATGTAGAGCGCGCGGCGGGAGCTGCTTTGCATGATGTAGACGTAGAAGTGGTATTCGCGGCGCACGTTGCCTCTCGCGAGCATGTCATCCCGAGCGGAGCATCGGTTTCGCGACGCGAAACACGATGCGGAGTCGAGGGACCTTGTGTTTTGCTGCTGCCGGGTATTTTTGTGCTTCGCGGGTGGATACGTCTGTGACAGATGTCACAGGATTGGCGGTGCAAGCTGAACACAGGGTCCCTCGACTTCGCTCGGGATGACAATCAGCACAGAGCAGTTTAGAGCAGGAGGTGCCAGGCTTCGAGGTAGGGTTCGTATTTGTGTCCTTTGCGGTGGGGGGAGAGGGAAATGTGGCCGGTTAGGCGGGTGGCTAGTGGGGCGGGGAGGATGTACCAGAGGTCTTCGGGGATTATGTAGGCGGCTACGAAGTCGATTTGGGATTGGCGGGGATTAGGATGCGCGCCAAGCGTGCGATTCTTGCCTCGCAAAAAGCGCGAGGCTTCGCACGGCGCGCCCAGGTCCTTCGGCCCGCAAAAAGCGCGGGCCTCAGGATGACAAGCAGCGGTTGGGACGTGGCAGCGGTAGATGCCTCGGACCTTGCGCATGGTGGACTTTACCTGGATGCGTAGGACGCGGCCTTGGTGTTCCAGCATTAGGTCGTAGGGGGCGGAGTCGCCCCAGGGCTTGGAGAACATGATGCCGTGTTCTGCGGCGCGGGTCATGAAGCGGAGTTCGGCCCACTCGCCGCGGAGTTTGCTGTTCTTGATTTGACTGCCCGGGTTCATTGGTTTGTCCGAAACGAAAAAAGGCGCGGCCCTGGAGGGACCGCGCCTTCGTTTTTTCTGTCCTATATATTCAGTTTATCAATTTGGAGGGGAGAAATGGGACATGGGGGTGGGGTGTTTATCTGGTGTGGATGCATCAGATACGGGTGATCGTGTAATTTTTGGGTATTGACAGTCCTTGTGGGCGGGATTTGGGCTTGGTGAGACCTTGACTTTTAGGGACTTCGCGGGAATTTTGTCTACCTGGGGACAGGCCCTGCGACCTGTCCCCATTCAACCACTGACGGAATCTCCCTGTGAGCAGCTTAGGAGCTGCCCACAGGAAACCCTCGACTACGGTGTGATGATGATCCTTGGATCCAACAGAAGTGTTTTTCTTCCGGTGGAGTCGACGTTGTAGATTGCGTACTTGTAGGCGTTGTTCTCGTCCGGTGTGGCGTGATCTCCCGGTGGTCCGGAACAAACGCTGCCGCCCATGGGCACAAGAAATTCCGTGGCTTCGAATGGGCTTCGTTTCTGACCGTTCCTTTTCGGGTCTGGTTCTTCGAAGCACACCAGGACGCTATCTTTTTTGTCGAGGCAGTACCACTCTACTTCCTGCTTCGCTTTCTTGCTGATTCGTATGGGGTCGGAGGTCACTTTCGCCGTGATCAAATCAACCCCAACCCAAATGTTTCCGGCTACGTGTACTGGTAATGCTGCCATAACTACCTCCTGAATAGGGATAACGAAC
Organism: Terriglobia bacterium; assembly: GCA_041494805.1. Lineage (GTDB taxonomy): Bacteria > Acidobacteriota > Terriglobia > Terriglobales > Acidobacteriaceae > JBGQBN01. The sequence goes on along the minus strand of JBGQBN010000090.1, from coordinate 4,608 downwards.
TACTTCTCGACTATTGACTAAGTTCTACTGGGGCCGTTGGTTTATGTCTGCAAGGTGCTTCTCCCGCAGAAGCTGTTGAAATGGTTTGCTGGAACGTAAGTTGTCAAAATTGGGGCTGCTGCGTAACAGGTCCGCGGTCACGCCGGCGTTGAGGGCTTTGCGCAGCCAGACGGTGCTTCGGGTCTCATCGCCGAGCTGGTTGGTGACCAAGGCTGCGTTGTACAAGACCTCGGCGTTGGTGGGGGCCAGGGCCAGGGCGCGGTTCAGATTGGCCCGCGCCGCCGCCTCCTCGCGCAGCATGGCGTGATAAAGGCCAACGTAGCTCAGTAAATCCGCACTGCGCGGGTTGACCTGCAACTCTTCTTCACCCAGCAAAATCGCTTTGCGGTAGGCGGCAACCGACTGGGAGCGGTGGCCTGGATCCCAGTAATAGGCATCGCCCAGATTGCCCCACGAAGTGCGGTTGCGCTGGTCGAGCTTCGCAGCCTGCTCGTACGCCTGCGACGCCTCGGTGAAGCGCCGCAGATAGAAATAGGCCGTACCCAGGTTGGAGTAGGCGTCCGGGGTGGGCCGAATGCTGACCGAGCGTTCAAACACGGGGATGGCGTCGGCGTAGCGGCCCTGTGCGATGTAGACTCCACCCAGGTTGCTATAGCCGCGAAAATTGTCGGGGGCCAAGGCTGTGACCTGGGTAAACATCCTGGCGGCTTCCTGGTAGCGCGCCTGGTTAAAAAGAAATAAACCGAGCCAGCTATAGCCGGCCCAGTATTCCGGGCGGACGCTGATCGCACGGTGATGGGTTTGTTCCGCTTCGGCCAATTTGCCCATGTGCTCGTAGGCAGCAGCCAGCCCGCGATAAGCCTCATCGTTAGTACGGTCAGCCTCGAGGGCGCGTTGGAATTCAGCCGCGGCTTCCTCGTACCTGCCAGTACCGTTGTAGACCACGCCCAGGCAGGTGTATCCGTAGCCACTGACGCCGGCCTGCTGGCAAGCTTCCAGGGCCTTCGCCACCCATGCGCGGTCATGGCTAAACACATATTTCTGCCAGTAGCTTTCGCCCAGGCCGGCGTAGGCCAGGGCAAACTTGGGATCGCGGTCCAAAGCACGCTGGAAGACCTCGATCGCGCTGTCGATGTTCTCCGCTTTCTGATATTCCTGCAGGTAGCCACGGCCGCGCAGGTAGAAGTCATAAGCCGCCGGCTGGTTGGTACCATGCGTCTCCAGGGTGTGCCGCTCCTCCTTGCTGAGTTCCACGTCCAAAGCATGAAGAGCGCTGTCCACGACGCGGTCCTCCAGGGCGAACGGGTTGTCGGCTCCGGCAGTAATCGTATCGGCGCGTAGAACGCGGTGTGTACTTGCATCCACCAGGTCGTAGGTGACGCGCACGTTCTGCCCAGCCTGGTGAAAACTGCCCTCGAGTACCAAGTTCGCTCCCAACTCCATGCGCGCTTGCTCCACAGAAGCCGCTGACTGCGCCCGAATCGCGCTGGGTGACACCACCTGCACGGGATATTTGTCGGAGAGCTGGCTGAGCTTGGCAGTCAGTGTCTCCGTGAGGCCGCGGCAGAAAGCGCGCGCTCCAGGATCTTCCCCCGTAGGGACAAACGGCAGCACGGCAAGGTGCTTCTTGTCGGGCAGTGGCAGCAGGTGGGGCCACAGGCCTGGGAATACCGAGAGCGCGAGCACCACCAGCAGCAAGGTGACGCCGCGACGAGATGCCGCTTGCCACCGTTGCCCGCCCCGCCCAGAGACCGGCAGCATCGACGGTTGGTTTACATCTTTTTCCAGGGCGCGTAGATCTGCGAGCAGGTGAGCAGCGGTGGAGTAGCGCTGGTTTGGATCTTTGGCCAACATCTTGGCGACAATCCGCTCCAACTCCGCTGGCACATCGCTTACAAACTCTCCCATAGGTGCCGGCTGATAGTGCAGGATGCGGTCGGCTGTAACCATGGGTTTCTCCGTGAAGAACAGACTGCGCCCGGTCAGCATCTCGTAGAAGACGACGCCGAGAGAAAAAATATCGGAACGCGCATCCAGTCCCTGCTCCAGCAGGACTTCCGGAGCCATGTAGCCCGGTGTACCCACACAGCCGCCGTTCCAGCTCTCCATGCTGGCGGTCGCCGCCGCGTGGTCGATGACGGGAAGGCGGCGGGCCAGGCCAAAATCGAGGATCTTGATGTGGCCCGCTGGAGTGAGCATCATGTTTTCCGGCTTGAGGTCGCGATGAACGATACCTTTCTGTTGCGCTTCGGTTAGCGCCTCGGCACACTCCAGCGCGAGGTGGAGAAAGGGCTCGAATGCCATGCGACCCGTGCTCTGCAAACGCTGCCGCAGAGTGACGCCCTCGACGTATTCCATTACCAGGAAGAATTCGTCGAGATCTTCGACTACGTCGTAAATGCTGGCGATGTGTTCGGAACTGAGAGCGGAAGCACGCCGGGCTTCGTGCAGGATATGTTGCCGGGCCTCGGGGTCATTGCCCAGCTTGTGGGTTACGCGCTTGAGGGCCACCGGGCGCTTGAGTTCGCTGTCCTCCGCGTAGTAGACCTCGCCCATCCCTCCGGCGCCCAGCTTGTGGCGGATCACAAACCGCCCCACGCGTCTGCTCGTTAGGTCGTCCGGGGCAGGAAATGGTATCAGTGCTCTGCGGGCAGTGCTCATGCTGAACACCCGCATCAGCGATTTGGCGCCCGAGGGGGCGGAGGAATTTCGTGTACCAGCCGCTACCAGCAAACAAAGCTGGCCTCAGCCGATGACTGATTGGCATATTCTCTTCGCGGTCGCACTCTACACCGGTGTGGTTCCACTTCACAAGCACCCTGGTCACAGTGCCATGTGATCCTATTCACAGGTATGACGCGAAGAGCGGCAGCGGAAACGCATTGCGCCATTCCATTTGACAATTGCGGCTTGCCCGGGGCACACTGCCCTTCGTTTCTGGTCAATCCAATCTTGGTTAATCAAATGAAACCCTTATCACTATCAGTATCCCGACTTGCACGACCCGTCGTGATGATCGCTGCCATGGCGGCCATGGGTGCGCCTTTGGCGCTGGCACAGACTAAGCCGGCCGGCGTGCCGGTTCCGGAAGACAGTCCGGTTTACAACGCGTTCCGGCAGCTGGAGAAGCAGCCGGCGTATCACCTGCGCATGACCATGGAGTCGAAGGACCCTCGCATGGCACAGATGGCGGCGTCAGGAATGGGCTTTGCACCCATGGAAATGCTGGTGCAGGGCGGCACGCGGCAAGTGACGATGCACATGCGCATACCGGCTACGGATATCCGAAACACGATTGACGACTGGGAAATCCGTTCCGTGGTGCAGAACGGCAAGGCCGCGCGGCTGATCACTTCGCCCGCGGTGCCGCGCTTGCTGAAGCTCGGTGAGGCCCAGCTGCAGATGCAGATGGCGATGCTCGACATGCAGGCCAGCACGGCCATCACCAGAGCCATGGCCGGCGGCCCCATGGGGATGATGAATGCCGGGATGATTGCCGGGACCACCGCCTTGGCGCACATGCAGGCGGCGCGGCTGGAAAAGAAGGCGAAGGACTTCTTCTCGTGGCAATGCGTGCCGGGAGCTGGGGGCGGGGACACCAGCGGCCAGAAAAATCCGAACCAGTTGACGGATCTGCGTGCGCTTGGTGACCAGGCGGTCGAGGGTACGGCGGCCGCCGCCTATGAGTTCTATACGCGCGAGCGCGACCAGCTTCGCGGGCCGGTGCGTCTGTATGTGGCCAAAGACAGCGGGCTGCCGATGCGCATCGAGATGAATGATCCCGAGGGACGCGGCAGCATGCGCATGGACTACTACGACATTGGCAAGACGGCCGAGATTGAAATTCCGCCCTGTCTGGCGAATGGGCAGTAGAAAAACGCGCACGTGCAGGCTTCGCGGGCGAGGGCGCCCGCGCTACATCATCAGTGGAATTCCAGGGTGATGAACTTTGCTTCCTGCTTGCCTATGTTGGTCAACGTGTGGGTGAATCCACCGTCCACCCAGGCGATGTTACCCGCTTGAAGATTCTTGGTGGAAACGCCCTTGCCCTCTACATCGCTGCGCATCTCCAGATCGGTGACGGCCACGACCAGGTGCGGTCCGGTATGGTGATGCTTGGGAAGCATCGCTCCCGGCTGAAGTGCAATCTCTGAAACGCGCACGCCATCCTTTACAAACATGATGTCCTGGGTGCCGCCGTGCAGGACGTGCAGCCCGCGTTCTTCGTCCCACTGCGGTGGAGGTGTTTTGTGCGCTTCTTCATCTTTGAGGACCTCAATGGTCACGTTGCGGAAGGGCTGGCTGGAAAGATTTCTTGCGATGTGGGCAAATTCGCCGGGGGTGAAGTGGGTTTCGCCGTCCTGCAGCTTGAGGGTTACGGGCGGCTTTCCGGCTACGTCATTCTCGACCTCGCTGGGGCCCAGGGTCACGAAAAGGTAATCGTGGCGGTGGCGGTGCAGGAGAGTCGCCGCGTGGGGAGCGACTTCTACCTTGAACACGCGCACGTAGGCATTTTCCAGGGCGAGATGATGCGAGGGCTCGGCGGTGATTTCGACCTCAGGAGGCGTTTGTGCCGAGAGCAGCAGGGCAGAAACAAGTAGAAGAGGG
>JBGQBN010000021.1:0-61532 GCA_041494805.1 Terriglobia bacterium | reverse complement strand
CCACGGTAGGGACGCAGCAGGGCTTCGATGGTGATCTCATCCCCGGGCCGGGCTTCGGTTACATCCGTGCGGGCGCTCTCCAGACGGGCCCAACGGCGCTCGCGGGCAACGTCGAAATCCAGTTGCACGCCGTGAATGGCAGGAACGTTGTACGGGTTATCGTAGATGCGGCCGAAACGGTCGCCGACCGACAGCGCGGCCAGCACAGCAGCGGGCTGTCCGCCATCGACGGCAGTGAACATGTTTTGCAGGGCAACGTCGGGGTAGCCATCCACACGGATGCGGCCGTGCATGCTATATGTGGTTTCTTCTCCGTACTCGTTCACACCGTGCAAGGCGTTGAACACGGTCACCATCAGGGCCACGGGGCTCAGGCGCGCGTTGTTCAGCACTTCGTAATGAAATTGCCGGGGCGAGGGGCCACCGTGGATGTTTAGCGTAACCGGTATCATGTCCGGCGTCTTGCCGAACTCACCCATGATTCCAGTATGGCGGTCCTGCACGAATGCACCGACGGGCTCGGTGGCGTTCACGATCTTGAAAGCATTGAGAGGCGAGGCGAGCGTGACCACAACCTCAGCCTTGGTCATGGGCAGGTCCACCATGCCGAACTGCAAAAGGGGATGGCCGCAGGCCAGAAGGTGCTTTGCGTCCATGTAGGTAACGGTGCAGGTGGCGGCGATGTCCATGTCGCCCCGCACCAGGATGGCGCTGATCGCCGAGCCGGGCTCGAGCGGCTGAGGTTGTTTGGCGTCGCTGACTGATCCCGCGCCCATCACCGGCACGACGCCCGTGGCGGCAAACTGGGGAGCGAAACGCTGAATCGCCTCTTCCGAGAAGCCATTGAAAACCAGGGGGGCTTCGATGGGTTTCAGATAGTTGGCATAGTCCGGCGAAGGCACGCTGGAGGCGCCGGGGCCCGATGTTCTGCTGGGTGCTCTTACCGAAGCTTTAGCCGCCGCCGGGTCGCCCATCTGACTTTGGTCCATGGCGTTGATCTCCAGCATCTCCGCGATGGGAGTGACGCCCGCGATGGGTTCCTTGGAGAATTCGCCAATGCGGAAAGCCAGCGCGCCGGCCAGCTTGCCGTCAAGATAAACCGGGCTGCCGCTCATGCCGGCGACTACGCCTGTGTATTCAGCCTTGGCGCCGCCGAGGCGCACCAGGATAACGTCACCTTTGGGACCATTGGCATTGCGCAGCACGCCGAGCACTTCCACGTCCATGGATTCCGGCTTCGTGCCCTGAAAAACGGTGTACGCCACACCCCGCATGCCAGCGTGGATCTGACTCACGGGAATGGTTTCGACCGGTTTGGGGGTCTGAGCCTTGACTGCGAGGGAGAATACGCAACCGCAAAGTATGGCGCGCGCGAGAACTGCTGATCTCATGAATTTGCCCCGGAGAACCGCCAACCGGCCCTCCCAACTGGAACTCGCGTTTTGTATCCGGTTTAGCCTGGGAGGGAGGCCGAAGGCCAAGCAAAACATCCAAATCGCGAAGCTCTGCGTCTATACTAGCACAGGGTTTTTCCTAAGGGGATTCATGTTTTCCACTCGTTTTATGCGGTCTGGCGCACTACTTCGCAAGTGCTTTGTCTCTATCCCATTGCTGGCTTTCGCTTTGGGGGTCCCCATGGGCGTGGCGCTTCCATCCGCCGCGCAGGATCAGTCATCACCAGCACCGGCTTCCGCTAGTCCGCAGAAGCAAGAGACGCCCCCGGCCGCGGGTGGTCCACAGACCGACGTCGGGCCCTACGCCATTCCGAAAAAGAAAGAAGAGCCGCCTGCCCCTCGCCCGGAGAGGCCCAAGAAGATCGAGGGCATGCCGGATTACTCCATCCGGGTGGATGTGCCCCTGGTGAACGTGGATGCTCTGGTCACGACCAAAGACGGGCAGTTCATTCCCGGCCTGAAGAAAGAAAACTTCCGCGTGGTAGAAGATGGCGTGCCACAAACCATCAGCAACTTCAGCGTGTCCGAAGCGCCGATTACCGCCGTGTTGCTGGTCGAGTTCGCTTCCACGAATTACTACTTCATGGTGGATGCCCTGAATGCTGCGTACACATTTGCAGGTACGCTGAAAAAAGATGACTGGATCGCGGTAGTGTCTTACGACATGAAGCCGCACATCCTGGCGGACTTTACCCAGGACAAGCGGGCAGTCTACGGTGCGCTGGGCGAGTTACGCATGCCGGGCTTTGCCGAAACCAACCTGTTCGATGCCCTCTACGACACTCTCGACCGGCTTGACCAGATCGAGGGGCGCAAGTACATCATCCTAATCACGACTGGTGTGGACACCTTCAGCAAGCTTAACCTGGACCAGATACTTAAGAAGATCAAGAGCACCAAGGATGTGACCATTTTTCCCGTCAGCGTCGGGTTTGCCTTGCGGGAATACTACGACGCGCGCGGTGGAGCGGCGCCGCATGGCTTCGGCATTCCGGTGGACAATATGACCTACCTGCAAGCCGACAACGAAATGAGGACGTTTGCCAACCTGACCGGCGGACGCGCTTTCTTTCCGCGCTTCGAGGCCGAACTTCCCGGGATCTTCCACGACATCGCCGGCGACATTCGCAACCAATACAATCTCGCCTACCGTCCCACCAACCCCAAACTCGATGGCACCTACCGCAAGCTGAAAGTCGAAGTGGTCGCCCCGGACGGAGGTCCACTTAAAGTCCGCGATCAGAAGGGCAAAGACCTGAAGATCCAGATCGTCGCGCGGGAAGGCTACACCGCGAAACACACCGTGGAATAACTCTTGGGTAGTAGGTGTGCTAGTTCAGTGCACGTGCGCGAAGCGATCGAGCAGAAACAGCAATCCCACTCCCAGAAATACCACTAGCGCCATTCGTGCGCCGGGCTCGCGGTTTACTTCGGGCATGAGGTCTGAGGCCGCGACATAAATCGTCACTCCCGCCGACAATGGCAACCCAAAGCTCACCTCGCGCCGGAACAGGGCCATGGTCAGTACGCCTGCAAAAGTAGCGGCGCCCAGCAGCATGGACGCGCCCCACGCGATCCTCCGGCTCTGGCCGCTGGCGAGCATGACCGAGGCCACGGTGAAGCCTTCAGGAATCTTGTGCAGGAAGACCGCGAGAAAGATCACCCATCCCAGCCAGTTGGAAACGATGAAGCCCGAGGCGATGGCGATGCCGTCGAAGAATGTGTGGATGATCAGCCCGATCAGAACCGAATACCCCTTGTGCCCGTGAACGAATTCGTCTTCGTGAGTTTCCTCGCCGAAGTGGAAGTGCGGGGTTACGGTGTGTTCGAAGAAGTGAACGATCAGATATCCCACCAGGACGAGAAAAGGCGCGTTCTTGCCGCTCAGCTCCAGGCTGGCGGGAAAAATCTCCACAATCGCCGTAGCCAGCATGAATCCCGCACCCAAAGCCACGAAGTATTTGAGGTAAGAACGTTCCCAGTGCCTGTGGACAATGATGGCGCCGCCGAATACGTTTGCGGCAGCTGCGGTCAAGCCCAGCAGAAGGCTAAGGAGGATGGGATGCATCTGTCCGAGGATGATACCAGTTCCCGGTTACCCCGAATGCCGGATGTGCATCACGTCCCCATCCTGCACGATGTAGTCCTTACCTTCAAGGCGCAGGGTGCCGCGAGCGCGGGCGTTGGCTTCGGAGCCGGCTTCAAGCAGTTGATCCCAGCGGATGGTCTCGGCGCGGATAAAATGTTTCTCCAGATCGGAATGGATGGCGCCGGCGGCCTCCACTGCGCGGGTTCGGACGGGGATTGTCCAGGCGCGGCATTCATCCTCGCCGATGGTGAAGAAGGAAATCAGGCCTAGCAGGGCATAGGTCGTCCGGATGAGGCGGACCAGCCCGCTTTCGGTGAGGCTATAGCTGGAGAGGAACTCCGCGGCGTCGGCGTCACTCATCTCCGCGAGCTCTGCTTCCACCTTTCCGCAGATGGCGGTGGCGCCCGCATTGGGACGCGAAGCAACTTCCGTCAGCTTGTACTTGCCGACCGCATTTTCTAGTTCTTCCCCCAACTCTGTACTCTCACTCACGTTCAGCGCGTAGAAAATGGGCTTTTCGCTCAGGAACATGAATCCGCGGAGGCGCTTCTTGTCCTCGGGCGTCATCTCCATCTCACGCAAGGGGTGCTCCGATTCCAGATGGGCCCGGGCCCGCTTCAGCAGATCGAATTCTTTCTCTAGGTCGGGGGAACGCATTTTCTTCAAGTCCTTTTCCACGCGCTCCTGCCGCTTTTCAATCTGGCCGAGATCGCTGACCATGAGGTCGAACTCGACATTCTTGATGTCACGCAAAGGATCAATGGGTCCGACGTGCGGGATGGAAGGATCCTCGAAAGCCCGAACCACGTGAGCCAGAGCGTCCACGTTGCGCAGGTGGGCCATGTAGCTGCTCTCTTTGAGCGCTTCCTGCCCGATGGCGCCGACGTCCACGTATTCCACCGAAGCGTGGGTCAGCTTCTTCGGGTTGTAGACCGCTGCCAGACGGTCGAGGCGATCGTCAGGCACCTTGGCCACGCCCACATGGGCCTCACGGGGATTCGCCAAGGCATGCTCGGAAAGATGTGCCTTGGTCAGAATACGGAACAGAGATGTCTTGCCTACTTGGGGAAGGCCAATGATGCCAGTTTTCATAAGAGGCAAGAAGATGATAGCAGGCGGATCAGGGAAGGCGTCGTGCGGTCAGATACACCACGACAAGCCCCAACAGAAGCACTCCGCCTTCAAGTCGGGTCGACCAGACGTGCAAGGCATCGAACTGCATACGCGCGGGGTTATCAGCAGACACCGAGTCAATCTCGCCGATGGATGCCCGCAGCGTGTCCATGCGCGGAATGATGCTGAACTGTGAAATCAGTGTGAGCCCGAGCATCACACAGACGAGTACGTGACTTGCGGAGAATACGTGCGCCGTGCCGTTGCTCAGACGGTTATAGAGAAGCGAGCTGGCCAGAAACACGAAAGCTGAAACAATTCCCATCCAGTGCAGTATGCCCAGTGACCGGCCCACGACCGAGCCTGCCAGGTGACGCGTGGGCAACACGGAAAAAGCTGTTTGTGCGACCACCGGGAAAAATATGAGCCCGCCGAGCCAGACGATCAGGGAAAGCAGCATGAGGAAGCGTAGAAAAGACATGGCGAGACATTATGCCGGTCGGGAGGATCAAATGTCACTCAGGACGCTACTGTGAATATGAGGGCAACTGAACTGCTCCTACACCGGCACCGACACGCTCTCTACAATTTCCTGGATGACTTGCTCCGCTTGTTCCGACTTCTTTAGCGTGGAAGAGTAGCGGCCGTTAACCACCACGCGGTGGGCAAACACTGAGACCACCAACGGCTTGAAGTCTTCGGGGGTGCAGAAATCGCGGCCGTCGAGGAAGGCCATGGCCTGGGCGGCGCGGTAGAGCATCTGCGAACCTCGGGGTGAGACGCCTAGCGAAAAATGTTCCGACTCACGCGTCTTGCGGACGATGGCGAGGGTGTAGCTGACCAACGAATCGTCTACTCGTACCTCGGTGACAGCTTGCTGCATTTCCAGCACATCGGTGCCGGTGAGCACGGGCTGCAAGTTGTCCAGCTGCGCGGCGCCGGCCTCTGAACGTAGAATTTCGCGCTCGGCGTTGCCATCGGGATATCCCATCCGCAGCCGCATCAGGAATCGATCGAGCTGTGACTCGGGCAGGGGATAGGTGCCATGGTGCTCGACTGGATTCTGCGTCGCGATGACCAGAAACGGCTGGGGCAACTGATACGAATGAGCGTCCACCGTGACCTGTCCTTCATTCATGGCTTCCAGCAGGGCGGACTGCGTCTTGGGCGTGGTGCGGTTGATTTCGTCCGCCAACAGAATGTTGGTGAAGATCGGACCACGCTTGAACTCAAATTGCTGTTCCAGAGCGGAGTAGATTGAGATGCCCAAAACGTCCGAGGGCAGCATATCGCTGGTGAACTGCACTCGCTGGAAGCTGCAGTCCAGGGCTCGGGCCAGCGCCTGGCCCAGCGTGGTTTTCCCTACTCCAGGGACGCCTTCGATCAGCAGGTGCCCACGGGCCATCATCGATACCAGCGCAAGGCGGATAATGTCGTCCTTGCCGCGGATGACCTTGCGGAGAGTGGATTCCAGTTGCGCCGCGCGACGGGACGCGGCGGTGGCGGCTTCGGGAGACATGAGAATCCTGATTTTACTATGCGGTGATAGGTGGCGGGCGGGTACGAAAGTCATAGTGAACTATCAGTTCTCACCCGCCAGCTATCAGTTAGAACGTGCACCCAGGGATGGACTTGCGATGAATTCTGCTGAAAGCTGATAGCTGATAATGCTTACTGCATGAACTCCGCTGGCCTCCCGGTCAGGCGCTCGATGCGTTTCGCGATCGGCGGGTGTGTAGAGAACAGGCTGCCAAAATTCATCCCCAGCAGCGGTTGAATGATGAACAGATGTGCGGTCGACGGCGTAGCGAACATGGGGACCCGCCTTGAGTAGGCATCCAACTTTGCTAGGGCGCTGGCCAGCGCGTACGGATTGCCGGTAAAGTGCGCGCCGGTGGCATCCGCCTGGTACTCGCGTGAGCGCGAAACGGCAAGCTGGATCAGCATGGCGGCAATCGGCGCCACGATCAGCATAAGCAGCCCTCCACCACGGCGCTCGTTCCGGTCGCCCATTCCGCCGAAAAAGAAGCCAAAACGTGCGACGAACGTGATGGCCCCGGCAATGGTGGCGGCGATCGAGCTGATCAGAATGTCGCGATTATTGACGTGCCCCAGTTCGTGCGCCAGCACGCCTTCCAGTTCCTCGTCATTCAGCAGATTGAGGATGCCTTCGGTTACGGCCACGGATGCGTGCTTGGGATTCCGCCCAGTGGCAAATGCGTTGGGTGAGTCAGTGGGAATCACGTAGATCTTCGGCATGGGCAGGCCGATCTTTTGGGTCATTCTTTCAACCACGTCGTAAACCCGCGGAAGCTGTTCCCTGGTCACGGCTTGAGCGCGATAGGTCGCCAGCGCGATCTTGTCAGAGAAGAAATAAGCGATGAAGTTGGTCACGGCTGCAAAGGCTAAAGCCAGCAACATGCCGTTCTGACCCCCAAAGGCACGGCCAATAGCCATGAGCAGCAGAGTTAGAGCGGTAAGCAGAAACGCGGTTTTAAAGGTATTTCCCATAATCGTTACCAATACATTTAGATGGTACGCCAAGCTGCTGGATTCAAGCAGCAATACGACGGCTGGCTGAGAGTGATTCCAGGATTCGTGGCGCACGCCGGCGCCTAGGTGGTTCTTGCGGCTCCACGCTTGATGGCCCGTTCCAGCGTCTGGTCAAGCGCGGCCTTCGCCTTGTCATACTCCTGCTGCGAGATCTGGCCTTGCTTGTGTTCCACTTCGAGCTGAAACATCTCTTCTTTGAGGGCCTCGAACAACATACCGGGGCGTGCCGTAGGGACAGGCTTTGCTGGAGCAGGAATCTCGATTTCCATGTCGGAAGCGGCGAAACCAGGAATGGACGCGGTGACAGGCCGGCGGGCAATGTAGATCGCGCCCGCTGCCAGCACCACGGCGAAGCCGCCGAGAATGTACCAGCGATATTTTTCCAGGGGGTCAGGAGCGTCAATCGGAGGACCTAATCCTCCCCCGGGGCGTGAATCGCGACCAACCGTGGCACCACCGCTTGCCTGACCACCACCCTGGGCGCCGCCCTCTTCAGCTTCAGTCAACGTACCCGTCCCTGAGATCTTGAATGCCAGAGGTTGGCCGACCTGGGTGTTGGATGCGACTTGCACCACCGCATCAGACTGGCGGGGATCCTGCATGGATTGGAATCCGCTGCCAGGAGCTGCCGTGAACTGCATGGTCTTGGGCAGCATCACCACGAAGTGCTGGGCTGCGTACAGGGCCTTGGGGTCAATGCTGGCCTCACCGCTGTACGGCATGTGGAACACAGCCTGAAACTGGGTTTCACCCGGACGCAGCGGGAAAATGAAGGCGTAGCGGTTCTTTTCCTTCTGCGGTACCGGGGCGGAGTTGATGGGCTGGCCCCCGGCCGTCTTCGCCAAACCGGTGTCAACCTGCGCGCCGTCGGGCAAGTAAAACTCAAAGTTCTGATCGTTCATCTGGGTGCGCGGCGGGTTGGAGCTGTTGTTAACCGCAAACAGCCGGATGCCCTGCAATTCGTTGCCCTGCGCCTGAAACCGCATCACGTCGGCGGTGACGCTGACGGCTTCAACTTTCTTCGACACGTCATTGACTTCCACTTCGACCGAGGTCGTTCCTGGAGGCGCCATGCGGTGGTAAGTCACACCCTGGTGAATGGCACGGATCAGATGCGGGTCCCCCGCATCGCTGAGCTTGAAGCTGAAGTTCCCGTTGGCGTCAGCTTTCGTGCGGGCCTCTTCCTCCATGCCCTGTGCCAGCTTGATGAGTACCACTTCATCTCCGGCGGCGGGCTTGTTCGTAGTGCCGTTCTTGACTGTTCCGGTGAGAGTTTGGGCGGAGGCGAGCGAGCCCAGCACGAGAACGAGAAAGACTGCAACGATTCTTGGGGAGAGCTTCAAACTCTCGCTCCTTTTTTGATTCGGAGTGTGGAAGCAGCGGTTTGTTCGAGGCCCGCCATCTCGGCCAGGACGGCGGCGGCTTCCTCTTCGAGGGACGCCTTCAGAGATTGATAATCAACGTCGGGAAGCTTGCCGGCCTCGTACTCGAAGTTGAGGTCGCGCAGGTTTTCGTACACTGCTTCTTTGCGCTCCCGCAGGTAGGCAAGCCGGGTCTTTTCCGGGCCCAGGTAGAGTTTGCCGGGAAGATAGAAGACATAGAACAGCGTGCTCAGCGTCACCAATGCGCAGGCGAGGATCGCGACGGTCATACTTCTGTGTCCTTCCTTGCCTGCTCGCGGAAGTGCTCAAGCTCCGCGCCGCTCACGGGAGTAACTCCACCGGCAGGCAGGACCAGCGGACGCATTCTCCAGGCCCGCACAATCAGCACCACGGTCGTCAGGCCCAAAACCAGCGCCAAGTACGGCATTATCCAGGCGACGCGGTTGAACCCGGTTGTAGTAGGAGCGGCCATCACCGTGGTGCCGTACTTCTGCACGAAGGACTGCAGAGTAAGGTCATCGCTGTCGCCGCGCTCAACCCCGGCCATCAGTTCGCCACGCATGCGGTCAGAGTATTGGCAGCCTACGTGGTTACACTCCAGCAGGATCTGGTTGCAGCCGCAGACGCACATCAGCCGGTGGCCGAGTTCGGTGAAGCGCGCCGGCTCATCACCTGCACCGAGGAATGCAAACAGCGCTACACACAGCAGTCCCAACGGCAGCCCCCGCCTGAGGGTGGAATTCGTGAATCGGAGCATCAGTCTCCCGCTCCCGCCGGGGCAGTTTGGATTCGAGACGGGGCGGTCACCCGCACAGGCACCGCATTCGGAATCAGGGCGATTACAGTGCCGAAGATCATTCCCCATACGCCCACCCAGATCCACATCACCAGCGGATTGAGGTGAGCTTTGATGATGGGACGGCCGGTGTCTTGATTCAGGCCTTCGTAGACCAGGTAGAGATCTTCCTTCATCGTAGAGCGGTTGGCGACGATAGTGGAGGTCTGCTGGCTGGCTTTGAAGAAGCGCCGCTCGGGATACAGCGTGTCAATCTGTTTGCCGCCCTTGAAAACGTCCAGGATGGCCCACTCGCTGCCGTAGTTGGGTTTGTCCTCTTGCGTGTACGAACGGCAAACCAGCGTGTAGGCCCCGATGGTCATCTTGTCACCGAAGCCCATCTCCTGCTCTTTGTCCTGGTTGAAGGCCGCGCCGGCGAAACCGATCATGATGACGATCACGCCGAAGTGAACGATGTAGCCGCCGTAGCGTCGGGTATTGCGATGCGCCAGATGCGCCATGGAGGCCAACAGGTTCTGGCCCGTATGCCGCCGGATGACCCGTCCGCCGCGGACGAATTCCGAAATCACGGTCAGCGCCACCAGTACCGACAGCATGATGGTCATCAGAGAGTAGAGGTAGGAGACGTCTTTCCACGGACGCAATCCGAATACGATCAGCACCGCGCCGGTCCCGAGTGCGCCGATCATGGGCCACAGGAAGTTGCGCTTCAAGCTCTCAACCGAAGTCTTACGCCAGGCGAGCAGCGGGCCCACTGCTGTCAGCAGCAATAGCAGTAAAGCCACCGGCACGTTCACGCGATTGAAGAATGGCGGACCAACCGTCACCTTGGTGCCTTGCACCCATTCAGAGAGAACGGGGAACAGGGTGCCCCACAGCACCGTGAAGCAGGCGACCAGCAGGAGCAGGTTGTTGAACAAGAAACTGGATTCGCGCGAAATCAGCGATTCCAGCTTGTGCTCGCTGCGCAGATGCGATCGGTTCTTCAGATAGAAAAACAGGCAGGTGGCAAATATGAGGGCCAGGAAGCCCACAAACCAATCTCCGATCGAAGATTGCGCAAACGCGTGCACCGAGCTGACGACGCCGCTGCGGGTCAGGAACGTGCCGAAGATGGAAAGCATGAAAGTGGCGAAAATCAGCCACATGTTCCAAGTCTTCAGCATGCCGCGTTTTTCCTGCATCATGACCGAGTGCAGGAAGGCGGTGCCGGTCAGCCAGGGCATCAGCGACGCGTTCTCCACCGGATCCCATCCCCAGTAGCCGCCCCAGCCCAGTACGGAGTAGGCCCAGTGCGCGCCGAGAAAGACGCCGCAGGTCAGAAAGCCCCAGGTCACCATGGTCCAGCGCCGGGTGATCTGAATCCACTTCTCGCCTGGATACTTCATGATGAGTGCCGCCAGAGCGAAAGCAAACGGCACCGTGAACCCCACGTAGCCCAGGTAGAGCATGGGTGGATGAATGACCATCTCGGGGTACTGCAGCAGCGGGTTGAGACCGTTACCGTCTGCCGGCAGAGCTCCCTGCATGATGGCGAACGGATGCGCCGCGAAATTCAGCAGCAACAGGAAGAAGACTTGTACCGCGGCGATGATGACCGAGGCATGAGCGAACAGCCGGCTATCGGTCTTATAGCGCAGCCGGAGAACCAGGCCGTACGTGGCTAGCAGGAGTGACCAGAACAGCAGCGAGCCTTCCTGCCCCGACCATAGAGTGGCGAACTTGTAGGGTGCGGGCAGATCACGATTGCTGTGGTGGAAAATGTAGGCGATGGAGAAATCGTCCTGGAACGCGGCCACGACCAGCACCACCGCGGCCAGGAAGACCACAGCAAAGGCGGCGATGCCGGCCCGCCGGGCCGTCTCTCCCAATCGCTCCGAGCCCGGCCCGGGACGAGCCAGGGCCAGTAGTCCGGCCAGGAACGAGTAGGCACTCAAGGCCAACGCGAGCAGAAGCGTAAAACTGCCTATCTGCGACATGGGGTAGTCCTCATGTATTTTTTCAGAAACTACGCACCGAGGCAACCGGAAAGGCTAGCGAAAAGCCCTAATTTTCAGAGCTTTACCGGGCCCCAAGAGGTTGCCCGAGCGGTTTTATTTCGACGAAGGAACGTCCAGCGAGAGCCTGGCCAGTCCGGAAGACATTTACTGTATCTCACAGAACGTCCCACGCACACAAAATGTCGAAAGTGCATAAGTGACGGCGTCCAGCAGGCAAGGTCGGACAGCCGTGAGTACAGTCAGACTTTTCTGCACAACAGCACTGAGAAGCAGCACCTGAGGCCAACGGGGTCCGACCAGGTTCACCAATCTACGCGCTCTGCTGCTGGTTGTAGCGAGCGACCACTTCGCGCTCGGCTACCAACCAGTCCTCGTCTTCGTGACCGGGCGTGCATCCCCGCTGCTCGTATAACTCGTACGCGCGGCGGCGGATTTCGGCTTCCAGGTCGACGCTGGGAAAATTCTTCTTGCTCTCAGGCGCAATGTCTATCGCAGACACGTTTGCGACCTGTTTGCGGGTATTGCCGTTGCGGGGAGTCTTTGCTCTAGCCATGATTGGGTACTCCTTACAGATACCAAGGTTCAGTAATGGATCGAATTGATGAATGAGCCACATACACGTCGACCGGCAGACGTTCAGCACTCCACAACTATTTGTGGCCGATGATAAGTTAATAATAAACCCGGATGGCTGTGGATTTGTTAAGGAGAAAACAAAAAATAACCTGATGTGGGTTAGTAGAAGTCGTGCGAACTGGTTTGGGCGCGGGTGATGGCAAGGGGCAGCACGCGCTCGGCTTTTACCGAGATGACGTTGTCCTGATTCTGCAGAACTCCTTCCACCATAAGGAATTGCTCGGAAGTCACCAGCAGGCGGTTCTTCTGAAATAGATCTGGCATGATGATGGCGTTGGCCACTCCGGTCTCGTCTTCCAGACTCAAAAAGACAAAACCCTTGGCGGTTCCGGGACGCTGGCGGGCGATGACGCATCCTGCAATGCGCAAATGCTGGCCATGGGGGATGCGGCTGAGCTCGCTGGCTTTGTGGATGCCCATTGCGGCCATCCGTGCCCGATGATACGCCATGGGATGCGGGCCGACGGTCATGCCCGTGCCACGGAAGTCAGCGACCAGCCGCTCTTCCTGATTCATGGGGCGCAGCGGAGACTTCGAGTCGGGCTCGGGTAGTTCATCCAGCAGGGGGCCAGAATGGCGGACGGCGCGTTCTACTTGCCAGAGGGCATCGCGGCGGTGAAGCAGGGCGGGCGAGGACGCCTGCCCGACAGCCGGCGGGACGCCGGCGCTACGGATTTCGTTCAGTGCGCCGATTTCCGCCAAGGTACTCAGTTCATCTTTCCGCAACTCGGGGACACGACGGACGAGATCGTGAATGGAAAGAAACGGAGCGACGTTGCGCTGTTGTACCAAAGCCTGGGCGGGTTCTTCGCACAATCCACGAACATAGCGCAGTCCAATCCGTAGCGCCGGCCCTTCGACTACGCTCAGGGCAAGTTCGCCGGCTGTCGGGTAGGCGTCCCGCCTACCCTCTTGTTCTTGCTTGTGGACCGGCGACTGATGACCGACGACTGTACACATCCAATCCGACTTGGTTACATCAATCGGCAGCACTTTCAGCCCGTGCCGCTGCGCATCTTTCACAATTGTGGCCGGACGATAAAACCCCATGGGCTGATTGTTGAGCAGGGCGGCGGTGAAAGCCGCCAGATAGTGACACTTCAAATAGGCGCTGGCGTAGGCGATCAGCGCGAAGCTGGCGGCGTGGGACTCGGGGAAACCGTACAAAGCGAAAGAAGTAATCGAGAGAATGATTTGCTCCTGCGCTTCGCGCGAGATGCCATTGCGTTCCATGCCAGCCCGTAACTTCGCTTCGATTTCTTTCATGCGGGTTTGCGAGCGTTTAAAGCCCATGGCGCGGCGCAGTTCTTCGGCTTCACCACCGCTGAATCCGGCGGCGATCATCGCCATGCGCAGCAACTGTTCCTGAAAGAGCGGTACGCCCAGAGTGCGCGCCAGCACGGGCTCGAGCGAGGGATGCGGATAGGTGACGGCCTCGCGTCCCTGGCGGCGTTTCAGATAAGGATTCACCATCTGCCCGACGATGGGCCCGGGCCGAATGATGGCGACTTCCACCACGATGTCGTAAAAGCACCGCGGCCGCAGGCGGGGCAGGCACGACATCTGCGCCCGGCTTTCGACTTGAAACATGCCGATGGTGTCGGCCCTCTGCAGAGTGGAATAGACCGTGAGGTCGTCGGGCGGCAGATGGGCCAAGTCCACGGGTTCGCCATAATTGTCGCGGATGAGCTCGAGTGAATCTTCCAGTACAGCCATCATGCCCAAGCCGAGCAGGTCCACTTTGATAATTTCCAGGTCAGCACAATCTTCCTTGTCCCACTGCACTACGACGCGGCCGGGCATGGAGGCGGGTTCGAGCGGTACGACGGAATCAAGCTGCCCCTGGCAGATCACCATGCCGCCGGAATGCTGGCCGAGGTGGCGGGGCAAGTCTTGTACCGCCTGGCAGAGTTCGAAATATTTGCGCAGGCGGGGATGATTCAAGTCCAAGCCAGCATCGCGGAAGCGGTGGTCGAGGGTGTCATTGCTGTCCTTGAATTCCCAGGTCGAAACGGCAGCGGAGACCTTGTTCAGGGTCTCCGCATCGAAGCCCAGAGCCTTGCCCATTTCTCGCGAAGCCATGCGGCTGCGATAGGTGATGACGTTGGCGGTCATGGCGGCGCCGCACTCACCGTAGCGTTTGTACACATACTGAATTACGCGCTCGCGCTGGTCGCCGCTGGGCAGATCGAGGTCAATGTCGGGCCACTCGCCGCGCTCCTCGGAGAGAAAACGCTCGAAGAGCAGGTCCATGCCAACTGGATCCACGGCCGTAATGCCCAGCGAATAACAAACGGCGCTGTTGGCGGCCGAGCCGCGTCCCTGCACTAGGATTTTCTGCTCGCGGCAAAAACGAACCAGATCCCAGACGATGAGGAAATAGCCAGCGAGGTCCAGCTTTTCGATCAATATCAGCTCACGTTCAATCTGGCGCCGGGCGCGGTTTCTGAGCTCCATCGCGGCTCGGCCATAGCGCTGCTGGAAGCCTTCCCAGGTGCGCTCACGCAAGAAAAACATCATGGTCTCACCTTCCGGCACGGGATATTTGGGGAACTCATATCCCAAATCTTCTAGCGTGAAGTTGAGACGCGATGAAAGTTCCACCGTATTCACAATGGCCTCAGACAAATCGGAAAAAAGTTGCATCATTTCCTGCGGCGATTTCAGATGACGCTCGGAATTGCGCGCCAGCAGCCGTCCTGCCGTAGCCAACGTGCGATGGTGGCGGATGGCAGTGAGCACGTCGCATAGTTCGCGCTCGCGAGCGGTGGCATAACACACTCCATTCGTCGCCAGCAGAGGGAGTTGGAGTGAGCGGGCAATCTCGATGGCGGCGCGATTGCACGCTTCCTGCTGGCGATGAAAATGGCGCTGCAGTTCCACATAAACGTTGCCGCGCCCAAATATTTCTGTCAGGCGCTCAACCGCGCGGCGTGCTGCTTCTATTCCCCCATGGGCCAGGGCAACCGCCAGCGGGCCGTCCCCGCCGCCGGTGAGACAGATGAGTCCGGCAGCGTGTTCATGTAGTTCCTCTTCGCGGACGGTGCCTTCGCCCTTGTTCGCGCGCAGCTTCATCTTCGTGATCAAACGGCAGAGGTTCTGATAGCCGAGACGGGAAGAGACGAGGAGAGGAAGGCGAAAAGAATTGCCAATTGCCGATTGCCGATTGCCAATTGTTGACTCAGAAATACGGGGGTTAGGTCCAATTGGCAATTGGAAATCGGCAATTGGCAATTGCTCACACATAATCTCTGCTCCAATGTGCGCTTTGATCCCCGCTTTCTTTGCCGCCATGTGGAAGCGTGGAGCGCCATAGACACCGTGTCGGTCGAGCAGCGCCATAGCTGGCAGGTTCAAGTTCGCGCAGGTTGTGATCAGGTCCTCGGGCAGGGAAGCGCCTTCGAGAAAGCTGAAGGCGGAGCGGGCGTGAAGCTCGATGTACATTGATTCAATTCAGTCGTACGTCCCCTCGACAAACCATCTTCCACTCAACAGATCGCGGACCAGGCGATACAGCGAAATGCCAATCTCTCCCTGCACCGCGATGTCCCACTCATCGCGCGCCCATCCTTCCCGCTCCCACCAATCGCCGGAGGAACGCCAAGGTCCAGCTACCCAGAGGGTTTCTCCTTGCACTTCTTTGCGCTTGGGACAAACAATGCGTGCTGGCTTGCCATCCCGCAACGTCACCGTGGCACGCAGGGGCGGCCGGAAGATGCGCAGCGCAGTGACTGCATCCACTGTTTCTGAATTTCCGTCTGTCTTGTCTTCTTCTGGCGGGGCTGGAGCAAAGCGCTGTATGCAGAACCCTTCCGAACGGTGCGTATCCAGCAGTTCCACAGACCCGGTCTTGTTTTCACCCACGATCCCCGCAATCCTCGCCAGCGTAAGTCCGAGTTTTTCCGGCTCCGGCGAAGGTGGAAGAAAAAGACCGCTCTGCGCCGCCCGCGGCCGCACCGGCTCCGCCGCCAGATGAATTTTGACGATGGGTGCGCCGGGAGGATGCGCCTTCAAATCAAGCTGCAGCAGCTTGAGGAAGACTTTGGCGTCCAGCAGGGGAACGGGCAAGCGAAGCGTGCGCTGGAAAAAAGATTTTCGAGTCTCCAGCTCCAGCCGCAGCCGCAATTCCTGCGTCGCCAGGGCGCGCGCACCCAGACGAGCGCAGAGTTGCTCCAACAGCCGGCCCAGCAAAAATGCCAGCGGCTCGAGCAGCATCAGCGGATACTCCAGCTCGATCGCTTCTTCGAAAGTCAGGGGTGGATCGACCGGAACCAGCGTGCGAAAAGTGGCACCGCGAGCCAGTTGCTGCAGGCGCACACCTTCCTGTCCCAGGCGCTCGCTGATCGCAACATCAGGCAATGCCGCCAGTGCGCGAAGATTGTGAATACCCCAGCGGCCTAAAGTTTCTAAAAACCGTGCAGTATCCTGCCCACAACCGAAACCAGGAAGATCTCCAAACAGCACTTCCGCTGGAAGGCTGCCCAACTGCTCCGCTTCTTTTCCCTTCGGAATCACGGTCACGCCAGAAAAGCCACGGGCCGCGAGCGCGGCCGTATCGGGATTGGAAGCAACGGCGACGTTGGCTTCGAGGCCAAGGCCGGAAGCCCGGTGCGCCACGTCTAGCGCGATCTTGGGTAGCGGGCCAAAGAGCGCTTCCAACCCGGCAAGATCAAGGAGGACGGTGTCGCAGCTCGCATCTTCCACTCGCGGCGAGAACGATTGTGCACAGTCCAGCAGCGCGGCGTGGGCAGCAGCCTCCTGCAGCGGAGAGCGGACGCGCAGCACCAGATCGGTGCAGGCTTCCACTTGCGATTTCGTCATTCCCGGCTCCACCCCGGCCGAGCGGGCCTTTCCATTCCCCGCGAAAACTTTTTGCAGCGGAGCTTTGCCTTCGAGGACGCCCACTGCCCGTGAGCGCAAGTCAGGCTCAGCGCGCAGCAGCGCTTCCACGGGAAAATCGGGGACGAAGATGGATAAGAACATAGTCGTCAGGAAAAAAGCTGTCAGCTTTCAGCCATCAGCTATCAGTGTGTGGCGTGGGCACTATGAGATTTATCCTGCTCGCACCGCCCTGGTCACGAACGCAGCACTCACCGATTGCATTGGCTTGCACTCCATGCGCGCCCGGAGAAGTTCCGCCTGGATGTGAAATCCATCGAGGAGCTGCGCGTGCGCGAGAACTGCAGAATCGAAAGCCGATTTCTTATGAATTAGTTCGGCACAGTTGAAGGCGTGTCCTTCCGCGATGCTATTGGGGACACTTCCAAAATCAACCTTTACTGATAGCTGATGGCTGAGAGCTGAAAGCTTTTTCCCTGATGACTGACGACCGGCGACTGACGACCGCAGTCTCAACAACAGTGCAGCGCAGGTCCGCGCGCATGGAGCCTGTGCCACGACAAACAGCACCGTAGGCGTGTTCTCCACCGCGCGCTGAAAACGGAACCAGGAGGTCAGCGGAATGCGCTGGGCCGCATGGAGCGGAACATCGCCGAGATCGATGGCCACCAGTCCGAAGCCGTCACTTTGCAGGAGCAGGTCGGTGACCCGCAGGGCCTGCTCAACCGGACTCTCCATTTTTGGAAATTCACGATCTTCTTTTTTCTCTGTGTCGGAGCCTGCCCTGAGCGCAGTCGAAGGGTGTCTCCGTGGGGAGGGTAAATGTCTCTTACTTACCCCACATCGCACCCACAACAATCTTTCAAAATCCACGCCCGCGGCCGCAGCCGACGGAGGATCGAAAGCGTCGGTCGTATCCACCAGAGCGCACGCTTCCTGCCGTTGGGCGGCTGCCGCCAGGGCTGCCAGCAGCACGCTGGTGCGTCCCGAGGAGGCCGCGCCACAAATCTCGGTCAAACATCCGCGCGGCAATCCACCCGTAAGCGCATCAAGTTCACGGATACCACTGGAAACCATTTCCGGAGCAGGCCGTACCTCCAACCGCGACGCCGGGGTCACTCCTGCGAGCTTGGGAAGCTCGGAGAAGCGTTTTAAAAGCAGCGCCGACTCCGGCTGTGGAGCAAAGGCAACAGGACGCCGCAGCGGCGCCGGGGCACCAACGAGTAGAGAAGACATAAAAACCTCGAAATTTTCAGGGAACGTCGAAGCGGGATAGCTTCGAAGGCAAGCGTCTTATATTCGCTTTTTATTCGCCATAAAAGATTCTGCTCCTGTGGGATAAAGCCTGTCAAGAGGTTTGGTAACCATAAAATCGTATCATTTTCATATATTTACAACACATTCAATATTATTAAAGTAATCTTTACATTTATTTAAGTTGGAGATAAAGTGGCGTCAAATGTCCACTGAAACGGTACGCGAAAGCAAATCGGCGGCCCAGCACCCATTGCTTTCACTGACCGAAGAAGAACTGGATCTGGTGCTGCAACTGGTGCTGGCGTCGGGATCGCTCAAGGATCTGGCCCGGGCATATCAGGTCAGCTATCCCACCATCCGCGCCAAGGTGGACCGGCTGATTGAAAGAGTGCGGCAGATTGTGGGAGGTGCGCCGGCAGATCCGATGATGCAACTGCTCGCCGACCTGGTGGAGCGTGGAGAGATCACGGTCTCAGCGGCGCGATCGGTGCGCGATCTCTACCGCCAACAGAAGGCGGAACAAAAGGAGAACATATGATGGAACCATGGTTTGATCCCATTCGCTTTGGTGCACTGTACGGCGGTATCGGCGGAGGCTTGCTCGGCTCCCTGGGAGGAATTCTGGGAGCTGCGGCGGGCACACTGGCGCCCAAAGGAAAAGGCAGGAGCTTCATCATGGGTGCCTTCACGTTGATGATGCTGGTTGGCATAGGCCATCTGGTGATTGGACTCTATGCTCTTTCCGTCGGACAGCCCTACGGCATCTGGTATCCACTGGTGTTGATCGGCGGTGTTCTGACCATTTTGTTTACCACGTTGCGGCCAGTGGTCCGCAAGCGTTATGAAGAAGCTGAAGCCCGGAAAATGGAGGCTGCCGCCTTTCGCCGCGCATGATTCAGCGGGCGTGGCAACTGCTGCCCGCGGGCGCGCTTTGTTATAATCACTCGCGACCCGGTGGCGCTATCGTCTAGGGGTTAGGACGGAAGATTCTCAATCTTCAAACCCGGGTTCGATTCCCGGTAGCGCTACCAAACCTTTCCACCCAACCAAAGAACCGAGCCCATTTCCTATTTCTTCCCGGGTTTGCTGATGTCGTCGCGATTATCGGTGTGCGCCGTATTCGGAAGTGCTTGGGGGCTGCCAAACGCGGAAGGCGGATCGAAAGAACACTTTTTCAAGAAGGCTGGCGTGGCGAGAGATCCGTCCGTCCACAGGCCGATATCGTCCAGGCTGGCGGCCGCCACTCCTCCCTTTTGGTCAAGAAAAATGACGACAATGCCTTCGACTGAACTCTGCGAGTTGTGCGATGCCTCACGGGAGCGTTCACGGAAAATTGCCTGCGTAAAGCGCAGTTTCTTCGTAGCCACCGTGTTAAGGGCTGAGCCCTCGGGGCGTGCCCAAACGTAGAGCGCCCTCTTGCCGTGCAAGCGGCTCCAGTCGCCGGAAAACGTGGCATCAGTTTGGCGGATGATGGTGAAGCCTTCCATGCCGGCCTGGGCTTCGCTTGGGGAGGTGGAGCTGTCTGCCACAACGGGTGGGTTCGAGCGTACTTGTGAAGCCCGTATCCATCCTGTGCGAGCGTCATCGAGCTTGACTCGCAGCCAGGTTCCACGATGTTCGAGGACTTCGAACTCATCTTCGAACTGAGCTCGCAAGATTTGTGGCGCGCGGTCTTCGGGCGCGCTCAATAAGGGAACTCGTGACTTGGCCACGGAAACAAATTCAACCGGATCCGCCTGCTCGATCTTAGGCCGCGGGGCTTGCAGCTGCTTCTCCAGGTCTGCAATTCGGCGCTCGGCATCGAGACGCTGCTGGCGGACTGCAGCCAGCCGGCGGGCCAATTGCTCCTGGTCGGTGGCAATGGTCGACTTGTTGTTGGTCAGGAAATCGCCCAGGCGGTCGAGAAGATCGCTTTCTAATCGCCCATTGGACTCATATGCCTGGTAGCCGGACTGCCTCCCCTCGGGGTCGGAGTACCAGGCTGACAGATTAGCTTTCACGCGGACCAGAGTGTGGTCCGTGGCTGCGGGCACGAGTTCGATCTTGAACTCATAGTACGGACGCTCGTATTTCGGCAGTTGGGCTCTTTCCGTCTTGATGAATCCCTCCAGGGCGGGCAGGCGAGCCCCGGTGTAAGCTCCCATCTGTCGCAGGGCTGTTTCCACAAGCGCAAGGGGGAAGGGATATTCGCGTTCTTGGGTGGCCCTGGGATTGTCTGCAGCATAGAGATAGGGGCATGCAACCACGAGTATGCCGATTGCGATGCCCATTCGCCGCAGCGACCTCATGGGGCTACCTCGAGCATCAGCCGGTAGACCCATCCCTCTTCTCCATTGGAAGCCTGGACGCGATGCCAGTTGGGAGTTCGGAGGAGAACCGTCACCGTTTCTCCTTGCGCAAGCAGCTGTAATGTCCTGGACTGGTTGTAGGGCTCGGCCTTCAGATCGGCGCTGGCGGTCCTCACGCGTGCTGACCCGCTGCCGGGTGGCCGTTGCAGCTGCTTCTGGAGTTCTTTTTCTTTTGCAGTGAGGGTTTCAAGCTGAGCATTTTCCTGGCCCAGCTCTGCTTCCAGTTCCTCCATCTTCTGCGCTTGTTGCTGGCGCGCTGCCTGCTCGCGGCTCGCGGCCTCCTGGTCGTCCAGTTCTTTTATCTTGGCGGTGATAGCGGCAAATTCACTGCTCTCAACCTGGCCGTCGGAGGCGTGGGAGCGGCGGCGATCGTCTTCTTCATACACCGCGTCGATGCGGAGACTGGTGACATTGGGGCCAGCCGGTTGCACGATGTAGCGCACCACCACCGTGCCCTTGGACATGCTCTCGTGGAAGTGCTCTGGCGACAGCGTGTCGGGCCGCACTTTGTACAGCACCGTGCCGCCTCCCTTCCATTCCTCAAAGCCACGGGCCGTCCGGGCTGACGTGGCGCCTTCCAGTTCCGTGGTCCCTCGGTATTGCCAGGTACCGCGAATGATGCCGTCGTCGGCTATTTCCTGAACCACTTTGAGGACCTTGTCGTAAGGAGTATCCAGGTCGACGGAAAGTCCCTCTCCAGAATTCGAACGCTTGCTGGCTTCGCTAGGCGTAAGCAACAGCAGCACGCTGGCCAGGATCATCAATCCGGCGCGCCAAAGCCGAAGCAAGCGACCGGTCTGGCGGACTATTTCCAGTGGAGAAATTCGGCAAGCTTCGCGCCGGGAGAGGAAATCGGTTCTCCGTTCCTGGTTCTCAGTTCTCAGCATGACCAGGTACCCAGACACCTCAGGCTTTCGCGGCCATCATTATCCCGAGGATCACGGGCAAATAGATAACGGAGGCATGAACCACCCGGCTGGCCAGGACTCGCGAGGCGGACGTCGCGAGGTTGACGGTGTGATATAGCAGGAAAGCTCCCGCTACGAACATGGCAAGCGAATAAGTTGCACCGCCCCCGCTGGCGAATGGCAGCATCGTAATGATGATCAGGACAACGGTGAAGCCCACAATCTCCGCGCGGGTGAAGCGGGCGTCACGGTCGAAGTGGGGCAGCATTCGGAAGCCCGCGCGATCGTAATCTTCGCGGTACATCAGGGCGATCGCCAAAAAATGAGGGAACTGCCACAGGAAAAGCACGGCAAACAGAAACCAGGCATTCCGGTCGATGTGAGCGGAGGCTCCGGCCCAGCCAATCAGAGTCGGCATGGCTCCTGGAATGGCACCCAGCAGCGTGCACAGCGGCGTCTTCCGCTTCAGCGGCGTGTAGACAAGCAGGTAGCTCAATAGCGTAGAGATGGCGAGCCAGGCGGCCAGCGCGTTTACCATCACTGCGAGATACAAACCTCCGGCCACGCTCAGCAGAAGGCCAAACAGAAGGGCGTGGATGGGGGTAAGCCTGCCGGAAGGTAGAGGACGGTTGGCGGTGCGCCGCATGTGACCGTCCCATATCCTCTCCATGCACTGATTCAGGGTGGCTGTCCCGCTGGCCACCAGCAACGTTCCCACCAGCGTGTGAATTAGTCCGGCGATCCGGAAAGGGCTACGGCCACCGAGGTAATATCCCGCCGACGTGGTCATCAGAATCAGCAGGTTCACTTCCGGCTTGGTCAAAGTGTAGTAATCCCGCAGACTGGCAGTGAAAGGCCGGGACTCGTTTAGTTGGGCTATACGCGTGGTCGCCATTGGTCTAAAGAACACTACCAGATTCGGTCCGATTCGTCGCCGTCGTTTGCATTCCTGAACTGGTTGCGTTTGCGATACGCGAGAACCGTGATCCCGACAGACATGAACATGGGAGGAATGATGAGGACCAGAATCCCGCTGCGTAGGGCTTCGATGAAGCGACTGGTGGCGGAGGCCGCCTGCGTGTAGCAGAGCGCGCAACTCTGGGAAAAGGCCGGGAGAGGAGCAGCCAGCAGGACCAACCCTGCCAAAGCGACGGCAACCGAACGGTATGGCCTTTCAGCCTTCATCTTCACCCTTTCTCTCACCAGCTGTTCACTGTACATCATTTTGCCAGCCGGGAAACCAGAAGCCGGAAGCTGTCGGGCCACCCATAATTCATCGTGGCCAGCACAAAAAGTGTAAAGACCGCGACAAACACGACCAGGCTGCGCCGCTCCGCCCGCAGATGCATGAAAAACAAGACCGCAATCAACGCCTGAACCGCGGCCACGATGAGCAGGCGCGCAAACAGCCCCTTCCCCTCCCCATTGTAGGCGAGAATGATCTGCAGCCCTGCGCCGGCCAAGAGGCAAAAATAGACAATAATATCCGTGCCCAAACCACCACGGTGTTTTTCGGCGGTGTTCATAGGATGCTTTCCCTCCGCGTGCGCTGCTGCTAGCGTGCGATGCTCAAAAGGTAAACCAGCGGTACCACGAACATCCAAACGATATCCACAAAGTGCCAATAGAGACCCAGGACTTCGATGTCATCGGAGTTGTATCGGCCACCCTGGTAGCGAAACCCCACCACAATCAGGGCGACCACACCGCCGGTGACGTGCAGCAGGTGCAACCCGGTAATACCGAAGAACGTTGCGCCAAACAGCCCGGAGCCCCAGGGGTTCTGGAACAGCCGCACGCCCTCATGGATCAGCCCAAGCCACTCACGAATGTGCAACAGGGCAAAAACGCCGCCCCCTGCCGCAGTGATAAGAATCCAGCGGAGGGCCTTTGATTTGTCGCCATCCTGCGCGGCCCGCACTCCGATCAGCATGGTTAAGCTGCTGCTGATGAGGATAAAGGTCATCACCATGACGTTGATGATGCTGGGGGAGAACTTGAAGGGTGCTGGCCAGTTCGGGGTCGCGTTGCGCAAGAATCCGTAGGCAACCAGGAGTGCGGCAAAAGTCATCGCGTCGGAGATGAGAAATAGCCACATCACCAGCTTTTTTGAGGGAATCCCAAACGGTGATTCCTCCATCAAGCCGGCGGAATGTCCACCCATCGTCATATTCGCTTGGCTCACGGCGCCTCCTGTAGAGTGCACTAAAACTTCATCCAGAGCAGCAAAAGCAGGTACAGCCAAAGAATGCCCATGAAATGCCAGTAGTACGATGTCGCATCCAGCGTGCTCCGCCGCAAGACGGAACGGATGAGTTTACTGATGACGTTGATCAAACCGCCCAGCCCCCCGGTCACGTGCAAGGCGTGCACCGCCGTCAACACGTAGAAGAATGAACTGGTCGGATTGGTGGATAGATAAAGTCCCGCAGCCCTCAAACGGAGCCAGGCCACATACTGCCCAGCCACAAAAAGCAAGCCGAGCGACAACGTGAGGCAGAGCCAGCTCATCGGGATTGCAATTTCGCTGCTGATCCCCCGTGCATACCTGGCCACCCGGCGTCGCGCTACCTCCAAGGTGACGCCGCTGGCGAGCAGCACAAGCGTATTGAGGTAGAGGATGGGGGGCAAAGAAATGTGCCGCCAGTCCATCCCCGAACCCTGGCGAACGACCAAGGCGCTGGTAAACGCGGCGAACGACATCGTAATCGCGGCCAACCCCACCCAAATGCCGGTTGTCGCCGGTTCCGGCGAGCGATCGTCAACCGCGCGCAAGCTCCCGTCGGCCGGAACCAGATTCCGCCAGCCCCTGTTTCCGGATTGTCCTGCATCCGCCGATCGGCGGCGGTCAATCTTCGGCGGTTCATGCACCGTGGTCGCCATTGCGCCCTACTCTCTCTCAATCGAACTGGTGTTTTTCACGCCGGCTTAACTTCTTCCGGCGAGTCCTGCATGACGTAGTCAGCACCCGTCGAACTCTTTACGCCGTACTGATAGGGATCGTGATAGACCACCGGGTGCTTCCCGCCAAAATTGTCAAAAGGCGGTGGTGAGGGCGTGGTCCATTCGAGGGAAGTGCAATTCCACGGATTCGCAGGTGCGGGCTTGCCCCAGAAGCGGCTGTGAATCAGGTTGTAGAGAAAAATCAGCTGTGCTCCGCCGGTAAGCAAAGCCGCGTAGGTGATGAACTTATGCACCGGAAGCAGCGGCTGCAAGTACTCGTTCACGAACGAAGAATAGCGGCGGACGTTGGCTGCCAGACCAAGGTAGTGGAACGGCATAAAGATGCAATACGTGCCCACCAGGCTAAGCCAGAAATGAAGCTTTCCCAGCGGTTCGCTCATCATCCGCCCGGTCATCTTAGGGAACCAGAAATAGGTTGCGGCGAAGATCCCGAACATAGCCGCCACGCCCATCACCATGTGGAAATGGCCCACCACAAAATAGGTAGCGTGGAGATAGATATCAATCGAGGGCTGCGCCAGGAAAAAGCCACTCACGCCGCCGCTGACGAACATCGAAATAAATCCCAGCGCGAACAGCGAAGCCGCCGTGATCTGCAGCCTGGAGCCATACAAGCTGCCGATCCAGATCAGCACAATAATTGTGGCTGGGATAGTGATAATCAACGTGGGGAAGGAGAAGACCAGCGCGGAGAAAGGATTCATTCCGCTGACAAACATGTGATGTCCATAGACCATATAGCTCAGGAAACCGATGGACATCATGCTATAGATGACGGCCTTATGGCTCAGCAGCGGCTTGCGCATGCTATTGATCAAAATGTGCGAGACAATCCCCATCGCGGGTACGATCGCGATGTACACCTCCGGGTGTCCGAAAAACCAAAAAAGATGCTGCCAGAGCAGGGGTGATCCACCGGAGTGCGGCTGTATTTGGTCGCTGATCACCAGGTTGGCCGGTATGAAGAAGCTGGTTCCCGCCACACGATCCAGAATTAGCAGAATGCACGCCGGCAGTAGCACGGCAAACGCGGTCAGGCCGATGCAGGAGGTGATGAACCAGGCCCAGGTGCTGATCGGCATGCGCCCCAGGGTCATACCTTTGGTGCGAAGGTCGAGCGTGGTGGCGATGAAGTTCAGGGAGCCGAGTAGCTGACCGATGCAGAAGATCGCAATGGAAATTCCCCAGAGGTTCTGGCCCATGCCTTGTCCGGGGCCCGCCACCCCCCCCACCGCGCTGAGCGGGGCGTAGGCAGTCCAACCGGAGAGCGGTGGTCCCTCGGGAACGAAAAACGCCGCGACCAGAACACAAAAAGCCACGAACGTGACCCAAAAGGACATCATGTTAAAGCGAGGGAATGCCATGTCTTCCGCGCCGATCTGGATGGGCAGGAAGTAATTGCCGAAGCCCGCGAAGGGTGCGGTCGTGAGCACGAAAAAGACCATGATCGTCCCGTGCATGGTCATCAACTGCAGGTAGTACTCGGGCGTCATTATGCCGCCGGGTGCCCCTACTTTCGAGAGCCATTGCAGGCCGGGGATGGGCGAGTTCGGCCACACCAGATGGATCCGCATCAGCCAGGAAAGCACCATTCCAGTGACCACCGCCACCAAGGCCAGGGCGTAATATTGCTTACCAATCACCTTGTGGTCGACACTGAAAACATGCTTCCGAATGAAGCCTTGCGGCGGGGCGTGGTGTTGCGCCGCGTGCGCGGACATATCGTGCATTGGGCTCACCTTAGAAACCAGATGTCTCTGTACACCCGCGCGCAAAGCGCGGGCGGGTTCAGCTACTGGAACGCTGCCTGTTTTTTCAGCCAGTTGTCGAAGTCTTCCTGGGACATCACCTCGAGGTATGCCTTCATGTTGTAATGTCCCAGCCCACATAGCTGCGTGCAGACAATTTCGTACTTCCCGACCTTGGTTGCGGTGAAATGGACCGCGAGATCCAGTCCCGGAACAAAGTCCTGCTGGATGCGCAGCTCCGGTACATAGAAGGAATGCCCGAGGTCCTTGGAGTGCATCAGAAGTAGAATCTCCCGGTTCACCGGGATACCGAGTCCGGCGGTTACGATGTCATCTTTTGAATCCTGGTCGTGGTCCATATCGAGACCGATGAAATTCGCGTTGGCCTCGCTGATCAGGTCGGGATGAAGCGGACCGAGTTTTCCATCCGGGCCGGGATAGTGGAAATAAAAAGCGAACTGTCCGGCTTGAGCCTGGATCGGCATGGCGCCCGCTGACGGTGGAGCGAAATAGACCTGGGCCCACGCTTTTGTTCCAAATACTCCCAGAGCCAGAGCTTCGCTTCCTACGAGCAGGAGGGCGGCAATCACCAGGCCGGTCGCGCCGCCGGGAAGGCTTCCCAGCTTCGCGCCCTCCCCGCGGCCGGAAAATTTCCAGACGAAAATGGCCAAAAGGAACTGAGCCGCCAGGAACGAGAGTCCCGCCTCGGCCATGGTCTCCGACATCTGCTCATCAATGGCGTGTCCATGGAGCGAGATGTCCACTGGCGGTTTCCAGGTGTGCATGACGATCGGAACCGCAGAGGCTATTGCAATCACTATTAGAGTCACTGCAAATAATTTTGCCATGGTGCCTTTGCCCCTCAGTTAACCAGGAAACCAGTCCGATCTTACTTGGCCTTGTAAGTGAAATTGGCAGCGGCCGCCTGGCCGCCACCCACCGTTACTTTCTGTGTCTGAGTTCCGTAAGTCTCATGCCACGCGGTCACCGTGTAGGACCCCGGTGGCACGTTGTCGATAGTGAAAGCACCATTGTTATCGCTGACGGCGTAGGGGCCCTTCACCACGGCCATGTAGCCGTGCATCCAGGGGTGGATGTTGCACTTGACCGGAATGGCGACTTCCTCGGCTTTCCATGCCACCTGGAAGGACGGTGCCCCCTGCGGCTGAGACCTGTTCCATCCAATATTTCCGGTGCCCGGTGCCGGCAAGGGGTGGATGTTGTGGGTCGTCGGATCACTGGCGACTACCTCGATATTCTGACCGACGTCCATCGCCACCACATGCGGGACATACATGCAACCTTTCTGGTTAATCTGCACAGGCTTTGAGGCCACCTGGCTGGCTGCGGCTGCAGACAAGCCCTCCGAAAGGTAGAGGACCACGTTCTCCAGACCTCCGCTCGCACCGACCACCACCGTTTCCAGCTTGGCCGGGTCGTTCTCGTGCGCCTTGGCACACACCGGATCCTTCGACATGTCAATGCCTTTTTGGTGGGGAGCTGTACCATCCAGCTTGATAGTGCCTGTGATCTTGCCTTCGCCGGCTGCACTCACGCTGCTTCCGGAATACAGAAATCCGGTCGCGATGAGAAGTAGTGCCGATGCCATCGCTACGAACTTGTACTGGCCTTTCATAGAATGCTTCTCCTGAGGGTCACGAATAATGGTTAGCGGAAACAGGCTGCTGCCTGCGCAGACCGGAATAGCGCTGGGATCAGTTTCACTTTGAGCCCATCTGCTTCGCGATCTCCCTTTCCTTGGAATGTACCGGCTGGAGAGTACGCAAGTAGAACACCAAGTCCCAGGCTTCGTCCGGCTTGATATTGTCGCCAAATGACGGCATGGGCGTGCCGTCCAGGCCGGTCATGAAGATCTTGAACAGGTCCTGATCGGTGATCCCACACTTGAAGCGGTATCCGGTGGTGAAGTCGTAGGGCACGATCGGCCGGTTCAGGTCGTCGGTAAGGGTCGCCGCGGACGGCCCGTTTCCGCGGCCCTCCATGCCATGGCACTTCCAGCACTCCACCCGCTTGTACACTTCCTTCCCCGCATTGATCCTCTCGGCCGTCACTGCCGGCTCGGCTGGGACCTCAACCGGAGTTCCTGGCTTTTCAGTCTTCCAGCGCGGTGAGAAGGTCTTGATGTAGGCAATCAAGTCCTCACGATTTTCGTCGCTCAGCGGCAGCCACGAAGGCATGTTGCTGCCTCGGATTCCGCGCTCGACGGTGTGAATCAGGTCGGTATCTAACGGCAATGTCCCGGTTGGCGTGGAACGGCATTTGAAGACCGCCAGGGTAAAATCGCGCGGCTTGGGATCGATGTAGGGAGCGTTTTCTCCTTCACCGTCGCCGTACTGGCCGTGGCAGCCGATGCAATAGCGGCGGTAAATCCCCGCGCCGTTGCGCTGCTGCGGCGTCAGATCGCCACCCTTTACCGGGTAGCCGCTGGCTACGCCGGTATTCTGCGCGACGGCCATACCGCAGCCGAGGACCAACGTCGCGATCATGCTGAGAAGGATCGTGCCGAGAAAGATCGTCCTGAGAAAGATCGTCTTATGACTGGTTCGCATTAGCTTCCTCTCTCTCTTCAGAAGGCAAAGTCAAAGCCCATAAAGTAACTGCTGCTGCGCTGGTCCTGGCCGGTATCGGAGGTCAGCCTGGACCGCATAGTGGCATATTCCTGGTGCCAGGCGAGACCGTCGCGGCTGTGCATGAACAAGTAGTAGCGGTACCCGATGGTGAAGACATCCAGGTTGCCCAGTTCCGACGGATTACTGGCTAATGCCTGCTGGGACATTCGTACTAACTCATAGCGGCCGATGAAAAATAGCTGCGGAGAGTAGGTGTAATGACCCTCAAAGGTAAACGTGTTCCAAGCAGCGCCACGGGCGCCAGCGGGAAGACTCATCGGGTCATTGGCCGCGGTCGCATTAGCCAGGAAAACATTGTCGCTGGCATGCTGGTAAACGACCGCCAGGTCAAATTTGTTGATGTACAAGCTTCCGTAGATCCCGGCGCGATAGAACGACCGATTTCCTCGGCCGCTTCCGGCTATTGGCTCACCTCCTGAAAACAGGGAGTAGGTAGGCCGCAAGCCCACAGTGCCATACGCTCCGATGCGCTGCAACCCAAGGTGAGGCACCAGGAACGCCTGGCTGATATGGAGGTTGCCATCATAACTCCGCCCACCCGGCAACCCCGTTCCTCCGTTGGTGCTACTGATCAGCGAAGCCGCATAGCGGGAGTGGTCATCGGCGGAATGGCCCATGAGTTCGACGCCAAGCTGGTTCTCTCCGTAGCTGAAGTCGTTGGTGTCGCCGCCAACCGGCACGAAGTGATAGAGCGCGTAGGCGCCTCCGACGTTGGAAAACGTCATCATCCGTTTTTCGGAAAGCGGTCCATCCAGTTCGAACTTGCCGAACTTGAAGTTCAACCACGGCGACCCCCAGAGGTTGTCGAACCGGACGTTGGCGGATTCGAAGCCAACGGTGCCGTCTCCGGGATCGATGGAAGGAACCAGGAGGAAGGAGATGTTCTTCGCCAAGGTCCCGGCCGTCAGGATGTCGATGCCGGTCAGGTCGAAACCCGAGGTGTTGATGGTCTGCTCGGTCGTGCCACCGCCGGTCGTGTCAACCGTGGTATGGCCCGCGCTTTCAAAGTGCCAGTGCGGTGTGATTCGCATGGCGATGGGCCAGTAGGAAGCGTTTTGATAGATGGGAGCGTCCCGCTCATTCATTAACTGATAGCCGTTGTCCTTGAAGGTCTGGCCGAAACTATTCAGCTTGGGCCAGGCTTCGTGGCAAGCAGAACAGGGAAGTCCATACTTGCGGGCAAAGGCGGGAATGGCGAGAGCTTCCTTGACGCAACCAGCGCAAAGAAACGCGAGCAGCAGACAGCCTGCCAGACTCCTGCGAGGCGAGGTCATGCGGTCCTCCTAATGCAGAGTCAAAATGAGACTGCTGTAAAAACGATGATGACTGACTGATCGTTCCATTAGTGCGTGCGGACGCACTTATTATCACGTCGTGAAAGGGGTAGTCAAGAAAAAAAACTACCATGTACGTAGAGCAGTCAACTACCGCCTGGCCGGCTTACGCGGAAGAAACCTGCAGAATTTCGGATGATGCAAGGGGCTTGAAACCGCGAAGCAGGATGGTAGCAATGGTCGTGGCCATCCGTCGGGCGCGGTCGCGTTGCTGCCGAAGGGCCACCGGGCGCATAAACCCGAACATGAAGCCGGTTACCTTAATAAAGTGCGCCAAGGCTTCGATTTCCTCTTCCGGCAGTTCGCGACAGTCTTCGAAAGTCTTCAGGCGCTCCGCAATCGCTCTGGCGTGCTGCAGAGGGCCGGCGCTGGTGATGAGCTCTCCCAAAGCCGGATCCACCAGCGCCCGCGGGATGACCACCTTGAGAAACTCACGGTCCTCCCACATGCGCTCAACCTCCCAGCCAACCAGTTGCAGGACTTCATCCTCCAAAGTGGGAGCAAACGGCAGTTTCCCGCGCAGGTCTGCCACTTGGGAAGCGAGGTGCCAGCGGACCAGCGCCAGCAACAGGCCAGCCTTGCTGTTGAAATAGCGATGGATCAACCCTTCTGCACAGCCGGCCTCGGCGGCAATCGCGCGGGTGGTGGTCGCCTCGAAGCCGCGCGACGCGAAAAGTTTGGTGGCTGCCAAAATGAGCGCTCGCTCTCGTGCGGCGCGGTCCCGTTTCCTATGGTTCGACCTCACTGCCATTGTCGGCTCGTCCCTGAGTTTCACGGTTGTGAAACGCGGTCGAAGTATAAACCGGGTCAGAGCCTGAAATTCGTCCCGAAGGGGTTGCTGGGCTAAGAATTTACAAATTCTTGACAATTCGGTTGGGGGTGAATCACGAACAGGGATGATTCCGGGTTTGGAAGTTCTAGAGAAGCTATTGTTCCCAGGAAACTGAGGGATATATCGTGGTATGCTCTGCAACCGCGAGGAGGAGCCTGGCCATGGACCTGAAATTGACCGAGCAAGTCGTCGGAGCAGTTTTACTCCTACTCGGAAGTTTTGCCGCCATCATACTGTTCTTCAAAGCTGCCTTTGCACAAGAGGCCAAGCGTCATGGCCTGGACCAGCTGTGGGCAATGGCGATTTTCGGACTCGCTGCCGGACTCGGACTTATCGCCCTGGCAAATCGCTAATGGAACCGAAGAGTTTTCCGCCAAGGTAATGGCCGGCTGCAGGGAGCACGTTGGAAGATCTCTCAATCTTCAGATCCAGGTTCCATTCCCGGCAGCGCTAGCATCTCCTCCCTCGCAGAAAAATCGACAGAAGAGTCGGTGTCCTCTTCCGGGGAGCCTCCAGACTGTTTCTCTAACTTTCGTTGTACCTTGCGTTCCGCTTTTTCGCGCTGCTTCTCCTGCCGCGAGCGCTCCTTTTGGCGTTTGGTAAAGCTTGAACGACCTCGACCAGACATTGACACCTCCCAGAGACACGGCTACGGCAAACCCCAATCGGACGGAAAAAACCGCACAATCTGCTCGGCCTCCCGCAATGGATGGGCTACCAGCGTGGTTCGCGTGGCTGACGGGCGTGGCCGCGGAAGTCATCGCGCCCACCGCCTCCACCACCGGAACGCTGGCCGCGCGGTGCACTGCTGCGCTCGGTCTTGGGCCGGGCTTCGTTGACGTTCAATGCACGCCCGCCCAATTCCTTGCCGTTGATCGCTGCAATGGCCTTTTCGGCTTCACCAGAATCAGTCATTTCGACGAACGCAAATCCTCGCGAACGACCGGTGTCACGGTCGGTCACTACGCTGACCTGCTCGACGGCGCCATGAGCTTCAAACAGTGTCCGCAGCTCGGCTTCCGTTGTACTGTGGGGGATATTGCCAACAAACAGCTTCTTCATGGTAGTTCCTCGTCTAGTTGCAATTGTAAAACCCAGAATTAATCGAGCTTGTCAGAGTTCTGCTTCACTGCATCAGCCCAGGACCAACTTGGATGTTTTCCGTTGCCCCTTGGTTTTTCCGGCCGCGGGTCCTTTAGCGATCGGGTAGCCGCAATGCGCCAGGAGGCTTCCTGGAAGCCCCAGCGTCGCGGCAATGCCTCGCAGGCATTAGCATACATGGCGATGACCATTTCTCCCCACGCACCGTGACCATTCTGGCCTAGGACCGGAACACCATCTTCAGGAGACGGGTCCCCAGCCAGGTACTCAGGCTTGCCCACCAGAAACGCAACCGCCTGCGGAGGTTTGGCGCCTCTTACTTCATCACAGAATTTCTGCAGGTTATGGGAATCATTGCGCACATCTACCAGGACCAGGTTGTAGGAATCAGCCTGCCAGAGTGCACGCGCCTCGCTGACGTCGGCGGCGCAGTCTACTTCGACCCCCAGCTTACGCATGATCTTGGCCCGCAGATCGCGTTTGGTGGTGTACGTGTCCACCAGCAAGATTCGCTTTCTTCCATTCGGAGAAGATCCGTTGGTCGTTGGTCTACTCATGCGCTTGCTCCTTGCTGGCAGCAACACTCCCCAGACGCTTGCTGGCGGCAGCCTGGTCAGACTTGATTCCGGCTGTCTGAAGCAACTCTCGAGTCCGTTTCCGGCGCAGGATGTTTTGCTTGCGTACTCGGTGATATCTGGATTTGTCCCCGTTTCGTTGCGACATCGCTCTCCTCCTCCATGTTGTGGATCGTGTCCGTCGCAGCGCAGCCGGACAGAATTCTATCCCGCTCCGCCATCTGTGACCGAGCTCACTCCAACATTGCTCAACGATTACGCGACGTAGTTCTACCGCTCGAACCGGGAGGACGCGTCTTTTGTTGGTAATGGAGCGCCTTGTTCAGAAGCTAGTCTTCTCAATCGCGAAGGCGCAGGGTGGTTTTTGGCGATGTGTCTTCGTGGTTAAGGTCAGACTTTAGTATATACCCCCACTTGCGCTTCTGAGAGAAAAATACGGCCATTCGATTGCATTTCGTGCGAGTGCCACGTTCGTGCGAGTGCCACGTTCGTGCAAGTGCTAGAAGAATCGGCGAGTTTCTGTGCGGTTACTTAAGTAGCGTTTCAAGCGAGATTGGCAAATCAATTAACTAGCGCATGTCAAGCCCAATCTGGTATGATGTAACTGCGTTTGATCTGAATCGGTTGTAGAGCAGCTTCTTGCATACCAGCTAGTCCTGCCCTTAGTACCTCCGACTCGCTCCAGCGTAAATAATCTGAAAAGGATACAAGCAACAAAATGGCAGAACAAGGAACAGTAAAGTGGTTTAACGACGCCAAAGGCTACGGCTTCATCAGCCGGCAGACTGGCGAAGATGTTTTTGTGCACTTCTCGGCGATTCAAGCGGGCGGCTTCCGTAGCCTGCAAGAAGGCCAGAGTGTGGAGTTCGAAGTCACCAAAGGTCCAAAGGGCTGGCAGGCTGAGAACGTTCGGCCGCTGTAAGGCGGCAACCTCTCGATAGGAAAGCGTGCTCGCAACGAAAACCAACGGGCGGGCACGCACTTCGAATCATGCTAAATAGGTCTCTATACAAGCTCTCGGTGGGGTGTCTCTGACACGCGACGAATCCAAATCCTCCTATGCCGTCATCCGCCACAACATCCGGACCTACGAATCCGGTGGAGTGATGGCCGTCGTCAGGGGCCGTGACCACGCGGAGTTGACCCTGGGCCAGTTCGAACGTGGCCAGAGCGCCGAAGATCGGCACGCGGGCTGGCGCTACTTTCTGGAGAAGACCGATCTGAAGCCCGGGATGGATCCTCAGGAAGCCACCAACCTCCGCCAAACGCGCCTCGAGATTCGCGAATCCGAAGCAGAGCCGTTTCTCAGCCCGAATCCGAACCCTTCCCGCCACAACTAGAGCTTCACCCCGTCAACTAGGGCAGAAGTCCGTAGACATCCAGCTCGGTCGCCGTGGAAAGGTAAACTTTCCCGTTGGCGACGGTTGCCGTTGGCCCCTTGGCAGCGGTGCCGGCTTGATCTCGCGCGCCCGAACTGGAATACAGCAACCGGTTAACGTTGGCCGCATCAAAGGCAAACAGAATCGCCGGTCCACCAAAAACCCAGTTAT
This sequence comes from Terriglobia bacterium, assembly GCA_041494805.1. Taxonomy (GTDB): domain Bacteria; phylum Acidobacteriota; class Terriglobia; order Terriglobales; family Acidobacteriaceae; genus JBGQBN01. The sequence goes on along the minus strand of JBGQBN010000021.1, from coordinate 27,402 downwards.
GGTTGTAAAGCGCCCAGAGGATGCCGTTGGTGTTTCCGTTGGCGGAAATGCTGGGCAGCGGCGCTGGGTATTGAGACACCAGTTGTCCGAGCGCCACCGGAGTCGGGTACAGGAGGCCGTTGTAGAAGCGATAATCGCGGACAACGTCTCCGCAAGGCCAGAGGTAGATGCGGTTTTGCCAAAAAGCGGGCACGCCGAAGATCGCGCCCTCAGGGCAGGGTGCGGGAATCGGGAGCGATTGCAACACTCGGCTGTTGTCCGTAGGCTTGAATTTGCCCATGTTGTCCCGGTCGATCACGTAAATTCCTTCCTTCTTGTTACCGCCGATCAGGACGTGCGTGGGAGGCTGCGGTTGATCGGGCAGCAACATCACACCGAAGGCGCTCAGATCCGAATCAATGTGGGTCAAAGCGGTTGCATTGTAGGGCGTAAAGTAGTCGGCAACGGCCAAGCCACCCGTGGTGCTCATCTTGACGACGCTCTGCCCGTATTCCGAGCCATTGCTGTCCACATCGAACAGCCCATTGGTGGTCTCGAAGTAGATGTTGCCGTCGCTGTCCGCGGCCATGCCGGCGCCGCTATGCCAGATACCTGCCGCCTGACCGTTGGGTGAAAGATTGAACACGGCCACTTGCTGCAGTGTGCTGGCATCCCAGCCGATAATCCAGCCGTGGTAGGGATGGTTGTCGCAGATGGAGGCCCAGGCCTCGTACACGACTCCGTTTAAGAGAAGCATCGCCACCCGGCTGTGCTCTTTGATGGGATCAAACGCCAGCGTCCCGTTATGGCTGCCTTCACCAAATCCCAGTACTGAGGCTTGGACTTCCACTGGGCTGCCCGGAACCTCGGTGCCGGAAGCAATGTCCAGAACATGCAGTTTTTGATGATAGACAGGTGTCGGCCCGGATTGATCCTTAGTGCGGGCGAGCAAGAACATGCGGTTGGTTGCCGGATCAATTACAGGAGTCCCAGTGACGCCAAATTCTGTGCCCACCCCCGGACAGCCTCGATTCACGTCGTCAGACGGCACCGGCACGATGCCATTGGCCGGATCGATGAAGCTAACCTGCCAGAGTGGAGTGCTGCTGCGCCCGTCGGCGTCGAAGGCGTACACCGTATCGTGCTCGGAGGCGACGTAAACCACGTTGTGAAATCCCTGGCCCGGAATATTGACGTTGGCCACATAGAGTGGGGTAGTGCGAACGACGCCGTCCACCGGATAGGAGAACAGCTTCCCGAACTGGTTCTTGTTTACGTTGCCGGTGGTGAGCACGGTCTCGGTCAGGTTCTGTCCGGTGCGCGCGTTGTCATTATGGTAGGTGAACACGCCGGCCAGGTTTACCACCGTCACCCGCACATTGAAGATTTGCTGGGGGTCGGCATTGCTCGTAGCCTTTACGGAGTGTGGGCCGGCGGCCTGCGGTGGTGTGTACAGTCCGGCCGGGGTAATGGTCCCCACGCTGCCATTGCCTCCCACGATCCCATCCACGGACCAGATCACATCCGATGACGGACTTCCGTTGATGAAGGCCTGGAACTGCTGGGTCTGGGTGAAGGTCACAGACGCTACTTTGGGTTTGACCGTTACCGTACTCGCTTTGACAAATCCGGTGCCGGTAGCGGTCGCAGTCTGAAGAGCGTTTGCAGCCGTATCGCTGACCGTAATGAAGCCCTGTCTGGCTCCGACGCCAGAGGGAGAAAAAACAACCTGGATGGTGCAGCTAGCGCCCGAAGCCAGAGCAGTACCGCAGGTGCTGGTTTGGGAATAGTCGCCGCTGGCAATGATGCTGGCAATGCCCATGTCCGTCGTGCCGTTGTTGGTCAGCGTGATGGTCTTGGGGGCGCTCTTACTCCCCACCTGTTGATTGCCAAAGGTGAGGGTCGGGGGAGAAAGCGCAGCCGAGCCGGACGTCCCGAGGCCACTCAAGCGCGCCAACTGGGGACTTGATCCATCAGAATCGCTCACACTCAAAAGCGCCACACCCGTGCCTGCTGCTGAGGGATTGAAGGTCATCGAGATGTTGCAACTGCCGCCGGCCGCGAGCTGCCGCGGACAACCGTTGGTTGCGACGAAGTCTCCCGAATCGGTGGAAACGCCATTCACGGTAAGCGACACCGCTCCATGGTTGGTGAGGGTCACCGTTTGCACGGAACTGTGCGTTCCCACGGCAAGAGCGCCGAAATCCAGGCTGTTGGGCGTGAGGATGACCGGCGCCGACTTCGCCACTCCCTTAAGTGTCGCCTGGTGTGGGCTGCCCGGGGCACTGTCCTGAATCGCGAGAGTCCCCTGCACTTGTCCCGGGTCGAGGGGGGCAAACTGCACCCGGATGGTGCAACTGGCTCCCGCGGCCAGCGTATTGCCACAGTCGGAAAATTGCTGAAAGATGCCTCCGGGAGGCGTGGTCTTGATGGAAATGATGTTCAGCGTGGCGTCCCCAGTATTGGTGAGCTTTACCGACTTGCTCTGGGTAGCAGTTCCCACCAAGTGGGTGCCGAAATTCACCGACGTTGGGGAAAGGCTGACGACGGGGCCCGCAACACATACCCCCACTGCCGAACTGAAGAACAACAAAGTGACCGCTGTCTTAACCAGAAGCCCAGAGTTCATGACGCGATTATCCTTGGAGAAACTCACTCAAGAAACAAATCGGCACGAGGGGAGCCGAAGCCCCTCGGCGTAACTAAACACGGCCCGTCAGTGCCGGTCTCCTCACGGCAGCAGCCCGTACACATCCAACTCGCTCGCCGTACCCACATACACTTTGCCATTGACGATGATGGGCACTGGGCCCTTGGAAGCTGGGCCGGCCTGGTCACGGGTTCCTGCGTCCAGGGTGGAGTAAAGCTGCCGCGAGACATTCGCCCCATCAAAGGCAAACAGTATGGCCGGTCCGCTGAAAACCCAGTTATGTTCGTACAATGCCCAGAGAATGCCGTTCGCGTTTCCGTGGGACGAAACCGCCGGCCATGGCGAAGGATACTGAGCATGCAAGGTTCCAACCACTACCGGCCGCGGCGACAGCAGTCCCTGGTAGAAGCGGAAGTCGCGCAGAATATCTCCGCAGGGCCAGATGTACACATGATTCTGCCAGTAAGCGGGCACGCCCCAAAGAGAGCCTTCCGTGGGGCATCCTCCGGCCATGAAAACCGACTGCAAGGCGCGGCTTTCGGTCGGGTGGAAATGGCCCATGTTGTCCCGATCGAGCAGATACAGGAATCCCTCTTTGCCGGCGCCTAGCAGGAGCCGCGGCGGCGACGTCGGTTGGTCAGGCAGCACCACCGTACCGTGGGACGTCATGTCCGCATCGATTTCCGTGAGGTCCGTGGCGTTGAACGGAGTGAAATAGTCGGCGACGGAGAGTCCTCCACTGGTGCTCAGCTTGAGGATGCTCATTCCGTACTCGGTGCCGCCGCTATCCACGTTGAACAGCCCATTGGAAGTTTCGAAATAGATATTGCCTTCGTTGTCTCCGGTTAATCCTGCGGCGCTTTGCCAGATGCCGGCCGCCTGCCCATTCGGGGAGGTGTTGAATACCGACACTTGTTGCAGAGAGTTGGCGTCGTAGCCCATCACCCAGCCGTGATACGGATGGAAATCGCAGATCGCAGACCAGGCCAGGTATACGACGCCGTTCAACAACAGCAGGCCCGGCCGGCTGTTTTCATGCAAACTGGAGAACGCCAGCGTTCCATTACTGCTGCCTTCGCCAAACCCCGTTACCGAGGCTTGGATCTCTACCGGACTTCCCGGCACCTCGGCGCCGGACCTCAGATCCAAGGCATGCAGCTTTTGGTGGTAGACGGGCGTTCCGCCCGATGTGTCTTTCGTCCGGGCAATTACAAACAAGCGATTGGTGGTCGGATCGATCACCGGTGTTCCACTGATGCCAAATTCCGTACCCACGCCAGGGCAGCCCAGGTTCACGTCCTCCTGGGGCACAGTCGTAACTCCGTTGGCCGGATCGATAAAGCTAGCCTGCCAAAGGGGCGTGGTGACGCGGCCGTCGGCGTCGAAAGCGTAGACGCTGTCATGCTCGGTGGCAGCGTAAACCACGTTGTGAAATCCCTGGCCGGGAACCTTGACATTGGCCACGTACAACGGGGACCCACGCATCACGCCGTCCACCGGGAAGGAAAACAATTTTCCGAATTGGTCCTGGTTTACATTGCCCGTGGTGAGCACGGTCTCGCTCAGGTTTTGTCCGGTGCGCGCGTTGTCATTGTGGTAGGTAAACACCCCGGCCACGTTGGTCACGACCAGTGGCACAATTGCGATTTGGGTGCGATCGGCCTTGCTCGTGGCCCGAATCAAGTGCGTACCGATTGTATGCGGTGGTGTGTACAGCCCGGCCTTGGTAATGGTTCCCACGTTGGGGTTACCACCCGCCACTCCGTCCACAGACCACGCCACGTTGGTGGTCGGACTTCCATTGATGAAGGCCTGGAACTGCTGCGTCTGACTGAAAGTGACCGACGCTACTTTGGGCTGGACGGTTACCGTACTGGCCTTTACGAATCCCGTACCCGTGATGGTCACGGTCTGAAAATTGGTCGCATCGGTGTCATTCGCGGTAATGAAACCGCTTCTGGTTCCGGCACTGGAGGGCACAAAGCTTACTTTGAGGCTGCAGCTGGCGCCTGGCGCCAGCGCGGTGCCGCAAGTACTGACCTGCGCGTAATCGCCAGTGGTGAGGATGGTGACAATGCCCAGATCCGTACTGCCGTTGTTGGTCAAGGTCACGGCTTGGGGGGCGCTGCGGCTCCCAACCTGTTGACTGGCAAAGGTGAGAGTGGAAGGAGAAAGCGCAGCCGTTCCACTGGTTCCCACACCGGTCAAGTTCGCGATCTGAGGGCTTGACGGGTCTGAATCGTTGACACTCAAAGTGGCAATCCGAGTTCCGCCTGCGCTGGGATTAAGAGTCACGGATATGGTGCAGCTGGCCCCGGCTCCGAGTTGAGAGGGGCAGTTGCTGGTGGCGGCAAAGTCGCTCGAACTGGTGCTCACATTATTAAAAGTGAGCGATGTACTCCCCTGGTTGGTCAGCGTGATCGTTTTTGCAGCGCTGGTCGTCCCCACGGCAAGAGCACCGAAGTCGACGGCTGTGGGCTTTAGGATCGCCGGCGGAACCGTCCCCGTGCCTTTCAGTAGTGCTTTCTGCGGGCTGCCGGGCGCATTGTCCGCGACCGAGATGTTTCCCAGCGTTTGCCCAGAGGTAGTTGGGGCAAACTGTACACGAATGGTGCAACTGGCTCCCGCGGCTAACGAATTACCGCAGTCGTTGAACTGTTGAAAGGTACCCACGGGATTGGGCCGGATGGAGGTAATGGTGAGCGTGGCGTCTCCTGTGTTGGTGAGCGTTATGGATCTGGTCGGGCTGACCGTTTCTACCAACTGGTTGCCGAAATCCACCGAGGTCGGTGAAAAAGTCACGATGGGACCCGCAACACTGACCCCAGCGGCCAAAGCTACAAACAAGAATGTGAACGCGGCTTTAGCAATGACGCCACGGGAACCTGTCATACTATCCTCCACTGCAGATCGCCTGGGACTACTTGAGAAACTGAGAGCATGAAGACATGAAGACCCTATGTTTGCGATAAGGTCCCCGGATAATTAGTTCCTGTGATTCCGGGCCCAGCGGGCCCAGTTCTTAGCGGGTGGTCTTTCACTCCCGGGTCGAGGGGGACAACAGCACGGCCCGCGGACGTTAATTCGCAAGAGTTTCCCATCGCCTCTTCAACGCTGTCAAGATGAAAGACTTTGCAACATTACGGCAAAAGTCTCCCGGATCGAGCACTATACGAGGGCTCTACGGATCGGCTCCGTATAGCCAAACCACGGTTGTGACAGGACTTCGGCCTGCGGTTCAGGCGCCCGGAGTATAATCCCCGCAACTCGGAATAACCTTGCAGCAACGAAAGCTCCAAACCCACCTCCCGCGCCTGGTTGTCATGGTGGTAGTGGCGGGAATAGCGACCGCCGCCCTGAGCCGGATCAGCTCCCCGCCGGCTGCCCTGGTCGCTACCTCCAACCGCGAAGGGCTGCCCGCCGATGGAGTAACCGCGGCCGAGGTCACGATACACGCCAGCGATGGTCGGGCGCTTTCCACTTCCGAAATTTCGATTCATTTTCAAGACGGAAATAGGGGAGCGCGCCTCGAGTTCGGTGAGCGTGAAGGCCGCGAACTGCACGCGCGAGTCGTAGCGGGAATTCGGCCTGGGCCCGTCACGCTGAGGATTACGGCCGAGAAACTACGTCCGGTAGGAGTAAAGCTTGACGTTGCACCCTTCTACGAAGACCGTTTTGGCGATGGCACCCCAGACTTTCTGCGGCTGGATGATGCCGCTGACCGTGATGCCTTTCGCCATTGGTTCACCTTGCTGGCGGATTACGAATCGCTGCTGCCTGCGGAAAAATTGTCACCGGAGATTAATGACTGCGCGGCCCTCATCCGGTTTTCCTATCGCGGCGCATTGCACGCTCACGATGCCGGCTGGATTGCCGAAGCCGGACTGGAAAACCTCCCCAGCGTGCCTTCGGTGCGGAAATACGAATATCCCTTTACCCCGCTTGGCGCCGGCCTGCTGCGCGTGAAGCCTGGCTCCTTCACGCCCGAGGATTCTGGCAATGGCGCATTTGCCCAGTTTGCTGACGCCAAGAACTTGCAGCGGTTCAACACCCACTTCATCAGTCGCGATATGCAACAGGCACGGCCGGGCGATCTGCTGTTTTTCCGGCAACTGGAACAGAACGAGCCGTACCACTCCATGATTTTCGTGGGCCGCAGCCAGTTGACATCAGATGTTACAGCGCTGGTGATTTACCATACCGGCCCGATCGGCAAATCAAGAGGCGAGATCCGGCGTGTGCAATTGACTGACCTGTTGCGGCATCCGTCACCGCGCTGGCGTCCAGTTGCGGGGAATAGCAATTTCCTGGGCGTGTACCGCTGGAATATTTTGCGAGAGGCGGAGTAGTGAAAACGAAATTCTGTGCCGCGCTATTCCTGTTGCTGGTAGCGTCGCTGCCCGCGTGGGCCGGTGAACCTTATTTTTCCGTGAGTAGCGCTCGCAGCTACATGCCCGGCGAGAAGCCGGCAGTCAATCTCTACTCTTCGGGTGTCGAATCGCTCGAGTTTCGTGTCTATCGCGTGAACGACCCGCTGCAATTTTTCCAGAAACTGGATGACGTCCACAGTTTCGGCCGGCGCACTCCCCAGGAGCAGGTCGAAGAACGTACCTGGCTGGAGCGCTTTCACGACTGGAAGCGCGCTCTCTGGACGCGGCTGCGAGACTTCTTCCGCCGGCAGTTCTCCTCGAAGGCGCGTGCCGAAATTCGCCAGCGCCAGGCCGACCGCACCATGACGACCGGAGAGACTGTGTTCGCGACGGTCCCCCTGCTTAATGCGAAACAGTTAGTCGCGCGCTGGCGTCAGCAGGTCGGTTCGCAACTCTCCGAAAGTCTGGCCATCCCTCTGGAACCACTCAAGTCCGGCGTGTACGTGGTGGAGGCTACCAACGGGACTCTACGCGCCTATACGGTGATCCTGGTCAGCGACATCGCGATGGTCACCAAGCTTGCACCCGGACAGGTACTGACTTATCTGGTGGATCGCCACAGTGGGAAGCCAGTCCCGAGCACCTCGGTCATGGTCTGGGCGAACGGTAAAGAATTGGCGCGCGTGCAGACCGATGCCCAAGGCCTGGCCCAAACTTCGGTAAAGTCTCAAGCCACCTCGTCGGGCCCGGGAGACGACGTATCCGAAAACGGCGTCCTGGAAAACGTCTGGATTCTGGCGCAGCACGGAGACGACCCGGCCATTGTCGCGCCGTACTCGTTCAGCCTGAGCAGCAATCCGCAGATGGACTGGGTGGGATACGTATACACCGACCGCCCTGTCTATCGCCCCGGCCACACCGTCCACTTCAAGGGAATCGTGCGCAGCCGCGACGGGGAACGCTATCAGGTTCCAGCTGGCGCAAAGGTTCAGGTTTTGATTCAGGACCCCAACGGCAAACAGGTTCTACAGCAGGATCTGACGCTCTCATCGTTGGGAACCGCGCATGGGGATTTCGATGTGCCCTCGTCCGCCGCGCTGGGCTACTACTCGGTCACGCTGCGGCGAGGGCTGGTCGCAATGAGCGGCGGCTTCACCGTGGAGGAATATAAGAAACCCGAATACCAGGTGAAGATTACGCCCGACAAGGCCCGCGTGCTTCAGGGAGAAGCCATCAAGGCGACCATCGAGGCTCGCTATTACTTTGGCGAGCCGGTGGCCAGCGGCAAGGTGAAGTATGTTGTCCACGTCGCGCCCTACTGGTCGCCATTCGCGGAGCACGATGAAGAAGATTCCGGTTACGCAGGCCAGGAAGGCGGAGAGGGTGAAGGAGAGGATTACTACGGGGGCGAGGAACAGTCTGAGCAAAGCGGCACGCTGGACGCCGATGGCCGACTGACCATCACCATTCCTACCAAGCCCAGTCACCACGAGCGTGACCTGCGCTATCGCGTCGAAGCGCGCGTGATGGATGCCAGCAATCGTGAAATTTCCGGATACAACTCCGTGCTCGCAACCTACGGCAGCTTCCAAATTGCGGTACGAGGACAGAGTTATCTCTATCGCAAAGGAGACACGGCGCAATTTGCGGTCGAGGCTCGCGACTACGACGGAAATCCTGTACAGACAGCTGTGCACGTCGAACTGCTGCAACAGGCCTGGCAGGACTCGAAGAGAACCGATTCCGTTTTGCAGTCGCAAGACGTCCAAACCGCGAGCGATGGCACGGCCAAAATCGAAATGCTGCTGAATCAGACCGGCAGTCTGCTGGTCAGGGCCAGAGCGCAAACCCCTGAAAACCGCCAGGTAAGCGGTACCACCTACGCGTGGGTGCCGGGCGCGGAGTCGACCTGGTATGGTGGCGCGCGGCGCGAAATCAAAATCATTCCTGACAAGAAGTCCTATCGCGTGGGCGATACGGCGAAGCTGCTGCTCTTGACCGGCGTGCTGGAGGCGTACGTGTTGGTCACGACTGAAGCCCGCACCATCCAGACGAAACGCGTAATCAGAGCAACGGGCCCCAGCGCCACGATTGAGATCCCCATCAAGTTCGACAATCAGCCCAACCTATTTGTGAGCGCCACGTTCATCCGTGACAACGCGCTGTATCAGTCCAGCAAGAATTTGAAAGTGCCGGCCGTGCAGCAGGTCTTGAGCGTTGATCTTGCACCCAGCAAGAGCCAGTTCCAGCCAGGTGAGCCGGCCAGTTACAACATCACAGCCAGAGATGCGAGTGGGAACCCGGTAAGCGGCGAGTTCAGCATCGGCGTTGTAGATGAAGCCATCTACGCCATTCATCCCGATGACACAACCAGCATCTCAACTTTCTTCTATGGAGACACTTACAACCGGGTTCACACCGACTCTTCGTTGAGCTTTTATTTTTACGGCGAGGCCGGCAAGCGTGAGATGCAATTGGCAGGAGGCAGGTTGGCCTATCGTCCGCTGGCGCAACTGAAGCCCAGCGAAGCATTGGTTCAACCTAAGATCCGCAAGGCATTTCCTGATACAGCGCTCTGGCTGGCTGACGTAAAGACCAATGCCCAGGGACAAGCCCAAGCCAAGTTGGTGTTCCCCGACTCGTTGACTACATGGCGGGCCACGATCCGTGGCGTCACGCTCGATACCAAGGTCGGCAGCGCCGTGAACCGCGTCATTGTGCGCAAGAACCTGATGGTGCGCCTGTCGGTGCCACGCTTCTTCCGCCAGGGAGACGAGATCACGGTCTCCGCGCTGGTACACAACTACCTGGAGAACACCAAGGACGTGCAAGTCTCGATGGACCTGACCGGACTCGAAGTTCTGGAAGGCGCGACTCGCCAGATCACGGTCCCCAGCCGAGGCGAAGCGAAGGCGGACTGGCGCGTACGCGTGCAGAACGTCCGCGAAGCCAAGCTGCTGACCAAGGCTCTGACCAACGAAGAATCCGACGCGATGGAACTCACTTTGCCGGTGGTGCCCTTCGGCATAAAACTGGCTCAGGCCAAGGCGGGCTCGATCTCCGATGTAAGCGCGCAGGCAAACCCGGTCATTACCTTCCCGGCGGGAACGGAGGCATCTTCACACACCCTCGATCTGAGTGTCACACCATCGGCCGCAGGAACCATCCTCGGCGCGCTGGAATATTTGACCAGTTATCCGTACGGCTGCACCGAGCAGACCATGTCCAGCTTTTTGCCCAATATCATCGTGGCCAAGACGTTGGCCGATCTGCACATCGACTACAAGGGCGACAAGACCGAGCTCGAGAAGAAGATTCGCGCCGGCCTGGACCGCCTCTACGATTATCAGCACGAAGATGGCGGATGGGGATGGTGGAAAGAGGACGAGAGCCACGTCTTCATGACCGCATACGTAGTAGCCGGGCTGGCGCAGTCCAATGCCGCTGGTTACGAAGTGAAAGCTGACGCGCTCGCGAATGCAAAGAAATGGCTGCAGGATGCGCTGCAGAAGTATCCCAAAATGCGCCCGGACCTCAGAGCCTACGTTGCCTATGCACTGGCGACCAGCGGAGCTCGCGACGCCGCGATGCTGGACCGCGCCTGGCAAGATCGCGACCGCATGTCCGCCCAAGGGGTTGCGCTGGTCGGTCTGGCGCTGCTGGAAGCAGGTGACAGTCGCGCCCGGGACGTGGCTCAGACTCTCGAAAGCATGGCCACGGTGGATGACGCGCAGGCCTACTGGCCTTCGCAGTACGACTACCTGATGGAGTTCGAATCTGACGACCGCCCCGAAACGACTGCATTGGCGGTGAAGCTGATAAGCGCGATTCGGCCCAACAGTCCGCTCCTTCCCAAAGCCGCGCTCTGGCTGGTTGACCATCGAGACGATGGCTACTACTGGTCCTCGACCAAGCAGACCGCCATGGTTATTTTTGGCTTGGCCGAATACTTGAAGACTAGCCACGAACTGGAAGCCGATTTCACCGCTGAGCTTCTGGTGAACGGGAAATCGGTGCTTACCCGCAAGTTCACCAAGGCAGACACCATGGCCGCGGTCGCGCCGGTGATCCATCTGACTGCAGAGCAGCTGGCGCCCGGCGAGAACCGTATTGAAATCCGCAAGAACGGAATAGGCCGCCTTTACTGGTCGGCGCGCGGCGAATACTACTCGACCGAAAAGAAACTGTTCCAGAGCAACAAGCTCTCGCTCAACATCACGCGCGATTACTACCGGCTGGCGCCCGCAACGGAGAAGGGGAGCGAGGGCGACAAGATCGTTTATCACCTGGAGCCGTTGACCGGCACGCTCCAGCCCGGTGATGTGGTCGCAGTGCGTCTGACGGTGGGTGGCGGTGAGTGGCGCTACCTGATGATCGAAGACCCCATCCCCGCGGGAGCTGAATTCCTGGAGCGCGACGACGTCTACGAGATCAAGGAACACCCCGACTGGTGGGGCTATTGGTTCTCCAGGCGTGAGTTCCACGACGACCGGGCCGCCATCTTCCAAACCTATTTCGACCAGCGGCAGACCTATTTCTATCTGATGAAGATGGTGAACCCCGGCAAGTTCCGCGTAAGCCCGGCGCTGGTTGAGCCTATGTACCAGCCATCGATTCTTTCTACTACCGATGCACTTACCGTGGAGGTGAAGTGATGAACACCCTGCGGCAGTCAGTGGCGGCAGTGCGGCGGAGCAAGTGGGTGTGGCTGCTGCAGTTCTTGCTCAATCCAGCGCTCTTTGCTTTAGCCGTGTGGTGGATCACGATTCCCGAAGCGCACAGGTGGCAACTTGCCCTAAGCGGATTGCTGGCGCTCGCGATTGTGGTCACCGCACTCTGGCTCCACGCAGGCACGTTGGTGCACTTTGTCTATGTCCATGCCGAGGAAGAAAACGTCCGGACCACGTTTCGTGCGGTCTGGCACACGCTTGCGGCATTTGCGGTTTGGGCCGTAGCCATGGCTGCGTGCCTGTACTACGTGGATCACTGGGGCGGCAATCGGCTCCAGTCTGCCGCCTACCTCCGTTCGGTCTTGCCCCTGGGACTCCGGCAGAATCTGAGCAGCACGCAGGTGGACTTAGCAGCCGGGTTTCTCTTCTGGTTCCTGTTCTGGATTGTCGTCCCCGGGCTTTTTCTTCCGTTCGGTTTGCAGATGGCGAAATCTGGTTTTAGCGGCCTGGGAAGGGACGGTTGGAGTGCGTGGGGTCACACGGTTCGCAGGCTGGCGTACTGGACCATTATTTTTGCAGCCGCAATCGTCGGAGTGTACCTTCCGGAGAAGATCCTAGGCTGGCATCCCCAGCTGCCCACGCTCAGGCTCGAAACCGCAAGCTTGATCTTGCGCGGCCTGATCGCCTGGTTCCTGACTACAACTGCGTGGGTCGTATTAACCTCCGCCGTGGGGAGGTTCAGTGTGGAAAAAGATCAACCGATGCTTCCACTGCCCATTGAGGATGTACCCATTGACGATGTAGAGGAGCCTGAGGAACCAAGCCCCCAAGAGTAGGTTCGGTGCGGTTGCGCTGTGTCCTCTGTAGGTTTCTATCAAAACGGTGCGCCGTCACGAGATGTGACCCAGCCCATCACCGCTCCTTTTCCATTTTGCTGAATCAGCTTCGCCACCCGCCCACGGGCGGCGGCGTAGGCTTGCTCCATGCCTTGCCGGTCTGCCACACGCTGAAACATTCTATCCAAATTCGAGCTCCCGGAGGGCGGGTCAGTCGCGGCATTCTCTGGACTTGATAGATACAGCACAATCCCTTCCCGGAACCACAGCGGCAGACCAGCCCGGGCGTGCGCCTCCACCAGCAAGTGCATGAACTCGTGACGCAAGGTCGAATCCAGCGCCGAGCGACTGCGCAAAAGTTCCGCTGGTTGCAGGCGGATGGTGCGCCCGCGCGTGCTCGCCGCCACCCAGCCGGGCTCTCCGGTGGAATCGCGATAGGTATCCAGCGTGGGATAGACCTTCAGCCGCGGCCGGAAATCAAAACTCAGGCCCGTGGCGCTCTCGGCTTCACGCATCCAGCGTTCGCCGATCAGAATGAGCGCCGCATCCTCATTGGTGCGGGTGGTGACCAGTTCCAGTCGCTCGCCACTCCGCGACTGCCAAGCCAACCCCTGGGCTGTAACTCCCAGCGAAGTTCCCGGATAGTAGAACGCGAGAATCTCGCGGTAGTTCTTGCCCTGCTTGCCCATCTCGGCGGCGCCGCTCTGGCACAAACCCACACCATGTCCGGAGCCACGCCCGGTGAAATCAATCTGATCGCCCGCATCGCGCAGATCGTAGAGATCGCTCCTGATCTGGTTCCAGCCCAGAGCGCGGTTCACGGCGAAGCGAAAACTGGAGGCAGAGATCATCTGGTTCGAATCAGCGCCACCCACAAACTGGAGTTTCCGCACCCGGCCCGTGGACTTGCGGGAAGCCACCTGCAAAGTCTTCCAGGCGCGCGGCGTTTGCAGTCCGGAGTTGGACAAGGCCTGCTCCAGGTCCGTCTTGCTGATCGTCGAATGCCATTCGCTCCCATTGGTTCTAGAACAATACGGGTCCAGGTGCTCGCGCAGGTAGGGAAGTCTCTGCCCCGCCCAGACGTCGACAGCGTCGGCGGTGTTGCCACCACAATTCTGGTGATAATACGCGGCTGCCGGTCGTCCCTGATACCACAACAATTCGCCATCGGTGGCCTCAACCGCGGCTCGAATGCGGTCACTCACAGCGCTAAGCCGGAAATCCTGACAATGCGTCGTATCACAGAAGTCGAGTCGTTCAGCCTTGTGCCGCCCACGAAAGTGCACCGCGAAAGTCCGCGCTGCGATCGCCATAGCCTGCAGGGACTGATCGGACTGCTGGTTGCCACTCTCGGCCGCCAGCACGGCGGCTACATACTCCTCGAGCGGCATGCTCAGAGTGAGCCGGAGTGAGTTGCCGCGAGCGCGAATCTCCAGCGGGAAAGCAGCTTCGAAGGGAGCGTGTTGAAACCCGGACAGCCGATAACCGCCGGTGATAACAAATACAGCAGCCTGAGTTTGCGACTGCCCCGCGAGCCGAAGCCGGCCATCAACCGCTTCAACCTGCAAACTACCGCTCAGCTCCGACGCGCGGCAGGAGGAGCAGTTCTTCCACCGCACTGGTCCTTTGGTTGGCGTAACGATGAGAGTGGCAGGAGGCTGCAGTGAGTAAATGCCGACCCTGATGTCGGGTGCTTGCGCCACCGACAATGTTGTCGAGAGCAGTGTCGTCAGCAGGAGTGTCGCCAGAAAGCCGCGCCTCACTTCGCACCTCGCGCTCGCTGATAAGCGGCAAAAATCTTGCGAGCCCGCGCCGCAGCGTCCATTCCCCGGCCATGCTCCAGATAAACTACCAGCACAATCTCAGGATCGTCGGCTGGCGCGTATCCTGCAAACCAGCCATGCGTCAGTGGCGATGTGCTCGAACCCGCGGTGCCCGTTTTGCCCGCGACGGCAAGCCCGTCAGGTTGCGCTGAGTGCGCCATTCCGTAGCCGGCAGAGCCTTCCAGTCCCCGAGAGACGATCTCCCACGCAGCATCGGATGGCTGAGCCGACCTCTGTCGCAGCGCCAGGCCGCGGTACGCGCGCAACAATTCCAAAGGTGTGACCGCAATTCCATCTTGCCCCAGTGCCAGCAACTTGAATTGGTCGTCATTCGCTGGATGCCGGATGCTGCCCACTGCCTCCCCCGCGGCCAGTCCGGTGGATGACAATAACCCCGCGCGCTGAAACTCTTGGTTTAGACCTTCTTCCGTGAGCTGGGACGCAAAAGTGGCGAAGTAGAAATTACAGGAGTAGGCCAGCGCTTCCGCAGCGTCGAAGCCGGAGGAAATGTCGGGATGGCTGCAGTTCATCTCCTTGCCGGCGATCTTCAGTGCGCGCCGGCAAAGCACCCGTTGCTTGGGGTTGAAACTCCCCGATCGCAGCAGCGCCAACAGAGTGAATGGCTTGATGGCGGATCCCGGAGGAGCCACGCGGCGGGCTGCGATATCCAGTCGGCTGCGCGCCAAAATCTTGCCGGAGGCCACGTCCAGTACGACAGCCGTGCCCGGGTGTCCGGCCATGGCCGCAGTGGCGCCCGATTGCAGGGCGCGGGAGAGAGTATTCTCTGTTGCCGCATTCGACGCCAGGCCGCAGGCGAGCACCAAAACCTTGGAAGCCTTGCCGCAGTCGATCCGGGAGGGCACCGGGAAAGATTACACCGACCTGAGCCGTATTGCGTGATGCGCCTAGTGGCGCCGCTCGGTTTCCTTCAAAATAGTCGCGAAGCTACGGCCGCCAAAACTGAATCCTTGTTCCACGTGGCCGATCACTGCCACCTTGGCGCCGCTACCCGGCACGCCGTATCTCTGGCTGAAGACCCACATCCGCCCAGTGCCGTCGTCCACCTCAAAAACGCCGGAGCCGAGCGCGCCAAATGAATTGCTCACCCGCCCCGCGATGGTGACTTCCTTTCCGGCGAACCGCCCCGGGTCACTGTTGATGTTCGCAATGGATGTGTGCGGGCATCCCGCCAGGCACAGGCTCCCAACGGCGATCAGCGCGGCAGAAAAAATCCTGGTACGCAATCTCAGCACGCAATCCTCCCGAAACCAATAAATTAGACTACCGCATCTCCCGTTGGATGCGAACTCGAACCCGCGCGATGGCCGGTACTCAGGGGAGTTATAATCAAAGCTTCTATGCAGGAAACTCCACAGCAGTACATGCAGCGCATCCTGAACTATACCGACGGCCAGCAACCGTTGCGGGTGCAGCAGGCGACTCCAAAGAAACTCGCGGCACTTACCAAACGGCTGAACAAGAAGCAGCTAACCCGGCGGCCTGCGCCGGGCAAGTGGTCGATCGCCGAGATCCTCGCCCATTTGGCGGACACTGAGCTGGTCGCGGGCTGGCGTCTGCGGCTGATTCTGGGCGAGAACGGCACAGCGATCAAAGCCTTCGACCAGGACGTGTGGGCGGATACCTTCCAGTACAGCCGTTGCGATCCAAAGACCTCGCTCGAAACCTTCCGCGTGCTACGCCAGCATAACCTGGCGCTCTTGAAGTCGATCCCCAAGAGCTTATGGGACAACTACGGAATGCACGAAGAGCGGGGCCGGGAGACCATCACGCACATAGTCCGCATGTTCGCCGGACACGACCTCAACCATTTGCAGCAGGTGGAGAAGATCGTGAAAGAAAGTCGCCGGTGATGGTGTACCGATAATCGTGTGGCGGCGGGCCTCTGACCCGCCGTTCAGGGCTTAGATGTCTTGGCCCGCAGCAACTTTGCCCGGCTCTCCGCCTGCTGTGCCTCTGGTTGCTTTCCCATCCCGCTGTAACCCTGCGCCAGCAACTCAAACACCTCCGCATTGTCTGGCTCCGATTTAGAAAGCGGCTCGAGTTGCTGGACGGCATCCGCAAAGCTGCCATCGGCAATCTGCGCCTTGGCCAGGCCGAGCTGCCCTTCCACGCTGTTCGGGTCCACCAGGAGCGCAGCTTCAAATTGATCCTGCGCATTCTTGGCATCCTTCAGACCCAAATAGACCTTGCCAAGCAGCAAGCGGGCAGGCAATTGCCCCGGTGTCAGTTTCAGGCTGGCTTCCAGGGCATCGCGTGCGCCCGCCAGGTCCCCCATTTTCTCTAACGCCTGACCCTGATAGAAAGCTGCTGTCGCATCGTAGGGGCGAACTTCACGCGCCCGCTTCAGGTGCTCCGCCGCCTTCGCGTAGTCGCCCGCCTGCAACTCCAGCTCTCCCAGTTGCCGCAGAGCCGTCGGCGATTTGGCATCCAGTTGCAAGACCTTCTCCAAGGCAGTGCGAACGTCCGCGGGACGGTCATCATCGGAAGCCATCATTGCGGCGTGCAGCAGGTTTTGCTCCTCGATCCTGTCCTTGGGATCAGGCAATTCCGATCCCGCCTGGGCTGCTGTTGCGTCGGAAGGCCTCTTAGCCTTCAGGTCAGCCAACAAGCCGCGGAACTTTTGCACGGTGGCGTTCGACACTTCGTAGCTGTTCTTGAGCTCTCCCGCATCAGCGTGCAGGTCGTACAGTTCCGGCCGGGGCGCCTCGATGAACTTGAATCCCTCCGCGCGCACCGAACGCAGGGGCGCCCATCCGAAACGAAGAGGATAATCGGTCTCTCCAAATGCCGCGCGGCTGGCCGCTTCCGTGCCGGTGAAGTACGGTTTCAGTGACTCTCCATGGAGCGCTGGTGCCGGCACGTTTAACAAATCCAGCACGGTGGGCAGAATGTCCGTAGTACGTACCTGAGCGTCAACCACTTTTCCGGCATTGCCGCGGCTCGGCAACTTCACCAGCAGCGGAACGTGTGTGGTCGAATCGTACAGAAAGATTCCGTGCGTGTCCTCGTGATGCTCTCCCAATCCCTCCCCATGATCTGCAACCACGATCAGGAGTGCGTTTTCATACCAGCCTTGCTTCTTCAAATAGTCCACAAAATTTGACAATACCGAATCAGCATAGGCGATCTCGCCATCGTAGAGGCGATCCTTGTACTGCTCCGAATACGGCGCAGGCGGCTCGTAGGGATCATGCGGATCGTAAAGGTGCACCCACACAAAGTGTGGCCCAGCCGGATGGGCGTTCAGCCACGTTTCCGCATCCTGTACCACGTCCATTCCGCGGCGTTCCACCCGCCCCCAGCGTGATTTTGTCTGTGAATGTTCGGGAAAGTTATCGTAATAATCAAACCCGCGGTCGAGTCCCGGGGCCAGGGTCTTGCTATCGAGAATGACCGCCCCAATAAACGCCGCCGTGTGATACCCCTTCTCCTTGAGCAACTCTGCCCAGGTCTGGTGCGCCGGCGCCAGCGGTATCGCAAAGTCGGTCACTCCGTGAGAACTCGGCAACAGTCCGGTCAGGATGGTCGTGTGCGAAGTATTGGTGATGGGGCTGGGGGTGAACGCCTCGGCAAAGCGAATCCCGTCTTTCGCCAGGCCGTCCAACGCCGGCGTCTGGATGCGGTCGTACCCATAACAGTGGATGTGGTCGGCGCGCAACGTATCAATGGTCACCAGGAACACGTCAGGTTGTGATGTGTTCTTCGCCGCAACCTGAGCCACGGCCGCACTGGCGGCGCCCGCCAGGCAGCAAATCATCAGGATCCGAACCATCTTCATAGCAAGTCAGACTAGCATATTCACTGCCCACGCCAGAGTGGGGCTAGCCTCTGCGCTGGGATATAATTTTGCTACCCAATGGTTGCCTCCCGGTGCTTTATATTCCTGCTGACTGCCAGCCTGCTGACGCCGGCGTCTTCGGCGCCTGCCGCGCCGAATCCCGTGCCGAACGTGGTCATCATCACCATCGATACGCTGCGGGCCGACCACCTCGGCTGCTACGGCTACAAGCAGATTCATACTCCGAACATCGATGCTCTGGCGGCGGATGGCGTGCGTTTCGAACGTGCCTACACCCCGGTGCCGGTCACACTGCCCGCGCACAGCGTGATTTTTACCGGAACTTATCCCATGCTCAGCGGCATGCACGATTTCAGCGGGAACAAGCTGGCCCCAGGCCAGCCCACTCTGGCCTCTGTTCTCAAGGACCAGGGATACTCCACCGGCGCCGTAATCGCCGCTGGGGTGCTCGACTCCCGCTTCGGGTTGAACCACGGATTCGACTTCTATTACGACCACTTCGACTTCAATCGCTTGCAGGAATCGAACCTCGACGAAATGGAGCGCCCTGGCAACGTGGTCGCGGACGTGACCCTCGACTGGCTCAGCCAGAATTACCAGAAAAAATTCTTCCTCTGGATGCACCTGTACGATCCCCATTATCCCTACCGCCCGCCGGCTCCCTATAGCGAGGAATACAAGGACCGTCCCTACGACGGGGAAATTGCCTTCGCCGATGCCCAGGTCGGGCGCTTGATCGGATTTCTGAAAGACAAAGGCCTCTACCAGAACACGGTAATCGTGCTCAGCGGCGACCACGGTGAAAGTTTGGGTGAGCACGGAGAGAAAACCCATGGCTTCTTCATTTACAACGCGACTTTGCACGTGCCGCTTATTCTCCACTTGCCGCGTGGCGCAACCGTGAAAACCGTGTCCGAGCCGGTGAGCCTGGCAGACTTGATGCCGACGGTACTCGAAACCCTGAAAGTGGACGTCCCCTCGCAGGTTCAGGGCCGCAGTCTGCTGTCGCTGATGACGGCGAAAAAGGAAGATGAATCCCGCAATCTGTATGCGGAAACCTTCCTGCCCCGCCTGCATTTCAACTGGAGCGAGCTGCGTGGAGTGGAGACCGGAAATTATCACTTCATTGATGCGCCCAAACCGGAGCTTTACGATCTGGCCAAGGATCCGGGCGAGACCCGGAACTTGTATCCGCAAAAGAAGGCCGTTGCCGAGGAGATGCGTGCGCGCCTGGAGACCCTGATTCGTCAGTACACCGCAGGGCAGGAGTTAGCCGAAAAAGCCAGCCTCGATCCCGCTCTGATGGAGCGATTAAAGTCCCTGGGATATGCCGGGTTCTCCGGCGGCGGCAGTCCCAGCGTCACCGGCAGCGCTTTGCCCGATCCCAAAGACCGCATCCAGGTGTTCGAGCTGATTTCAGACGCGATTGCAGAAAGCCAGCACGGCGAGTACGCGCCTTCTACCGAGAAACTCAACACTGCGCTCAAGACCGAGCCGGATTCAATCCCGGTGCATTATCTATTGGGTTTGAATCACTACCGAATGGGTGAATTTCCCAAGGCAGTCGAGCAATTCAGCGCGTGCTGCAACTGAGCCCGGACTACTCTCTTGCAACCTTCCAACTGGGTCTGGCGTACGGCAAGGCGGGCGACTTCGATTCGGCAATCCAGACTCTGAAACATGCATTGGAGTTGGACTCGACCAACTTCGGCGCTGCCTACAATCTCGGCGCCGCTTATCTGCAAGAGAAAATGACGCCCGAAGCGGCGGCCGCGTTTCGCCAGTCCATCACCATCGCGCCCGATTTCGGTCCCGGTCACCGCGCCTTGGGAGAGGTTTTGCTCTATCAGGGCCAAGTGGATGACGCGCTCACGGAGATGCGCCACGCCGCCGATCTCATCCCACAAGACCCTGGGATGCATGCGGCTCTGGCCAGAGCGCTGGCCGCAAAGGGGCTGAACGACGAGGCTGAGCAGGAGATGCGAAAGGCACAGCAGGCTCAGCCGCAGTAATCTAAGCCGCAGTAATCTAAGGACGGTCCGCGACTTTGGTGAAATATCTTCTCCAGCTCACGATCGGTTTGGCGCTCCTGCTTTCGCAGTCGTGGGCTGCGACCCCTCCGAAGCGCAAGCCCGCACCCAACGTGATCCTCATCACCATCGACACCGTGCGCGCTGACCACCTGGGCTGCTACGGTGCAACCGGAGTCCAGACGCCGACTCTGGATGCCCTGGCCAGCGACGGCATCGTATTCGAACGCGCCATTTCGCAAGTGCCCCTTACCTGGCCCTCGCACGCGGCCATCCTGACTGGCACATACCCCTTCCAGAACGGAGTGCAAGACTTCACCGGCCAGCCGCTTTCGTCGCAGTTTCGTTCTGTCGCACAGGCCTTCAAGCAGCAAGGCTATGCCACGGGCGCAGTGGTCAGCTCTTTTGTCCTGGACCGCGGCTGGGGACTGGCCCGTGGGTTCGACTTCTACGATGACGCTTTCTCCGCCGAAACTTTCATGAAAAAGGATCTCGGCCTGGTGGATCGAAAAGCCGAAGAGAGTGTCACCCATGCGCTGGACTGGCTGAAAAAGACGCCCCACCGGCCGTTTTTCCTCTGGCTGCACTTGTACGACCCCCACAGCCCTTATGATCCTCCGGAGCCTTATCGCACCCAGTATCGTAGCCACCCTTACGACGGCGAAATCGCATACGCCGATCACGAACTGGGCCGTCTGATCGACTGGCTGAAACGCAATCAGCTTTACGACCGTAGCCTGATCGTCTTCCTCAGCGATCACGGTGAGTCTCTCGGTGACCACGGCGAAAAAGAACACGGCTTCTTTATTTACAACTCGACCGTGCACATTCCGCTGATCGTGAAACCGCCCAAGGGAAGCGGCTTTCAGCCGAGCCGGGCGGCAAGGCCGGTCGAGACGATCGCCGTTGCCCCCACGCTCATTCAGTCCGCTGGCATCAAGGATGCAATCGGAGAGCAATTTCAGTCACACGGTCTTCTTGCTCCCGAAGCCGGGAACGATGATATAGCCTACAGCGAAACTTTTTATCCTTTCAGTTCTTTTGGCTGGAGCCCACTGCATGCTTTGCAGACCAACCGCTACCACTACATCGACGCGCCCCAGCCCGAACTCTACGACGTGGTCGCCGATCCGGCAGAGAAGAACAACCTGGCTGCGCAGCAAACTGCCACCGCGGCTGTCCTCAAGGACAAACTACAGACACGGTTGCGCAACCGCCCCTTTACAATCGCGCCGGGCGGAAGCTCCGGCCTGGGCCCCGACGCCCTGGAAAAGCTGCGCGCGCTGGGCTATGTCGCCTACCGCTCTCCAGTCTCACCGGAAGCCTTGGCTGCGGGCCTGCCCGATGCCAAGAGCAAGCTGTGGGAATTCAATTCGATCCTCGAAGCCGGCGACGCCTTCCAGGCAGGCGATTTCCCGGCAGGCCAGAAATTGCTCGCCAAAGTGCGCGAAAAGGATCCCCAGATGTATATTGTGCCCTTCCTGCTGGGGCAAGCTGCATCCCGCCAGCAAAACTGGGCGGATGCCTCGATCGAGCTGAAGCGGTGCCTCGAACTGAACCCGAACTTCGACCAGGCCATGACGGGACTTGCACGCTCTCTCTTCAACCAGGGGGATATGGCCGGCGCAAAGTCATGGGTGGAGAAGGCGTTGCAGTACAATCCGCAGAACTATCGCGCCTGGTACGATCTGGGTTTCGTCCAGTCGAAGACAGACAAGGTGGCCGCTTTGTCTGCCTACGAGAAGGCCGTGAGCATCCAGCCCAACTTTGCCCTCGGGCGACGTGAATTGGGAATGCTCCAATTCCAGCAACAGAACTACGCGGAAGCAGCCAAGCACTTGGCTCAGGCAGTCGAACTCGGCCTTAGCGACGCGAAATTATTCAACTTTCTGGGTATTGCCTACAGCCGCACCAATCGCCCGCAAAAGGCTATAGAGAGCTACCAGAGGGCCCTGCGGATCGATCCCCAACTGGCAGAAGCGCACCTGAACATCGGCTATGCTTACGAGGGACTCCACAAAGCTAGCCTGGCCCGGCAGGAATACCAGGAAGCGTGCCGCTTGCACGCAGAATTTTGTCAGTTAATCAAAGGAAAAGAACAATAGGTTGGTTGCTACTTGGAGACCGGTTGCGAAGGCACCGGTGAAGCGTGCAGCCGCTTGAGCAGTTCTTTAGCCTGAGCGCAGAAGGGGCTCGCGGGAAAGGCGCTCACAAAGTCGTGCAATTGCGCGACTGCGTCCTCCTTCCTTCCTTGCTGCAGCAATAGATTCACCAGTTGCAAGCGGGGCTGCGCCATAAGCGGATCTAACTCAATAGCTTGGCGCAATGGGCCTTCGGCCTGCGGGAGCTTTCCCAGGCGGATATTAAGGGTCCCCTCCAGGAAACGTCCGAGCGCCGAACTCGGCTGGCGGCGCATCCCTTCGTCAAGATAACGCCGGGCCTCGGGCAGGTCGCCCGACAGTATGCAAACATTGCTCAGGTTGAAATACGCTGCGGCATCGCTCTGGTTTAACTGAACCGACCGCTCAAACTCTTTGCGCGCTGCCGCAACATCGGACTTGCTCAAATACAGGGAGCCCAGATTATTGTGCGCTTGGTAAAGATCAGGGGCAATCTGTAGGGCCTTCTCGTAATGCTGGATGGCCTCGTCGCTTTTCCCCTCCTGGTCCGCCCGTACGGCCTTTTCAAACTCCTTAACCGCTTTCTTGGGGAAATGCCGACCATAGTCCGCCAGATCGATCAAGTAGGGATTGCCGCCTTGCATGTGGTTGGGCAGCGGCGCCGGCTTCACATCTTCCCGCGGCTCCAGGCTAACCTGCACCATGGTGGTGGGTGATACCAACGGATTCACGGGCGCCAGTTCATCTACTGAGTGAAAGGCTTCATCGTTAATTACGACATGGTAAGGGTTCGCTTCCAGGCCATAGAAGCCGAAGCGCCCCTGATCATCCGCGTATGCGCTGCTAATCGCGGACCCGCGTAGCTGTAGCTCCACCAGAATGGGGCGAGGAGGAAAGTCACCCTTGCTTACTCGCACCTGTCCAACAATTCTTCCGAGTTGCTGTTGAGCCCACAGCGAGGGAATGGATACCAGCAGAAATCCGAGAAGGAACAGCAGCACGCGGCGGCCACTACAGGTCATGGAGTTCACCGCAGAAAAATAGGGGCTTGTCCCCAGCGTACAGGAACAAGCCCCTAAAAGCGAGCCTGCTTAGAAGTTCAGTTTCAAACCGAACTGAAGGTTCCGAGCGTTTAAGGTGCCGGCTGCCTGCCCGAATGCGCCATCGGTGATGTTGTTATGAGCTCCACCACCTTGGGTTGCCAGCAGGAAGTTAGGCCGGTTGAATACGTTGAAAGCCTGAGCCTCGAACTTCATGTTTATGCGTTCCGTAAACTTGAAGACCTTGGCCAGGGTCATATCGGCGAACCAGGAACCCGGTCCCAGAAACGAGTTGCGACCGAGATTGCTGGTGCAGAGGAAGCAAGCCGAGGACAGAACAGGTAGCCCTGCTTGGTTCGGGATCTGGTTACCCGCCGCGTCGGTATGAAACCATCCGTTCCCCCAAGTGAATCGAGACTGATCCCCGAAACTTGAGAGGCTGCTGTCCGGCCGGTCGTTGCGGCCGTGGTCCAGGTTGTAGTCACCGCCGAGATTAAAGCAGGCCCCAGCGTTGACGTCAGCTGCCGTGCAATGAGTTACCCCGTCCGCTTCTCGCAGTTTCGCAGCGCTCGTTCTGTAGGGTTGCCAGTGCGCACCTGTCTGGAATGACCAGACTCCGTTATAGGACCATCCTCCCAGCACCGCGCCCATAAAACCGTGCAGGTTCTTGCCTGGCAGTTCCCACACGTAGTTGAAGGTCAGGCGCTGGCGAATGTCGAAGATGGAGTTGCCGCGGTCCAGTCCCGGAAGGGTCTGGTCTGTCGTGTAGCCCTCGCCGGCCGAAGAGCCATTCGCAGTGGTAGCTCCGCTATGCCAGGTCGAGCCACTATCGATGCTGTGGCTGAAGGTGTAGTTCACGTTGAACAGCAAGCCGTGGCTCACCTGCTTCCTCACCGAGGCTTGCAGCGAGTTGTAGTTGGAGTTCACCGAGTTCTGCCAGTTGCGCATATTCCCGTAGTTGTTGTTGGCAAAACCGCCATTCCCGCACCAGGTCCGGCCAAAGTTGTCCGTGATGCACGCTGGCGCTGTATCACCTGGGTTCCCCGTGGGCACCGGCATCACAGATCCAGGATGACGGTTGATGTTCTCAGCGCGGAACAACTTATGCCCAGTTGTGCCCACGTAGTTGAGTTCCACTACCCACTTGGGCAGGACCTCGCGCTGCACACCCAGGAAATAGTTGTAAACGTAAGGATCGCGGATGCCTTCGGGCAGGACAATTCCCGTCAGCAGCGCGACGTTCGGATTGAAGGGAGCCCAACCCGTCAAGTTGCCCGTAGCCTGCGCTCCGATGCCCATCCCGGGGTTGGTAGGCGGTCCGGTGAAGGTTGGCGTAGCGGTTGGGTCCGGTGCGCAAGTGAGGGCAGTGCAGGTCGTGGGCCCGTACATAACATAGTTGACGTCGCTGAACAGGAAGTTGTCGGCAAAGTTGAAGGAGTAGTAAGGGAGGTTCCAGCGGGAGTTCGAAAGCGGGTTGTACAGAGTACCCTCATACGAAACCCCAAAACCACCGCGTAGCGAGGTCTTGCCGTCGCCGAACACGTCGTAGGCAAAGCCAACCCGCGGTCCAAAATTGTTGTGGTCACCCTTGCCCAGACCGGTTGCTGGGGCAAAACCACCCGGACCGCATTCGCCTTTCAACTGCGCGAGCGGATCGCCTGGACAAAAAGTGTTGGCGTTTTGTATTCCTTGGAGGATGTTCGACCCTGGTCCAGGAATAAAAGTCGTGGCCAAGTTGTTCGCCTCGTGGTGCCGTTGGAACAAATCGTAGCGTATGCCGAGGTTCACTGTGAGCCGCTTGGTCACTTTCCAATCATCCTGGAAGTAGGCGCCCATCTCCAGGTTACGCCAGTGCCGCACGTTCGACTCCAACTGGGCTTGCGGATTGGGATTGAAGCTGGTGCAGGGCGGGGCGCAAATGCCAGGATTCACTCCGGCATCCTCCTCAGCCGGGGCATCAGCTGCAAAAAACAGAGGATCGAACATGTAATAGGAAGGACGAGCTACGCTGAACACGCTGTTCTCGATGTTTCTGCGGAACTCCACCCCCATCTTCATGTTGTGGTTGCCATGGCTGATGGAAACCATGTCAGAGTAGGTGTAGATGTGCTCCTTAAAGAACTGCGGGTAGCCGTTGTAGGAGCCAAATCCCGCCGAACCGTCGCCAAAGGTAACTTGCGGCACACCAGGAATGTTGGTGCCGATCAACGTGTTGTTCTGCGTGTAACCCGCGCGGAATTCGTTCAGGATGGTGGGCGAGAAAGTGTGTATGTAGCTGAACTGCCCATTGGGGAAATAGCTGCGTGCAGGATTACTAAAGCCCCGTGTGCAGGCTGCGCTGCAAGGCCCGAACGAATCCGTGGACTTGAACCAGTTGACCTGCGCGAATAGGCGGTTGCTGGCGTTCCAGTTGTAATCGATTCGCCCCGAGGCT
Organism: Terriglobia bacterium; assembly: GCA_041494805.1. Classification (GTDB taxonomy): domain Bacteria; phylum Acidobacteriota; class Terriglobia; order Terriglobales; family Acidobacteriaceae; genus JBGQBN01. Next base: position 1,630 of record JBGQBN010000021.1, on the reverse strand, counting down.
TCGTTGCCGTTGAACAGGTTGCCCAGGGTCTGCGTCTGTGAGCCGAAGATGGCGACGCTATTCAACTCAAATGGATCGTTGCGGTTCATCGTGCCCGCCTGGATCGCTGGGATGCTGAGACAGCCCGCGGTCGCCATATCGGCCTGGTCTTGTGCCGTTACACCCATGATCGTCGCCCACCGGGCTGCAATCGCGGCACTTGTATTATCCGGACACAAGAATTGACCAAAGCCCGCCAGCCCGAACGGTGAACTCCCGCCATTAACAGGATCCCCGACGTATTGGGCGAGCGTAGAGGACAACGTTCCCGACAATTTCGGCGTGAAATTCTGGTACAGCAGGTTAGCCACGGACTGCACGCCGGTGGCGGCGTCTGCAGCGGCCACTGCGGCTCGAAACTGAGGGGACTCCTCGGTAGTAGTCTGCGGGGTGCCAGTGGTCTTGAAGCGGTCGCCCTGGTAAGAGGCGAAGAAGAACAGCTTGTCTTTGATAATCGGCCCGCCAACCGTCCCACCAAACTGATTAAACCGTAATGGCGGCTTGAACCCCCCGCCAGTGGCGGGATCAGTTCCCGGAAGGTTCAGGAAATACTCGTTCGCGTCCAACGCGTCATTCCGGATGTACTCCCACAGGCTGCCGTGATAGGCGTTGGTACCGGACTTGGTGACCAGGTTGTTAATAGCTCCAGCGCTGTTGCCGTACTGCGCCGACATGTTTAACTGAAGCTGCTGAAATTCCTGCACGGTGTCCTGAATGGGAGTATTAACGACTCCGCCGCTCAGACCTTTGTTAGAAACACCGTTAATCAGGAACCCGTTGAAGTCCTCGCGCAGGCCGTTGACTACCGTGCCGTGGCCGTTCTCGAAGTCCACCCCGGTCACGTTGACCGCGCCGGGCGCGATCTGAATGAGGTCATAGACGTTGCGGCCGTTCAGGGGTAGATTCTCGATCTGGGCGGAAGTTACCGTGGAGGCCAGCTTGGAGTCCTCGGTATTTACAGCCGCCGCCTCGCCCGACACTTCAACCACTTCGCGAGCTTCGCCCAGTTGCATCTTGAAGTCCGAGTGCGTGGTAGTGCCGGCGTTGATCGTCGCAGCATTATTCGCAGACGTCTTGAAGCCTTTGGCTTCCACCGCGACCTTGTAGGTGCCGATCGGAAGCTCTCTGATCGCGTAATCGCCAGTCTGGTTGCTGGTGGTGGTGACCGAAAGGTTGGTACCCAGGTTGGTCACGGTTACCTTGGCGCCGACAATGGCCGCGCCTGATGGGTCTGTAATCGTGCCGGCAGACTGGCCGTTCTGGACTTGCGCCGCTGCGCCCAGAGCGAGTACCAGCAGGGACAACACTACGAGGCAGAACTGCAGCTTTTTCATTCGCCTACCCTCTCGATATTGTGGGAAGTTTTTCCACGAAACAATTTTGGCGTCAGGATCCGCTGTCACGCCCCAATGTGAGCTAGCTAACCCCCACTCGGAAGCGCGCAGCATTTTGCGCCCTATGGGTGTCCGCTGTCAAGCTATCTTACTGATTTACTTAGCGAACTGCCCCTTTTCTGTCAGACGGGCACGCATCCTCCCATGCCCACACAGAAACTACGGACGTCAGCGCACGTACCTTTCCAAAGTACTCT
>JBGQBN010000049.1:0-32063 GCA_041494805.1 Terriglobia bacterium | reverse complement strand
GGTGTCCTCGACAGCTAGGACCGGATCCAAGCGGTGGGATGTTTTCAGGCTTTCGGCCCGAACCTCAATCGTTAGTTTGGCTCCAGCCTTGGCTGCCAGGCGGTAGTAATCGTCGACGGGCGCTTGCTCAGATGCCTCACGAACCATTGGTTTGAAATCAAAAGTGCCGCTGCGCAGAGGAATGGCTGAAGCCATGCGCTGGTTTCGCTTGATGGGCGTAACCTTGGCCAGCATGTTCCGCAACTGCGACGTCAAACTGAGAGCCGCACTACGGCCTTGCGGTGTGTTGATGAGGTTATTCGACTCCGCAGGATCATGCACCCAATCGTAAAGCTGAACCCCAAGGTTCTTGTGCGCAATCAAGTGCCACTGTGGTGTAACCAGCGACTTCATGGGGCCGTCTTTCGCGGTGGCGACCATATGCTCCACTGCTCCCTCGCCTTTTCCCGGATATTTGTTCTGGGCCAGCTCGGAAACGGGATCTGGCCAATTGGTTGTGGCCTCCGGGTTCTTCCACAACGGATTCAGCGCTGGCATAGTGAACGCCTTTGGTTCGCTTATTCCCAGCAAATCCATTACGGTTGCGGGAACGGCGGCGTTGGTCACTGGCCTGGCAATGCGAATTCCTGCCGGAAGGTGGCCGGGATACCAGAGCACGAGTGGGACATGGACCAGTTCCCGATAAAGCATTCGTCCATGAGCATTCAAATGGTGTTGCCCCAATGACTCTCCGTGGTCGGAGGTGATGACCACCAGTGTGTTCTTCAGCAGCTCCTGGCGGTCCAACTCGTGCATCAACCTTCCAATGTAATCATCCACGTAGTTCACACTGTCGTCGTACGCATCCACCGCACTCTGTTGTTTCCAGGCGGGTTTGGGATACGATCGCGGACCGCCGTAGGGATGGTGTACGTCAAAATAGTTCAGGAACACGAAAAACGGGCGTTCGCGGTCCCGGCGAATCCACCGAAGCGCTTCATCATTAACCGCTGCGGCGCGTTTGCGGACTCCGAAGCCACCGCCGTAACTGCCGGAGCCTTCCTCGTCATGATCCACCAGGGTGGTGAATCCCATTCCGCGCAGCAGCCTGGTGACCAGGCTGCGATCGCTCCGATTGAGATAGAGTCCCGCGAACTCCCGTCCATACAGCGTTCGCACGAACATGTCAGCGGCTGAATCGAAGTAGTCCTCGAAATGCAGAAAGCCACGTCCTTCAAGGTCACGCGAAAAATAGGCGCGGTTGGCGGAGAAGGCGCCGGTCCGATATCCCTTCCGCTGCAAAGCTTCGCCTAGAGTGGGAAAGCCGCCGAGGCTGGCGTCCTCCACGGAAAACCAGCGTGCGGGCAGCACGTTGCTGACCCCGTGGTCGAAGACGTAACGACCGGTCAGCAACGAAACATGCGACGGCAGGCTCCAGGAACAGGTCGAGATGGCATTTTCGAATAGCACTCCCTGCCCGGCAATCCGATCAACATTAGGACTGGTGGGCCGGCTGTATCCGTAAGAGGAAAGATGATCGGCACGCAACGTGTCTACGATGATCACCAGCACGTTGGGTGAGCCAGGCGTAGCGACCGGCAGGTTTGCTACCGCACTTTCTTCTCGTAACCACTCGCCACCCTGCACGCATACGACTACCAAAGCAAGGGCTCCCACGGCCCATGGTGTGGTCCTCTTCCAGAACCGCAGAGCTGAGCTTTCGTGTTGACGGACCCAGCGCTGGATTGCCACAGCTACGCCGAGCGCCAGCAACGCGCAGGCACTGCGGTTCAGACGTCTGGTCAAGGTGAGCCAGTCATAAACGGCAAGAAACGTCAGCAGGAAGACAAGCACTAAATTGGCACGGACGCGCCTGATGACTCTTGCGGCCGAGCCGACGAGGAGGGTGAGCACCAGGAAAAGAAACAAATCAACCAGCGGTGAAATCCAGAGGATCTCAGGAGACACATGGATCATGTGCCCCCATTGCGCCCAGTTGATCCTCTGGAAAAGGAGGAGGCCCGCGCCCTCCACCAATCCAGTGACCACAGCGAACCACACTGCGACCCGCAGGAGCGAGGCCGCGTCGGGTCGTGGCAAGGGCTGTTCCGCCTGCCCCCGGTTGTCCCGCGCGACTGAGGCGTCTGGTGCGCCGAAAATTAGCTTGGCTACTCCCATTGCCGGTTTCAAGCATGACAGTCACAACCGGAGCCCGTCAATAACAAGCGAGTTGAGGATGGAGGTTAAAGCTGCCGACGCAATCGCCAGAGCTGCCGCAGGTAATCCACAACAATGTCTCCAGAGAGCTTGGACTGTCCAGCGATACGGTCTCGAAAGACATACGGGACCTCACGTACGTGCTGTGGCTTCAGGCGGGAGACGATTTCCAGAAGGATCTTAAAGCCCTCGGCATTCAACTGGCCGCGCACGCGCAGGAAATCCTCCCGCCGCAGCATGAAGTAGCCCGACATGGGATCGCACAAGGCAACTCCCAGCAGCGCTTGCGCCATCTTGGTGGCAACTTGCGACTCCAGGCGGCGAATCCAATTCCAACTGCTGACACCGCCTCCGGCAGTGTATCTGCTGCCCACGACGAGATCGGCGCCACCCTCCAGCTCGGCCAACATCTTGGGGAGAATTCCGGGGTCGTGCTGCAGGTCTCCGTCGATGCACGCCAATACTTCGCCGCGGGCGCAGCTGAAGGCGTCAATGACTGCGGCCCCCAGCCCGCGGTTCTTGTTCCTGCGCAAGACCCGGATTCTCGCGTCGGCCTGTGCGATTTCGCCTGCTATCGCCCATGTAAGGTCAGGCGAGTCGTCGTCGCTGATGACAATCTCGTAATCGATGCCTTGCAAGGCTGTTCGCAGCGCCTCAATCAGGGGACAAATGTTCTCTGCCTCGTTGTAAGTGGGCGCAATGACGCTCAGTCTCATGCAAGTCCGAGGAGAGTTTACTTGATGGCCGCAACTTTTGTGCGCGAGTTCCTGCGCTGCTCGTGTTTTCGTCCCGGTTGAGTGGGGTCGCTGGATTATATTGTTGTTGCCCGAACAACGAGAACAGCCGGTGCGAGTAAGGCCTGCAGGTTCACTGCGCTCGACAGCGGTTTGAAGTTTGGAGAATCACATATCACCAGTCCTTATCATGATCATGGACCGTCACGGGAAGATCACACCGCGGCCAAGGCCCCCATGCGTGCCTCGTCCAAGCGACGGAGGGGCCTGCGGTGGTTTCTGCCCGGTTTCTTGCTCTTGGCCTACCTTGCGCAGTGTGCCTGGTTCATCCGCACCCAATCGGTGACCTTCGACGAACCGGTGGACATTGCTGGAGGCCTGGATGCCTGGCGCAACAACCGGTTCGAACAGTGGAACGACCACACTCCCCTTGCCCGCCTTTGGTGCACGTTACCGCTTCTGGCTGAGCAATGGCAAATTGACGTAGAGCGTTTGCCCGAGGCGTGGCGCGCCACACGAATGGAGCCTGCCCCGGAGCCCCTGGCGCAGCGCGCGCGCAGTATGAATCTAATCCTGGGATTGATCCTCGGCTGTGTGCTGTGGACGACCGCGCGGCGCCTGTTTTCCGAAGGCGCGGCCAACCTGGCCCTGGGCCTTTTTTGCTTCTCTCCGTCCATGATCGCGCACTTCTCAGTCGCAACCACGGATGGCGTGGCCGCGCTCCTGATCTTCGCCGCCGCGGCGCAACTGGTGAAATGGAGGAAGAATCCTTCGGCTTTACATACCGCACATCTCGGTTTGCTGCTGGGATTGATGCTGCTGGCGAAATTTTCCGCGCCCGTCATGTTTGTTGTGGCGATTGGATGGATGCTGGTGCTGAAGCAGGAAGGAGTCGTTGCCAATCCGCGGAGATGGAACTGGGGAAAGATGTTTGCGGCGGCGGTGGTTGCAGTGCTGGTCGTCTGGGCCGGATATTTCTTCCATGTTTCGCGGTTAACCCAGCGCAACGGACAACTCATCACCACATTTCCGAATCGCCCGGACATTACATACACAGGTGTCCGAAGCCGCCTGAACTTCAGTGTGCTGGTCCCGGCGGGCGAGTATCTGGAAGGGTTCAGAACCGTAGTCCGGCACAACCGCCACGGGATGCCGGCATTCTTCCTGGGCAAGCTTACGCAGGCCGGTGGTTGGAAGTCATACTACCCGGTAGTCATTCTGTTGAAATGGCCCACGGTGGTGCTGATCTTGTGTCTTGCCGGGCTGGCGCTCGCCGGGTCGCGAAGGCTGCGCGTGTCCAACGATCTTGTGCCCAATGATCTTCTGCTCAATGATCTTTGGATTATTTCGTCCTTTCCCGCGCTCTATCTGCTGCTCGCGGTCTTTTCGCGTTTCGATCTGGGGGAAAGGCACATCCTGGCGGTTTATCCGTTCGCTCTGCTGTTCGCGGGCGCCGTGTGGGAGCGTGCCCGCGAGAAGCGTGCTGCTATGGTGCTGCTGGTGCTGCTGGTCGCAGTGAATGCCGCGGATGCGCTGCGTTATGCGCCGGGGTATCTCTCGTACTTCAACATATTTGTGCGTCCAGCCGAGAGTTATCGTTTGCTTACCGACAGCAATCTTGATTGGGGGCAGGGCCTGCTTGCGGTGCGCCAATACGAGCGTGACCATCCGGCAGAACAGATATGGCTTGCCTATTTCGGCAGTGTGGATCCGGCGGTGTACGGAATCAAGGCTCACCCACTTGGGGAGAACGAGCGGGTCACGGGGACGGTGATTGTGAGTGCGACCAGCCTCTCGGGGCAGTTCCTGAAGGACCCAGGCGGTTATCGTTGGCTGCTGCGGTATGGTCCACCGGAGATGCTCGATCATTCACTCTACGTCTTCAGAGTTTCAAATTGAGAGTCTGCCAAGAAACAGGCGACTCGTCGCGGCGCCATCCTCGAGATCACTTGTGGGCAGGATCTCGCACCGTGAGCACAGGGCAGAGGGCCTTACCCGTAACTTCGGAAGCCGTGGTCCAGCGGCGGCTGGCGAAGGCGCCTTCCCCCACATGGGTTACGCCCAGCACAATCAGTTCCGGAGCCTTTTCTGCGGCAACATCCAGGATGCGAGTGCCGGGCGTCCCGAAGCCCACGATGAATTCGGGTTCGAATTGCAGGCCGGAGTCCGCCGGGATGAGTGTGCGCAGCCGGGTCTTGGCTTCCTCGAGCAGCCGTCCCTTGTGGAGAGTCGAATCGGCTGGAGGTTCGTGAATCACGTGCAGCAGCATAAGGTGCGCGTGATACTGCTTGGCCAGCGAGAGCGCATAGGCGGCGGCGTGCAGAGATTGCGGCGTGAAATCAGTCGCGCAGAGGATGCGACGCAGTCCCGGTTCCTGTGTGGCCGGCGCCGGGGTGCGAGGCCCAACGGTCAAGACCGGGCAAGGGGATTGGCGAAAGATGCGTTCCGCCACCGAGCCGAGTAATACCTTGGCCAGGCCGGTCCGTCCGCGAGTTCCCACGACGATCATGTCAATGTTGTTGTGCTGAATCAGGAGAGACAGGCGCTCCCAAATCTCACCCTGCTCCACCAGCAGTTTGTGGTTGATGCCGCGAAGGTGGCCGGAAACAAGCAAGTCCGTGGTCAGGCGCTGCCCGTCGCGCCACGCTTGACGGACCGCGGAACCCACGGCGTCGGAGTCGGCACGATGCAGCAGCTCGGGGCGGACGATGTGAGCCAGATACAGTGTGCTCTGATATTGCCGCACGATGGAGAGCGCGTAGAGAAGCGCCGCCTGCGAGGCGGAAGAAAAATCAGTGGCGACGAGGATATTCGCGAGCGAGATGCGCTGCAGGGGAACAGCTTTCTCCATCTCGGGTCTCTCCGCGAGCAGCTAACCGGGGGCAGGCTAACGACGACTACCACTCCTCTTAGCGCGCCCGAGCAACTACTCGTTCGTATCCATTGTAAGCCCAAATTCCCGCGGCAATTGGCAGCTTGTTAAGGAGAACTGCGGCGGGCGGGAACCTCATGGGGGCCGATTACTGGCCTGCGCGCAAGGGTGTGATCAACAGGCGGCCGGTGGGCTTCTTCTTGGCATCCGTCTTGTCATGCTGATAGGCGAGGTCCAGGGAGCCTTCCGTGGTGGCGGACGCGTCCGCCAGGGCCGCCGCCAGCGAGCGGAAGGAACGGCCTACATCCAGGCTCTCCTGGAGTGCCACAGGAACCCCCTTATCGATGGCGGGCGCTATCGATTGGAAATTGTTGGGAAGCTTCCAGAGAAGCTTGCAGTTCGTCGCCTTTTCGACATCTTCGTCGGTGAAACCCGGAATCTTCTTGTAACGGTTGAGCACCAGGCGAACCCGGTCGCGGCCGGCGCCTTCTTCCAGAAACGTGCGCACGCGGTTCGCGCTCCACAGGGAGACGACATCGGCTTGAGCCACGAGTAGGACTGCATTCGACAGATCACAGAGAAGGCGGGCGGTCTGGTCCAGGCGTCCGGAGCAATCCACTACCACGTAGCGGAAGTGCGACACCAGAAGATCGAAAAGCCGGGCCAGCTCGGAGGCAGTGGGCGACAGCGAGTGCGGCTGTTGCGTACCCGCCAGCAGTTGCAGGCCACCCTTGCAATGGGTCATCAGGCCGTCCAGCAATGACGTATCCAGGCGGTGCAAGTTCTGCAGGGCGTCGGTGACGCCGAAGGCTGGGCGCACGTTCAGATGAAGCGCTGCATGTCCCAGGGGTGCGAAATCCGCGAGCAGCACTCCGCCGTGAGATTCCTGCAGGGCTATGGCCGTGTTCACCGCAACCGTGGTTGCGCCGGCTCCGCCCTTGGCGTTGGTCACTGCGAACACCCGGGCGCGTCCCGAAGAAGTTCGGCTCTTGCCCCGCGACGCGGCGAAACGGGTAAACGCTTCGACCATGGCCGGAATAGTTGGGTTGGTTTCGAGATATTCTCCCGCCCCGGCACGCATGGCGGAGACGATGCTGGGGGGATGAGTCATCTCGCCAACGGCGAAGATGGCGATGTCACTGGTGGTGGCGCGGATCAGTTCGATGGCATGGATGGCAGGCTGAGTGTTCCGGGGGTCAATATCCACCAGCACCACTTCGGCCCGGACGTCCTGGATCTGGCGTACGACGGCGTCCGTCGAGCTAGTGGGGAACCCGACATGACTGAAGACATTACGGCCCATCTGGGTGCTTTCCAGACGATGCTGGAGCACCGAAAGCCGTTCTTTGTCCTCGGTTAGAAGGGCGACGGCTATGCCGTTCATGGCTGGGTCCTCACTTGTTCCCCCGTCTGCATGTTATGAAGGGATGCTGGCTGCGCCAAGTGACCTTGGTAACCGTTCCTCATGAGAAAAGTTCCCCTTACGCCAAACCCCATGTTCGAAGTGGAAAACGTAAGGACAGGCAACAGCGGGCGTCCCTGCGTGAAGACGTGTCCCCGGTGCTGGGTATTCTATGCGAAAGCGGTCGGATTGAAAAGGGGAAAGCCGGGCAAAGCCCGCGCCCCGCTGGGAATGCGCGTGGAACCGTGATTTAGGGCGTTTTCCGGCTCAGGCTAGTGTGGCACTCCGGGCATGAAATGTATGGGGAGTCATTTCAGCATCTTTTTCCTGGGGATGCTCGTGCAAGGCGGAGATGCGATCGAAGGCTCCGGAAGCATCCATCACAGCCTCGGCAGCGGGCAGGAATTCGTACCCTTCCAAATGAACCGCAACTCCGGACTTGGCGGACTGGGCCGGGCGCAGCACCGTGCCGCGACAGCGGATGCGCATGTTGTCGGCCAGCGTGATCTCTGAGGGCATGACCAGCGTCAGTTCCACGGCATCACCCTCCGAGAGCGGGAAGTCGGTGCATATCAGTGCTCCGCGCGCGCTCAAGTCCTGGGTAAAACCAGATCCTCGACGGTCGCTGCCGGGCAAGCAGATGGAAACAGGAAGGTGAAAGTCAAAGCGTTGCGCCGCTCGGCGCTCGCGGTGGACCGGGCTGGTACTCATAGCTTCTCCGAAGCGGCTGTGGTCTTACCTCTATACTAGGTATTGTACGCCGGCTGAGTTCGCAGTCGACGTAAGGTCAAGCAAACTCTACTCCGGCTTGTGGCAGGCGGGAAGTTACAAGTTGGTGACGAGCGGATGGGCGCGGTTTGAGCGTCCGAGGTTTAAGCATCCGTGGTTTAAGCGTCAAAGAGCGGTCCGGTAGCATCCACTAATACGGATCTCAAGTGTCGGACTCAGGCATTTCTAAAACTCCTAACGCGCAAGTCCCGAACAACGGCAGGATGGCGGCCACCCTGCGCGCGCTGCGGCACCGCAATTTTCAGCTGTTCTTCAGTGGCCAGCTTATCTCCCTGACGGGCACGTGGATGCAGAGTGTCGCCCAGGCATGGCTGGTGTACAAGCTGAAGCACTCCGCTTTACTGCTAGGCGCGGTAGGATTTGCCGGCCAGTTTCCGGTCTTCCTGGTAGCTCCACTGGGCGGGATCGTGGCTGACCGATACAACCGGCATCGCGTGGTGATTGGAACTCAGATCGCCTCCATGCTGCTGGCTTTCATGCTCGCAGGCTTGACCCTCGCCGGCGTGGTGCAGGTCTGGCATATTTTCGTGCTGGCCTCGTTGCTCGGGGTGGTGAATGCATTTGATATCCCGGGACGGCAGTCCTTCCTGGTGGATATGGTGGGCAAGGAAGATCTGATGAACGCAATCGCCTTGAACTCATCCATGTTCAACGGGGCCCGGGTGATTGGTCCGGCGATTGCCGGCATCCTGGTGGCAAGGATCGGCGAAGGATGGTGTTTCTTCGTCAATGCGGTCAGCTACATCGCCGTCCTTATTGGGCTGCTGATGATGCAAGTGCCGCGACCGTCGTATCAGGCGTCGTCGGCTTCGCCTGTGGCGCATCTCCTCGAAGGTTTCCGCTTCGTGCGCCGCACCGGACCGATACGGGCGCTGCTCCTTTTGCTGGGACTGGTAAGCCTGGTGGGCATGCCATACACGGTGCTGATGCCCGTTTTTGCCGACCAGATTCTGCATGGCGGACCACGCGGTCTGGGAATCCTTATGGGGGCAACCGGAGTGGGGGCATTGTTGGGGGCGCTGACGCTGGCCGCGCGCAGCGGCGTCCGCGGGCTCGGGCGTTGGGTTGCAGTTTCATGCGGCGGCTTTGGACTCTTCGTGATTTTGTTCGCCTGGTCGCGGTACTTCTGGCTATCGGTCGCACTCCTGCTTCCCGTAGGTTTCTGCATGATGCTGGAAATGTCATCGTCCAACACGCTGATTCAGACCATGGTCCCCGATCACCTGCGGGGCCGGGTGATGGCCGTGTATTCCATGATGTTTATGGGGATGGCGCCCTTTGGAGCGCTGATGGGAGGCGCGTTGGCGGACCGTCTGGGCGCGCCGCTCACGGTTTCGGTCGGAGCTGTCGCCTGCATCGGGGGCGCGGCGCTATTCGGATTGCACTTGCCTAAGATAAGAACCGAGGCGCGGCAGTTGATCGTGGCGCAGGCCATGGCGGGCGGTGAGCCGTCGGAACAGATCACGGCGAGAATGGTGGATTAGTGGACTAGGCGGGTCGAAAACCCGCATCCGCATGATTGTTACTCCTGCGAGTACGCTACGTCCGCTTCGACTTCGGCACTTTCGGGAGTGACGGCGTGAGCCGTGTTCCCATAGTCGAATCCTCTCTCGAAGGCTTTCAGGTTCAGCTCATGGAAGCCTGGGGGCACTGAATCGGCAACCGCTTTGCGCACGGCGTCGGCATCCAGCAAGTGCGTGACTGCGGTGAAAAATCCCACCATCACCGAGTTCAGCACCATGCGCTTGCCGAGTTCCTCAGCGATGCGGGTGGCTGGCACGCTGTAAACCCTGGTGTCTGCTTTAATGTCCGATACACGCACCAGATCCTGCTCCACAATCAGGATGCCGCCGTCTTTCAGTTCCGGCACAAAACGCGTGTAGGCTTCCTGCGACATCACGACCAGGATGTCGGGCTGGGTGACATAGGGATAAAGCACGGGCGCATCGGAAACGATGAGCTGCGCGCTGCAGGCGCCACCGCGGGCCTCGGGCCCAAAGTTCTGCGTCATGGTGGCAAAAGCACCTTGATGAATCGAGGCGGCCTTTCCCAGGATGATGGCCGAGAGGATGACGCCCTGGCCGCCGAAGCCTGCAAGACGAATCTCAGTTAGCTGCATACCATCTCCGCCTGTTCGACGAACTGCTCGCCCAACGATTCGGCCAGTTGCAAGCGCATCATGGTCTGGTAGTCCGGCCGGTCGCGGTCCACGAACTTGCCTACGATGATCTCCCCGGTCATGGTCAGGCCGACTTCGTTGGTGGGTGCGCCATGCCTGACTTTGCTCTTCTCTTTGTAGTACTTCATGGTATCGAGGCCATCGCCCAGTTTGTTGCGGCGCTGGTAGAGCGTGGGGCAGGGCGAGATTACCTCAATGAATGAGAAACCCTTTTTCTGAAAGGCTTCGCCGATAGAGCGCGCCAATTGCCGCACATGGAAGGTCGTCCAGCGGGCCACGTACACGGCGCCTGCGGCTTCAACCAGGTGCGGCAAATTAAACGAGGGCTCGTACACACCGTACGGGGCCGTCGAGGTGATGGCGCCAACCGGGGTCGTAGGAGCAGTCTGGCCGCCGGTCATGGCGTAGATCAGGTTGTTGACGCAAAGGACCTTGAGATCAATGTTGCGCCGTGCGGCGTGGATCAGATGATTGCCGCCGATCGCCGAAAGATCGCCGTCGCCGGAATAGACCACAACATTCAGCTTGGGATTGGCCAGCTTCAAGCCGGTCGCGAAAGGGATGGCCCGGCCATGCGTGGTGTGGAACGAATCCAGCTTGACGTAGCCAGCAACGCGGCCGGTGCAGCCGATGCCAGAGACCAGGGCCAGCGACTCCAGATCGATCTTCGATTCGATCAGTGCGCGGGCGAAGCAGTTTACCGTGGTGCCGATGCCGCATCCCGGGCACCAGATATGGGGCATGCGGTCGGTGCGCAGAAACGGCTCGACCGGATTCTCGACGGGAATGACGAAGTCACTCATCGGCTGGCCTCCGCGATGACCTTCAGGATGTCCTCGGGATGGTGCACCCCGCCACCGGCGTGGGTCACGCTGAACGTCTTCGCCTGACCGGCAGCCGCTCGTTCCACTTCCCGTACCATCTGGCCGAGATTGAGTTCGGGCACAACGAACGCTTTCACCTTCGCCGCCAGTTCGCGGATTTTCCCTTCCGGGAATGGCCACGCGGTGATCAGGCGTAGCTTGCCGATCCGCATACCCTGTTCCCGTGCCAAGTCGATTGCCCGCTGGGCCACGCGCGACGTAATTCCGTAAGACACCACGACCACATCAGCGTCTTCCAGGCCCTCTTCCTCAAACATCGCGATCCGGTCGGCAGCGCTGCGGATCTTGTTCTGCAGGCGGCGGACCAGTTTGTCCTGCGTCTGCGGCGTCATGTTGGGATATCCATGCTCGTCGTGCGTCAACCCGGTCACGTGGAACTTGTAACCCTCACCCGCATGCGCCATTTCGGGGACCATGTCACCGTTGGTTTCGTAGGGCAGGTACTCGTCCACAGGCTTGTGGGTGTGATGACGGGGCACGACTTCGATCTGATCGGCCGGGGGAATGACCACCTTCTCGGTCATGTGCCCCACCACTTCGTCCATCATGAACATGACCGGAACGCGAAATTCCTCGGCGAGGTTGAAGGCCTTGATGGTGAGGTCAAAGCACTCCTGCGGAGAATTGGGGCAGAGGGCGATAATTTCGTAGTCGCCATGGGAGCCCCAGCGCGCCTGCATCATGTCAGCCTGCGCGGGCAGCGTGGGAAGACCGGTCGACGGTCCCCCGCGTTGCACATCCACGAACACACATGGGGTTTCGGTCATGGCAGCGTAGCCGATGTGCTCCATCATGAGCGAAAAACCCGGGCCGGAAGTAACGGTGAAAGCCTTCGCACCGCCCCAGACCGCGCCTTGCAGCGTAATGGAAGCGGCCAGTTCATCTTCCATTTGAATAAAAGTCCCGCCCACGGTTGGCGCGCGCAAGGCAAAACGTTCCACCACCTCGGTAGAAGGCGTAATGGGATATCCAGCCGCAAAACGCGCGCCCGCGGCCAGTGCGCCTTCGCAGCAGGCGTGGTCGCCATCCATGAAGTGCACGCCGGTGAGCACGCCGCGAGGGTCAGCTTTCATCTTTCCCCTCCTGCAGCACCTCCCGCGGCACAGTAATCTTGGTGGCGTAAATGGCGAAATCGGGGCAGTACATCCCGCACAGATCGCAACCGCTGCACTTTTCCGGATGGACCACGTGCGGGGGGTGGTAACCCTTGGCATTGAAGGCCGAGGAGAGTGCCAATACGTGGGTAGGACAGAATTCCACGCAGAATCCGCACGCCTTACAGCGCTCCACAACGATGGAAACCCGCCCTTTGGCCACGAAACCCCCACGTCCATCAGGAGTGCCATCCGGAGTGATGACACTCCCGAAACTCAAGCTAGATTATCCCGTGGGGGAGCGCGGAAGGGTGTGACTGCGGTCACGAACGTACGTGAGGCGGGGCACAGGGGCAGGTCGGGTGCCTTACTGTCCTGCTCGCAGCTCACGCATGACTTCCAGCAACGAACTGTGCGCGAATGGGGCGGGTGTCAAGGTCAGGATCAGCATGAGCAAGCCGAACCCGGCGAGCCAGCGCCGGCCACCCGTCACGGCCGGCCACTCCGGTACCATGGGATGGCGCATGCCGCTGATCCGCAGCAGAACTGCCCAGATTAACCAGCCAGCCCAGCAGTAAATCCCCAGGGGAATCAGCGCCAGGATGGTGACACGCGAAACCCAGCGATGCGCGCGGGGCGCGAGCGAGAACACGATGTGCCCACCATCGAGTTGACCGCCGGGAAGCAGGTTCAGCGCGGTGGCAAACATCCCCACCCAGGCTGCGATTGCCGTGGGATGGAAGTACATATCCCGCAACAGCGAGGAACCGCCGTGGATATCGGCCAACGGAAGGATTGCCCAGACCACTTGAAAGATCGGTGGATATCCCAGCTGAACGTCAGAAGCGGCCGCGGCCGGCGTCATCACCTTGGAGAGAGGCATGGCGAAGATCAGCACGGCCACCGCGACTACGAAGCCGGCGATCGGGCCGGCAATTCCGATATCAAACAATGCTGTGCGTGAGCGGATCGGTGAACGGATGCGGATGAACGCGCCGAGCGTACCGATCAAAGTCGGCGCCGGAATGAAGAAGGGAAGCGTTGCGTGCACTCCGTAGTAGCGACAGTAGAGATAGTGTCCCATCTCGTGCGCCAGGAGAATCAGCATCAGGGTGGCCGCAAAGGGAACACCTAACAACAGATGCGACGGATGGGCCAGCGTCCAGCGCACGGGAAAAAAAGGCAGCGCGTCGTCGTTCATGGAGAACGCGGGCTGATCGTGCAGGAAGTTGAACTCCATCCGCGCACCCACGACCAGCGTGGTGAAAATCGTGGCCAACAGCAAAAGAATGTGCAGCCAGTAGCGCTGCTTTGGTGGACGGACAACAAACACTTCTATCGGACGATAGTACTCAGTGGTCGAAGAGAGTGGGGGAGTGGGATCGGACATCTATATCTGGCCGCAGTGCGGCCCCTGGCTGGGCCGTGTCCAGGAACGGGCGAGTCGCCGGTTCCCACACGAACTCAATCGATGGACTGCAACTCCTTGCCTGGCTTGAAGCGTACGGCCTTGCCGGGCGGGATGGAAACCTCGGCGCCCGTGCGCGGGTTGCGTCCGATGCCGGTCTTGCGCGGCCGGACATTGAACACGCCAAATCCCCGCAGCTCAATGCGGTCGCCTTTGGCGAGCGATTGCTTCATGCTCTCGAAGACAGTTTCCACGGCCAGTTCGGCCTTGGTTTTGGTGATCCCGGTTTTGTTGACCACTTCGTTGATGATGTCCAGCTTAATCACGGGCGGCCCCCAGCGGCGAAATCAACACAGCGCACCAAGTGATTGATGCTAAGGGACATAAGGGAGATTGTCAACGGGAGGTTCTCTCCCGTAAGATGGCGGCACCCTCAAGCGAACCGATTTGTACTCTGATAATCGTGTAATTTGGAAATTGACGAAGCACAAAATCACCAATTTCAAAATTACTCAATTACAAAATTTCCTAAGGAGACCCATGCTGAAGAATGACCGCTGGATCCGCAAGATGTCTCTGGAGCACGACATGATTAATCCCTTCTCCGAGAAGCAGGTACGGGAAGGCGTGGTGTCCTACGGTCTGTCTTCGTATGGCTATGACTTGCGCGTAGCCGACGAGTTCAAGATTTTCACCAATGTGAACTGCACGGTGGTAGACCCGAAGAATTTCGATGAGCGCTCGTTCGTTACGGTGCGCTCGGATTGCTGTATCGTGCCGCCGAACTCGTTTGTGTTGGCACGGTCGGTCGAATACTTCAAGATTCCGCGCGATGTGCTGACGATCTGTGTGGGGAAATCCACGTACGCGCGCTGCGGAATTATTGTGAACGTCACCCCGTTTGAACCGGAGTGGGAAGGTTTCGTGACACTGGAAATCTCAAACACAACCCCGTTGCCTGCCAGGATCTACGCCAACGAAGGCCTGTGTCAGATTATTTTCTTCCAGTCGGATGAGGTGTGTGAAGTCAGTTACGCGGATAGGAAGGGCAAGTATCAGTCGCAGAAGGGAATTGTGCTGCCGAAATTGTAGTCGTCAGTCGTCGGTCCTCAGGTGTCAGGAAGTACTGTGTGGCAGGAAAAGCAATCTTGCAGGACTGGATGCTGAATGCTAAGCACTTCCTGACACCTGACGACTGAGACCTGACGACTATTACCCCTTCTCCCCTTCTTTATACATGTACTTGATCGAGGGTTTATAAATCATCAGGTTGGGCGCGCCATTGCGGTTTATCTTGAGAGAACTCTTGTCGTACCACTCGATGACGCCGTGGATTTCCTCTCCGTCGCGTAACACCACCACCATCGGCGTTCTGGACTGCATCTGCTTCTGGTAGTAGAAGTTCTCGGCGTTGGTCTGTTCGGCAGGGGCAGGCTTCCTGCCGCCCATGGAACGTTCGCCACGGTCGTTACGGTCGGGACGCTCGGGCCGGTCGCGGCGCTCTCCCAGGGACACTGGGGCGTGGTTGTGGTCGTTGCGGTTCAGCGAGGGCCGGATCAGCTTGCGGTTGGCGAAGCCTTCTTGTTCCACAGACTGCTCGGCTGGGATGGAATCAATCGCATCTTTCATGGCACCACCTGTTCGACACGCTTTTTTCCGCGGGCCACAACACGGCGCTGCTGTGATTGTGGGTACTTAAAGGCGTGAACTTTCCCCATACCGTAGCACAGGAGCGGGAGGTATGACAATCCTCAAGTGGCGATGGAAGAAGCAGTTAGCATTTGGTACTTGGCATTTGGCCATTCCCGATTCGCGTTGTTCAACCTCAATCTCTGAGGCTAAATGCTAAGTGCGAAGTGCTAAGTGCTCGCTTTTCATCGTTCCAGCGCGGTGGCAAAGGCATCCAGGGAGAGCGACCGCAACAGGTTGCGGCGCATGCCGCGCTCGACCTCGGCCAGACGGTCGGCGGCAGAGGTGATCCAGGCGAAATCGGAGGATTCGGCCAGCTTCTTCAGTTCGGGCTGGATATCCGTGTTGCGGACTAGCTCCGGCGTGCCGGAGCTGAGGAATGTCAGGTCCTGCAATAGGGAATAGAGCGTACGCAGCAGGGCTTCGGTCTTGTCCCGGCCCTCGGCTCCGGCACGGTAGGTTTCCGTCACCTTGAACAGTTCGCTGTGATCCGCGGCGCGCAAGGCGGAGTTCAGAATCGTTAAGGCATGGGCGCGGGCGGCGGTGTAGGCGGCGAGGTCGAAGCTGCGGGCGCGTCCTACGGCGCCTTCAGCGAGGCGGGCAGCCAGGGATCGCTGCTTCGGGTTCCAATCCGGCCGATGTTTCGCCAGATAGCGCTCGATCTCTTCGGTGGGCAGGGCGCTCAGTGAAACCATCATCGAGCGCGAGCGGATCGTGGGCAGCAGTTCGCCGGCATTTTCCGTCAGCAGAAAAATAGTGGCGAACTCGGGCGGTTCCTCCAGCACCTTGAGCAGCGAGTTGGCAGCCTCTTTCATGAACGCGGAATCGGTAAATACGTAGACGCGCTCTTTGGCTTCACCGGGGCGAAAATAGATGGTCTCGATCACCCGGCGCACCTGGTCCACCTTGATCATCATTTGCGGCGGGTCGGGTGGGATGACCAGCACTTCAGGATGGGTCTGGACAAACAGACGGGTTTCTTTCTTGTCGGTGTCGCGCATGGCGTCGCGGGCCTCGACTGCCTCCGTGAAACGGGCTTCGAGATCTTCCGCCTGGGCAATGCGAACACAGTTTGAGCACTTGCCGCAGAAGTCGGGCAGGCCGTCGGCGAGTGTGGGCGAAAGGCAATTCATTGCCTTGGCCAGCATGAGGGAAAGCGTGTATTTGCCGGAGCCGGCCGGACCCGCCAGGATGACAGCTTGAGGAAAGCGCTGGCGCGCCAGCATCTCGCGCAGGCGGCGGACAACGTCGGAATTACCGTGGAAATCGCTAAAGCCCATAGTTGTTTTTCACCACGGAGACACGGAGGCACGGAGAACACAAGTCTATTCCGGGAACACCGGCCAACTGTACGACAGTTATGCAGGGCAGCTTGGTGTCAGCGGCTCCGAGGATTTCCAAAGTTCCCTCCGTGTCTCCGTGCCTCTGTGGGGGATTCACGCCGTTCTTGCCGCCAACTTCAGTTTACGGCGCACAATCGCGAGAATCTGCTTGTGAGTTTCCGCCGCCGTTCCACGGGCGTCCACTACAACTACGCGCTGCGGTTCGCGGGCGGCCAGGGCGAGATAAGCCGTGCGCACGCGTCCGAAGAAGGCGCGATTCTCGTGTTCGAAGCGGTTCTCATCGTTTTGTCCGCGGCTATTTTCGGTGCGGGTCCGGTTGCGGCGGCGGGCGCGTTCCACGCTGGCGGCTACGTCCGAGTCCATCAGAATCGTCAGTTCCGGCTGCAGGTCGCCGCACAGAATGTGATGCATGGCCAGCACCGGCTCGCTGCCCAGTTTGCGTCCGCCGCCCTGGTAGGCCTCGGTGGAGTCGGTGAAGCGATCGCAGAGCACTACGTGTCCTTCGGCGAGCGCGGGTTGGATCACTTCCTTGATATGTTGTGCGCGCGAGGCAAACATCAGGGCCAGCTCGGCCAGCGGCGAAAGGCTGGAGGTGGCGGTATCCAGCAAGAGATGGCGGATCTTTTCTCCGGTTGCGGTTCCACCCGGTTCGCGGGTGGTCACGACGTGGAGCCCCTGAGCGCGGAGAGCGACGGCCAGCTTCTCCATTTGCGTGCTCTTCCCGCACCCGTCGAGCCCTTCAAACGTAATAAACCTGCCGCGATGGGGGTGGCTCGGCACGGCGAAATCATAGCAGAGCCGTTAGCCATCGAGTTTCCAGCCATGGCAAGTGATGCTTATCCATTATGAACCTACGGCCACGGGGACTCGACCGGTTTGGCAAACGGTCTGATATAGTCGTTTCTTTCCAAATCATCAGTTGAGTTCCCCTAGGCCCAAGGAGCCCATCCATGCCCGCTCGACTCCGCAGTGCAGTGCGCTGGCTGTCCATTCTGACCCTGTTGACCGCGCCGATCCTGGCCGCAGCCTCCCCGCAGATCAGCCTGGTGGTAGACGCCACTGAAGCACCGCGAAAGATCTTCCACGCCCGCATGACGATCCCTGCCGCTGCCGGGACGCTCACTCTGTACTACCCCAAGTGGATTCCCGGTGAGCACGGACCGACCGGACCGATTCAGAGCGTGGCGGGGATCAAGTTCATGGGCAATGGACAGATACTGAAGTGGCGGCGCGATCTGCTTGATGGTTGGACCTTCCACGTTGAGGTTCCGGCAGGAGTCGCGAGTGTGGAGGCGTCGCTGGACTTTATTTCACCCGCAGGCGCCGATGGCATCTACACCGGCGGGGCCTCGGCGACCAGCAAGATGACGGTGGTCAGTTGGAACACGTTGGTGTTGTATCCGGCTGGCGCGACGTCGGACGACGTGACCGTAGAAGCGACTTTGCAGTTGCCCGCGGGATGGAAGTTCGGCACGTCGCTGGCGATAGCTTCGCAATCGGCCGATGAGATCAAATTCAAACCCACGTCGCTCACCCTGCTGGTGGATTCACCAGTGATCGCAGGGGAGTATCTGCTGGTGGTGCCGTTGGCGCAAAATCCGCTGCAGGAGATGGACATCGCAGCTGACAGCACCGCCGCGCTGGATGCGCCGCCCGACGTCCTCGAGCACTACAAGACCCTGACCGTACAAGCGCAGAAGCTCTTCGGGGCGCAGCATTTCCGCGACTACCATTTCCTGTACACGCTTAGCGACCACGTGGCGCATTTCGGCCTGGAGCACCACGAATCGAACGACAGCCGCGTGGATGAGCGCACCCTGGTGGATCCGGAGAAACGGCTGCTGGAGGCCGGCCTGCTCACCCACGAGTATGTGCATTCGTGGAACGGAAAATACCGGCGTCCCGCGGACCTGACCACGCCCGACTTCGAGCAGCCGATGCAGACCGATCTGCTATGGGTGTACGAAGGGCTGACTTCCTATTTGGGAGACGTCCTGAGCGGCCGCAGCGGCGTGCGCACTCCAGAAGAATTCCGCGACTCGGTGGCGCTGATCGCTGCCGACCTCGACCACCGTTCGGGACGCGTCTGGCGCAACCTGCAGGACACCGCCGACGGTGTGCCTTCGATGCAGGGCGCCCCGCATCAGTGGGAGTCCTGGCGGAGGTCGCTGGATTACTACGACGAGGATGTTCTGAACTGGCTGTGGGTGGATACGATCATCCGCCAGCAAACTCAGGGTAAGAAATCGATCGACGACTTCTGTCATCTCTTCCACGGCGGACAGAATGGCCCCCCCGAGGTGAAGACCTACACCTTCGACGATGTGGTCAACACCTTGAGCCAGGTCGCACCCTACGATTGGCGCGGATTTCTCACCGAACGGCTGCAGACGCATGGTCCCGGCGCACCGTTGGCGGGCCTCGAAAACAGCGGCTGGAAACTGGTGTATGCCGAGACACGATCGGAGCTGATGAGGGCAACGGAGCAGGACGCCACACAAATCGATACTTCCTATTCAATCGGTTTATTGCTGCGGGAGGACGGCACCGTCGTCGACACGGTCGAGAATATGCCGGGAGCGCGGGCCGGGATTGGCCCGGGCATGAAGATCATGGCGGTGAACGGACGCCGTTTTTCCTCAGAGGTGCTCCGCGATGCCCTGCGAAAGGGCAAGACCAGCACGGGGCCGCTGGAGTTGCTCGTGGAAAATACGGAGTACTACAAGACCTACAAGATCGACTATCACGGCGGGGAAAAGTATCCGCATCTGGTCCGGGACGAATCCAAGCCGGACATGCTGAGTGAGATCATCAAGCCCAGGTAGGAGCCAGTATTGTCAATCCGGCATAACCCGGTCATTCCATCGCGCCCACTGAGCAGCGCTAGGGCCGATCGAAATCTGCCGGGCTAACGGACTGGTCCTTGATACCTTCGAACAGGTCTGTCTCTTGTCTGACGGCTCCCGTATTTACCGAAGCGGCGAGATGAAACAGCTCCTTCCGCCCGCGTTTGCGCAGGTGTTCATCGACCAGAGGCCACAGGGGCGCCTGGCTGGTATGCGCCTTGAATGCAGCGATCTTGGTTTCCAGATAATCCCCGATTTCGATGCTTGTGGTGGCGGAAGACAAAGTGATCGGCGGCCGTCCGGGCAGGCTGAAGTCAGCCGTTGAGTGGTACAGCTTCTGGGTGCAGTGCGGCGTAAGACCATCCTTGAGCTGGTCGGGATAACGGTTGCTGCGTCCCGCCCAATGGAATGCGAGGGTGGCGAAGACGGAGGCCATGGAGTGATCTGGGTGTCCGGTAACCCCGCCATCTGGCCCGAAGGTCAGTATCACCTGCGGACGAAATTCGCGCACGCGCAGCGTCAGGTCACGGACGACCCGGTAGAGATCCTGGCGATAAAGTTGGCCATCGGGATAGTCCAGCACGATTCCGCGATTGACTCTCAGAATCTCGCAGGCTGCCGCAAATTCCTTGCGCCGCATTGTGGCCAGTTCGTGATCGCTCGCGGCTCCACCACGATGGCTGGCGGCCTGCCCCGGGGTAAGGCATAGCACGCAGGTTTCGACATCTTGATCCCGGTAGAGGCGCAGCGAGCCGCCGAAGTTGCTGGCTTCGTCGTCGGGATGCGCGGTGATGGCCATCAGGCGAAGCATGGGGTTGATTGTATCGTGGGGCACCAGAAGGTCATCTCTCGCGCTTCCTAGACCGCTTGCTCCTCCAGTTCGGTTGCGGATTCCTCTACGGTCTCTTCCAGCATGAAGGCCAGCACTTCCTGCGGCACGGGCGCATTCCACACCGGGGCGAACGACTGGCGATGCAGGGGAGAGGGTCCGTGCTGGCGCAGGGCGGCGAGGTGATGAGGCGTACTGTAGCCCTTGTTAGAAGCCAGTCCATACGCGGGGAAGACCGGGTCCCATTCACTGACTAGGCGATCGCTCTCGACCTTAGCCAGGATGGAGGCGGCGGCAATGGACGCGGAGAGCGCATCTCCGTGGATGATCGGCTTCTGAGGCAGGTCGCAATCGAGGCGCATGGCGTCCACCAGCAAGTGGTCCGGCAGAGGGTGGAGAAGCATTACCGCCTCCCGCATGGCCACTCGCGAGGCCTGATAGATATTGATCTGATCGATGCGAGCCGCGTCCACGGCTGCGATAGCCCAGGCGATCGCATGTTCCCGAATGCGCTCGGCTAATACCTCGCGGCGTTCCGGCGGCAGTAGCTTGGAATCGCGCAACCGCCGGACCCGATATTCGGGATCGAGGATGACGGCTGCGGCAACCACCGGTCCGAACAGCGAACCCCGCCCTACTTCGTCCACGCCCGCGACCAGGTGGGCGCCGGATTGCCAGGCTTTTTTTTCATATTTCAGCGTGCAGTGGAGTCTCTTGAGCAGGCGCAGCTTGGCAGCGGACGCTGAAATCGGCTTCTCGGGTGCGAGTTTTGCTTCCGAGGATGTGGACACGGGAGATGGAAGCATCTTCGCTGAGACCACGCGGCGGCGCAAGAGTGAAAAACCAGTTGTCCGCGTATCTTTGCTAACCCGTGCAAATTCAATGACCTCGTGAGTAACCCAGCCTGAGTTACCGCCGTAAATTGATCGATTCTTTCCATCTTGGTACTGTCAACTCAAGGAGTCTTCCTACAGCAGACGCGTTGTGACAGAAACACTTCTCAATCAGCCGCCGGAGCGCATAGACAAGCGCATCCACGTCGCCCTTCCAATTCGAGTCACTTACTGGGACGCGGACAACAAGCCTTGTCTGGAAATGGCGTGTACCTACGACATTTCGTCGCGCGGCGCGCGCGTCACCGGCTTGCGCTGCGTGAAAGGTAACGGGGAAATCATCGCGGTCGAACGCGGGCGCAATAAGGCGTTTTGCCGGGTGGTTTGGGTGGGTGAGCCGAATTCGGAATTGCACGGACAGATCGGCATCCAGTGTGTCGAATCCGAGCGGATGATGTGGGAAGCCGAACTCCGGGACATGGAAGAAGTTTATGATCCGATCCGGCGGGACACTATTCTCCAGCGGTCGAGTTCTAACGGCATTCCCAATGGCAACCGCAGACGGCATCAGCGCTTTGATATCGAAGGCCTGGCGGAGCTGCTGAAGCGTGGCTCGACGGCAACCCACAGTGAAGGTGGCCTCAAGAACCTGTCAGAGTTGGGATGTCTGGTCACCACCAAGCAGGCGTTGCTGCCGGGCACCGATCTCAAGCTGGTCCTGAACGTCGCCAACTACGATTTGAGCGTGAAAGGGCAAGTGAAGCACTCCGCCCTGGACATGGGACTAGGCATCGAATTCCGCGAGATCCGAAAAGGCGACCGCCAAATTCTGCAGTTCCTGTTGCGAAAGCTGGCGGAACAGCAGGAACAACAGGAACAACAGGAACAACAGGAAGAGCATCCCAAGGCCAAGGCGGCGGTCATCTCGCTGTAGAAGAAGCAGCTCCAACTTAATCCCAGAAATCCGCAGAACCCATCCGCACCGATGGGAGCAGCTACTTGGCTGCGGGTTCCGCAATCAGGCGCTCTTTTTCGATGTCCTTCAGACGCGCAGCCTTGCCTCGGAGAGTGCGGAGATAGTACAGCTTAGCGCGGCGGACCTTCGAGGAACGCAGCAACTCTACCTTGTCAATCACTCTTGCGTTGATAGGGAAGATGCGCTCGACGCCGTGGCCGAAGCTGATCTTGCGCACGGTAAAGCTGGCCTGGGGGCCGCGGGTGCGGGCGATCACGACGCCTTCGAACGCCTGCAGGCGCTCCTTGTCGCCTTCCTTGATCTTTACGTGTACCCGGATACTGTCGCCCGGAACGAAGTCGGGAATATCGGTGCGCTTGGTCTTAGCTAGCAGTTTTTCGATGATCAGGTTCGACATGACGGTGTCCCCTTCGTACTGGATGTCGTGCTTAATTCTTTGTGTCCGCAATCTGGGCCAGCAATTTCTTGTCTTCGTCGCTGAGCGTGGCCGCGTCCAGCAGATCGGGGCGGTTGCGCAGAGTCTTTTCCAACGCCGTGCGGCGGCGCCAGCGGCGGATCTCTTCGTGATTACCCGAAACCAGTGCTTCAGGCACTGCCATCCCCCGGAAGTCCGCGGGACGCGTGTAGTGCGGATAGTCCAGCAATCCACCCGATGCGCAGGTGGAACTGGGACCATTGCCCGCCGGCGAGACCTCTTGCAGGCTGAACGATTCCTGGCGCGTGGAAGCTTCGTTGCCCAGCGCCCCTGGAACCAGCCGCGTAACGGCATCTAAAATCACCGCCGCGCCCAGTTCGCCTCCGCTCAGCACGTAGTCTCCGATGGACAGCTCGCGGTCGGCCAAATATTCTCCGACCCGCTCGTCTACGCCTTCGTAACGTCCGCAGATCAGAACGATCTGTTCCAGCCCGGCGAGTTCTTCCGCCACGGACTGGTCGAAGCGTTTGCCTTGCGCGGAGAGCAGCACTACGCCCTGCTTTGCGCGGCCAGTAATGCGGTCCTCGCGCGGCGCAACCTTCAGCGTCTCAATACATTCAAAGATCGGTTCCGGCTTCAGCACCATGCCTTCGCCGCCGCCGAAGGGGCGGTCATCCACGGTGCGGTGCCGGTCGTGCGCAAAGGCCCGCAAGTCGTGGACTTCGATCGCTGCCAGGCCGGCTTCCCGGGCCCGGCGAATGATGCCGTAATCCAGCGGTCCGCGAAAGAAGTCGGGAAAGATCGTTAGGATATCGATCTTCATCGCAGACCCAGAAAAGCAAAATCCTTAACCACAGAGGACACTGAGGAAATTCATTTCGACCGCTTGCCTGTGCCGTGCTGCTGCTGTTTCTCTTCCGCCGTCAGCGGCGCGTTCACTTCCAAAATGCCCTCGGGCAACTGCATTCGAATCTGCTTGTGCTCGAGGTCCACGCCCTTCAAGTACGCTTCGGCGTAGGGAATCTCGTATTCTCGCGATCCCGCTCTGACCATCAGCAGCGGTGCTTCCCCGCTGCCGAACTGCACATTTTCAATCTGGCCAATCTCGCGATCCAGGTCAAAAACCACGCATCCAATCAGGTCGCTGACGTAAGTCCAACCCGATTCGAGCTGCGCCCGCTCTTCGCGTGGCACCTGGAGTTCGCAGCCAATGAGCGCCTCAGCGCTGGATATGGAATCCACACCCACGAACTTTAGGACCAGGCCGCCCTTGTGCGGCCAGAGTTCCTCGACTCGCAGTTCGCGCCGGCTGCCGTCTTCGGCCAAGGCCCACAGCTGCATGCCTGCGACGAACCGGTCCGGGACGTCGCTGTGCAACTCAAGTGCAACTTCGCCGCGGCGGCCCTGCGTCTTACGGACGCGGGCGAGCGTGATGAACTCGTCGGCGATTCCAGACTCTCCTGTTTCCGCTATTCCAGAATCTCCAGCGTAAAACGCTTATGGAACTTCAATCCGGCCGCGCCCAGCAGCATGCGCATGGCGCGCACGGTGCGTCCCTGCCTGCCGATCACCTTGCCCATGTCGTTGGCCGCCACTTTGAGTTCGAGCACGGGGCCCTGCTCGTCGTCAATCTGGCTGACCGAGACCTGGCCTGGCTCATCGACCAGGGCTTTCGCGATCTGCTCGATCAAGGCCCGCAAGTCTCCACTTTGTTCGCTCATACGCGGCCCCTGATGGGTGGAGTGAGATTTCCCGTGACCCGCACGGCAGGATCAGGCAACAGAACCGGCAGTGGCCGGAGCTGGCTTGGACACGATCTTACTGACCCGGTCCGACATCCTAGCGCCCTTGGACACCCAGTAGTCGATGCGCTCGCGCTTGAGCTCAATGCTGGCGGGACTGGTGCGGGGATTGTAGGTTCCCACGACCTCGACCGGCCGGCCATTGCGCGCGCGCTCCTTTTCGATGACCACCACGCGATAATGCGGTTGCTTGCGCGCACCCGTGCGCGACAGACGAATCATTAACACAGAGCTTAAGTTCCTTTCCTAGTGCTTCCGGAGGGGATATGACAAACTGTTATTTTTACAGAATTTAGCGGGATTGGCAAGGAGAGCACGCTTTAGCCACAATCGCGCAACTGGGTCTCTCCCACGCGTTGACTTGGTAGTACGGGCGGCCTAACATGCGGACTTGCCCCGAGTTGCCTATGGTTGGCAAGACTATATCCCACTACCGTATCGAGGAGCGGCTGGGCGGTGGCGGCATGGGAGTGGTTTACCGCGCCCAGGACCTCAAGCTCGGTCGGAATGTAGCCCTCAAGTTTCTGCCCCCGGACATGGTCCGTGACCATCAGTCCCTGGAGCGATTTCAGCGTGAGGCGCGCGCCGCTTCTGCTCTGAACCATCCCAACATCTGCACCATCCACGAAATCGACGAGTCGGAAGGTCATCCCTTCATCGTGATGGAGTTTCTGGAAGGGCAAACCCTTAAGCATCTCATCACGGGCAAGCCTATGAGCAGCACCCAGATCCTGGAGACTGCAATCCAGATCGCTGAGGCGCTCGATGCTGCCCATGAGTCCGGGATCATCCATCGAGATCTCAAGCCGGCAAATATTCTCCTCACCCGGCGCGGGCAAGCTAAGGTGCTGGATTTCGGGCTGGCCAAACTGATGCCGAGTCCCCGGCGGGTTGCGGAAGAAGTGGGAGTTTCATCCCTTCCGACCCTGGGGGACCCGGCCCACTTAACCAGCACGGGGGTGGCTTTGGGCACGGTGGCGTACATGTCGCCGGAGCAAGCCCGGGGGGAAGAACTGGACCAACGCAGCGACCTCTTTTCGCTCGGTGCGGTGTTGTATGAAATGGCTACCGGGCGGCTGGCATTCGGGGGCGGAACTACCGCGGTCGTGTTTGAGGCGATCCTCAACCGGACGCCTACGCCGGCCTTGCGGCTTAATCCAGATTTGCTCTCGGACTTTGGCTGGATCATCGCAAAATTATTGGAAAAGGACCGGAAATTACGCTACCAGTCCGCCGCCGAGCTTCGAGCCGATCTGAAGCGCGTCAAGCGTGATACCGAATCTGCAGGTGTCGCAACATCTGTGTTACCGGTTCGCTCCAAGTTCCCTTGGCGCACACGAACGCTTATTGCAACCGGGGCCGGTTTGGCCTTGTTGGCCGTGCTTTTTGCTCTTGCTCCGCGCAGCTGGCAGCAGCGCTTGTTGGGCGGTCTGGCGTCGGAGCGAATTCACTCCGTAGCGGTGCTCCCATTTGTGAACGTGAGTGCGGATCCCAACGTTGAGTACCTCGCCGACGGCGTTACCGACGGAGTCATCAACAGTCTTTCTCGCGTTCCGGAACTGCGCGTGATGGCCCGCAGTACAGTCTTCAGCTACAAAGGCCGCGAGGTTGACGCTCAAAAGGTAGGGAAAGAACTTAATGTGGACGCTGTGTTAATGGGAAAAATCGCACAGCGTGGCGATACTCTGACCATCCAAACTGATTTGGTCCGCGTGACCGACGGATCGGAACTATGGGGCGACCAATACAACCGCAAGGTTTCGGACCTGATCGCGGTGCAGGGCGACATTGCCAAGGAGATCTACGACAATCTCCGGCCCAGGCTGGTCGGCCAGGAGACCAGCCAGTTAACCAAGCACGACACTGAGAATGCCGAGGCCTACCAGCTTTATCTTCAGGGTCTTTTTTACTGGAACAAGTGGACGGAAGAAGGTTTCAGAAAGGCAATCGACTTTTTCAATCAAGCCGTCGAGAAAGATCCAAACTACGCCCAAGCCTATGCCGGCCTAGCCGATAGCTACAACTTCATGGGGGATTCCGGCTACGTTACCCCCCGCGAGGTGTGGCAAAACGCCAAGTCGGCAGCCACGCAGGCCGTCAAGATCGAGGACTCGTTGCCCGAGGCACACATATCCCTTGCCCTCGTCCGGGAGAATTACGATTGGGATTGGCCCGGCGCTGAAAGCGAATTCAAACGAGCGATTGAGCTTAATCCCAACTCCGCGACATCGCACCAGTGGTACGGCGATTTTCTTACAAAGTTGGGCCGCTTCGAAGAGGCCAGACTGGAATTGAAGAAGGCGCAAGACCTTGACCCGCTTTCACTTCTCATCAACACCAGCGCCGGACAGCAACTTTACTTTGCGCGGCAATACGAAGCCGCCATACAAGAACTCCAAAAAGCCCTGGAGCTGGACCCCAAATTCGTTCCAGCCCAGCATGCGATCGAGGCAGCCTATGCTCAAAGCGGCATGTTCAAGGAGGCGGTCGCGGAGCGGCAAAAGGTGTTGACTCTTTCAGGGAATCCCGATCTCGCCGCGGCGATTGGCGAGGACTACGGCAAATCCGGCTACACGGGAGTTCTGCAAAGTTGGCTTGAGGGTTTGCAGGAAGTATCAAAACGTGGCTACGTTTCGTCGTATAACATTGCCCAAATCTACGCGCGGCTCGGAGATAAGTATCAGGCGCTGGTCTGGCTGGAAAAAGCCTATAACGAACGCGACAGCAAGCTCACGTATGTCAAAGTAGAGCCGGCTTTCGACGGAATTCGCTCCGATCCACAATTTCAAAAGTTGCTGCAGCGTCTGGCGATGCCCCAATAAAATACGCAGACGCCATACTCATCGCAGAGGATAGCCCGGCTCTCCCGGCAAGTGGCCATCGACACGAACCACCTTCGCGCCTGGCCTTACATCGCGAGCGTCGATGAAGGCGATCGCGCCCGGAATCGCTGTCACCAATTCATTCGCTACATCGTTGGAGTAGACCACCTTGGGAGCGGTCGCCGATTCGGCGCGAAAAATTTTGGCAATCCAGTACTGTTTGAACTGGGACTCAGACATCTGGTAAATGACTTTGAGCACCACGTTCCGCTCCCGGGCTACCGGGGCACGGATCAGCAAGACGACGGGTGTGTTCGTGGTCCAATATTGGCGGTCGCCAAGAAATACCTTGCGGACTTCGGCCAAACTCAAATTGCTTACCGGCGTGTCCGGATGAACCACCACGGCAACGTCGACGTCACGATTCTGCGCGGCCAGCGGTCCGGAGAGAGACAGACAGAGAAAGGCGAAGGCCAAAGCCGAAGGCAAAGCTGCGAGCGCGAATTTCCTGGGGCTTCTCATGGCGCTCTGTCAGAAGGTGAATGCTGTCTGGAAAAAGGCCCCGTTGACGCGGGGTTCGTCTACACCGTGGCGAGTACTGCGATACTCGCCCTTGAAGGCGGCGTAGTTGGTAATGTCATATCTCACGCCCAGTGTCGAACCCACCAGGTCGGTGACACTCCAATCCGGCTCGCTTTCCGGCCTATGAATATACTCGAAGCGATAATAGGGCTTCCATTTATTTTCCTGCCAGGGAAGCCGGTACGCCAGTTGAACATAGAATGCCTGGCTGTTGAACACTTGGGAAGTGAGTATGTCGGTGTGATGAACGCTGGCGAATTCTGAGAGAAATTCAGGGCGTTCCTTGGTGTACACCACATAGGCATCCTCGATCCATTCGCGGCGTTCGGCCCCTGTGGTCGGAGTCAATTCATCGCGATAGACCGTGACCCCCAACTGAAGACCATAAAACTGCGCCGGCCGGGCGAAGACGTTAGCTACCCACGCCCGGTTGCTATTGGCGTCACCGTTGTCCCCGGCCTTGCTGAGTACCGAGCCTCGGCCGTTGCCCAGTCCAACGCTATAACCCAAACCCAGATTGCCGGACGGAATGTTGCCCTCCGCCTGTAAGCCAACGAAGTGGATGGGAATCAAGGTTCCGCCAAACCTGACCATTTCCGGGCGGCTGATCGTCGTCTGCAGCCAAGCCCCGTGGTGGAACGCAGTATTCCAATAACCGAGGGGAGTGTGGTATTTGCCAAACGACATCTTGAAGTAGTCGTTGTAGTCGTAGCGAATAATGGAGCGTTCTACGCTGAGATCATAGGTTGTTGGTTGTGCTGTGAAACTGATTTCTCCGAAGTAACGGACCTTGCTTGAAAGCGGAGAAGCCAGGTGGAGCACGAACTGCCCAAGACTGAAGCCACTCGTAGTTCCCTTCTCGTTCGTCGCTGAGAAGTCGACGTCCCCAAACCCCCTGATTTGCAGTGAGGGGTAGTGCACTTCCGCCTCCCTCACTGCGGGGCTGGTGGCCATATGCTCAGAACTTGGCAGTATGGACATCGCCTCAGCTTTCGCCGGCTTGCTTTCGGCTACGGCCGGCGAACCTGAACTACCGGCCTGAGCTGAGGACGATTTGCGCTCGTGATCCTCGAGTTCACTGATCCGCTTCTCCAATTGTTGGATACGATCGAGCAAGCTCTTGACCGATGGTTCGGGTTCCGCTGATGCCGGGGGCGCGGATTGTGCAAATAGTGCGCTGCTAAGCAAGACGAAAACCAGAATCGGGAGTAATCGAGAATGCATGGTTGGTCTCCTCCCTCTTTCGAAGGGAATTGTTGGTTGCCGGCCTGGGGCGCTCCCACAAGATAGCGGCCAGTGTATTCCGTCGCAAGTTTTTGTAAAAGGGCGGGATAGTGGATTATGCAGCAGAGGTGAGGGGGTTTGAGGTGATGTGAGCGTCTGTAGCAACACTCGTGAATCAAATTGTGCTTTTCTACCCCACCTCTTTCCTGGCGGAATTGCGGCGGGAAGGTATAATCGCCGCTACCCATGGCACTGACCTCTGGCACGAAGCTTGGGCCGTATGAAATCCTAGCCCTCGTGGGCGCGGGTGGAATGGGCGAAGTGTACCGTGCCCGAGACTCGCGCTTGCGGCGTGAAGTGGCCGTGAAGATCTTGCCGGCCTCGTTTGCTCAAGATTCCGACCGGCTGCGCCGCTTCGAGCAGGAAGCGCGCGTGGTGGGCGCGCTGAACCATCCCAACATCCTGGCCATCTACGACATCGGCAGTCACAACGGATCTCCGTATCTTGTTTCCGAACTGCTGGAAGGCCAAAGTTTGCGCCAGCATATGGAAGGATCAGCCCTGTCCCAGCGCAAGGCCGTCGACTATGGCATGCAAGTCGTGCGGGGATTGGCGGCTGCGCACGAAAAGGGCGTGGTGCATCGCGACCTGAAGCCGGACAACCTGTTCGTGCTCAACGACGGGCGGGTAAAAATTCTGGACTTCGGCTTGGCGAAACTGACGCAAGAAGACACTTTTGGCTCCGCGATGCCTGAATCGCAGACGGTGGACCATCCCCAGTCGGGCACGACTCCCGGGCAAGTGCTGGGCACGGTGGGCTACATGTCGCCGGAGCAGGTACGGGGGCAAGCGACAGACCATCGCACCGACATCTTCGCCTTCGGCGCCATCCTGTACGAGATGCTCACTGGCAAGCGTGCCTTCAAGCGTGATTCCAGCGTCGAGACAATGAATGCCATCCTGAAGGAAGAGCCCGAGGAGTTGGAAGCGGTTCTCCCCGGCCTTACACCGGGGTTAGACCGAGTGGTGCGGCATTGTCTGGAGAAAAATCCGGCACAGCGGTTCCAGTCGGCGAGCGACATTGCGTTTGATCTGGAGACGATATCCAGCCAGTCGGGCACCGGTTCGCGCTTAACGGCAGTGACAGACCAGCGGCGCTCCTATTGGAAGCCAGCAGCCGGGGCGCTGGTTGCGGTGCTGGCGTTGCTCGGGACATATTACGCGGCCAAGGATACCTCGCCACGAGTCTCGCCCCGCTTCCACCAGCTTACGTTTCAACGAGGCACGATCTACGGGGCAAAGTTCGCACCGGATGGGCAGAGCATTCTTTTCAGCGCCGCCTGGAATGGGGACCCAAAACAACAGATTTATACAACGCGAACCGATGCGCTGATGTCGCGGCCCATCGATCTCCTGGACAGCCAGGTCCTGAGCATCTCCTCCAAAGGAGAGATGGCCATCCGCCAGAAAAATGATGGTGGCAATTTTCCTGTGGGCATGCTCTCGGTGGTGCCGTTGACGGGAGGCGCTCCGCGAGACCTGCTCGGCGACGTGATTGACTCTTCCTGGAGCCCCGACGGAGGGACTCTGGCGGCAGTTCACGTGGTGGGTGGGGATAACCGCCTGGAATACCCCATCGGGAAGATGATCCACTCCACCAGCACCGGCAACATCTCCGATGTGGCAATCTCGCCAGACGGCAAATTGATTGCTTTCTTCGATCATCCCAATGGCGGAGACACGCGCGGTTACGTTGCGGTAGTGGATCTTTCCGGCAACGTCAAACGGTTGACCAAGGAATGGGCTGACCTCACCGGCCTGGCTTGGTCCCGCTCCGGGGATGAGATCTGGTTCACAGGCAGCGATGCCGGTATCAACAGCGCGCTCTATGCGGTCAGTCTGAGCGGTCAGTTACGGGATCTCCTGCACATCCCGGGGCGATTGCATCTGTTCGATATCAGCAAAGACGGGCAGGTCTTGATCACGAACGAGGCCACCCGACTGGAAGTCTATGGCCGTCACGCGGGGCAGGCTGCGGATGTGGACCTTTCCTGGTTCGACTGGACGATCGGGCGCAGCATTTCCCGCGATGGCCAATGGGTGGTACTGGAAGAAGATGGCGAGGGAGGCGGGCCGGACTACTCGGTGTTTGTGCGCAAGACTGACAAATCTCCCGCGATCCGGCTGGGTGCTGGCATGGCCCTGGACATCTCGCCCGACGGCAAGTGGGTAGCCTCCACCAGTGTGAAACAGCCTTCGCGCACGCTGCTCCTGCCCACCGGCGCCGGTCAGCCGATGGCGTTGGGAGACGGCCAGATGTTTCACTCGCCGAATCTTCGATTCTTACCGGACGGCAAGGGCGTGATTATGATTGCCGCCGAGACTGGCAAGGCTCCGCGTACCTACGTACAGATGCTGGACGGTTCGGCGCCGCGCGCTTTCGGGCCAGCGGACTTTCGCGGCGTCCTGGTCTCTCCCGATGGGAAGTATGTGTTGGGACACCAGGACCGAACTACCTCGCTGGTCGCGTTCTCCGGCGATCAAACGCCCCAGCCGCTACCGACCGTACAAGCCAAGGAGTTGGTGAGCGGTTGGACAGCGGATAGCAAATCGATTTATGTGGGCGATGCGTCTTCGGTTCCGGCGAAGGTATATGTCATGGATATCAAGACGGGCCAGCGGCGGCTATCCTCTCCGCACCAAATCCGTCAACTCCCCTTCGCGAAGTCCCATGGCCGCCGCCATTTCGTACTCGCCGGCGAGGCTGCACTGGAACATGGCTGGGTCGTCGGTGGCCAGCACGACCGGCACACCGAGCCGAATGAGCTGCGGGAGCGGATGGTCCTCGATCCGTGCTTCGGAGCGGCCCAGTTGCCTCGCCAGCGCGCCCGTGCGCAAATTGCTGGTCGGGCACACTTCAAGCGGAATCCGCCGCGCCGCCAGCATTTCCAGCAGCGCCGGATCGCGGATTGCCGCAATGCCGTGCCCGATGCGCTCCACGCCCAGCAGCTCGATGGCGTCGCGAATCTGTTCGGGGCCGCCGATCTCCCCCGCGTGCATAAGCCGGTGCAGGCTCTGTTCCTGGGCATAGTCGTACACGGCGCGGAACTCGGCAGCCGGAACGGAGAGCTCGTCGCCGCCAAT
>JBGQBN010000027.1:0-50324 GCA_041494805.1 Terriglobia bacterium | reverse complement strand
GGACCGTTTGCCCGCAATTCCTGACTGACGCACAAAACGCCAGCAAGCGTCTCTTGGGTTGCGCGAAACTTCCACCAACTTCGTGACCAGCACCCGCACTTCGTCGTCAGAATTCCGCTCACGCGGTTGTGCCCGCCGGGCATGCAAGTGGATTCTCACCAACTCTCGGGCTTGCTTTGGCCAGCGGAAGGTGCGGCGCCTTTTGCCAGCGTATTCTTCATCCATAAAACAAACACCCTGGATTCAGGATTCGGAAGGTTGCTCCTACTTGTATATGGCTCCGAGGAAAGAAAGTATCGCGTTCGTGAAAGAAGTTTTGTCAGATTCACGAATTCAGATAGCTTTCCTCCAACGGAAGGCCGTATAAGAGGGCAGACAACGCAACTGTGGTCGCAATCGAGACCAGTCGTGCCGCAAAGAACCTACTGAGGGGCGGATCGTGGGCCGCAAGGAAGAGCTTGACGATTTGATCGCCGCATTTGGTCGCCGAGTGCACGAGGAGCATCCCAATCCCGAACGTGTCGGTTGTCCGGGACGGCCGGAGCTGACAATGCTGGTAAGCGAATCAGCGACCCTCCCTTCCGGCTCCGTCCTTGAGCATGTTCGGCAGTGTGCCGCCTGCCTTGACGAATTGAAGGGATTGCGGCTATCTATCAAGCGATCGCGATAGTCGAGGATCTCGCGATGGTGTTCTAGAGATCGGCGCTACGCCCCTTCAGAGTTGCGGAAGGCCCTTGGATTTCACGTCACGGTCCTTAACTCTTGACTCCCGCACGCATACCAATCCACGGGTGATGCTTTTGCAGGACACCTACGAGATGCTCTTTCGCAGTGTGGGTATAACGCTGTGTCGTAACAGCGATGTGCGGTTTCACCAGCTCGATCGTGCCCGTGCCCGCGCTCGCCCAGTAAAGTTGGACGACGCGACCACGCCGAGTTCGGCGGGTGGCTCACGCGTGAGCTTGATTTTCGCATTCGCCAGCGAGAATGGGGGTGTCTCACTTCTTGCTTTTTGAAGTGGGAAGCGATGCCGTCCGGGGTGGGCCTCGCCGCGAACCCTTGCAGCGGGCCAAAAATAACGATTGGTCGGGGAGAGAGGATTTGAACCTCCGACCCCCTGGTCCCGAACCAGATTCAATCAATTATTGAAACTTCGCAGAATTTGCTACTTCTTGAGTGCCAAACTCTTGTGACATTGCTTTCCTTTAGATAGGCGCCAGGATGCGCGCTTCAATCTCACGTCGTTTCAATACTCCGATCTCCTTCAAAGCGAGTCTGGTCTGGTCACCGTCGCATCTACTTTCTTCGGCAATAATATACTTGATTAACCAAGTCTACCCTGCCTACAATCTCTCCAGTGAGAGGTTACCAGCATGAAAATGGATTTTGATTCGGAACAGATGCATCGTTACGTGTCCGTGATTAAGTCTTTGGAGATCGAGCTTTCCGCCTTTCGTGTGGTTTATGAATATGTGGTTGATTCTCGGCGATTTTCCGGCCACGAGTTGATGACTCAACTACTACAGGCAAGGACGATTGCCCAGCAGGAGATGGATGCAAAGTACGGCGAGGTACTTGAAACGCTCGCAAATATAACCGATCAAGCATCTGCTGATCGGGCTCTAAGACTGCTCGTAGCATGGACTCCAAAAGGTCGCCCCAACTAGGCAAATTGTTCTGCTGATGGCTATGATTCTTAGTATGATTCTCGCCCATGCCGCACCCCCTAGATGGCATTCATAAGAAGCTAGAACGGGCCAATGAGAACATCCGTAATCTGGAACGGGAAATCGCTGTTCATCTCGCTCCCGTTCCTCTGGTTCACTTTGAAGGCGTCCACGCCACCGTCACTCAGCAAGACCGTGAGGCTTGGGAGAAACTTCGCGATTATACCCACCAGAAGGTCCCATTGCGATTCAGCATTCTTGCTGGCGAAATCATCCATCACCTGCGATCTTCGCTGGATCATCTGGCTTGGCAACTCTCCGACCCAACCACTAGAGATGCCGCTCGGCGCTGGATTGAATTTCCCATCCTTGACATCGACCCGGGTAATTGCGGAATGAACAAAACTAAACGTTCCCAATTTTGTCGAAAAGTACAATCCATCACCAGCCCCACTGCCCTTGCACGAATTGACAGTTTGCAGCCGCACCGCCGTAGCGATCCGCTCGATGACCCGCTGTGGCTGATTCATGATATGGACATAACCGATAAGCACAGGGAACTCGTCCTTGTTGCCGCAACCGCGAGGGCCTACATTGTGGCTACCGGAACGCTGAACATCGTGATGGAAAACAAGGCAAACGTTCCGCCTTGGGGTGTCCCCGTCATAATCGGAATGAGCAAGGTGGATGTGGGGTGCGATATGTCCCCCCAAGTAGCGTTCGAGCAATTTGGTAAACGGGAAAACGAGTCTATTATTCCAGCCCTCACGCAATTGCTGCGTTTCACGAGCAATCTGATTGAATCGTTCGCTGGCGAGTTCCAGTGAGTCTTGACGTGGGCGCACCACGGCGAGTACCCTGCTTTCTAGCAGGGGTAAACTAGCGATGGCACACCACCCAAAACTTTCCGCCAAGAATGAGACGGGTGAGTATGCGAATTTTTCTCGTGCTCTGAAACAAGTGCTGTCAGTTCCGCGCTCGGAAATGCAAGCTAAGCTCGACGCTGAGAAGCGAGCGCGGAAGCGGCACGCGAAACCAACTTCTTCCGGCCACGCTTCCCGCGCCTAGGATCAGCAACACGCCTCTCCCACCTTGCCAGTGACCTCAGCAAAGGTCAACCGCTTCCCCGCAACCTGCGATAAAGCTAATGTGAATCGGCTGGCATCATCCAGCTTGTTTCCCTGATCATCTTTCCGATTGTTGAATCGGAACATCTGCTCATCGAGATAGCGGAATAGGTGAAATGGCTCGACGCTGACATAGGTTCCGCCGAGGCCGCGCTTGAGCAGACTCCAGAAATTTTCCATGCCGTTCGTATGAATGCGGCCATCAACGTACCGAGTGGCGTGGTCAACGATTTGATGCACGTAATCGCTGGACAGCCCCTGGTATCCCGTCAGCTCATCGGTAAACAGAGCCACGCCAGCAAGGACGTGCTTTCGCACGAGCGGCTGCAGAGTTTCCTGCTTCCGATCTGGTACAACTTGTGCGCGAACCTTCCCGCCGCGCTCAAGCATTCCAATCACGGTCGTCTTGTCCTCTACATTGAATCCCCGCCCCATGATGCGCCGAGCCCTTACGCTCTTGTGCATGTTCCGAGCCTTGCCGCCAATGAAGGTTTCATCGGCTTCCACTTCGCCACCGCCGCCAAGCTTCATCATGGAATTGTTCTGCATAGCGAGGCGGAGACGATGAAGCATGAACCATGCTGACTTCTGCGTGACGCCCAGATCGCGCCCCACTTCATAGCTAGAGATTCCGTTCTTGCAATTCACGAGCATCCACAGGGCCACGAGCCACTTGTCTAAACCGATGGCCGAATCCTCAAAGATCGTGCCCAGCTTGACGGAGAATTGCCGCCCGCATTCTTTGCACTTCCAGCGGCGCTGGGTCTTGAGGTAATAATGATCTTTCTTTTCGCAGGCAGGGCACACCGGGCCAGCGGGCCAGCGGAGTGCGGCCACGGTGTCGATGCAGACTTGAGGATCGCTGAAGTGCTGGATGGCTTGCTGCAAAGTCTTGGGTTCGCGTTTCATGCCCCCAGATTAGCAAAATAGGCATGGTTAGTCAAGTATATTGTTGCCCTTTCTTCTCGGTTTCGCGTACGATTCTTCCTTTGTCGGGAACCGCGTACGTCGCGCGCCCGGCAGCGACCAAATCCCCCCTCAGATCGCGGACTTGCACGTCGGAGAGCGCTACTCTTCTGCCGACCTTGATGACGGTGGCGGTCGCGATCAAATCCCCACGGCTGGGGCGAAGATAGTCCACTCGCATGTCAATCGTTGGGACTCCCGGACCCACCTTGACCTGGACGGCGTAGTTGCCGGCAATGTCGATCAAGGCACTCACGACTCCGCCGTGGAGCCAATCTGAGCCGGACTGCCGCAGAAATTCCTCGCGGAAAGGGAGAAATATCTCCACCCCGTCAGCGTCCGCACGCCGCAGTTGGATTCCCAGAAACACCTGGTACGGAGAACTGCGAATGTCAGCGATTTCCAAAAGAAACCCCTCCCGGCTCTAGACTAAGTCCCAAAGCCAGATCTTCCATGCTCTTCCGGTCGAACTTCCCCGTACTATTGAGAGGAAGTGTTTCGAGAAAGATGATGCGGCGCGGGTGCGCGAACGGCGCCCCGCGGGAAAGAAAGAAGCTCTTCAGTTCTTGCTCGGAAGTCTGGCCCGGAACGCGCTCGGTGACGAATGCGACCGGAGCTTTTCCCTTGACCGGATGAGATGCGGGCACGACACACGCATCCCGTACATTCGCATGTCGCAAAAGAATGTCCTCAACCTCTTTCGGGTAAACTCTCTCTCCGCCGACATCAATCACATCGTCTCGGCGGCCGACAAAATAGAAATATCCGTCCCTGTCCTTCCGCAGGAGATCGCCCGTATGAAGCCAGCCGTTGCAGAATTTTTGCCGGGTGAGTTCCGGCAGTTTCCAGTACCCTTTTGCCAATCCCGGATTACGCGTAACTAATTCTCCCGGTTCATCCACGCCAACTTCGGTGACGCCATCTTCAGCCACCAACTTGACTTCGCATCCGGGAAACGCGCAGCCACAGCTGCCCCTCTTTTTCAAGCCCCAACGGGTATTGATCACCGGCACCGGACCGCCTTCGGTCAGTCCATAACTCTCCGCGATGGGCGATCCGAAGACGCGGCGGAATTGATCGAGGAGCTCCTCCGGAACTTCGGCGGAGCCGCAGACGGCGTACCGCAATGAGGACACATCGATTTCCGGCATACGCTCCCGCTGAGCCAACATCATTTTGTACATCGCGGGCACCCCGGTAATGTACGTAATCCGATGGGTGTGAATGGCCTGCAGTACTTCGACCGGATCGAAACTGTGTAGCACCACCAGCGATCCGCCGGCCAGCAGAAACGGCTTTACCGCCCCCAGCATGGCATTCTTGTGGTACAGCGGAACGGCAACGAGTGCGCGCTCGCTATCGTCGAGCATCAAGGCCTTGCGCTCAATGTCGGTGTTCCAGATTTGGCCGCCATGCGTAAGCAGGACGCCCTTCGGCTTGCCCGTGGACCCTGAGGTGTAGGGAAGCATGCAGATATCATCAAATGCCGTGGGCGTGCGGCGAAATTCTCGAGGCCCGGAGCCGACCATTTCGTCGTACGGCAGATACCCCTCCCCGGAAGGGCAATCAACGATGATCTGGGTGTTGGCAAGTCTGGGCGCGAGCCGCAATCCTGCTTCAAGCATGCTTCTGCCGATCACAAGGACTTTGGCTTCACTGTCGGACATGACATAAAGCCACGCATCCTCGTTGAGACGGGCATTCAGAGGTACCGCGATTGCTTTCAGACGCATACAGCCGAACAGCGTCTCGAGGTAGCGGTAGTGATTTCCAAACAACAAGCCAACCCGGTCACTGGCTTTTATCCCGAGATGTTGCAAGCCGCTCGCGACTCGATCACAGTTTTCGTCCAACTGTGCATAAGTCAGGCGGATGTTGTCCTGGATCAACACCTCGCCCAATGGGCTAACGCGGAGCGCGTCCTGAAAGATGTAGCCCAGATTATCAGGCAGCATCGGGTCCTCCGGGGGTGACGATGACCTTGCCGAATACGGCCCTACTCTCGAGTAGCTGTTCAGCTTCCGCGGTCTTCTCGAGGGGCACGATGCTGTGCACGACTGGTGTGAGCTTGCGCTGAAAGGCAAGGCTGAGGACTTTGCGCAGTTCGTTGTGGGTCCATCCGTCGCTTCCGATAATGCTCTGCTCACGACGGAAAAGATAACGGATATCGGTAGTGGCCACGGGTCCGGATGTCGCGCCGCAGGTCACCAGACGTCCACCCTTCCCCAGGCAGCGAATGCTCCTTTCCCAGGTAGCTGCTCCCACCGATTCGATAACGACATCAGCCCCCCGTTTGGCAGTAATTCTCCTGACCGTCCGATCCCATTCCTGATCGGTAGTGTAGTTAACAAGATGGTCAGCACCAAATTGCCGGGCCCGTTCAAGCTTCTCATCTGTGGACGCAGTAGCGATCACTCGCGCTCCCACAAGTTTGGCGATTTGCAGAGCTGCGATTGCCACTCCACCTCCTGCGCCCAGAACTACAACTACGTCATCCGGCCGGACCCGACCGCGGGTGATTACCATGCGATAAGCAGTGCCAAATGTTATGGGCAGGCTGGCAGCCTCCACGAACGAGTATCCCGCGGGGATGGAAATGGCTTGTGTGGCAGGACACGTCAAGAACTCAGCCAATCCCCCAGGGTCGCGTTCACCCAACATATGACCGTTGAGGCACCTTAATTGCAGCCCGTCGTGGCAATATTCGCAAACGCCACAACCCCAATTCGGGTCAAGGACCACACGAGTTCCGATGCTTGGGAAATCAACCTTCCCCCCGTGGGCCACCACGGTACCCGCGACGTCTCCGCCCGTGATCAGCGGCAGCGGTACCACTTCCCCAGGCATTCCGTTACGCGCAAAGATATCCAGATAATTCAGGCCGCAAGCCTCGACTTTGACCAGAATTTCTCCTGGCGCCGGAACCGGGCAAGGCCACGCCTCTTCGAGTTGGAGCACTTCCGGTCCACCGTGCTGGTGGATGACAACCGCTCTCATGGTTCGCGGCTGTGACATTTCGATCTCCGTTCCGGCTAAGCGGTGGCTCTCTTTGGAACTCGTGTGGCGGCGCGAGTAGAGACCCGGATTAGCGCAATCGATGCAACAATGGCAACCGCACAGTAGCTGCTCATGAGCCCATACGCGACGGTATGGCCTTTTGTGCGATCAATTGAAATACCAATCAACGGTTGGGCAAAGAAACCCAGACAATAGAAAAACTGCAACAATCCGTATGCCTGCCCTGTGTGTTCCGGAGGAACAAACAATGCGGGTAACGACAGCAATGCCGGCATACAAAATGCGATCGAAACCCCGATCAAGATCGAGATGAACAAGGGATGCAGATGTGCACTGAGCAGGAGAATAAAGGCCGTTATCGCCACCAGGCTCCCGAACACGACAAACCACGGCGCCGTGTTGCTTCGGAGAAAAGACGAAGTGAGCGGCTTGAGCCCAAACGCGACCCAGGCATAGGCTCCCACCACGGAAGAGGCATAAGCCAGGGTGTATCCCCGGGTCACCAGATAGTCGGGAGTAAACGTGTAATAGGAATCTGAGCCGGCGTTGTAGAAAAGATACATCACCGCAATCAGCCACATGGCCGGCGTGAGGTTCCTGAGCGCGGCACGACTCAGGACAGCGTCCGCGGCAACGCTTGTCCCTTCCGGGCTCTCCGCCATCCGCCACACCAAAACCAACGCGCCGCCGGCCAGTACCAAGAGCAGTAGCATGGCGGCTCTCCACTCGTATTTTTCCGCGATACGTCCGAGGAAGGTCAAGCTACTGAAGATACCCAGCGTGAATGACCACGTGTATAGACCCATAGCCAGGCCCAGGCGCGGATGCCCGCGAAACCAGGAGGCGAGCAGTTTGGGGGCTCCTACGTTGTGTAGGTTCAATCCGCAGGCGAAAACCAGGCGCCCAAGGCAGAGCGTCACGAATCCCGTGGCCGCGGCCATGAGCGCGGTACCACTGGCGATCAACAACCAGGCCGCTACGTATGGTTTGCGGCCCGGGTAGCGGTCGAAGATCGCCCCTCCCGGCAGAGCGAGCAGTAGCCCGGGCAAATAAAACACCGCCATGAGAACGCCGCCCTGGGTGTGGGAGAGCCCCAGAGTTTTTGTCCACGGATTCAGCAAGGGAAAGACCGCGGCCCAAATCATCATGCCGACGCTGGTGCTAATTACTACGGTGGCGAAAATTGCCCAACGCCGGCTGTCTTTTTGCATTGTCCGTCTTTCTTCAGCTTCTCAAAAATAGATCAGTCACCTCGGGCCACGCGGAGTAATTTCTGCCAATCGATGGCACGCTACCTTCGGCTAGTCGCCACTCACTGCTCCACCGTCTTCAGGTGGATGACCCCGACCGATTCGAGAAAACGAAAGTACTGGTCCACGTCCTGCAGGCTGACGGGCTCGTATTCGGCACTGATGCAATCTCGGATCTCCGCCACGCTCCGTTTGCCATCGGCGAAGTTGAGCGCTTCGTACAGCATGTAATGCCCATATTTCGATAACGGGACGAGACGTTCGAAGTGCTCGTCTCCCGTCTTGTCCATCAGCCACCAACGCCCGTATTCTGTGCGGAACAAATTCACAGGTCCACGAATCTGTGGATCGCGCACAGGGACTTCGACAGCATACTTACCATCCCTCGCTGCAGCGGTCGACTTTCCATTGGCCCCGGCCCCGCTTACGGGAGCAGCTGCGGCACCGTCGAGCTGTGCCAGCGTCTCTTTCTGTTGCACTTCCCAGCCGGCAATTGCAGGCGGTGCCAGCGACTGGAAAGCGGTGGCGCCGATGACTTCTTTCGCGCTCACGAGGGACGCGACTTCACGAGAATATGCGAACCGGACGAGGTTGCGGGCTTCTTGGCTGGCAATACCGGCTGCATCAGGCTTCGCCGCATCCACCATGGCAAATGCCTTGGCCGCATCTTTCGCAAGCCGCGCCCCTGCCTTTGTGACTGAGTTATGGATAACCGCCGGAGCATTTGCAACTGATGCCGTGGCCAACGCATACGCGGAACTGGCAACCAAGACAACACCGCGCCGCATCTGGGTCGGGTCTCCGGCCAACTCGGGTCTGTCATCTTGCGTTCCCAGGAAGACGTCCGGAAAATCGTTCAGGAGGACTGCGGCCAATCCGATGCTGCTGTCACTCGCGTCTTCGTGATCACTCGGCCCCCAAAATTCCTCGATGTTGTAGCGGAACTGTTCACGGCTTCCGGTTGGCGCAAACAAGGGATCGAGAAACCCTTCGGTCTGCCGTGTGGCAAGAAAGTGGGCGTTGCGGATGGAGATCGTGTTTTCGTTGCCCACACGCTCCACGAACTCCTGGACAAGATCGTTCAGGAAGGACGGATGAGACCAGGGCGTCCGGTATAGATGAAATACGGCCCCAGCCCGGCTTTGGCTGTAGCCGATCATGTCCACGTTGACCATGGCCAGGATTCTTGCTGCGTCATCCGGATGGCTGCGGAAGTGCTCGGTGATGCCGTAGTGCTCCGGGCCCCACATGAAGCGAATCGTTCGAATCGGACGGTGGAGCTTGCCCTGTCCGATGAGTGTGGTGAGAACCCGCGCCACTTCCAGGTTGCAGCCGACTCCCGTAAGGTTGTTGGCCCCTCCGGTGTTTCGGCTGTTATCGTGCGCGTACACGAGCACCACTGGAAGTGCTGGATCAGTTCCGGGAATTTCCGCTCGCACCACGTTGTAAAATCCTGCACCGACCTCAGTTCGAACGTGGGCTTGCAGAATAAGCTTCTCTCCTGACACCAGCCGGTTGTGCAACCGGCTCCCGACCCGATAAGACAAAGAGAATGCGAAGGGGGCATTTTCTCCGTGCGGTCCAGACCACGGCGCGAACTCCAG
Source organism: Terriglobia bacterium (assembly GCA_041494805.1). GTDB lineage: Bacteria > Acidobacteriota > Terriglobia > Terriglobales > Acidobacteriaceae > JBGQBN01. The sequence goes on along the minus strand of JBGQBN010000027.1, from coordinate 40,692 downwards.
GGCGCCGAATAGATCAGGATAGTCAACTGCATTTGCCGTCCGATAGTAAACAATGCCTGCGGCCTTGCGTTCCCACACCGCTTGGCGCGTCACTGCCGGCAGGTTCCCGGTCGCAAGAACCAGACAACCTTCCACATTCCGGCCGGCATAGTCTTCCGGGCGCGTACCCTCCCCAACATCAACGAGCGGCGCAGTGACGTCTGCATCCCGGCTTTGACGTGCGAGGACCGTCTTGCTTGACGCGAAGCTCGCCAGCAGCTCACGCTCTGGCTCCACAGTCCACAGTTCAGCTTCACGGCCTTCCCATGACGGCTCGGTCCGGAACGCCCAGCTGTAGGTCTTGCCATCGGAGGGGTACTTCTCGATCTCGACATGGGCCATACCCATAGCACGGGCACGGCCAGCAAGATATTCTGCGACTTTGTCGGAGCCTGGAGAAGGAGCGTACCCGGAGAACTGCACGATGTTGCGGAAGTCTGCAAAGGGCAATTCGCCGGAAGCGTTCTCCTTGATGAGGCGGTACGCATTAGGAGAGAGCAGTTCCTGGGCTGCCCCGTCGGCAACCCAACTAACCAAAAGCAAGGGAAGCGCGAGGACCTTCGGTGAACATCGAGACAATTTCACAAGAGCGCCTCCTTGTCAGGTGGCAAAGAACCATGGCGGTTCCGGGTGATGTTGGTGACGAAGAACCACGACACCGCAATTCCCCGGGACTCAATGCTGGGTGAAAATCTTCTTGGCAATCGTGGCGTGGATCCCTTTCGTACCGTCTACTACCTGGGTCACGTGCAAATCAGCAGCTATGCTGGTTAACATGTACGCGTCTTCAGGGCTCAGCTTGTACTTGGAGGAAAGAAAGTCAACCATCTCGCGAACGGCCTGGACCGCGGCCTGGTCGAGGTCAGGGCTGAAACCCATCGTCATGTAGGAATCTGGCGTCTCGGCGCGCGGCCACCGGAAGTGCAAGTCCTTGCGAACGGTTAGTTGGAACCTCCCGCGCAATGCAATCTCGATGGCGGTGCCGTCCACCTCGCCGTCGCCTTGCCCGGCGTGTCCGTCGCCTGCGCTGAAGAGTGCCCCCTTGACCTGGACGGGAATGTAGAGCGTCGTACCAGCAACCAAATCTTTGTTGTCGAGATTTCCGGCGTAGTAGTCGGGAGGTGAGTCGCTGATCCGTCCCAGCATCAGGGGAGGAGCTACGGCCATCGTCCCGAAAAATGGTCGCACGGGAAGTTCAATTCCTGGTGCAAATACCGCAACCTTCCGGGCTTTGTCCAGGGGAATGACTTTGACCCTCATGTTGGGAAAGTCCTCGGAAAGCGCTCCGTGCCCCTGTACAAACAGGTTCACGGCATAGTTGTCAACCGGTTCGAGCGCCAGGATCTTCACCTCGAGAATATCCCCCGGTTCGGCGCCGCTAACGTAAACCGGCCCAACGAGGATGTTCGCTCCGGGGCCTTTGTCGCTGCTGGAAACTCCCGCTTCGAGAGCTCGCATCTCAGGAGTAATCAGATCCAACGGCATCCCAAAGGTTTCCATCTCGCGCGAGCCAGCCAACGGACTTTCGATCTGGACGATGTCGCCCGAATCAATGGTAGCGACCGGTTTCTTGGACGCGTCGTAATACCCCCACTCGACAGTTTCAGGCCCGGTCTTGACGATATGTGTGCGCGGTTCGCGCTGCTGGGCTTTGACGGCCATGGCAGCCAGGCACACAAGAACGCCAACGAACGCGTGTGACGGTTTCGGATTCATACCACCTCTCCATGGTGCGCTACCATGCACTATTCTTGTGCGCCATACTTACGGGTCCGGTCGGGCGCGAACAAAATGTAGTCGACATGTCCGGGGACGAAGGTCTGGAATTTCTTGAAAGCCTCGGCAGCTTGCGGATCGGTGGCTGCACTCCGCTGCATCGCGCCCTCCTGTTGTTTCTGCGCTTTTTCGATGCTCGCCAGGTCCTTGTACTCGTGGATGATGAACACCATGTAGTCCGACGGGCCCCAGCGATGCTGAAGGACTTTCGAGCTCAATATCTCCGGAATGTTTTTCTCCAGCGGAACGAACTCCTTCTGCCAAAAATCGAGGAATTCGCTGACGCGGCTCGGTTCAATTTTCAGCATGGTCACCGTGAAGATATGCCCTGACTGGTCCAACGGCGCAACCGAAGCGGTCGGCTGCTGGGCCAGCGCACCGATAGCTAACATCAACACCAAAACGACGGACAACCCGCGACCGGACTCAAAAATATTCATGACTTTTCTCCTGTTCCAAAAAGTTGCCCTACTCCCTGCCGAAACCCGGCAGTACATGGTCCTCACGATCTCGTTACCCCCAATACCCCGCGTCACCGAGGTCACGGATCATCGTGGACCCCGCGGCCTCCATGCACCTGGCCTTGCGCCCGCCGCGGAGGGTGCGCTCCGCCGTACTTTCATTCAATCGCAGGGTCTCCCAGACCGAACCTTTGGCGGGAGCTGATTTGCCTCTCAAAGAAATGACCATGATTCAGCGGTTCCAGACTGGCTGTGGTTCGTTTGTGCCTACGCGCACCTCTAATCAAGAACTGCCAGCGCCCGAACGGGCGCGCCATCGATGCCCTCAATTTTTAGCGGCAGCCCAATAAACTGGAATTTCTTCCCGACCAGCTTGTCGAGATTCGCCAGTCCTTCGATGATCGGGATGTGGCGTCGAAGCAGGATCTTATGGACCGGCCACGCTTCCTTCTGGTAGGCAGGATCCATCCAGTGTTCGCGCGTGCCCCGTTTGTGGTCCTCCAACCCCGGAGTGTTGCTGCCCACGATCATCACGCCATGTTTTGCCAGCCATTCGGCGCCTTCCTCGGTTAGAAAGGATTGCGAAAACATGGTGCCGGGCTTGGGTTTGGCATAGGCAAACAGGAAGAGCACTGCATCCCCTCGGTGAATCGCGTACTTTTTGAGATCGGCGGACGTGATGCCTTCCTCGTCGGTCTTGGCGCGAACATCCACGACCACACCCGGAACCATCAAATGGTCCAGCGGGGCCTCGTTGATGGGCCAGCCATCGGGGTCAGCATGCGCCCCCGCGTCCATGTGGGTCCCAATCTGACTGGAAAGACAAATCCGCGTCGAGCGCCCAGTTGTCTTTGTGAAGGTCATCTCGGAACTCATCGCGACTTCGTCGATGCCGAATGCCTTCATGGCCGCATCGCCGATCGAGCCTTCGACCATGCCAACACGGATCGGATCAGTGAGATCGACAATGGTGCGCGAAGCCTTGCTGCCGGCGGCGCTCATGGTCCCGCTGGTCACCAGGATCAGCAACAGCACGCGAAATTGAACGGGCATAGCAGCCGGCTCCCTTCAAATCTCAAATGACTCTGACAAGCAGCCGTCCCGCACTCACGAATGAGAGGGCGGCAGCCTGGCGTCAGAGCGCAACCAGGCTGCCCCACGCCCACCTCAGAACGAGGCACGCACAGACAACTGGAACGCTCTTGGACCGCCCACGCCGAGTACGCCGGGGGTGGACGTCGGCAACCCAACCGACGATGAGGTTGCATCGCCGATGATGCCCGAGACTCCGAAGCCGGCGTGGCCACTGTTGGAGATGAAGTTTGAAGAATTGAGAAGATTGAAAACCTCACCTTGAAGCCGGACCTTGAAGCGCTCCCCGAGCGCAATCGTTTTGCTGAGACGCATATCTGTGGAACGAAAATTCAAGTCGTACGGAGTGAGCTGCCGGTTGATAGGAGCCAAGTTTAGCTTGGGGTTCGCGACGCGGTAAGCATTGATGTCAGCCACTAGCGCGGTTTGCGATCCGCGATTCCCGTTGTTGCGGCTGATTCCCACTGGGCGGAGAGGGGTAATCCCGTCGTCTTGTGTGCCTGCAGTAATGTCATAAGGAAGAGGGGTGTTGAAGGTTGAAACGACAGCGATCTCCCACCCCTTGCCAAAGAAGGGAGGCAGATGGCTGGGATCCATGATCGCGCTGAAGATGAATCGCTGCCGCTGATCGGTCACCGCGGGTCCCCGGTCCGCTTGGTAGTTGAACGGATTGGACAGATTGTCTCCGCCGGAACCTACCGACTCGTTGTAGAGGTTCTCCGCCTTGGACAAGGTGTAAGACGTGTTCAACTGCAGCCGATGGGAGAGGCTCTTGTTCAACGCAATAATGAAAGCGTTGTAATGCAGGGTGTCCCCGTTGCTGATCCAGGTCGTCGCCCCGAACTGGCTGCATACCGACATCCCGAACTGTTGACACAGTGGTGCCGCTGCGACCGCAGTCTTAAACGAGGAATCAGCATTGATATCTCGGGAGAGAATACCCTTGAGGCCAAGGGAATGGACACCGTCCATGCTTAAGACAAAACCCTTTTTGAATTCCCACTGGTAGCCTGCGGACCAGTACTGTACGTAGGGTGTGCGTAGCTTATTGTCGAACGCACCCAGCGGGTCCTGGGGCGGGCCGAAGAACTTGGCGTGAATCTGTTCCGGCGTCAATCCCGGGAACGGGTCGGCGATATTAATGTTTCCGGGATCGAAGAACACGCGGAAGCCAATGTTCCGGCCATCAAAGCCGCGCTCCACGATGCCGTCCAGAAGGTTGATGTTCGCGTAATAGACGCCGTAGCCGCCACGTACGACAAACTTGCCATTCTTGAACGGATCATAAGCGAAGCCGATACGAGGTGCAAAGTTATTTTTGTCGGAATGGCGACTGCCCGGAGGCGCGAGCAATCCCAGAATGCCATCGAAGTTCTTGTTGTTCTCATTGCTGAAGTAGTCCCAGCGAACCCCCAGATTCAGAGTCAGATTGGGACGTATCTTCCAGTCGTCGTGAATGTAAAAGCCGACGATTTGGCTGGCAAGGGCCCCCATCTCGCAACCGGGGCTGCTGCACGCGCTCTGCACCAGGAGGTCGGCGTTGGGAGTATCCAACGGGGCGTTGGTGAAGAAGACAAACTGTCCATGCGTAGCAAAGTCGATGAATGCCGAGCCATTGACGTGGTGGAACTCGCCGCCAATCTTCAAGTTGTGGGCCCCGATGGACCACGCGAAGTCATCCTTGAACTGCGAGCGGACTTCGGTTGTACCCTGCGGGTCACCCGTACGCTCGCCAATGATGAGATTCGGTCTGGTAATTTGTGGGCTGGGAGGTGAGAACGACTTCAACAGGTTGTTAAAATGAAAATACTGGTAACCGATGGTATTTACCTTGCTCGACGAGATGACCCAGGTTTCGGTGAATGCGCTGGAACTGGTGCGGGTAATGTCACTGCGGCCATTGGAAAACGCGCGGATTCCGCCGACGTTTTCCGCTGCGATGAAGTCATCCAGATTGAACCGGAATGAAAGATGGTGCTGGTTGTTGAGGTTGTAGTCCGCCTTCGTGGTGACGAAATCTCGGCGGAAGGGTAGGGGGAAGTTGCCGTCGAACTCGGGAAAGTGGCCGGTGGTGTTCACAATTCCTGTATCGAGCTCGTGATGGTCTTCAAACGCTCCGAACAAGAAAAACTTGTCCTTCTTGACCGGCCCCCCCACAGCCCCCCCGGATTGATAACGGTGGAAATCGCTCTGGGTGTCCTGGAAAAAGTCCGATGCACTCAGACTTTGGTTGCGGAAGAAGAAGAAGCCTGACCCGTGGACGTTGTTCGCGCCCGAACGCTCCACAATATTGATGAGCGCCCCCATCGAGCGCGCCTGCTCCGCGGTAAAGCGCGTGGTCACGACGTTGAATTCCTGGATGGCGTCGGGACTAACATCGTAAGCGAGCCCCCCAATCACAAAATCGTAATTCTCGAACCCATCCACATAGGTATTCGACTGCCGCCCGCCCGTTCCCGCGACGCTGATGTTGCCAATACGTTGCTTGGTTGGGTCGATTACGGGAGTGCGCACAACCTGTGGCACGAGCGTCGCCAGATCGGAGAAGTCCCGTGTCTTCAGGGGAAGCGAATCGATCTCTTTTCGTTCGATGACCTGTCCGATTTCGGAACGAGACTGCTGCAGTATCGGGATTTCGCTGGAGACTTGCACGGTCTCCTTGCTGCCTGTGACCGCCAGCCTTACGTGCTGGTTCGTGGTCTTGCCGACCAGCACGACCAGTTCGCGCACGACCGCTTTCTCAAAACCGCTTGCTTCGGCGGTCAAGTCATAAGTACCGGGAACTACCGCATGGAAAACAAAATTCCCCGAGGAGTCCGTTTTCGTATTCCGCAGGGCGGAGGTCGCCCGGTCGAGCAGGGAGACGTTTGCGCCAGCAACGACGGCGCCGGTAGCGTCAAATACGGAACCCGTCACCTCGCCATTGCTGGGCAATTGGCCCCAGGCGGCGATGCTGACCAGGAGAAGAAGCGCACAACTCCACACGATCACTCGTGAAGAACTGCGGATGTTCATACCGCCTCCTTGCCGCGGCCCCCGTGCTGCTGGCATTCGACGCATTCTCTTGCGAGATCCCGGGCGACGACCAGGAAAACTACACGACTACGCTCACCATGTCAACGATAATTTCGTTGGTATACTTGTGGTATACGTCTCATTCCGCTATACTGCCTCTTCCCGTGGGCGCCCGTTATGAAATCTGCCTCGCGACGTACAAAAACATAAGGACGTAACCATGGCCACGCTGCTGCGCAGGGAACCGAAGTTGACCTTGAGCGAACGGGTGTACACGGCCCTGAAACGAGACATCATCACCGGTGTCCTGCGGCCGGGGCAGGCGTTCACGGAGAAGGATTTGGCCGACCGGTACGGCGCCAGCCGTACCCCCGTGCGCGAAGCCGCGGTGCGCCTGCAAGAGGAAGAACTGGTCCGCATCGTAGCGAATCGTGGCTACTTCGTCACCCAGCTCACCGTCCAGGGAATGAATGACGTCTACGAATACCGTGCCGCCGTCGAGTGTGCCTGCGCCGAACTCCTCTGTGGCAACAAGATTCCCTCAAAGATATTCGCTGAGCTGGAAGCCGCGGCCCAGTTTCAAGCCGAGGACGAAGGGGGATTCGGCGCTTTCATCGCAGCCGACACTGCTTTCCATCTCGGCATCGCTCGATTGACCCACAATGCGTTGCTGGTCCGAGCGGTATCGCAAATGCGCGCGCAGATGGAACGCATCATGTTTGCCGCCGCCCAATCGATTGACCTGCGTTACTACGGAACGCTTCCGGCGCGAGAGCACACCGCCATCCTTGCGGCCATCCGGTCCGAGGATGCCGCGCTCGCCAGCCGCCTCATGCGGGAGCACATCATCGGAGGTAAGAGCAAGGTGCTGGAGCTCGCGCGGCGTGATTCCAGGTTTCTATGAGAAGTGCAGCGCGTGCAAGAAACAAGGCGAACCGATGACTGGCGGAAGCAGATGTGCTGATGCTTCCCGGTATTGCGAGACAAGATCCAGCTGAATCGCTGCCCTCGGCGGGCTTGGTCAGATGCCGGAGAAGGAACCGCGGTCACTTTTCGAGGCGCCCTCGACATCGCTGGAGTCCGATACGACGACACTAAGGATTGCTTAAAGCCCATTGGGTTCGGGAGCGGCAAAATGAGAAAAGCGTGGCTGTTTGCGACCATCCTCGCGGTAGCCTCCACAACGTACGCCCAGCACCTGCTCTCGCCCGGCGCGTATCGCTCGATTCGAGCCAACGCTTCCGGGGAACGGCCTTTGGGAGACTTCCGCAATCTCGTGCAGTTCTCCGGATTTGCCCCGTCCGCAGGCGCCGACCAAATCGCCAACTATCTCTTGCTGCAGGCACGTAGCTTAGGGCTCGCCAGCGCCGAGGTCGAGCGCTTTCCCTCCGACGGCAAAGCATACATGTGGGCATTCCGAACGGAACCGTATTGGGAAGCACACCGCGCTGAGCTTTGGTTGGAACAGCCCGAGAGGGAGTTGCTGGCCAGCTTCGCCGCACATCGCGTCTATCTTGCACGACTGAGTCGAAATGCGAATGTGAGCGCTGAATTAGTGGATGTCGGAGCCGGCACGCGGGACGAGGACTATGCCGGCAGGCAGGTCGAGGCCAGAATTGTACTGGCTACGGGGCCGCTCAGCGTCGTTCTGCGGAAAGCGGTATGGGAACACAAGGCCCTTGGCATCGTGATTTTTCGGGAAACGGATGCCGCTGATTATCCCGACCTCGTGGGCTTTCAGGAACCCAAGCCATGGGAGGGACCGCACGGCGAGAAGACAACCTTCGCGTTCTCTTTGTCGAACCGCGTGGGGGAAGCCTTGCGCCGGCGCCTTGTGGCCGGACAACATCTGGTTGTTCACGCCGAAGTCGACGCCGATATCGGGCAAGGCGAATACCCCGAAGTGCGTGCGGAAATCCCCGGACAGGATCCGGGCCTGCCCGCGGTACTGGTCTATGCGCACACCAACAACCGCAACGCCGGCGGTGGCAATAATCTCACAGGGGTGGGCTGCACCTTGGAGGTGGCCCGCGTGCTCAACGGCCTCATCCAGTCGCAGCAGCTAGCACGTCCTCGCCGCACCATTCGATTCATGTGGGGGCCAGAGCATTTCGGCATCATTGCCCACTTCCACGGCCACCCGGAAGACACCCATAACATCTTCGCGATGATCAACGTGGATATGATCGGCTACGATCAGCAGCGCACCCAGGCGGTGGCCCACCTGTTTCGTGCTCCTTATTCAAACCCCACCTTCCTGAGTGATGTGGTGCAGAACTTCATCGAGGAAATGGGAGCGAACAATACGATCTCAATCCGGCATGCTGACCTTCTGGGGCCACGCCCGTCGGAGGGGTTTCTTGATCCGACGTTCGACCCGCTGGGTAGCCGCAGGGACTATCGATACAACATCGAGCCCTTCTGGGGGCCGAGCGACCACGAGGATGCCGCCGAGGCGAGCATTGGCATACCCGCGATCCTGTTAGGAGACTTCCCTGACGTTTTTCTGGGCACCCAGGAGGACACGCCGGAAGTTGGAGATGCAACGCAAATGCGACGGGGCGTGATTGTCGCGGCGGCGTCAGCCTACGCGATTGCCTCGGCCACAGCCATAGACCTTCCTGCCTATGTCGACAACGCACTTGCCAAGGCCAAGGCGCGTCTTGCGGAGAACGAGTGGCGAGCGCGTTCCATGCTTCGGAGCTCTGAGTCGCCGAACGCACGGCGCGACGCTGCAGCGTTTCTCCATTTGGACTACGCGCGGGAGGCCCAGGCGTTAAAGACTCTGCTCGAAGTCGTCGGTGCCGTGGACAGCCATCCCGAACTCACCAGGGCGATCGCTACGCTCCAGGAGGAGGAAAAGCTCGCTCTGCAGCGCCTACCGGCAAGCCCTGCGGTGGAGGCAACTTCTGCCCACGGTGCAGAAGGCGCTACGGTCCCGGAGCGCAACATGGCAATTCGGGGCCCGATCAACTTTTACCGACCCGAGTACGGTCGCTGGTGGCTGGTCGACAAGAGCGGTGACGAACATTTCGACCGCAAAGTGCCTCTCGCCCGCCGCGGCCATTACGTGATGTATGAAGCACTCAATTTCGTGGATGGTAAACGCACCGTGGAGGAGATCCGCAACTTAGTCAGCGATGAATTTGAACCGATTCCAGTGGAAGAGTTCACCAGCTATTTCGATTTCCTTTCGTCGGTCGGAGTCGTGAAGATCAAACCCAGTGCTCAGGCCCACTGAGACTACGTGAACGGAAGAACCCATGAATGAAAGTGGTAGATTCTTGCGCATGACCATGGCGTTGATGTTCTTGCTTTCCGCCGCTCTCTTGCGAGCGGGAACGTCAGATGCCGCAGCCGCCATCGATTCGCTATCCCAGGCCCACGACTTCGAACAGGTGGCCATTTCGCCGGATGGAACTCAGGTCGCGTGGGTGGAACTCCTGCACGAGGCCAATGGAGCACCTTCCCGCAATACGGCGATCTACTGCACATCGCGAAATGACCAAACCGGGCAGCCAAAGCGCATCACTGTCTCACCGGGACGGGATGCAAAGGAGGGCGATCTGTCCTGGGCTCCGAGCAGTAAACGCATGGCCTTCGTTTCTGAGGGCGAGAAGCCGGGGCTGCTTCAGTTGTACACCACCGACTGTACTGGCAGTGCACCCGCCCGCGTGACCTCGCTCTCTGGATACCTCGCCGTTCCTCTCTGGTCTCCGGACGCAAAGAAGATCGCAGTGCTGCTCACAGCAGGGGCATCGGCAAGTTCCGACCCGCTTGAGGCATCGCCGCCTCGAGTCGGGGAGCTTGAAGAGCACACCGCCGAACAGAGAATCGCCGTTGTGGACCTGGCAAGCAACGAAGTGCACATGATTTCACCGCCCAACATGTACATCTACGAGTACGATTGGGCGCCTGACGGGGGCGGGTTCGTGGTGACCGCCGCGCCGGGCTCCGGCGAGAACAATTGGTGGATAGCGCAGCTGTACACGATTCCCTCGGCTGGCGGAAAGATGACCTCTATCTACAAGCCGCCGCTGCAAATCGCCAGCCCGCGTTGGTCTCCGGATGGCAAAAGCGTTGCGTTCATTGCGGGGCTGATGAGTGATGAGGCGTCCACCGGCGGCGACATCTTTGTCGTCGAGATTGGCGGCGGTGAACCTCGCAATATCACGCCGAACTTACGCGGCTCCGCAAGTTGGCTCACCTGGACTGCACCTGGGCAGATCCTGTTCGTGCAGAACGCCAACGGTAGAAGTGAAATCACACGCGTCAACTCGGGAAATGCCAAACAGGACCAGCTGTGGTCGGGCGACAGTTTTCTCAATTCCAATATGTGGATGGGAAGCCTCTCGGTCGCCCAGGATGGGATGACAGTCGCCGCAGTGAACAGTTCGTTTGCGCAGCCGCCGGAGGTGGTTGCCGGACCGATTGGCGCCTGGAGGCCGCTGACCGCGAGCAATCACTCGGTGCGGCCCCTGTGGGGCAAAGCTGAGAGCGTAACCTGGAAGAGCGACCAATACAACGTGCAGGGATGGCTGGTTTTTCCGCAGCCCTACGATGCCAACAAGAAATACCCCCTCGTCGTCGAAGTGCACGGAGGACCAGCATCCGTTCTCACCAGCGCGTGGCCCAAACACTTTTATCAACCCTTGCTGCTCTCGGGACAAGGATATTTCGTGTTCCTGCCTAATCCGCGGGGCAGCTACGGGCAAGGCGAAGACTTTACCAAAGCTAACGTCAAGGATTTTGGTTACGGCGATCTGAAGGATATCTTACGTGGCTTGGACGCGGTGATCAGCAAGTATCCGGTCGACCCGAAGCGGCTCGGGATCACCGGCTGGAGCTACGGAGGCTTCATGACCATGTGGGCGGTCACGCAGACGAACCGATTTGCAGCTGCCGTTGCCGGTGCCGGATTATCAAACTGGCAAAGTTATTACGGCCAAAACGAGATCGACCAATGGATGATCCCCTACTTTGGTGCGTCGGTTTACGATGATCCCGCGGTGTACGCTCGCAGTTCGCCGATTAATTTCATCAAGCAAGTGCAAACGCCGACTTTAGTCGTAGTCGGTGAACAGGATGCCGAATGCCCTTCCCCGCAGTCGTTCGAGTTCTGGCATGCTCTAAAGACGATTGGCGTCCCCACATCCATGGTGGTTTACGCCGGGGAAGGCCATCAGTTCCGGGCTCCAGAGCACCGTACCGACGCGAACCTGCGAATGATTGGTTGGTTTAATAAGTGGCTGGTTGTTCAGGACAGCAGCGGCCACGGCCCGGAATAAACAACCCGTGGGGTAAGACACGGGAGGTGTACACCCATCGGAAAAATGCAGCCTTATCTGCGCCCGAGCAGTTGGCAGGTGAGCACAATTTCGGGCACAGTGTCACTACGTCCGAGAGCAGAAATCCGGGTGCTGCCAGCTTTGAAAATAATGGTCGGGGGAGAGAGGGTTTGAACCTCCGACCCCCAAGGTTCCGAAGCAGGCCCGAACGAAGAATCAACAACTTGCACGGAGCGTGACGAGGTGCTACGAAAACCTTACCCAGCAGGGCTTTCCGGCGGTGCCGTCACAACTGGTAAGACTTGGTAAGGTTTGGTGGTGGGCACAAGGCTGGGCACAGCGGTGGGACGCAACTCTGCCTAGCCTTCGGGCCGCCCAGACCGAACCTTTGGCGGGAGCTGATTTGCCTCTCAAAGAAATGACCATGATTCAGCGGTTCCAGCTGGCTGCGGTTCGGTGGCTGCATCGCGCCCTCCTGCTGCTTCTGCGCCCCGATCATTTGCGCATACCGTGCTCCCGGCTCGTCGACATACCCCTTCCCCTTTCTTCGCTGAAATCACACTCAGCTTTGTGCGGAAACAGGGGAGCAGGTCACCGGCAAGTTGCCGTTGGCAGCCCGAAGCACGGCAGGATCTTACTGCGAAGCAGTCCAGAGGCAAAGCTTGAGCGCGGCAGCGTGGTGAGATTGGCGGCGCGGAGCCAACGGCTTTGCTTCCCACCCTTTGCACAAATCGCAAAACGGAGCACCCAGGGGTGGCAGTGGCGGCAAAGTCAAAGGCAAAGGCGGGCCACCCGCTTCCAAAGTCATCAAGCCCGCTTTCGGTCCCTCTTTCTTTGCCGGTGAACCTGTCAACTCGGCGTGAGATTAGAGGGGCCAAGTACTCGAATTTGCAGGTAAAACAGCACCCCAGAAATACATCCCATAATCGGAATCACATTTAGCAAGAAAGTGAGCCATCCAGCCTCCGAGAAGAAGTGGGAATTCACATGTCCCAAAACGGGCAGGAATGCTGAGTCGTTCAGCGGTACTTTGCCATGCCCGAACTGCACCGAGGCAAAGACCGCAGCAGCATAGATAACTAAGAGCAACCAGGTTCGCCAAGTTACTTTCCACACCAAACGTGCTGGTGACCCGCCTGTTTTACGTCTCCTTACAAGGAGCCACACTATGGTTACCAAGGCAGTGATTATCAGCCCCATCTCTGCGACCAGCGCCAAAGCCTGGTTCCTCTGATAGTATCCGCCCCGAATCAGGGATGATATATCGTAGGACCACCACAGTACGATCCCCGAAAGACACCAATAGAAAACGAGGAAAGCAAGCCACATAAACATGGGTCGCACCATCTCTCGTGTCTTCATCCGGTTATCATCTGCTGCGCGTTGTGGTTGCTTCCATGGATCTCGTCAGTACCAACACCCACGCAGAGTGTTGGTCTTGTCATCCCACCATTCATGGAATTGAGCGTGGCTCTGCCAGAACTGCCACCATTGGCTCCGCAAGGAGTCGTCTCGCCAAATCGCTGAATGCGCTGCTTTGTGACCGTACCCATTCGCGTTTAGCTCTAGGTTGAATGCACCGGGATAGTGGCCACTCATGTTGGAGTTGGTAGGTGCCACCCAGTCTTGCGCGGTCGTGACATCGATCCAGGTGCCGATGAGATCCATATTGATCGAAAAATTATTGCCGCTGCCATCATCAGTAGTATTGTAGACGGGAGTCGCAAGAGTGATGAGATTATCGATCTTGTGGTTCAGATGCCACGTCGACTGCAACGCGACGTCGCCGCCACGGCTATGACCAATTACATTGAGCTGTTCTCCCGGTGCGAATGTGTGCCCGTTCACCATTTGTGCTAAGCCCTGCGCCCCGGCTTCGAGTTGTCCGCCTCCCAATTTCCCGCTCCACGACAGGATTCGAACGTCGCTGTCGTGGAATTTCGCTTTCGCCTCGTTTATCATCTTCATGTTCATGTTCCAGTCATTCCCGCTTGCCCAGGTTCCCGGAACTATGATTGTGAGATGACCGCTCGGGTCCACTCTGTTGAGAGGATTATTTCGGACGTAGCTGTAGAGGTTCCAGCTCTGAGGATCATCCTTGCTCGAGTAAATGAGGGGACCATCGGGTGTCATAAACCGCCCCAGGCTAGATGCGTCGAACCGTGCGCCAAAGTTATCCAGTCCCGATTCGCTGTCGCGTTCTTTGCCGGTGAACTTGTAGGTGTTCGGGTCGCCGCTGGTGATCGCGATTTCGCCGCCGTACGGGTAGTAGTCTGACTCTTCCTGTGGTGGCATCGTACCCACGGCGTCCGTAATCACGCTCGCCGAACCCAAGTGGTCCGACAAGTAGTAGTGCACTGCCCCGGTCGAAATGTCCCGCCGTGCGATGCGCTTGCCGCCAAAGAAAACGTAATCGTTGGTGAACGACCCGCCGATGCCGCTTTCCGTCAGCGGGTCGCCACCCGTGCCCATCCAGTAAAGCTTGCCGCTGGTACAACCCGCGTTCGTGCACTTCTTCACCCGCCGTCCGTCGCCGTCGTAAACATAGCTGTAGCCCGCCGCCGAACTCGTACTCAGCAACCGGTTCTCAGCGTCATAAGTGGACGTGCCTAGGCTGTTGGAGATCATGTTGCCCGCCGCATCATACCCGAACCCCGGCAACTGGTTCTTCCCATTCGCCGGGGCCACATTCAGCGTCTCGTGCCCCGTCTTGCCCGTCACCTGGCCGATGTTTGTCAGATTCCCCCAGGCGTCAATCGTGTAGGCCTCACCCCAGTTCGGCCCGCTGCTCGTCGCCTGTTGGATGCGATTCAGCCGGTCGTACACGTAGTTGGCCGTCCGGTTCGTGTCCCGGCAGTTGGTGATGACATTCACGTTGCCGTTGTCGTTCGTGCCGACCCCAAAGTTGTACACCCGGTGCAGGATGGTTCCCACAGTGGCCGGACAATTGGCCTGCTGCAACTGGCTGAGCGGCGGCACCGTTCCCGTCGTGTAGAACATCTGCAAGGGCTGCAGGAGGGAGTTGTAGGTCATGAGGCCCGAAATAGACGCACCCAGCGTGATGGTCGAGAGTCCCCCCGGCGCCGCGTAGGTTGCGTTACCGACGTAGGTGATGTTGTGGAATGAATCCTGCGCCGACCCCGGGCGACCGGCCGTATACGCGCCGGAGCCGTTGGCCGTGTAGACGATGGTGGTGCCGGTGCCGGGATAGGTGAGCGCGCTGAGTTTGCCGTTCTTGTAGTACTGGTAGCTCGTTGTAGCGGTGACGGCCACCGTGCCGTTGGTCGTGCGCTTTTCGGCCTTGGTCCGTCCCATCTCATCCTGTGACCAGGAAGTCGCGCCCGCGCCATCGCACATGGCAGTCCGATGATTGATCGGATTCGCGTTCGCTGGACTGAGCGTGGGCGGAGTGGTGGCGCAACCGCTCGGGGCGGTGCCGTCGTAGGCATACGTTGCCGCTGGGGTGGTGGTGCCGGGATAACTCTTGCCCGTGAGGCGGTGGACCTGATCGTAGGAGTAGTTGGTGGTGACCGTGGCGTTGCCCGTCTGGTTTGGGGCCGGAGCGGTCTTGGCTAGCACGTTGCCGTCAGCATCGTAGGAGTAGCCGATGGTGCCTGCCGTATACGTGCCCGTGTCGGTGGCCGGGCAGGAAGCGGGGTTTGCTGTCCCAGCCGTCACCTCCGGGTTGGCGGCGCACTTCAGCCGCGAAAGCGAGTCGTAGGTAAAGCTTCGCGTTCGCCAGTTGGAGGCCGCGCCACCCTTCTGGGTGACTGAGAGCAAATTGTCCAGCGTGTCATATTGGTAGTCGGTCTCGTAGTTCGCGACGTTCGGGTCCTCGAACACTTGCGTGAGTCGTCCGAGCGCATCTGTGCAGGACTTGCGAGTCTTTCCCGCCTCGTCGGTCACGGTTGTACAGTTCCCGGTATAGCTCGTTGTGATCGTTGAACCGTCTGGCTGGACTACACTCTTCACTCGATTCAACGCGTCATAGTTCGTAGTGGCCATCTGACCAAACGTCGCGCTGGGGCTTCCGCAGTAAGGTGTTGAGACTTGTTCAAATCGCACGTGGTTGACGGGGTCGAAGCCGTAGGCATGGTCAACCTTGACCAGTCCGGTGCCGCCACCGCAGTCGGGATCGTGCGCCTGGGTCTGCAGCGGCCTTCCGAGGCCATCCAGCAGCGTGGTTTTCCCGACGCTCAGGCCGGTTGTAACCAGTTGGGTAGAGGTAATGCCAATCGTGCCTGTGTCCGTATAGCTTCTGGTGACTTGGCCACCGTCCGGAAAGGTAGTCGTAACCGGGCGATTCATCAGGTCGTACGTGAGCGTGGTGCCGACGCGCGAGTTCGTAAGATCATTCTCATCCTGCGCGCTAGCATCGCGCCCAGTGCACGCGTAATACCTCTTTTTCACCCGGTGCCCTAGCGCATCGGTGGTTTGCGTCGGGTAAGCGAAGGTATTTGCGCTGAAAGGGCACGAACTGTCGTACCAGTTATCCGTGTAGTCGAACGTCGTAGGGTGCAGGAGTGGGTCCAAAGATTGCTGAAGAGCGCCTGTATCGTAATACTTCATGACAGCCCGTACCGGCGTAGCGGATGTATTCAGCCACCGGCTGATTAGCGTTGGATTACCGCGCCGCAATCCAGCAGGCGGTGCCGTGTTTCGCTGGGTAGTGGTTCCGGAGGAGACGGGGGCGATCAGGGTGCCGTTTCCATCAGTATCGTACTGATAGTCCGTTTCGGCGACTCTTGTGCCAGCACCGTTTTGAATCACACTCGAAGACACCAGCTTGAGTTGGTTCAGCGCCCTGTAGTTCGAGTCCGAAAGACCCAAGTATGACGTTAGGGTACGGCGCATGAGGGCACCCGGTGACACTAGACTCGGGTCTACAACACCGGGCGTATTGTTTGCGTAGTCGTACACCTCCTCCTGGACGATGTTCCCATAGACAAGCGGGTAAGTGACTGGAAGCGTATTGTTGTCATAATACGTGGCGCCGCTGTCGAAAGTAAGGCGTCGTTGGCTGACTTGACCGTTCGGCCAAATGGTTGTAATTCTTGAGGGAACCAGGTTGAACGGCCCACGATCACCTTGGAGGGGACTCCCGCCGCCCACGACGTACTCGGTGTCAACTGTGCTCAGCAGGGTTCCCGCAGTCGAAGACCCTAGATAGGTTTGGACCTGAGTTTCGTAATAGGGCGAGCCGCTGGACACGATGATCGAACTCATTTGGTGAACGGTGTCATTCCCTGAAGGTTGGGTAACGACATTTGTCATCGAATTGATGCCGTTCGCTGACGACAGCGGCCCCCAGCTGTAGTTCCATGTCTTCGCGCCCGTGCCATCGTTCGCGTTTACTGTGCGGGAAAGCACCGCTCGGCTTTCCCCGCCGCCCACGGCGGCGATTAGTGTCACGGTCGTCCAGGTGTAGGAGATGCTCCCGCCTTGGGGAGTCGTGATGTCTGTCAAATCTCCATAACTGTCATACGCGAAGGACCATTGGGTTAAGTTAGGTAACAAGACAGTAGTTAACATACGAGTGGTGCTGCTCGTGTCCGTGATGCCCGCATCTTGAAAGTTGGACTGTAACGAGACATCGGAATAGCATAACTTGATGACCGAAGCAATTCCCCCCGGTCCGGGCAGACTCCAGATCCGTGCTGCGACAGTTCCTGCCGGACAATTTGCCAAATCGGTGGTGGGTACGCCAGGTGTTAAGACGTTCACCGCGTTAACCCCAAAACTTCCATCGGTTGGAGACGAACCCGGGATTAACCGGCCTAAGGTGTCTGTCCAACCCGCTGAGGAACTCGCGGTGATCCTATTGCCGTTAGTGTCTTCAGTGACCGTCGGGTAAAACCGGTGACTGTTGGCAACGAAAGGAAGCGCCCCAATCCCTGGTCCCAATGTGTATCGCACACCAGCCGAATCGATTATCGTCGCCCCATTTAGATCCGTTGGCTTAGTGGAGTCCCAATTCACCCGGATGCCAGAAGCATTGATGGACTCCATCGAGGTTGCACTTGTGTTACCTAGTTGGTGAGCAGCGCCGTCAGACGCAATCGCCGTATACGTCTCAAATACAACTCCGAGAAGACTGAAAAAATCCTGGTTGACATGAATTGCTTGGTCCACAGCAACATCAGCACCGTTTCCCACAAATTGCCAGTTCCGGTCAGGCGTGCCTTGGGGAGTTAACCCGTTGTCATGGATGGCCCATCCTTTGTTGTTGTAGCGGATAAAAAAGCCCATGCTGAGCTTGTCTCCCCGCTGAGGAAACGAAACTAAAGGGATGTGGGCCATCAGAGCGCCATTCGTGAGATTCACGGAATCGATCGCGCTGCTGTCGTATGAGCCATACGGCTTGATTCCTTGCTCCAGGTTTGGGTCGCTCTGGGCTCTCAGACTCGGGGCTCCCACCATGGCCAAGGTCAGAGTTAAGACGAGACTCCAGAATACGATCCTGGCAGGTCTATCCTCGGCCTTCCTACCAAGAAGTGTGACCCCGACTGTGTGAGCCGGGAAGCGAAATATACTTTGAAAGGGTGAACGTGGCTGGCGCAGGAAAAGAAACAAATTGCTCCGCAAGATTTCGCCTCCGGAACACAGGAATTCGATTGGTTAGCGCGGGACTATAGCAGAATGCTCTGTGGGTTACAAGTCGCTAATTTCTTGTCACGAAATCAGAACAGACACATAACAAATTTGGGTTTCCTCTCGAATGAGCTGACCGCTCAAACCACCACCTCTGGCGGGTTGACCGGCGTTGTAACTGATCCGAGCCATGCGGTCGTGTCCAATGCGGACGTAGAAATCAGGGACACCGTCAAGGGAACGACCCAATCAAAGAAAACTGCTTAAGGCTGTTATCTGTACCGTGCAGAGAGGGCTTCGGCCAGTGGTGGGTCGGTAACTATCGTATGATTCCGTGCGCGGGAGAACATTGCCCCCGGAGGGCGTTTTTCATGTCTGAGGAGAGGAACCGGCAGGACCTAGCAAAGGGCGTCCTGGGCCAGACCGAGGTTCTGTTCCAGGCAGTTGCGCACCTCGGTCCGGCGGGCGCGGCAATTGTTGTTTTTCCCTTCCTCACGCAATTCGTGGGTGCTTCTGTTCCGTTATTGTTGTTGTTGTGCCTGGCTGCGCTCTCGCTCACAGCACTATCCGTGGCCAGCCTGGCTAAGCACGTGCCTTCGGCCGGAGGTTTTTTTTCGTACGTAAGCCAGGGCCTCGGCAGGCGTTTCGGCTTTTTCACTGCCTGGTCTTACTTTCTGTACGACCCGCTGATCCCCACCGTTTCGATCCTGATTTCCGCGGGCATCCTCGAGCAAGTCTTTCGAGAGAACCTTGGCCTCTCGGTACCGTGGTGGGCGAGCACGCTGGCGATGCTGGCCATCGTGCACGTAGCCACCTACTCGGGCGTAAAGCAATCCGCTGACTTGAATCTGTTCTTCGGGATCGCGGAGTCGGTGATCCTTCTTGCCTTGGCTGTGACCGTCATTGTTCATCAGGGATGGCGGGGCCAGACGTTGGTGCCCTTCCATTTTCCCAGCCTTGGCATGCACAACCTGTTTCTGGGGTTCGCATTTGCCCTGTTAATGTTTTGCGGGTTCGAGTCCGCAGCACCACTAGCCGAAGAGACGGCCAATCCGACGCGCTCCATTCCTCGAACCATGATCCTATCGCTGATGTTGGTGGGTCTTCTCTGGATTGTGACAGGCTATGCCATGGTCATCGGACTCGGAGTCGATCATGCCGACCAGACGCTTGCGGCCCGGCAGAATCCGTTCTTCGAACTGGCGCGGGGATTGTGGGGCTGGGGCTGGATCTGGATGGTATTCGCGCTGGTCAACTCGTCGCTCGCGGCGTCCGTTGCCGGACAGAATGCCGGGTCCCGGGTGATCTTCGCGCTGGCGCGCGCCTCACTGTTGCCGCACCGGCTCGGCAGAATTCACCCCAAGCACAAGACACCTTCAGCGGCCATCACGGTTCAGACTGCGCTTAACCTGACGGTTTCACTCCTGCTCGGCTGGAAACTGGGTCCCATCACCGCACTCGGTTTTATCGGCGTTCTCATCTCCATCGGCATCATCGTGATCTATGTGCTGGCGAACATGGCAGTCATCCCCTTGTACTGGCGGCAATACCGCAGTGAATGGAACGTCTGGCGCCATTGCGTGGTGCCAATCCTGGGGACAGGGCTGCTGGGGTTTGCGCTTTTCTACACGGTGTGGCCCATCCCTCCCAAGCCGCTATCCATCGCGGAAGCCTTCGTAGGGATCTGGCTCGTGGTGGGTGCACTGCTCGCAATTTTCCTACGCGGCTCCTCGCGCACAGCGCTGGAAAAAGCTGCTCTGCTGATGTACGAGGGACAGAAAACAGTCGCCGACCAATGAGTTCTTACCTCGCATGGCCACGGCCGTCGGCTTCAGCGGGCTCGCTTATGTACCGCCAGCCAACTCTCAGTCGCGTTCAGGAGCCGGTCAACATCGCCCGTCGTATTGTAGAAGTGGCAAGAGACACGTACGCCTCCAATGCCTGACGTGTAACGTACCGAAACCAGGATCTTCTGATCGAGCAAGTATTCCTTCAGCGCGATGTCACTCTTGGCATCTCCCGGGAACCCGAAGGTAACAATGCCCGAGCGGCATTCCGGAGCCAATGGCGTGACGACCTGTAGCTTCAGAACTTGCAGTCCCCGGATGAGGTAGTCTGTCACGGAACGGATGCGGGCTTCGATCTTGTCCTGTCCCAAGTCGTTGATTAATTTGAGCGATGCTGCCAGACCGATGCCGCCCGGATAATTTGCCGACCCACCATTTTCAAAGCTACGCGCGCCACGAATGACCTCTAAAGGCTGCAAAGGAGTAATCTCCGGAGTCTGAAAATACTCACCCCATCCCCCGAACGGAGGGGAAAAGGTCATATAGCCGGCAACCGGTGGGTTCAGCCGGTCCCAGATCCCCCGTCGGAGATACATCAATCCGGCCCCGTACGGAGCGTTCAGCCATTTGTGACCGCCCGAGATCACGATGTCGGCGGCAATCTGGCGCACGTCAAGCGGGAACGCTCCCAGTTGCTGAATCGCATCCACGACGAGCAGCGCGCCATTGCGGTGGCAAAGATCGGCGATTGCATTCAGGTCACAGCGGTACCCGTTGTTCCACTGCACCGAACTAATCACGACGGCCTTGGTTTTGTTGTCGAACCGCGACCCGAATGCGGACGGGGGCAATGTTCCATCTACGCTCCTGGCCACGCGAATCTCGGGTGCAATCCCAGTGTTGGCTTGGCGCCAGGCGAGCGGCACAGCAATGAACTCTAGGTCGGCCGTCACAATGTTGTCGCCCGGTTCGAGTGGGATGGCCCGCGCGGCGATGGCCAGGCCATGACTGGTGCTCTCGACCAGTGCGATCTCGTCTTCAGCGGCATTCAGCAGTCTTGCAGCCTCGGCGCGTGCCTTTTCCCGTGCCGCGTCGATTCCCAGGTGCTGTTCCACCATCGAGCGCACTGGGACCATCAATACTTGTTGAAGGAAACTGCTGATCGCATCAACCGTAGCGAGGGGTGCGATTCCAACCCCCGCCGAGTCGAAAAACACCATGTTCTCAAGTGCCGGGAACTGTTCGCGGATGTTGTCAAGCGATTGTGGCATGATACCCCCGAGGTACGGCGCAGCATTGTACTCCGCCAGTGCTTCAGCCTGCCCCCTTGACGAAACCGGCTGCCCGTACGAGACTGCGCTTCACACAAAGTATTCAAGGAGGAATTCCATGAGGCGACCGCTGGTGATGGGCATTGTCGCGGCTGTGCTGGCATGCGCGACGTTCGTTCTTCACGAGGTGAAGGGGGCCGACAAATCTTCGGTTCCACTCGAGGTGGCCCACGCGGGAGACAACTTCAGGGCTGCCGTGAACGCAAGGGACGTCAAGAAGGTGGCAGGCCTCTACGCTGAGGACGGTGTGCTGCTGCCCCCCAACCGCGAGACGATCCGCGGGCGGGCGGAAATCGAAGACTACTGGCGCGAGCTCCTCGACCAGGAGTTCCGCGTCATCTCCACGAACTCGGCGGACGCTTCGGTTTCGGGCACGCTGGCATATGAGACCGGGAACTACGAAATCTCTCTCAAATTGCCATCCGGTCAAGTCATCACCGACAAAGGCAAGTACATGAATGTCATGAAACACACCGCCGACGGGCATTGGTACTTGGCTTACGACATCTGGAACAGTAGCGTGCCGCTTCCCGGCGCCGCGAAGTAGCGGGCGCGGATTTTCCCGCGCCGATGCACGGGCCGGGGCACGAATCAGTATTTACTGTTTCAACACTTGACAATTTCAACAGTTGAGAACAGTATTGCGCCGATTGAGCGGAAACAGGCGCGGAATTGGCTTTCTGGCCGCGATTCGCATTCAACTTGTGGCGCCGAGATTTCGGAGAAGCGGCTGGCAAACAGTTGTGACCTGGGGGGGACCATGAGGTTGGGCGGAATCCTGCTGTGTCTTGTGTCTTCTGTATTGCTGCTGGTCAGCGCATCAGCCCAAACATCCACGGGGAACATTTCCGGAAGGGTCACCGATCCCAGCGGGGCGCTCCTGCCCGGCGCAAGAATCACTGCGAAAAGCCTGGGCACCGGAGCGACGCGCACGGCAACTACAGAAGCGTCGGGCACATATGCCATCGTCAACCTTGAGCCGGGAGGGTACGCGGTGGATGCGGAGGCCGCGGGGTTCGCCACCCGAAGAGTCAGCCCGGTGACGGTCAATGTCGGTATCACGACCACCGTTGATGTGGCGATGAAGGTGGCCGAGGTCACGCAACAGGTCGAGGTCCAGGCCGTAAACGCGCAGATTGACGTCCAGAACACTACGGTCCAATCGGTCATCACCGAATCGCAACTGGAAACCCTGCCCGTAAACGGCCGCAACTTTCAGCAGTTGGCCATCCTGTCGCCGGGCGCCAGCAATGGCAGCCCGAGCGTCGGCTCCAGCTTCGACAGCACCAAGACGCGAGTTGGGGCGGTGAGTGTGAGCGGAGGTCCGGGCCGCTACATCAACATCTCGATTGACGGGGGCGACGCCAACGATGATTTCGTGGGCGGGCAGAACCTGCAGATCAGCCAGGATGCAGTCCAGGAATTCAGCATCGTCACGCAACGCTACAACGCGGAGAACGGGCGCGCCACGGGCGGAGTCATTAACGTGGTCACCAAGTCCGGGACCAATCAATGGCACGGAGACGGATTCTGGTTTCTCCGCGACAAGTCCATCAGCGCCAAGAACCCGCTGCAGGAGAACCAACCCAAGCCGGAATTCCGCAACCAGCAATACGGCGCAACTCTGGGAGGACCCCTCAAGCGGGACCTGGCGCACTTCTTTCTGGCGTATGAGCGCCAGCAGGAAAATCGCGCCGCCATCTACAGTTCGAACGGTGCATTTCCTTCCGCGGACGGCACCATCCAGCAACCCTTCTGGCAGAACATGTACCTCGCCAAGGTCACGCTGCAGGCGACCCCCAGCTTGAGCTTCATCCTGCGCTATTCGCAGGAGAATAATAAGCTGCGGAACGATACGGCCGGAGTCCCTAATGCCACCCCCGGTGCGGTGGTAAACATCTTCAACGACTTTCACACGCTGCTTGCCGGATTCACCAAGGTCGGGAAACACTACGTCAACGAATTCCGATTCCAGTACAGCGACTACAACGAAGGAACCGTAGATCCCCGCGGCAACGAGAACGCGCCATCGCTGATTTTTCCCAACGGCGTTTTCGGTCACAACCCCCAGGCCCCGCAGTTCAACGTCGAAAACAAGTACCAGTTCCGCGACACACTCGGCGTCCTGAAGGCAAATCACGATCTGAAGTTCGGCATCGAGTACATCTACCAGCCGGACTTCGGCGCCAAGGTGGGCTTCGGCAGGAATCAGTTCTTCTACGCGAACGACGACTACGATCCCGCGACCAACACGGTGGGGCCGACCAACTCCATCCAGTCCTTCACGACCTTCAGCCAGCCGCTGGGCAACGCCTTGAACCCGGCGCTCCATTACCTGGCGCTGTTTGCCCAGGACGAGTGGCATGTTACGCCACGCCTGTCCTTGAACCTGGGGTTGCGGTACGACTTTGAGAAGAACCTCCTCATCGCTCGCGACACACCCACGAATCAGATCCTGTACCCCGGCACCGGCCGTCCCCACGAAGATCACAACAACATTGCGCCCCGGATCGGCTTCACGTTCGACCTATTCGGAAACCGGCGCACGGTCCTGAATGGCGGATATGGGTTGTACTACGAATATCAGGCAATCACCGCCTCCACTCTTTACGAAGCGCTGAACCAGCTGCCGAATCCCTACCAGTTCATCTTCGTTCCGCCTCCGGTGCCGTTTGGCCCCGACAACATTCCTGATTTCACGGGCCAATCGGGGTTCGAAATCGGTTTTGCCAACTCCGTGAAGTTTGTGAATCCGAAGGTCCACCAGTTCTCCGTCGGCGTCTCCCACCAGATTACGGAGAAGCTCGTGCTGGAGTCCGGGTTCGTGGGCGTCTTTGGAAGAGACCTGATGGCATTCTTCGATTTCAATCCCATCATCAACGCCACGACCGGGGAACGGTTGCGACAAGCGCAGTTCCCGACTTTGGGCGGCGTCCAGATGTTCGGGAGTGGCGCCAAGTCGCGCTATCTTGCCTGGTACGCGCAATTCCGGTATCGCGCCAAACAGCTGGAATTTCAGGCTTCGTACCGCCTGTCGCAGGCCAAAGCCAACACCGATAGCACCCAGGGCGCGCCCGCTGACGGAGTGTTGGACCAAGTCAACTGGCCGAACGATCCGACCGAATATGGGCCAACCAACTTTGACGAGCGGCACCGGCTGGTCGGCAGCTTTACCTATTACCTTCCGGCTCGCTTTACGGTTTCCGGCATTATCGGGGCAGCGTCAGCCAGGCCCTACACGCCGATCTGTAACGGTTGCGACCCCAACGGGGACGGGTTCGCAGGCTTTTTCGGTGTGGGCGACCGCACCGGCCCCCGTGGCAGCTTGAGGGGGAATCCCACTTTCACTCTGGATTTAAGAGTTGCGAAGGAATTTGGCCTGGGAGAACACGCGAAGTTGCAGCTGATCTTTGAGACCTTCAACATCACGAACAAGGCGAACTACGGAAATAATTTCCAGCGGATCTCCGAGGCCCCAGACTTCCAGCAGCCCATCAATATCGCCACTCCTCCCCGCCAGGCGCAGATCGGAGTCCGGGCCACCTTCTAGCCAAGAGGCCCTGGGCACAAGCGGGAAGCATGACCGGGAACAGCACATCCGCGGGATACTGGTTTCGAAGCGCGGCAACCGAATTTCTTTGTCTCGGGGCGGTACCAGCCGAAATCCCTCGCCTGCAGTTTCCCCTTGAGCCGGTTGATCCGGTCACCCTGGCGGTGCTTGGGGGCAGCTTGTTCTCCATTTGCCAGGAAATGGATATCACGCTGCGCAACACTTCCCTGTCGCCGATCATCAACATCGGGAAAGATTTTTCCTGCGCCATCTTCACGGCGGATGCTCAACTCGTGGCCCAAGCCTGTAATTGTCCCGGCCATGTTGGATCGATGCATTACGCGGTCCTGGCGTGCATCTCCGCCATCGGCCTAGAACAACTTTCCGAAGGCGATGTCTATCTGCTCAACGATCCCTACCAGGGCGGGACACACCTCCCCGATATCACGCTCATCACGCCCGTCTTCTACCAGGGTCGCCTGGTGATGTTCGCCGGCAACCGTGCCCATCACAGCGATGTCGGAGGAAGTTGCCCGGGGAGCTTCCCGTTATCCTCGGAAATCTTCGAGGAAGGCATTCGCATCCCGCCCGTGAAATTTGTCGACCGCGGCGTGCGGGTCGACTCCGTGCTGCAGATCTTGCTCGCCAACGTGCGCACTCCCGAGGAAGTGGAGGGCGACATCGCGGCCCAGGTCGCCGCGAACCTTGCAGGAGCGCGCGGCATCCGCCGCCTGCTGGACAAGTATGGGCAAGGCACGGTCCTGAGCGCGGTGGCCAGCTACATGGATCACTCCGAGCGCTCGTTTCGCGCCAGCCTAAGAATTCCCGAGGGAACCTACGTCGCCGAAGACTGGATGGATGGCGACGGCAGGACCGAAGGCGCGAAGAAGATCCGGGTGACCACCACCGTCAAAGGCACGGACGTCTTCGTGGACTTTACGGGCACCGACCCCCAGGCACGCGGCCCCATCAACAGCGTATTTCCTACGACCGCGTCCATGATCGTCGCCGCCCTGTTGGGCTTAACGGATCCCACCATCATGCCCAATCACGGCTTCTATCGACCCATTCATGTGAGGGCGCCGGCCGGGACGCTGGTGAACCCGACATTTCCCGCCCCAGCCGTGGGTTTTCCCGATGTGTGCAACCGCATCATGGAAGCGATCATGGAATCGCTCACCCCGGTGGTCCCCGAGCGGGTGATTGCGGCCACTAGCGGGACGACCACCAACGTCTTCTTCGGCGGCGACCATCCCGCTACCGGGCAGCCCTACGTCTGGTATTCGATCAATTCTCAGGGCGGCTGGGGCGGCCGCTTCAACCGCGATGGTTGGCATAACGTCTGCTTCATCGAGGCCAACGGCTGGGACATCCCGGTGGAAACGATTGAGTATCGCTACCCCTGGAGAGTGCTCGCCTACCGGCTGCGCGACGACGACTCGGGTGCCGGCAAGTGGCGTGGCGGCAAGGGAAACCACATTGCCTTGGCTCCCGTGGGGCACGACGCGCTGCTGTCGATCAATGGCGACCGTGCCGTCACCCGTCCTTACGGCATCTTTGGGGGAAAACCCGGAGCGACCGCCCACTGCACGATTCATCATGCGGATGGAACCTCCGAGCGAGTTGCGCCCAATACAAACAAGGCGGATCGAGTGCTCGTGCGGAACAGCGACGTTGTGGTCATCGAGGCGACCAGTGGTGGGGGCTATGGCAATCCGCTGGAGCGGGAGGCGCGACTCGTTCACCGAGACGTTCGCGACCGCATCGTCTCTCCCCGGTCCGCCCGGCAAGACTACGGCGTCGTCCTCAGCCCGGATGACTGCGAAGTGGACGAACCGGCCACGGCCGCGCTGCGAGCACAGATGATGGCTGCCCTGCAGTCCCGTCCGCTTGCACCGGCCGTCATTGACCGCCTCGGATACTCCCTCTGCGAGGACTGACGAGGATGGCAGGAAACGAATACATCCTCGGCATCGACATCGGCGGGACCTTCACCGACCTAATTGTGCTGAACACGCGAACGGGAACGGTGGCCAGCGCGAAAGCCTCCACCACGCCTGGTGGTTTCGTCCATGGCATTTTGGACGCACTGCGCACCGTGCAGGTCGATCTCGGCGAGGTAAGTCAGATCATCCACGGCAGCACCACCTGTACCAACGCGCTGATTGAAAAGAAGCAGGCCAAGACCGGCTTCCTCGGCACCAAGGGTTTCAGCGACGAATTCGACATCCAGCGCATGGTCCGGCGCTGGGGTAAGACTTCGTGGTCGTCCATCTATGATCTGCATCAGAACAAGCCGGAACCGTTTGTGGCACGCCACCTGCGGCGGGAAATCGATGAGCGTGTCACTTATCCGGGCCTGGTCCTGAAGAAGCCGGACATCGAGGAGATCCGGAGCAAGGCCAGCGAGTTGCACAGAGAAGGGATCCAGGCCCTTGCGGTGTGCCTGCTTTGGTCAAGCGTCAATCCGGAGCACGAGAAACTCGTCAAGCAGACCGTCGAGAAGCTGTGCCCGGACCTGCACGTCTGCATTTCCAGCGAAGTGGCTCCGGTCCTGCGCGAATACGAACGGATGGTCACCACGGCGGTGAACGCTTCGCTCATGCCGGTTTTAAGTGAGTACCTGGCGGACGTGGAGCAGGAATTGCATAAAGCCGGATTTCGCGGACGCCTGCTGCTCATGCAGTCGCACGGCGGGGTCGCAGCGCCTGCGGTGCTGCGCGAGAAACCGATCTTCACACTGCGCGGCGGGCCGGTGGCTGGAGTGGTCGCCGCGGCTTACCTCAGCCGGATTCTGAAGCGAAGCCGTATTCTCTCCTGCGATATCGGCGGCACCAGCACGGACACCGCTCTCATCCTCGACCACACGGTGCCCGTCGTCGACGAAACCGAAGTTGACTACTACCCGGTCAAGATTCCCACCGCCGACGTGCGCTGCATCGGTGCGGGTGGCGGCAGCCTGGCGTATCTGGATGTAGGCGGTGCTCTGCGCGTGGGCCCGGAAAGCGCCGGGGCCTCGCCCGGTCCGGCCTGTTACGGCGCGGGGGGTACCCGCCCCACCGTCACGGACGCCAACCTCGTGCTGGGCCGGATCAGCACCGGGCAATTCTGCGGCGGGCGGGTGAAACTTTCTCCGGATGCGGCCCTCGCAAGCATGCAAGAGATCGGCAAGGAGTTGGGATGGAACGCGGAACCAGTTGCTTATGCCATCCTGCGCATCGCCATCGCGAATATCGCCGAATCGATCCGTCTGCAGACCATCGATCGTGGTCACGACCCCCGCGAGTTCAGCCTGCTGGCATTCGGGGGCGGCGGCCCGCTACACGCGACCCTGGTCGCAGAGGCTTGTTCCATTCCCGAAGTCATCGTTCCAATCGAGCCGGGTGTCTTCTCCACGCTTGGCATGGTAGCCGCAGAACACGGTTACTATGCCCAGTTGGGATACCTGAAGCCGCTCCACGAGGTAGATCCAGCGGATCTCACCCAGAAACTCAACGACCTGGAGGCGGAGGGCGCTGGCATGCTGCGTTCCGTGCCGTCGCAGGACCATCGCGTGCGTTTCCATCGCTCCGCTGCCATGCGCTATACGTTACAGGAATGGGAGATGCGCGTGCCCCTTCCCGCAGGGGATCTCGACGCCTCCCGATTACAGGCCATTGAACGGGATTTCCACGCCGCGCACCAGGCACGCTACGGCTTTGCACGCGACGCGAAGCCGGTCGAGTTTGTCACGCTGTACGTGGATACCCTGGTGCCCGCGCCGCCGTTTCAATATGAAGGCCCGCAACCAGGGAACACCGATCCTTCCGCGGCGCTGAAAGAGTCGCGTAACGTGTTTGTCGATGATCAGATCGGCGTGACCGCGGTGCCGGTATACGACCGTAAGCGCCTGAAGACCGGCAACGTACTGTGCGGTCCCCTCTTAATTGAAGAACCGACGTCCACCACTTTTGTCCAGCGCGGCTGGAGTGGAACCGTGGACGCCACGGGTAACATCATTCTGCGGCCGGAAAAGAGGCTCTGAGGTGCCCGCCGATCCTATCGAACTCACATTGCTGCACAACCGGTTGACGAGCATCTGTCGGCAGATGGGTGTGGCCATGATGAAAACCGCATACTCGCCGGTATTCAACGAAGGGTTCGACTTCGTGTGCGCCCTGTTTGACCCGCATGGGCGGATGATCGCGCAGGCGGAATATAACCCGTCTATGCTCGGCGCGGCGCACCACACCGTCCACTGGGTCCTCGAAGAGGTCGGCGCTCAAACCTTCCAGCCCGGCGACGTTTGGATCCATAACGATCCCTACCGCGGCGGATGCCACCTTCCCGAGCACATGCTGATCAAGGGCCTCTTCCACGGAGGTCAGCTGTCCGGGTTCGCGGCCACCATCGGGCACATCGCGGAAATCGGCGGCAAGGCGGTCGGCGCGCTGGCCGGCGACGCCACCGACATCTACCAGGAAGGCTTGCGCCTGCCGCCCGTCAAGTTGATGGACCGCGGCGAGCACGTCATGGACATCTGGAAGATCCTGCTGACCAACCACCGCACCCCCAAACTCACCTGGGGCGATCTGCACGCCATGTTGGGCTCCTTGCATATTGCCGAGACCCAGTGGCAGGAGCTGCTGGCCGGGCGCGACATCGAGAGCACGCTCCGCGACACCGAAGAACTCATGTCGCGGTCCGAGGCGTGGATGCGGCGCGAGATCGCCGCCATCCCTGCTGGCGAGTATCGCTTCGAAGATTGGATGGAAAATGATGGCATTACCAACGAACCTCGGGCCCTGCGCGTCGCCGTCACCGTGCGCAACGGCGAAATCATTGCCGATTTCACGGGTACCGACCGGCAAACCCGCGGACCGATCAACGCTACCTACGCGGTTACGGCCGCCGCCACGTACAACGCGGTGTTTCATCTCACCGACCCGCAGATTCCGCGGAACGCCGGATGCAATCGGCCGATTCACATCATTGCGCCGCCGGGAAGCATGGTCAATGTTACCCACCCCGCACCTGAGATCGGCGGCAACTCGGAAACGCACTGCCGGATCATCGGCATCGTGATGGGCGCGCTCGCGCAGGCTGTGCCGGAACGCGCGGCAGCAGCCGACGGAGCCAGCGGCTGCAACTTTCTCTTCGGCGGCGTGCATCCCGACACGGGTGAGTTTTACGCCAACTATCACTTCGAGAACGTGGGCTGGGGGGCGGCCTCATGGCATGATGGCAACGACTCGCAGTGTGCTCCGCTGGCCATCAGTCGCAATGTTCCGGTGGAAGTCTTCGAAACTCGCTACCCGTTATTGACCCGGTCGTTTCGCCTGCTTACCGACAGCGGCGGTGCAGGACGTCACCGCGGCGGACTGGGCACAGAGCGCATCTTCGAGGTGCGGGCCCCCGAAATCACCGTCAGTGCGTTGTTCGACCGCATGCAGATTCCTCCCTGGGGCCTCTCTGGCGGACTCCCTGGTGGCACCACGAGCATTTCAATTCGCCTTGCTGGCGAAAAGGAATTCCGCTTGTTCACGGATGCTTTTCACACAGTCTCTCCCTCGAAGTTCACTAACATCCTGGTGCACCAAGGCGACTGCATCAGGATCGTGAGCAGCGGCGGCGGTGGCTACGGAAGTCCGACAGGGCGGGACCCTCGGCAAGTGGCAGACGACGTACTAGATCGTTACGTTTCGCCAGAGCGTGCGCGCGAGGTTTACGGAGCAGGCTCTCTGAAGACCTCCCCGGCCGTCCCAGGTGAAGGCATCCCATGACACAGTGGAAGGAACTCGGCCGTGCCAGAGACTATCTGCAGAATCAGGCAGTGCACTGTCAGCTGTGCGGGAAGATCCTGCCGCGTCGAGCATGGGTAGTGAGCGAAGAAGGATGCGAACTCGTCTTCTGCGACTCTGATTGCGAGCGGCTTTACCGCGAATACTGGCTGCCTCGCTACCGGACAGCCACTTCATGAGCATTCGTGTTGGGATCGACACCGGCGGCACGTTTACGGATCTGGTGGCCGTGGATACAGCCACGGGTACCTGGCACACGGCCAAAGTGTCGTCCACCCCCTCCGAACCCCTGCGCGCCGTCCTCAACGCGCTCAATGCGGCTGCTCTGAACCCCGCCGAAGTTGAATGGCTCATCCTGGGAACGACCGTCGGTACTAATGCGCTGATCACGCGACGCGGCGCGAAAGTGGCGTTCCTCACCACCGAAGGATTTGAAGACGTGCCTTTCATCCAACGTGGCAACCGCAAGTTTCATTACGACTTGCATTGGCTCAAGCCGAACCCGTTCCTTCGCCGCCGCCATTGCCTCGGCGTGCCGGAACGGCTGGACTATCGTGGCGCGACCGTCGAGGCGCTCGACACTCGGGAGCTTGAGCCGCTGGCACAGAGACTTTCCGCACTTGTTGCCTCCGAAGGTCTTGATGCGATCGCCGTCAGCCTTCTCTTCGCATATCTGAATCCTGCGCACGAAATCGAGTTGCGGAGTTGGCTGGAGCGCCGATTCCCCGATCTCTCCGTCTCCCTGTCCCATGAGGTTGCTCCGGTGTGGCGCGAGTATGAGCGGGGAATTACCACCATTGCCGATGCCTATATCAAGCCGTTGCTCAGCCGCTTCGTTCTCGATCTCGGCAAGCAGCTCCAGACCTGGGGATTCCGAGGCAGCTGGGGGCTGATGAAATCGAACGGCGGCACACGGCTGGCGCAGCATGCAGCGAATGAACCGGTGCAGCTGCTACTCTCAGGTCTTGCAGGCGGGGTCATCGCCGGGCGGCATTTTGGACTGGCTGCGGGTCAGGATCTCATCACGCTCGATATGGGCGGCACAAGCTGCGACCTGGCCGTCATCGAATCGGGCCAGCAGCGCTACGCTGATCAGTTCGAAGTGGAATTCGGACTGCCTCTTACTTTCCCGACCATCGATGTCAGCACCATCGGGGCCGGGGGAGGTTCCATCGCGTGGGTGGACCGAGGCGGATTCCTGCGGGTGGGTCCGCAGAGTGCCGCTGCCGATCCGGGCCCGGCGTGTTACGGCAAAGGCGGAACCGAGCCGACGGTGACGGACGCGAACCTGATTCTCGGGCGCCTCGATCCCAAGTTCTTTCTGGGTGGCGAGATCGTTCTTGATGCCGCTCGCGGGCGCCAGGCCGTGGGTCACCTCGCGACTCAGCTCCGCATGTCCCCCGAGGATGCCGCCCTGGCCATCCTCGACATTGCCAATGAAAACATGGTGAACGCGATTCGTGTTCGCACTGTCGAGATCGGAATCGATCCGCGCAGGTTTTGCCTGGTCGCCTTCGGCGGAGCCGGCCCGCTTCACGCGACGGGTATCGCGCGCCGTCTGGGCATGAAGCGCGTGCTGATTCCGCCACATCCCGGCTTGTGTTCAGCGTTCGGTGCTCTGATTGCCGACCTGAGGAGCGACCAATTGGCAACGATTTTTCTCCGCTCCAATACCGTCAAGGCACATCAAGTGAACGACCATGTACAGCAGCTAGTTGGGGCGGCGCGCAAGGAGCTTGAAGCCGAACATTTCAAAGCCGAGCCCGAGATCACCGTCCGGCTCGCCATGCGATATGCGGGTCAGAACTACCAGCACGACGTTGTACTCGGAACGACGACTGTGACTGAGTCCGTCCTGCACGACGCCTTCCAGCAGTTCGAAGTCCTGCACGACAAGTTCTACGGTTACCGTCTGGGCGGTGAGGTGATTGAGGTGATCACGATCAGCGTAACAGCGGTGGGACGCACTCCTGCGTCTATGCTGTCATCCCCGCGCCGAGAAAAGTCACTTCGTGAAGGCTCGGCTACGGTCGTCTTCCGGCAAGGTAGAATGCAAGTGCCCGTGCACCCACGCGCCGGCATCGCAGTGGGCGAGACTGTGCGGGGCCCGGCTATCATTCAGGAAGCGGATGCGACCACTTTGTTGCATCCTGGCGCACGCGGTTTCGTGCTCGCCAATGGTTCGCTGCTTGTTGAAATCGACTGAGTCAACCCTCAGCGCGGAGGAATTCATGTCCACCACTGCCGCCGTCAGCGTGCCGCAGGAAGTGCTCGACTTTCGCCAGCAGTTCCCTATCTTCGGGAAGAAGATCCACTTGGCGAACAACTCGAAAGGTGCCTTGAGCCATGCAGCCGTGCGGGCCTACCAGGAATACCTGGACAGCTGGGCTGAGGGCGGCGCGCCCTGGGGCGTGTGGGTAGAAAAGCACGAACAACTCCGCGAATCATTTGCAGAGATGATCGGCGCCCACACCCACGAGATCGCCATCTGCCCCTCCGTAACGATTGCGCTCGCCGCAGTGGCATCCTGCTTCCAGTGGCGGGACAGGCATGCCGTCGTGTTCGACGATTTCAGTTTCCCGTCAGTTACCTACATGTGGCATGCGCAGGCCACCCGCGGAGCCGAGATTCGCCGTGTGCATCCCGACGCGAACAACGAAATTCCGCCCGAGGCCTTCGATGCCGTCCTGGACAGGAACTGCAAACTCCTTTCGGTGGCTCATGTTTGCTACAAGAACGGCCATCGCATGGACCTGAATGCGCTAGCCCGCCGGTGCCACGAAGTCGGCGCACTGTTCGTGGTGGACGACTACCAGAGTTGCGGCAGCCGCCCCCTCAACGTCAAGGAAACTGGGATCGATATCCTGGCGACGGGAACCCTGAAGTTCATGCTTGGTTCGCCGGGAGTTGCCATGCTTTACGTACGCGAAGAACTCCACGACCAACTCCATCCCACGCTCACGGGATGGTTTGGTCAGAGCAACCCTGACGATTTCCAAGTCGAGCGCCACATTGAGGCTCCTGATGCCCGTAAATTCCAGAACGGCACTCCTGCGATCCCCGCTATCTATGACAGCATTGCCGGAATCGAACTGATCAAGGGCGCAGGCTTGACCAAGATCGGTGCGTGGATTGACACGCTTACCGCTTACATGATGTCCCGGTTGCCGGAAGAAGGCTTCGTTCCCGCAACCCCGCTGAATCCCGCTCGGCGCGGTCCCCAGGTGGCAGTGCGCTCCAATAATATGGAAGCTGCGGTGGCTGAATTGGCTAGGCGCAACATCATCGTTACCAGCCGTGACGGAAACGTGCGCAGCGCTTTTCACTACTACAACACCACCGACGATATCGAAACCCTGATCGAAAATTTCAAGACCATGGAAGGGCTGATGGTACGCCGTTAGAACCGTCGCTGGAATTATGGTTCGCGCTGCATGGGGAATGGCTCACACTACCTCGACCACGCCTGTCTGGGAAAACCGTCGGCTCGTACTGTCGCCGCGGTCAAGCTGGCCCTGGACGAGGTCGCCAGCGTGCAGTCCCCCGCTACGGAACACACCATCCGCCTCTTCCGCGCCGTGGACCGGGCCAGGGAAGAAGCCGCCGCACTGATCCACACCGATCCCGGTAATGTCCTGCTGGTCGAAAACACCACGCACGGACTCGGCCTGGTAGCCACCTCGTTGCCTTTGTCGGGCGGGGACAACATCCTGGTCGCCGATCTCGAATTCCTCAGTGCCACTGTGGTCTGGAGAACAATGGCCCAGCGCCGCGGCCTCGAAATTCGCCGGGTACCCACGGAAGGCGGACGAATTCTTCCAGAACAGTTCGCAGCTTGCGCCGATCGCCGCACCCGGGCGCTGGTCATCAGCTCCGTGCAGGAGGTCACAGGCTTTCGCGCCGATCTGGCGGGGTTCCAGGACCTGGCCACCGTGCTCGGCGCGTACCTGATTGTGGACGGTATTCAGGAGGTAGGCGCGGTTCCGGTGGACGTGACTCAGACCCCTGTCGATGCTTATGCTGCCGGAGGCCACAAATGGCTGCGTAGCCCATTCGGCGCGGGCTTTCTTTATGTAAAACCGAGCTTGTTGGACCAGCTCGACCCGCCCTTCTTCGGATACCTGGCCCTCAGCGAACCCCGTGAAGGATGGCAGCACTACCTGCGCTCGCCGAAACGAAGCGCCTTCGATTCTTTGGACCTGCTGCCCGACGCGCGTCGCCTGTGGAGCACCGGCACCCCGAATTGGCTGGGTGCCATCGGCCTGGGGCAAGCGATCCGGGACTTAAGAAGCGTAGGTGCAAGCGCGATCTGGGAGCGGATCAGCAACCTGAGAGAAAGCCTGCTTTCAGGCCTGCGCGAGCAAGGTGTTTACGTGGTGGCAGACGATAAGCCGGGCTTGCAAGAAGCTGGGGCGAACTGTTCCGGTATCGTCTGTTTCTCGTTGACCCAAGGCCCCGCGGCCGAATCCGCTCTACTGGAAGCCCTAACAGAAGCCCGCATTTACGTGTCTGAAAGGCGAACGGCAGGACTGGGTGGCATCAGGGTCTCCATCCACTACGACAATTCCCCTGAAGACATCGCCGCCCTGCTCGAAACAGTGACAAGTTGTGTGCGGAAAAACTACTGAGCGACCCGGGCACGAACAGAACTTACGCCGACGATCGAGGGCCTGCGCTGCGCGCACGCGTTCGGAAACAGCTTTGGAGAGAGGAGAACAGAGAACAGAAGAGGGCAAACATTACTCCGGCAGCCTACACGTCAGAGCTCGATAAGTTCAATGGGTTCAGCGCGGATGGAGTTCTTGGTATGGACAGGATCCCACCGTCTACAAAATCGTCTACAGCGCTGTAGACGGAAAACCAGAAGTGCAGCTTAAGTGTATGAACAAAATGGTCGGGGAGAGAGGATTTGAACCTCCGACCCCCTGGTCCCGAACTTGGGGGCGCGGAGCTGATTTTGTTAGTATTCAATCATTTGAGTGGTTGTCCCTCGTCAAAATATCGCACACCCGTAGAATCAAAGAGATGCGGTAAGGCTCAAACTGGCGTGTTCGGATAAGATTCTCGCGCCATGACTGCGTTGCTGCGACACTTCCTCGGTTGGTTTTTGAGCACTTTCCGTTCGCGCGAGGACCTCATTCTCGAAAACTTGGCTCTCCGGCAGCAATTGTTAGCTCTGCACACGAGACGACCTCGTCGCCGACTGTCGAACGGGCACAAGCTATTCTGGATTGCTCTACGAAGAACCTGGTTCGGCTGGAAGAAACCCCTCGTGCTGGTCACACCGAGAACGGTTGTGGCTTGGCATCGGGCGGGCTTCCTGTTGTACTGGAGATGGCTCTCGCGAGCCAGACCAGCAGGCGGCAGAAAACCTGTGAGCAACGAACTGCGCACCTTGATTGTCCGCATGGCGGCTGAAAACCCAACCTGGGGAGCACCCCGGATTCACGGCGAGTTGCTCAAGCTGGGATTCGATGTCTCAGAACCGACCGTTTCACGATGGCTTCGCCGAGTCCCGAGAACTTCAGATCCCGCCCACCGCTGGCTGACGTTCCTACGGAACCATCGTGAAGTCATTGCCGCCATGGACTTCTTCACCGTTCCCACGCTCACCTTCGGTGTCCTCTACTGCTTCTTCGTCATCGGGCACGGCCGGCGCAAGATTCTTCATTGCAACGTTACGCGAAATCCGGCTGCCCTTTGGATCGTGCAGCAGATGCGCGAGGCGTGGCCCTACACGCCAGCCCACAGGTTTTTGTTGTTCGACCGCGACGCGAAGTTTGGCAATGATGTCGTCTTATCTGCAAAAGAAATGGGAAGCTCACCGTTGCGCACTGCCTTTCGTAGTCCGTGGCAAAACGGAGTGGCAGAGCGTTGGGTCGGCAGTTGCCGACGAGACTTGCTGGATCATGTGATCGTCTTGAATGAGCGACATCTGAAACGGCTGATGGCAGAGTATGTGCGCTATTACCACGAGGATCGCACACACCTAGGGCTGGAGAAGGACACGCCGATGGGGCGGCCCCGCGCGGTCCGTGCCCCCATTGCGGGCAGGATTCAGTCGTTGCCGCGACTCGGCGGCCTGCACCATCGTTACGCCACAGCGGCGTAGCTGAAATTCCTTACTGCGCCGTTGGGGCAATCGAGCAAAACTCTGAATTCCGGGCTCTGTCGTGGCAGAGGTGTGTCCTCTGTCCAGTTCCGAGGTAACTAAGGAACTTTGTTCAACCGGGTGAATCCAGCCAAATCGAAGATCGAGAAGGCGTGCACGAGCTAGGGTCGGCCTTGGGATTGGTGGACGCGAAGTCTTGACAAGCCACAGTATTCAAGGAACTCATCGGAATTATCCCTCTATAATTGCCCTCTATAATTGAACGGAACAGTCTGCAGCTTCGTACTGATTATCCTACCGGAACTAGCGACTGACTGCTTTGCTGAAGGCACTTCCCCCGCGACAAACTGATGGTCATCATCGGTTAGGCGACGAACGAACTTATACTTCGGCATGCTACTATCTATCGATATAAAATAACCATTTCATTTTACAATAATTTCACGAAACAATTCATAGCCCAGAACTTTTCTGTATTCATTCCGGCCCACTCTGGCCTTGTTCTGACACTCGGTGCTACAGATTACTTTCTTGGCCACTTCTTCTTCCTCGGCGCCTTTATCTAAAGCCGCCATGTTTTTATAAGTGATCCAGAGAATCACATTGGGCTGACCCGGTGATTTTGGAGTGAGCCTGAAGACCTTGTAATCGACGATTAGCCCAGCTTTCTTCGTGGCTTCCATGGTCGGCTTCCATGTCGAATTTAGCCAATCGACATACTCTTCAAAATGCCCGTACTCAATTCGTATGTAGGCCACCTCAGTGACCGGGCCCTCGGTATACGCGCGCTCTTTTGACACGTATGACAATTTCATTTGAAAATAAGTTCACGAGTCACTTCAGTGCCCAGAACTTTTCTGATCTCATTCCGGCGCACTCTGGCCTGGTCCTGACACGCGCTGCTACAGATTACTTTCTCGGTCACTGCTTCAAACGCGTCGGCACCATCGCCGATGTCCCCGGCATAAGCCGCCATGTTTTTATAAGTAATCTCGAGATACACATTGGGCTGATCCGGTGATTTTGGAGAGGCCTGGAAGACCTTGTAATCGATGATTAGCCCAGCTTTCTTCGCGGCTTCCATGGTCGGCACCCATGTCGAAGTTACCCATGCCATATACTCATCAAAATGCCCGTACTCAACGTGTATGTAGTCCACCTCAGTGACCGGGCCGTAGGTATACCCGCGCTCATTCGCGGCACGTGCGTTAAGCGAAAGTGTCGAAACTGCGAGACACATGGATAAGATAATCGTCTTAATCATTTTCTTTTCCCCTGTTTTGATACATCTCTACTCGGTTCGGTTAGCTGCCACAACAAGAAGGCGTACGTGTCTGCCGCTTCCCGGTCCTTCTGCGCGCGAGTGGAGCCGATGCCATGGCCGGCGTCGTAGTCGACGCGCAGCAGAATGGGTTTTCCGGACCTGGTGGCGGCTTGCAGTCGTGCGGTCATCTTCGCTGGGTGAAAGGGCGCGACGCGTGGATCTGTGACGCCGGTGGTGAGCAGCACGGCGGGATACGCGGTGCCATCTTTCACCGACTGATAACTGTCGATTATCTTGAGCGCCTTGTAACCGGCGGGATCGGCGATGGCGCCCCACTCGGGTTCTTCACCGTAGCCGCTCTGTTCGGCGACATAGCGCAGTGGATTGGACCAGCCGACGCCGTCGATCACGGCGGCGAAGAGATCGGGGCGTTCCGTCATCGCGCGCCCGACGGTGATGCCGCCGGCAGAGCGGCCGCCGATGGCGAGATGCTTCGATGAGGTGTATTTCTTGGCGATGAGTTCTTCGCACACGGCGATGAGATCGCGCCAGGTGTTGGGCTTGTTGGCGAGCTGCCCGGCCTTGTGCCACTCGCGGCCATATTCGCCGCCGCCGCGCACATTGGCGTATCCGACGATGGCGCCGGCATCAACAAATGCAAGCGTGGATCCGGCAAATGTGGGCGTGTAGGGAGACAGGCCGTACGAGCCGTAGGCGGAGATCCAGGTTGGGTTGCTACCATCCTGTTTCATGCCTTTGCGATAAATCAGCGTATAGGGGATCTTGATGCCGTCCTTAGCGGTCGCGAAGAAGCGCTTGGCTTCATAAGCGCTGACATCGATCGCGGGTTTGGGCGTGATGCTCGTCTTCGCAAGATGGCCGGCGTG
The DNA here is from genome assembly GCA_041494805.1 of Terriglobia bacterium. Lineage (GTDB taxonomy): Bacteria > Acidobacteriota > Terriglobia > Terriglobales > Acidobacteriaceae > JBGQBN01. Next base: position 1,719 of record JBGQBN010000027.1, on the reverse strand, counting down.
GTCGACGAACCAAATGCCCGGCGGCGTGAGCCAACCTTGAAGCGATAGCAAGGCGCCGTCTTCATTTGGCACGGCGAACACGTCACCCACGGTGCCGTCGAAAGGCAGAGCGATGTCGACGACTTTGCCGTCCTGACTCAAACGCTGCAATCGGCTGATGCCGCCGTCCATGATTTTCAAATAAATCCCGTCACGAGCGCGCGCTGTGCTCTCGATCACGAGCGTCGCGTGTTGCGGGACTACTACCGTTCCGGTCGTGAGGCTCGGCGCAGCGGCCGAAGTCTTGACGATGCGCCCGCGCGGCGAGCCCTTGTTGACCAGCAGGTATAAGTCGTTGCCATCGAGCTCAAGGTCGGTGACTTCGTCATCGAAGTCGGCGAATGAAACCCATTTAGCCTTTCCCGCAATGACGTCGCTGACCGGTGCGATGAACCATCGGCCCTCGGGTCTTACGTCGGCCAGCTTCAGGATCGCGTAGCGTGAGCCGGGCGCGGTGAGGATTGTTGGGATCTGGATCTTGTCGTATTCCACCCCGGCGACCAGATCGCGCTTCATCAGTATCGGATCGGACTCGGGGTCGGTGCCCAATCTGTGGAAACGGGCTTGGGCGTCCAAGTAACGCTCGGGGGTGGCCACGGCGCCAGTGAGCTGCGTGTAGAAAAATCCGCTGGCATTTTCGAGCCATTGCGGATTGGCGCCTTCGGTATTAGGAATGGTCTCGGGGAGATTCTTGCCGTCGGCGACAGTGAGTATGTGCAGCCGGGAATCTTCACTACCATCCTTCGACAGGCCGTACGCCACATACTTGCCATCGGGCGAGGCTTGCCACCAGTCGAGCGACACGTGGCTGTTGGCACTGCTCATGGCGGTGGGATCGACCAACACGCGATCCCGACCGTTGAGGCCTTGGCGCACGAACAGAGTGAAGTTATCCGCGCCCAAGGGGCGCTGCTGGATGAAGGTTAGACCGCCGGCACGCTGCACGCGCGAGGTCGCCACGGCTTCGCCGGAAAGTTGTTCGATGCGCTTGAGCAGGGCCGCGCGGCCCGGCAGGGCATCGATGATGGCGCGGGTGTGGTCATTCTGCCCCTTCAAGAACGGCAGCCAATCGGGGTCCTTGCTGTTTTCCATCCAGCGATAGGGATCGCTTACCGTTTCACCGAAGTAGCTGTCTTTTACCACTTCGACGCGCGCGACGGGTGCCGGCGGCACGCCCTTCGAAGCGGTGGCAATTGCCATAAGCTTCATCAGCAGCAGCGAGAGCGACAGCGCACCGCTGGTTCCGGCGAGAAACGTGCGGCGGTCGAGATTCATTTTCATGTTTCGCTACTCTCTCTAATCATCGACACCAATTGCTTGCCGTCCTGCCCGCCTGTTACCAGGTTGCGTTGGATGCGAAGGGTCGTTATCACATCGGCCGCAGCCATCACCCTGCGGCGCTCCTACTTAGACCAGGGCGGAACCACGCCGTTGCTGCGCGCGTACGCGATCGACTGCCCCAGATGCTCGTGTTGATCTTCGAGAATCAGCATCAGCGCGCCCTGCTTCGTCATGTCTCTTCCGAACAGTTTCACCGGCGCCTGCAGGTCGTTGTCGGAAAGTCCCGTAATCGCTTTTTGCAGATTGACGTAAGAAGCCTTCAGAGCTTCCTGCAATTTCTCCGGATCGGTGATGGGCGCGGGCTGTGCCCCCGTATTCGGTGTGCCCGAGAGCACGCCG
>JBGQBN010000024.1:0-54485 GCA_041494805.1 Terriglobia bacterium | reverse complement strand
GCCTTCTTTTCCTGCGCCCGGGCCTTCGCCTGAAAATCCACTGCCCGGGCCATTGCCGCGGCCAATGCCAGAGCCTCCGCCTGATCCACCCAGACCCGGCTTGTCTCCTCCGGCGGGAGACATGGCCAGTGCGCCGACTCCGCCGCCGCTGGGCACACCGACCTGAGAGCCCGGCTGGCTGGATACCACGATGCCGGTGCCGGCGGCGCTCCCGCCGCTGGTTGGTGGCGCCGCAACTGCGCCAACATCCAGAGGTCCGCCGAGTCCAGCGCCGCGATTTCCGCGTCCCTGACCGGAGAGTGAGCTTCCGCCTGACATTGTCGGAGGAGGAGGCACCACTCCACCGCCCAGACCGGCTATGGGTTGATGCTGCAGAGAGCCGCTACCCAACTGAACCGGAGGGGGCACGACTTGCTTGTGCAGTTCGCCCGCGCCGAAGCCCGGTCCCATGGAAGAAATCTCACGGGAGACTTGAGTGGGTGGCGGAGCGATCACGTTGGGCAACGGAAGAGTCAGCTTCGGGTTCAAGGTCGAGACTCGTTCTGGAGCCGAGACCGGGGGTGGAATTACCTCCACCGGGTGGGAACCGGGCAAACGGAGAGGAGTGAGGTCACGTTGGGCTGCTGGCGGTGGGACCACGCTGGCGCTCATCGCGGGTGCTTGAAGCTTTTCCCATTCAACCTCCGGGGGCGGAGGCACGGCCATTTGCGGCGAAGCCGGAGCTCTCCGGGAAGACCTCAGTCCTTCCGCGGGGGCAGGTCCGGGAATCATCTTGTAGGCAAGTAGATTGGCTACTGCCGAATCGGAGTGGGGCAATTTCAGCTTGGGCGCATCCACGACCGTTTCCCGGAGCGAGCTCCCGCGTGCCACGCGGATAGTCTGGGTACGGTGGTGGGCTTCTCGTCCACCGGGACGGCCGGAGTGGCCAGCTTGTGCGCCACCGGCATCCTCGGTTCGGGGCAGTTCGTCGCCGGAAAAGTAAATGATGTCGTACTTGGGTGGAGGAGGCGGCTGGTAAGGCTGCAGCATTGCCAGTCTGGCGGGCAGCACAATGACGGCGACCAGCAGCAGGGTTTCCACGACCCAGGAAAGCAGCATGCCGCGGTAGGGAAATAGTCCGGTGCGAGCCTCGCCCGCGAGCCGCTCCGGTGAGCGTCCCAAGGCCGGCCGAATGGCGGTGAGGAATTCCTGCCACGGCGACGACCATTCCACCAGAAGTTTGGGTGCGTCGTTCACGCTGTCCCCGCCTCCGGCGGCTTGCCCAAAGCAATCTCGAGCTCATCCCCGATGGCAGTTCCGGACGAATGCAAGGTATTCTCCGGCAACTCGAGCACCGAAGCGGCCTGTAAGCGCAGCGGAGCAACTCGCCAGGGTTGCAGGTTTTGCTCGAGATGAACCACCACTTTTTCCCTGTCCAGGTAAACCACGTCGATGGGGAAGCGCATGGCGAAGGTGTGCACACCGTGGGACGGAACAATCCACAGTCCCTGTCCGGCGCGGAAGTTCGCGGCCTCCGTACACATCAGTCCGCGAAGGCGCGACCAGTGGGTGCCGGCAATCGACAACTGGGTGGCCAAATAGGCGTGGCGCGTGCGGTTGAAAGCGTATCCTGTAGGGCCCGGTGACAGCATCACAACTCCTGGATTCAATCCTTTCTCACGGACGCCTTCACCGTCCCGACTCTGGTTTGAGCGTGTGGTAGAGCTGGATCATCGCTGGCCCCAGAGTCACAAAGATGATGGAAGGAAGAACGAATAGAACCAGGGGGATAACCATCTTGATGGTGGTTTTGGCGGCTTGTTCCTCCGCTCGTTGCCGCCGTTCGGTGCGCAGGGAATCCGAATGCACGCGCAAGGCCTGGGCAACACTGGTTCCGAAGCGGTCGGTCTGGACCAGGGTGGCCACTAAGGCGCGAATATCGTCAACTTTGGTGCGCTCGGCGAGATTGCGCAAGGCTTCGGCGCGCGGTTTGCCGGCGCGCATTTCCAGCGTGACCAGGTGCAGCTCATCGCTAAGGTCGGGGTGGGCGTGATGCAAGTCCTGGCCAACACGCATCATGGCCTGATCCAGCGCCAATCCGGCTTCGACGCAGATCACGGTGAGATCCAGAGCGTCGGGCAATCCCAGAGTTATGCGCCGCTGGCGATCCCGGATCATGCGCTTCAAAATAAACCTGGGCAGAAAGAAGCCAAATGCCGGAATACTCACCAGCAGGGGCAGGCTGCTGAAGCCGGTGACCGCTACAACTCCGGCCAGACACACCAGCGCCATGAATACCCGGCTGCCGACGTACATGGTCAAATGGCGCGGATCGCGGTAACCGGCCTGGATCAACCAGGCGCGGGCTCGGGAGACTTCTGAGGGCGACAACGGCAGGGCTCGGCTGAGCGGATCGAGCGCCTGTTCCAAACGCTCCTTGAACGCCGGTTTCTCCTGCGGTTCAGCCTTCTGCCAGCCCAGAGCGCGCAAGCGCGAGCCCAGCAAAGAGGACGGGGCATAGGCTGCCGCCCCGAATGAAAACACCACCAGCGCGATGGTGAAGAACAAGATAATGGCGAGCGCGAGTTCCATGAAATAGGTCCGAATCCGTTAAGCCAAATTCCGCTAGACCAAACTCCGCTAAACCTGGATTTGAATGATCTTCCGGATCACAAAATATCCCAGCGTCTGCAACGTAATGCCAATGACCACCAACGCGTGCCCGATCGGATCGGTGAACAGGGGCCTGATGAAGCCCGGGTTCATGAGCAGCATGGTGACCACGATGATCGGAGGCAATCCCATCAAAAGCATCATGGTGAGACGCCCCTGTGCGGTATACACGCGCACCTGCCGCATGATTTTGAAGCGCTCCCGGATTACGTAGGAAAGGTTATCCAGGATTTCAGCCAGATTACCGCCGGTTTCGCGCTGCAGCATGACTGCTGTCACGAAGAACTTAACGTCCACCAGGGGCATGCGCCCGGTAAGGTTCATGAGCGCATCCCGGACCGGCAAGCCGAATTTCTGTTCTTCAAACAGCTTGCGAAATTCCGAGGCGACGGGTTCGGATACTTCGTTGGAAATCAGCTCCAGGGCAGTGGTGAACGCGTGTCCGGCCCGCACGGCCCGGGCCAGGGTGTCGATGGCTTCGGGAAACAACTCCTCAAATTTCTGGAAGCGTTTGCCCCGGCGGTACGAAGCATAGGAATAGGGAAGAATGGCGCCGAGTATCAAGCCCGCCCAGGCAAACTCGGGAAACCCGCTGGTCAGCAACACGATGGCGCCCAGGGCCACCGCACTCACAACTGAAAAGAGAAGGATGTTGCCGGCGCGGATTTTCAGATCCGCCTGGGCGAGAAGGGTCTGCAGATTCGAAATTCGCGCGGAGCGGCGCAGCAGGGTGTCCAGGGCAGGAATCTCGCTCAGCATCTCGTCGCGCAGCAGGGCTAGTTCTTCACTGGCCTGGCGTTCGGGCGCCTTCTGTGCGTCGGTCAGGCGCTCCCGCAGAACGCGAGCCCGGGCGCTACGCTGGTCCAGCAGGGAAGCGACGGCAAACACGCCCAGCGAGACCACCACGAACACCATGATCGTGATCAGAATGCTCCACATAATGATTCTCGGGAAGAGGGCCCTTTGGGCTGCTCTAAACCTCCATTCGTGACTCGAACAGCGCGGGACGCAGGCGGATGCCCCCAGTCGCCAACCGGTCGGCGAACTTGGGCCGGACACCTGTGGCGTGGAAAGCGCCCCGGACTTTGCCGCTTTCGTCGATGCCCTTGCGCTCGAATACGAAGATGTCCTGCATGGCGATCATGTCGCTCTCCACACCTGTGACTTCGGAGATGGTGATCACTTTGCGAGAGCCGTCCGAAAGGCGAGCGATCTGTACCACGGCATGGATGGCGGCCGCGATCTGCTGCCGCACCGCACGCTCCGGGATGTTCAAGTTGGCCATGGAAAACATGTTCTCTACGCGGGCCAGAGCGTCGCGCTGGGAATTGGCGTGTACGGTGGTCAGTGAGCCCTCGTGGCCAGTGTTCATGGCCTGCAACATATCGAACGCTTCTTCGCCGCGGACCTCGCCGACCACGATACGATCGGGGCGCATACGCAGGCTGTTGATGACCAGTTGCCGCTGTCGCACCGCGCCCTTGCCTTCGATGTTGGGCGGCCGGGTCTCCAGGCGAACCACGTGCTCCTGCTTCAGTTGCAGCTCGGCCGCATCCTCGATGGTGACGATGCGCTCGGTGTTCGGAATGTAGCCGGAGAGCACGTTCAGCAACGTGGTCTTGCCGGCGCCGGTACCGCCCGAAATCAGGACGTTCAGCCGGCCCTTCACCATGGCCGAAAGCAGCTCCAGCATGGGCTCGGTGAGGGTCTTGTTTTCGATCATATTGCGTGAAGTTACCGGATCCCGTCCGAACCGCCGGATGGAAAGGCAGGGTCCGTCAATGGCCAGCGGTGGAATGATGGCATTGACACGGGAACCATCCGCCAGTCGGGCATCCACCATGGGAGACGATTCATCCACGCGCCGCCCCACGCGCGAGACGATCCGGTCGATGATCTGCATCAGATGCGCGTCGTCCTTGAAGCTGAGGCCGGTGGGCTCCAGCTTGCCCCCCCGTTCCACATACACCCGGTCATAGCGGTTCACCAGGATGTCAGAAATGCTGGAGTCTTTGAGCAGTGGCTCCAGAGGGCCAAGACCGAAGATTTCATCCAGAATCTCGCGCGCCAGCCGCTCGCGTTCGGCGAAACTGAGGGGTACGGCCTCACTGTTGACCGTGTTGCGAATCAGCAGCAACACCTCTTCCCGGGCCGCGTCGCTGGGCGTCCGCCCCAGCTTCTCCAAGTCCAGGCGGTCGAGAATCTTGCGATGAAGATCCGCTTTGACCTGCTGGTATTCGGTTCTTTCGAAGGTCTGCAAATTCGCCATGATTCTGCCTACAGGGGATCCTTATACCGTCTTGAACAGCGACCAGGCTGTGCGCTTCACGTCATCATCGTTCTGGGTCAAATGAGCCGCCAGCGCGCTGAAAGAACGCGCAATCTCGGTGTGGTTCTGCTGCATCAGGGGAATTCCCCGGTCAATGGCCGCTGATACGGCGAAATATTGGTTAGGGATCTTCCACAGCAGCTTCACTCCGGCGGCTGCCTCGGCGTCGGTTTCACTGAAACCCGGAATCTTGCGAAAGCGATTGAGCACCAGGCGCACCCGCTCCCGTCCACCGGTTTCACCCAGATACTGCTGGATGCGTGCCGCGCTCCACAGGGAAGCGACATCAGCGTGCGCGACCAGCAATACCGTTTCGGACAAGTTGGAGACCAGACGCGTGGTGCCATCCATGCGGCTGGAAGCATCCACAACCACGTAGCGGAAGTGGCCGACCAGCAGGTCAAACAGCCGCGCGAACTCTGACGTCGAAGGCTCCACTACCACCGGGGTGCTGGCGCCAGCCAGCAATTGCAAACCGCCGCTATGACGGGTCATGAAGCTTTCCAGCAGCGAGCTGTCGAGGCGGTGCAGGTTGCGGATCGCGTCCGCCACGCTGAACAACGGCTTGAGGTTCATGTGCAGCGCGGCATGGCCGAGCGGTGCTATATCCACCAGTGCCACGTTGCCGTGGGCCGACTGCAGTGCCAAGGCGAGATTCACTGCGATGGTGGTGGCGCCGCTGCCGCCTTTGGCATTGGCCACGGTAAAGACTTTGCCACGAACTCCCCCGCGGTGCGATTTCCGCTGCGCCGCAGTGAGGCGCACGAACGCTTCCAGAAGATCCGTCGTAGTGGTGGGCCGTTCGATGAATTCACGCGCTCCGGAACGCATGGCGCTGACGATGACCTGGGAATGCGACATGCTGCCGATGGCGAACAGCGCCGAGTCGGGGAGTTCCTGGTGGAGCAGTTCCACCGCTCGCAGCGCCACCGCGGAATTATCGGCGGGAACATCGATGAGCACGACATCCGGAGCAGCACTCTGGATCCGCCGCACCACCGGATCGGTGGCGGCAACCGGGTAGCTGGCACAAGTGTGTACGGCTCGCGCCACGCTGGTACCATCCACCAGCACTTGCAGCACGGCGCGCTGTTCGCTGTCCGCCGCAACGATCACTACAGAAAGTTCGGGCATACTGCTGGGCCCCCTGATATTCCCTGTTACTTTCACCCGGTTGCTGACCGGGTCCGGCTCACGAACCGGCTTTCATTTGCCGCTGCCTGGCGGCTTTGACTGATCGAACTTTTCCTTGTCGAGGAACGGCTGCGGACCTGCGGGCAACGTCTGGGGCTGCGTGCCCGGCGAGATCAGGCGCGCGGTGCAGAGCACCACTAATTCCGTCTTGCTCTTCTGCTGATTCTTACTCTTAAAGAAATTGCCCAGGATGGGGATGTCACCCAGCCCTGGAACCTTGTTGACCAGGTTGGTCACGCGATTATCCATCAGTCCGGCAATCACGAAACTCTGCCCATCCTGCAATTCAAATTCGGTGTCCGCCCGGCGCGTGCTCAGCGCGGGTATGAGGGTGCCGGAGATGGTAATGGAGTTGGTGAAGTCCAGTGTGCTCACTTCCGGCACCACCCGCAGGTGAATATTTCCGTTGGGCGTGATTACCGGAGTGAACTTCAACTTCACGCCAAACTCCTTGAACTGGATGCTGATGGCGTTGTTGCCCTGGCCGGATTGAACCACGGGGAAGGGAAATTCTCCGCCCGCCAGAAAGCTGGCTTCCTTGCCGTTCACCGCGATCAGGTTCGGCTCCGCCAGGATTTGCAGCAGATTTCTCTGCTGCAGCGCCTTAACCACCGCACCTAAGTGAATGTCCGGCCGGAACAGGAACACGTTGAGCAGGTCGTTCACGGTTACGTCGCTTTTAATGGCGCCCGGCGTAGTAATGGGAGGGCTGGGAAAACTATCCGCGACGTCTCCAAACTTCGTACCTCCGAATTGCCCGGTGGTGACTCCGCCGATCGTGTTTCCGGCACCGGTACTGAACAGATTTATTCCCAGCTGCGCTACGGCCGAGCGGTCCACCTCGGCGAACTTCACCTCGAGCAGAACCTCCTGCGCACCGACCGGGCCAAACGTCAGCACGTTGACCACGTTCTTGGAGTAGGCTTCAGCGATCATTCCAGCGCGCTTGGACACATCCTCTGTGGACACGTGGCCAGAAAGCACGATGGCGGAGCGGGAAGGTGTGACGGCAATTTGCTCGTCGGGGAAGACCCTCCGCTCTTCCTCCGCAGCCGCCGTGACGTCCACGTCCACGCGCAGGTCAAAGCTGCGCGAACGCTCCAGTTCGTCCCAGATCAACAACGAGATCTCGCCTGGTGAGCGGCCGTGCACCAGAATCTGAGTGGGCGTGACCACGAGAGCGTCCGCCACGGTGTCATCGGTGAGGGAAATCCTCTTCAGACGCTCGGTAGTATTGATCAACAACGACTTGCCCACCAGTACCCGCAATGGCGCCGCGCCCTGAGATTCGGCTGCGGGTGCTTGCGAAGTCGCCGCCGGACCCTGGGTCTGCTGGGGGGCGGGTTGAGCAGTGGGTGCAGCCGATGTCGCGGGCTGTTCCTGGGAGGTAGCCACCGCAGCCAAGGAGAGCAACAACAAGATGGCCGATGTCCTCCGCACCACCTTGCCAGCTTTCATCTTCTGTTCCTCCCTGAGGGAGCAGATCGACATGTCTTCTGACCTCGGCATCCTGACTTGTTCTAGAACTTGGTAATGTCCTTCTTCGGTCCCTTAATGACCTCCACCGTATAGACGGTGGGCGCAGCGGGAACGTCGACCACGGTGCGCTTCGGCCTTGGCCGGAGAGGAGCAGTTGGGATGGAAGCATTTTTATACAAAGCCCCGGTCTTCACCGAGGCCAGGTCTTCCTGCTTGGTGTCGAGCGGGTTGCGCAGGGCCAATTGGATCTTTCCCTGGGTACTGGCCAGGGTGAGTTTCTGCGCGTCATCGGGCGAGACCAGCAGAGTGATCACGGCGCTGGTCTGCGGTTCACCGGCCGCGTTACGTTCCAGCTTCGACCCCGCCGCGATTACGGCCACGTTCTCCAGAACGGTTGTGGTTTGTTGTTCTCCGCCGGTGGGATTGCCTGTCAGCAGCACATCGACTCGCGTCCCAGGTTGCACATAACCTGAGTTGGTGACGACTTCATTCACTCGCACCGAAACGGCACGCATGCCCGGCGGGATCAGCGATGGCAGTCCGGATCCGGCGTTGGGCTCGGCCAGCTTGTTGGGCAGAATGAAATCTCCCTTGGCGATGGGCAGCACGACGCCTCGGCCCACAACATGCGACTTCTGGCGGAAGAAACCCGCAGGCAGGTCGGCCGCCGGAAAACGAACCACCCGCACATCGTTGTCTGTGATTTTTGCCCCCACCGGAATGTCGCCGGCAGCGATCACGACATCCGCGCCAGGCGGTGCGGCCGACGCCGTATTCGACCTCAGGTTGCGATAGACAACCGAGGCAACGAGCGCGCCCAGTGCCAGGGCGACGACCCCAATCAACAAAAGCCGCGTACGATTCATCAATGCTCCTCAGGAATCGAGATGGCCGGGCGTAGCTGCAACCGGAGCCTCACTGCCTTCCCCCGGGACGATCCTACCTTACATCTTCGCGCGGGCTATCGTTCGAGGACGGCAAAACCGCTGCCGTTGAATTCGGCACCTCGAACGGACAGTACTACATGCGGCCTGTGGGCCTCTCCTTGTGCCGAGGTCTCGCCAAGCGTCGCTACTGTATCGCGCTGGCTACGGAAGAGAAGACATTGTTGGCATTTGACCCGATGAGCCGAACCGTGCCCACGACGATCACCAGAATCACTGCCAGCATCACCGCATATTCCGCGATGTCTTGCCCGTCTTCCTCCGACCACAGCCTGTGCAGAATGACTTTCATCTCGCGTCCTCCATGAAACCAGGCGGGAAGGCAGATCTCCCCGCCTAATCTTGTGCAATTCTGTGCGCACTTTAGCTTCGTACGCCCAATTTCTTGTGCTTTCCGAATCAACACTTTGCGAAGGGGAAGGGGTACCCTGTTTCCTTCCCCGCTCATCATACCCCGAGGCGTCTCGGTCGAGCGACAATTTCTTGCACACTCGGTCCGCGGTTATGCCCTCGCTCGGTCCGCTCGTTTCTGATACAGGGGTGGCGGAGGTCAAGCGGTGACCTGGTACGAGGATTCTTATCCAGCTGAATGAGTTATCTCAATGCTGATGTAGAATACACGCGCCTCTCTAACCCGTCCCCCGGACTGTGGCTCCATGAAAGCCGGAAAGTGGAAGTCTGGTGTAGTCCTTTTTCTTCTCGGGATGGTTTCGGTTCACAGCGTGGTCCTTTGGCAGACGCATGATTTGATCCTCCAGGGCTACGGGGACTTTGCGGCCCTCTACACGGCCGGAACGTTGGTACAGCGAGGCCAGGCCTCGGCGATGTACGATCGCCGCGTGCAGTGGGCTGTCCAACAAGAATTCTCCTCCACGGTAACGATTCGCAACGGTCCCCTACCTTACATCCGTCCTCCATTTGAAGCCTTGCTATTTGTGCTGCTGGCATATCTCAGCTACCCGGTCGCAAGCATGGTCTGGATGGCAGTCAAAGTTCTGATTCTCCTGGGGATTCCTTTCTTGCTCCAGCCTCATTTGCTGAGGGACCGGCTGCTCCCAGCTTCGATTGAAGGCCTCTTGTGCTTGTCTTTCTTTCCCGTGGTTTTCGATCTGTTGCAAGGTCAGGATGCCATCCTGTTGCTGCTTGTTTTCGTGCTCGCGTTCACGGCGCTGCAGCGTGGCGCCGATTTTCGGTCGGGTTTATTTCTGGCACTCGGGTTATTCAAGTTCCATCTCGTAATTCCGATCGTGCTGGTACTGCTGCTGAGGCGCAAGACCAGAGTCCTAATCGGCTTTCTCTTGACTGCCTTCGCCCTGGTTCTGATTTCTGTCGCGCTCGTGGGCTGGGCCGGACTCCTCGGTTATCCGAAATACTTGTGGGATCTCAATCAAGCTTCCGGGGTGGGAGTCATAAAGTCGCAGAGCATGCCCAACTTTCGCGGTCTTATCACAGTCTACGTGGGGCGGGCTCCACTGCCGGGCCACGCTCACTGGTTCCTGGTGCCCATCGCGATTGCGGGAATTGTTTTCACAGCATGGGTTTGGCGGGGCACTGACAACCATGATCCCCGCCTCTCGAGTGCCGGATTTTCTCTTGCCATTGTGATGACCATCCTGACCAGCTACTACGCCTATAGCTACGATATGACCTTGCTGATCCTGCCCATACTGGTGCTCGGAGGCAGTTTTCTGCGGTCGGTGGAACTCCAAGGCTGGCCACAAGGGATTTTCTTATCCTCCGCTGCGCTGCTGTTGTTTAGTCCCCTGTATTGGTTCCTGATCCTGCGCCTCGACCAGTTTTACTGGATTGTGCTGGTAGAGCTGCTGCTCGTCGTTTCAATGGCATGGGCGATGAAAATCTGGCGACGGGGATTGACAATGGACTGATCCTGGGTCGGGGCCTGGCCGCGTTTTGGCACCGGCTCTACTTTGGTGCCACCGAGGATTCGCCATCACGCGGAGAGGTTTTCGCCGCATAGGTTGTAACATGGCTGGCCCGCACCAGCGGGCGGGCGCGTGACACTCTTGCCAAGGAGCCAAAAATTTGCGTTGTTGCTCGCTCTGCTCTTGTCCGGGAGCATGTGGTTCTACGTACAGCGGGTGCTGGTCCCGCACCAGCAGTCCGATGCAGAGGCCTACGACCGGCCGCGCGGCAATCTCTCCGACCTGTATCCCCGCTGGCTCGGCGCCCGTGAACTGCTGCTCCACCACCGCGATCCTTATGGCTCTGATGTTACACGGGAAATCCAGGCCGGCTACTACGGGCGGCCGCTCGATCCGGCTCGCCCGGCAGACCCCAAGGACCAGCAGGGCTTCGCCTACCCGGTGTACGTTGTGTTCCTGCTTGCCCCCACCATCACTCTGCCGTTCCCCGTTGTGCAGGCGGGGTTTCGATGGTTCTTGCTGGTTCTGGCTGCCGCTACGGTTCTTCTGTGGTTGCGAGCATTGCGCTGGCGTCCTGCGACGAACATGGTGGTAATCCTGGTAGTCCTTACTCTGGGCAGTTTTCCCGTGGTGCAGGGAATCAAGCTCCAGCAATTGAGCCTGGTGGTGAGCGGGATAATCGCCGGATGTGCCGCGCTGCTTGCCGGTGGTCAGCTGCTACTTGCCGGCGTTGTGCTGGCTCTGGCGACCATCAAGCCTCAGCTCGCTTTGCCTCTGGCGGCCTGGCTGGTTCTCTGGACGTGCAGCGACTGGCGCCGGCGGCGGCGTTTCGCTTGGGGCTTTGGTCTGACCATGACAGTTCTTCTCGCCGGGGCCCAGTCCGTGCTGCCGGGATGGACCGGACGCTTCCGCGAGGCCACTGTGGCCTACCGGCAGTACACGGGAGGCGCTGGCTCGTTACTCGATGTGCTTATCACGCCGGTTTGGGCAAGAGTGTGCACGGCGTTTGTTTTGCTCGCACTGGCTGTGGTCTGCTGGCGAATGCGCCGTGAACCGGCAGATTCTCCCGCTTTCGCTCTCGCCTCCTCACTGGTTCTGGCGGTGACGGTTATGATCGTTCCCATGGTCGCGCCTTACAACCAACTGCTCTTGTTGCCCGCAGTCTTCCTGCTGGTTCGCCACCACAGGTTTCTTTGGAGGAGAGATTGGCGCACGCGTTTTGTCTACTCGCTGGCGGGCCTGCTAGTTTCTTGGCCGTGGGTGGCGGCAGCTGTGCTGACTGCAGCTTCATTCGTCCTGCCCGTTTCCGTTCAACAGGCTTGGGCGCTGCCTCTGTGGACCAGCATTTACGTTCCACTCGCGATCCTGCCGCTACTTTCCGTTCTGATCGTGGGCAGTCTTCGTCATGAACGATTCACGCCCGAAGGCGAGCTGAATGCTCGCGCGCTTCCGCGAGATGCTGGTCCACGCTCGTGAGGCGTCGTTTGACGCAATTGCCTTCCGGAGACCATGCATCAGCAGAAGCCCTGCCGTAGGATTGTGACAACAAGGCGCTTCCGCGCGGCTTGCAATCCCGCGAGTATCCGCCGCCGGCCTTGCATTGTGCCGGATCACGGGTTAGGCTTCTCAAGCACTTTTGCCCCGGTAAGAAGTTTGGAGGATGAGATGACCCTCAAAATGGAGACGCGGGTAGCCGATGGCGTCACGGTTGTCGCCTGCAATGGCCGCATCGTTTTCGGAGAAGAAGCGAGCGCCCTGCGCGAGACGCTCAAGCGTCTGTTGAGTTCCACGCGGCAGGTCGTGCTGAACCTCTCCGCAGTGCCGTACATCGACAGCGGTGGCTTGGGGACCCTGGTGGGCGTGTATTCCTCGGCGCGCGCGGCCGGAGCCGACATCAAGTTGACGGGGCTCGGCCAGCGGCTGCGCGACGTGCTGCAGATTACCAAGCTGGTGACCGTTTTCGAGGTCTACGACACCGAGCAGCAGGCCATTGCCGCCTTCCGGCGCGGGTCCGCTTGAGCCCCAGTAGCCTGCTAAATCCGAGAGAACACTAGTCTTCCAGGTGCCGGCGGTGGGAGAAGCGTTGCAGCCTCTTCCCGGCGGCGTTCAATCCTGTCATTATTATTCTTCTCTTGGCGTAAGGAGCTTTCGCCGGCGACACATGGCCATCCAAACCATCACGGGTCCCGCATCCGGTCCTGGCTCGAGTGTGTTTCCCATACTGGTCTTCGTGCAGGGGAATGAGCAGCGGACGATTAACCTCGATCACAGTCCCTTCAGTGTGGGGCGAAAAGTTGACAAGGACCTGGTCATCGCCGACCCGCGTGTTTCCCGCGACCACGCCCTCATCACCTCCGAGAACGGCCAGTTTTTCGTGCAGGACCAGGGCAGCAAGCATGGCACGTTCGTCAATGGCGAGCGCGTCCAGCGCAAGACTCTGGAGCGGAACGACCGGCTGGAGTTTGGGGTCCGCGATGTGGTCTACGTTATCTTCCATCCCCATCACGTAAGTTCGAATACCGCCCGCGAGTTTCTCAGCCAGATTTCCGGGATGCACATCTCGGATGAAACCACCGATCTGGAAAAGCTGGTGCTCTTCCTGGAGGCGGCCCGCAAGCTGAACACCGTCGGTGTCCTGGATGAGATTCTGGTAACCCTGCTGGAAGCGACCCTGAAACTAACCCGGGCGGAGCGCAGTTACGTTTTTCTGAAAAACGAGGATGGTGCCCTACGCCTGGCAGCTGGCCGCAATTCCAAGGGCGAACCGCTGCTCGACGACAAGACGATTTCGCACTCCATCCTGGACGATGCGCTGAAGTCCAACTCTGAGTTTGTGCTCACCGATACCAGCCAGTCGGCGGACCTGGCCGGGCGGCAAAGCATTGTCGCTTATGACCTTCGTACTGTGATTTGTATTCCGCTGCGCAAGCCGCAGGTCCAGACGACTCGCGATCCCGATGCCCCAGCCGCATCGGGCGAAGTGATCGGGGCGCTATACGTGGACTCGCGCTTCGCCTCGCGCGACATTTCCAGCGTAAGCAACGACATTTTGCACGCCATCGCGACCGAGGCTGCCTCTCTGATCGAGAACGCACGCCTGGTGCAAGCCGAGGAAGCCTCGCGCCGCTACCAGCAGGAACTTTCGATCGCGGCTTCCATCCAACAAAAACTAATGGCCGTGACTATCCCCGAGGTTCCGTTCGCGCGGCTGAGTGGCAGAAATCTTTCCTGTAAGGAGATCGGTGGCGACTTCTATGATGCGGTCAATACCGATGACGGCTTGGCCGTGGTGCTGGCTGACGTCAGCGGCAAGGGAGTTTCGGCTGCGCTGCTGGCCTCTATCCTCCAGGGCATGATTTCTTCCCAGCTCACCGCCGGCATGCCGTTGCCCGAGATCGTGGCAGCCGCCAATCGTTTCTTTACGCACAAGCATATCGGCGAAAAGTACGCTACGCTGATCATTGCCCGAATCCGCCGTGATGGGGAACTGGAGTACGTCAACTGTGGACACGTCCCCCCGTTGCTGGTTTGCAACCGGGAAGTGATCCGGCCGACTCACGGCAATCTGCCGGTTGGCTTGTTGGAGGATGCCACTTACGAGAGTGACCGCTACAATTTGCACCCGGGCGATCGGCTGGTGCTGGTCACCGATGGTGTGACGGAAGCCGAAAATGCGCGCGGTGACTTTTTTGAGAACGAGCGCCTGGAAGCCGTTGCCGCGAAGAGCGGGACCCTGGAAGATATCTTCTCGGCGGTGGCTGACTTCTGCGGCGGCACTCCGCTGAGCGACGACTGCACGGTCGTGGAGCTGCTGTACACGGGCTAGGCAGGGGGGCCCTTCGCCTTCCGCATTCTCCCGTTAACGCTCACAAGCACGTTCCCCACCCCGGATGTGAGCGATACTGACTTTTTTACCTGGTTTCGGTTGGCGCCAGTCTGGCGATGTCCCTCCAAGCTGCTGATAGTAAGCGCTATAATCCAGCTTGGTCGGAACGGCAGCTGATTTGCATTTGGACTAATGTGCGCCTTCTAACGGTTCGTCTCATTACTTCGCTTATCCTCGGGATCACGCTGGTCTCACTACTCTCGTCCTATTACGAGGTAGCTTCTGCAAAGCGCGGTCTCCGTAAGGACCTGGGGAGGCGCGCTGAGGTGCTGGCAGAAAGTCTGGCAGAAAACGTTGAGCCCTATCTCGACAAAGGTCCACGTAAGCAACTACAGCGAATTGTGGACCAGTTTGGCAACCGGGAACACCTAGCCGGCGTCGCCATTTATGACCGCCAGGGCGGGATCCTTGCCGTTACTCCTGGACTAGCCCAACAACTGAGAGAGGAACCGGCACTGGTGAAGCAGGCAACTGCTCGGGACTCCAGTTCGGGTGAATTTATCCGGCTGGGAGGAAATTCGGTCCATCTCTATGCGGTTCCCTTGCATCAGCAGGATTCGGTGGTGGGGGCCTTGGCCATCGTTCACGACGCCAGCTACATCAATGCTCAGAGCCAGTGGACGTGGCGGCAATCGTTTCTGCGAGTGCTGGTGCAGGTTTTTATCATTGCACTGTTTACTCTGCTGATCGTGCGCTGGAGCATTGTGGGCCCGATCGCCCGTGCAGCGCAGTGGATGCGCGCCTTGCGTACCGGCAAGATCTCTGCGCGGCCGCCGGCACCGGACCTCGACTTGTTGCGGCCACTGGCGCGCGAGATGACGACTTTCGCCGAAAGTCTGACGGCAGCCCGTTCCGCAGCCGAAAAAGAGGCTCAACTGCGGGTGGCGGCGGAAACCTTCTGGACCGCGGAACGGCTCGCCGTGCATGTGCGCAGCAAATTGGGGGACAGCCGGCTGTTTGTGGTTTCCAACCGGGAGCCCTACATCCACGTGCGGCAGGGTAAGTCGGTACAGGCCATTGTTCCCGCGAGCGGACTGGTGACCGCGCTCGAGCCGGTCTTGTGCGCCTGTGACGGTACCTGGGTGGCGCATGGCAGCGGGGACGCGGATCGCGAAACCGTGGATAAGCATGACCAGCTGCGGGTTCCCCCCGACGAGCCCCGCTATACGCTGCGCCGGGTGTGGCTGAGTAAGGAAGAAGAAGAAGGCTACTACTACGGCTTTGCCAACGAAGGACTCTGGCCGCTCTGTCATATTGCGCATACACGGCCGCTGTTCCGCGCCGCTGATTGGGAGCACTATCGAAAGGTCAACCACAAGTTCGCAGACGCTGTGCTACGAGAGATGGAGGGCACTGAACGCCCCGTACTTCTGGCGCAGGATTATCACTTTGCGCTCCTGCCTCGACTGGTAAAGAGGGCACGTCCGGATGCGCGCGTGGCCATCTTCTGGCACATTCCCTGGCCTAACCCGGAGGGGTTCGGCATTTGCCCGTGGGAACGAGAACTGCTGGATGGATTGCTGGGAGCGGACTTGATTGGCTTCCATATCCAGTCCCATTGCACGAATTTTTTGCAGACGGTGGACCGCGCCCTGGAGTCTCGCATCGAATGGGAGCAGTTTGCAGTCAACCGCGAAGAGCACCGCACGGCGGTCAAGCCGTTCCCCATTAGCGTGGAGTTTCACGATGTTCCTCCACCGTCCGAAGCCGGGGAATCTACCTACATAGAGCGGGTTGCTTTGCTGCGGGAATTGGGAGTCGAAGCCCGCTTCCTCGGTATCGGGGTAGACCGCGTCGACTATACCAAGGGCATCCTCGAACGGTTCCTCGCCATCGAACGCCTGATGGAGAAATACCCGACTTATCAGGGGAATTTCACGTTTGTCCAAATCGGAGCGCCCAGTCGTACCCACATCAAGCGCTATCACGATCTGCTGGCGGAAGTGGAGGCCGAAGCCGAGCGCATCAATTGGCGCTTCCAGACCGGTAGGTGGAAGCCGATCATTTTCTTGAAACGGCAGCATAGTCATAGGGAAATCCAGCGTTTCTACCGGACTTCGGATCTTTGCCTGGTCACCTCGCTGCACGATGGAATGAACCTGGTGGCCAAAGAATTCCTGGCTACTCGCCATGATGACCAGGGTGTGCTGATCCTCAGCCGCTTCACCGGGGCTGCCCGGGAATTGCCTGACGCAGTGTTGATCAATCCCTATGACACAGAGGAGACTGCAGAAGCCATCCGTTGCGCTCTTGAGATGGACGCCGAGGAGCGGAAGATGAGAATGGAACGCATGCGCAGGGTGGTGAAAGAACACAACATTTACCGGTGGGCGGGCAATCTGATTGCAGCACTGTCGGAAGTGCGGCTCGATGAGTCCGCCAACGCCAGAGTGGGAGCCGCGGGAGGCGCTTCCGCGGGGTGATCGGCATCCAAGGGCAAGAATCGTGCCGGGGAGCGCGTCAACAAATGCGGCCCGTATCAATCAACTGAGCAATCACCTCGGCGACGCCCGCGCCGTAGCTGCCTCGGGCCACCACCTGAGCGCGCTGCTTGAGTTCCGGAATGGCGTTGGCCACAGCTACGGAACAACCGCACAAACTTAAGAATCCATGATCGTTCTCCGCATCACCGATTCCCACAACGCATTGTGCCGGCAGACCCAGTTCCGAAAGTGCTGCGGACAGGCCGGTGCTCTTGTCGACACCAACCGGCAAGACCATCACCGCCTCGTAATTGAAAATGACCTGCAGGTCCAGGTGGAGTTCCCGGATGAGTTGAAGGACGGTTGTTTCGTGAGGCCTCACCGTCGAAACAATGCATCGTCCCACGGACAACGGTATGCCCAGTCTGCGCAGATGGGCGACCAAGTCAACGGCGGGCGCCGGGCCCAGGTCTTTTTCCTCAGCCGTAGCGGGGCGATAAAGCAGGGCCCCATTTTCCGCCACGATCCGGTCAAAGAGGCGAAGGCTGGAAAACACGCTGCGCAGACTGTCGAGTTCACGTCCGGTGACCAGAATCAATTTCAAACCGGATGCGCGAGCCCGTTCCAGCGCGGTCATTGTGTCGCGATCGACCTGGCCGTCACGGGCCAGGGTCCGATCATAATCCGAGGCTATGGCCTGAAATTGCATCCCTGTCGCATATCTGCGAAGCTCAGTGCCGGTAGGCCTCAAGGAATCTCTTCAAACCCGCGACCATGACCACGACGGCCGTATCTCCGATTGCAACCCGCCCGGCGCGATCGCCTTTTCACTTTAACTCGGGCGCCTACCTGCTGCGCATCGGGCGGGAGCGTGCGAACACCCTCGGAGAGCTGCTGGAAGCCCTGCGCACTTGTCCAGAAAATTCCATCTTCCAGCATACCTTTCGAACCCTGCAGGAGCATCATTTTATTCGCGAAGGTTATTCCAATGACTTCGCGCACTGGGCGTACACTGCCTGCCACGAAACTGGATTGGCGGAACGCCTGGCCAGTGTGGATATACGCACTTTTACGTCAATCCCCGATCTGCGCCAGCGCATCGTACAAATTGTGGAGGAATACCTGAGGCGGAACCCCCAGTCGCGGGATCGCCAGGCCCTGAAGCCGTTCTACTTCTGTGCATCCGAAACCGTGGTCATGCCCACGTCCTTTGTCGCGCATAACCTCGACGAATTTCTGATCGCGCTCAGGGCTGTCAGCCTCCACTCGATTCACCACCACTTCATCGAAGCGCGGCTGCGCCTGAAGCTGCGTTCGAACGACTTCTCCCGCTGGCTGAAAGAAGAAATGGACCTGGGACAGGTGGCGGCTCGCCTCGAGCAAATCGATATTTACACTTCCACGTTGGAAGATGTGCGTCGCCAGATTGTAAACATCATTCAAGCCGCAGTTCGTTGAACGCGGGATGGGGGAGAGATGCAGGAGAGGGTCGATTCGATGGAGCAGCCAACCGCGGTAGAAACCCGGGTCGCTGTGGTCCCACCCTCCCCGGCCCAGAGTATTGCGTCGGTTACAAGCGCTCCGGCGCAACCCGCTGAACGACGACGGAAGCCAAGAGTCCCCAACCCACCTCCCTCGCCTCCGCCTCCGCCAAGACTCGACGATTACGAAGCCATCATCGGCAAAGCCGAGCTCGACGAAATACGCTTCATCGCAGAAAGACTGCAGGGCAGGACCGTCAAGATGGTCAATTCGACGGCAGTTGGTGGAGGGGTGGCGGAGATTCTGAACCGGCTTGTGCCTGTGATGAGTGAACTGGGTCTAGGTGTTCGCTGGGAAGTCATCACCGGGGGCAACGATTTCTTCGAGGTGACGAAGGCCTTCCACAATGCGCTGCACGGGGAAAACTATTCCCTGACCAAGCAAGCCATGGACATCTTCCTGCGCACCAACGAGGACAACCGGCAGCGCATGAAGTTCGACGAGGACTTCGTAGTCATTCATGATCCTCAGCCGGCTGGCCTGGTGGCTTCCAAGAAGGATCATCCGGGAAAATGGCTGTGGCGCTGTCATATCGACTTATCCAATCCGCATCCTGACGTTTGGGCATTCCTTCGCCCGATGGTGGACCAGTATGACGCAGCCATCTTCTCCTCACCCGCCTTTGCGCGACAGTTGGCCATCCCGCAGTATCTTTTCTATCCCTGCATTGATCCCCTGTCGGAGAAGAACAAAGACCTTGATGACGCGTTCGTACAGAAAGTTTGCGATGACTTCGGCATTGACCGCTCCCGTCCCATCGTCACCCAAATTTCGCGTTTTGACCGGCTGAAGGACCCGGTGGGAGTGATCCAGGCTTACAAGCTGGCCAAAAAATATGTTGACTGTCAGCTGGTGCTCGCCGGCGGAGGCGCCACAGACGATCCGGAAGGCGCGGTCGTTCTGAAAGAAGTCATGGAGGCGGCAGGCGACGACTTTGACATCATCGTGCTGGACCTCCCGCCCTGGTCCGCGTTGGAAATCAACGCGCTGCAACGCGCGTCCACGTTGGTCGTGCAGAAATCCCTGCGCGAAGGATTCGGTCTCACTGTCTCGGAGGCTCTGTGGAAAGGTAAGCCGACAATTGCTGGCGACGTCGGCGGCATACCTAGCCAGGTCATTCACAAACTCACCGGAGTGCTGGTGCAGTCGGTCGAGGGCTGCGCCTACCAGATACGCTACTTGCTGACTCACCCGGACTTTGCCCGACAGCTGGGCCGCAACGGCAGAGAACACGTGAAGGAAAACTTTCTGTTGACCACCAACGTCAAGCGTTGGCTGCTTTTGTTCCACGTCCTGTCGAAGCTGTCTTAGAGCAACAACTTCAATTTTCCATGGCCGATTTCCCCGCCTCATGTATCCTTTCCGGCCATGAACCTAGCGCGTTTCTTCCGCCAGCCTGTGGTTTTCGTCGTGTTGCTCGGTACAGCGATGGGCCAAGGCCCGAGCGCTCACCCCGACTCTGTCGAAGAATATGTAAACGCGGAAATGGAGCGGCAGCACATCCCCGGATTAGCCCTTCTTGTGTGCCGGGACGGCAAGATCGTGCGGGCACAGGGCTTTGGTTTTTCCAACGTGGAGCATCGTGTGCCGGTCAAGCCGGAGACTGTTTTTCAGTCCGGCTCCATGGGCAAGCAGTTCGCTGCCACCGCCATCATGATGCTGGTTGAGGAAGGCAAGATCGGCCTGGATGACTCGATCACGAAATATTTCAAAGATGCCCCGCCCGCCTGGAAGCCAGTGACCGTGCGCCAGCTCTTGAGCCACACCGGTGGCTTCACAGATTATCCCGCGAACTTCGACTTCCACAAGGACTACAAGAACAACGACACCTACGAAAACGAACTTCTGAAAGCCATCGCCAATATTCCGTTGGCCTTTCCGCCAGGCACAAAATGGAGCTACAGCAATCTTGGCTATGCGACGCTGGGCATCCTGATCCATCGGGTGGCCGGCAAGTTCTATGGCGATTTCCTTCAGGAGCGGATATTCCAGCCGCTCGGAATGCAGACCGCGCGCATCATCAGCGAAGCCGACATCGTTCCCAACCGTGCTGCCGGTTATCGTCTATTGAAGGGAGAACTCAAGAACCAGGAGTACGTTTCCCCTCTCGTGAACACCACGGCCGATGGCAGCCTGTATTTCTCAATTCTGGATTTGGCGAAGTGGGATGCGGCCCTCTATACCGAGAGGCTTCTGAAACGGTCCAGCCTGGAGCAGATGTGGACACCAGCCAAGCTCAACAACGGTGAACCCAACTCGGCCCACTACGGGTTCGGCTGGGAGATTGAAAATGTCCATGGGCATCGGGTGATTGGCCATGGCGGCGCCTGGCAAGGTTTCAAGAGCCAAATTTCCCGCTACGTGGATGAGAAGCTGACCGTGGTTGTGTTGGCTAATTTGGCCGAGGCGAAGCCGGGACCGATTGCACAGCATGTCGCCGAGCTGTACTTGTCGGGAGAGGTGGAAGAATCGGCAAAGGGATTGCAGTAAGACTCTTGGTGTTTTCTGTGAATGTGATGGCTAACGTCGTGTATCCTCTGCAGCGATGAACTTCACCCTGCTCGACTGGTCGGCGATCATCGCGTATCTCGCGATCACGCTTGCCCTGGGCCTCTATTTCCGCAGACGCTCGGGCAAAAGCGTGGATGACTACTTCGTCTCCGGGCGCAACGTTTCTTGGTGGCTGGCGGGCACGTCCATGGTCGCGACCACGTTCGCTGCCGATACGCCACTGGTGGTCACCGGCCTGGTATACACGCAAGGCATCGCAGGGAACTGGCTGTGGTGGTCGTTCCTGCTGTCGGGGATGATGACCGTCTTTCTGTTCGCGCGCCTCTGGCGACGTTCCGGTCTTCTTACTGATGTGCAGTTTGCCGAGATACGTTACTCCGGCAAGCCAGCCGCGTTTCTGCGCGGATTTCGCGCTGTCTATCTCGGCCTGCTCATGAATTGCCTGATTCTCGGCTGGGTGACCAAAGCGATGACGAGCATTGTGGCCGTCACGCTCGGGGTCAGCGATCACCGCGCCTTGGCCATCTGCGTTTTCTTCCTGATTCCGTTTACTGGGTTGTATGTCGCGCTGGGCGGCTTGTGGGGTGTGCTCTGGACGGATCTGTTCCAGTTCGCGCTGAAGATGGCGATCGTGATTGCGGTCGCATGGTACGCCGTGGCTGCGGCCGGGGGAATGAGCGTGTTGCTACAGCGGCTGGCCCAAGCCCGCTTGGCGGCTGGACCCGGTGCCGGAGACGCCACCGCATTCTTTCCCGACTTCTCGCAGCCGTTTTCCCAAGAAGGTTTGTGGCTGCTGCCCGTTCTAACCTTTGTTGTAAACATCGGGGTGCAGTGGTGGGCGTTCTGGTATCCGGGGGCCGAGCCGGGTGGCGGCGGCTATATTGCTCAGCGCATCTTCAGCGCCAAGGACGAACGCAACGGCTTGCTCTCCGTGCTGTGGTTCAACATCGCGCATTATGCGTTGCGGCCCTGGCCCTGGATTCTGACCGCGCTGGCCGCGATAGTTCTCTATCCAAACCTGGAGCACCCCGAAACGGGATACATGCTGGTCGTGAGCCAGCATGTGCCGCCGGCCCTGCGCGGCATCGTAATCGCGGGTTTCATGGCCGCGTTCATGTCCACCGTTGCCACCCAGCTCAACTGGGGAGCGTCCTATCTGGTTTCGGATTTCTACCGGCGCTTCATCAAGCGCGATGCGGACGACAAACACTACGTGATGATGTCACGCGTGGCGACGGTTGTACTGGTAATTGCCGCCGCCTTCATTTCCGTGCTGCTGGCCGACATCCGCTCGGGATGGCAGGTGGTGCTGGAAGTGGGCGCAGGCACTGGCGGCGTCTACCTGCTGCGCTGGTACTGGTGGCGGATCAACGCCTGGAGCGAAATCTCGGCGATGGCTACCGCGCTGGTCGTGACCGTGCTGCTGCGCTGGGCCGCACCTTTCTCAGGGACGAATCCAGTTGTGTTCGCGAAAACTGCTTTGACCACGACTGCTGTTACTACGCTGGTGTGGCTGGTCGTTACTTTTGCGACCCGGCCGGAACCCGACCCGGTGCTGCTAAAGTTCTATCGCAGCGTGCGGCCTCATGTGAGCGGCTGGCAGTCCATTGCCCGCCTTGCACCCGAAGTCCTGCCCACACGCGACTTGGGACAAAATCTTCTGTCCTGGGTGCTGGGCTGCGCCATGGTGTACCTGGCCCTGTTCGGCTTGGGACAGGTGCTGCTCGGGCCTATGTGGGAGGGAATGGTGCTGCTGGGTGTGGCGGCGATTTGCGCTTTCGCGCTCTACTCCAACATCGCCAGGAGCGGCTGGGGCGGGGAAGCTTCGGAACATTGACGCTGACTAGCCTTGCGCAGGCAATAGAGTGGCGGAGCGAGTTGGCTCTGACACACTAGTCCGTAGTTTTCGAGTAGCCCGTTTTATGACCCACCGGATTGTTTCCGAGTGGGCCGTCAATCGGGCGGAACCAGTGTTCGAGGCAAGGCCACCGGTCGGTGTAATGAAGATCGAGGCCACATGCATGATAAATCATAAGTAGCCTTATGGATGCGAACTCATCAACACCGCAATCAGTTGCGAAGAATTAGGCCGCAGGACCGATCTCGCTACTAGAGGGAGACAGATTTGACTGTTTCACTGCAAGAGGTTTCTGACATCATTAAAGTGGTCGGATTGGTCGCCGGTGGTCTTTGGACGGCGTGGACCTTTCACAAGCTGCAGAAAGTGCGTGCCGCGGAGGTTGAGAACAATCGGATGCTTGCTGAAATTCAGAAGTCGCGCCTAGAGCAGCAGGAGATGAGAACGCGACTCCTTCGCCAGCAGCCCCAGTTCGCTATCGAGCTTAAAGTCGTTGAAACGGTGCGCCTAACGGGGACGCCTAAGGATTGTCTGGGCGTAACGGTAACCCTGAAGAATGAAGGCGACCAAAATATGTGGGTTCAGTTCGACGACTCGACGCTGATCGTCGGCCGCATAGTATTCGAGAAGAATGGTAAGCAGACGATAAAGGAACTGCATCGGTTTGAACCCTGGTATTTCATCCACGGCAGCGATACGCCACATCCGCTTTCCGAGCGAGGGTTTAGGGTCGGCGCGAGGCGGCAATTGGCGTTTGCGGTGCCGATCACAGAACCGGGGGCGTACTTTGTTCAATTTTACGCCGTCTACGCTAAGGTCCCTTTTGAAGGCGAGAAGGTGTCCCGGAAAGCTCCAGCAGAGGAACCCATCGCCGCCATCGAGCAGACCATCCATTTCGCAACCGGGACTCCCAGTGAGTCTTGAAGTGGGCGCTGGCCCACTCTTTACTGAGGCTGCCCCACCCTCGCTTTTGTGTTCAGTCTCACGACATGCTTTGTTCAAGGGCGGTTTGGGAACGATACAGAGAAACTGTTCTGTCTGTAGCGGCAGGGGGAGATCTGTCTGGACTACAGAGCAGGTTTGTCGCTTCGGCCAGTATGTCACCGAGAGCAGACAGCAGTGGCAGACTTTTCACCGTTTTGGCCTGCAGGCTAAACGAAAAAAGCAGGAGAACTGTGATCTCGTCCTGCCCTGACTGCCGTCCGCTCACTCAGGCGTTCTCCACCACAACCGAAAAATCCGCCCCCTCCCACCGCTGCTCCTGCTGCCAGTAGAACGTAAAGACAATCTCGCGCCCCGCTGCCAACTGATCGGCAGGCAAATCCGCCATGTGCGTTCCCAAACCACTATCCCGCGTGCTGGTGTCCTGCGCGGTTTGCCAGGCATCGAAACTCCAGTGCACCAGAGCTGGAGTGGGCAGCAGCAGCCGCAACTTCTTGTTCTGGGACATGGACCGGCATTTGTTGTTGAAGCTCCAGAGAAAATGTCCGGACTTACGTCTTTCCACCTGATAACGCTGCACCGTCTGCGGCGGCTGGTCGAAGATTTTCCCGTCGCGCAGCGATCGCCGCAGCTTGATGTACTCCGCGTGGGCCCACACCAGCGGACAGGCGGAGCCGGAGGGCTTCCCCAGAAACAACTCGCGCTCGGGAATGTCCGCGGCATCCCATACCTGCTCGGGGATCAGCCGGCCACCCTCGGTCGAAAACTCCATCACGCGCAGAAGTTCTTCGGCTGCCTCTGGCCGCCCGGCGGCCAATTCGTAGTGCGCGCGCTCGCCCGCCAGCAGTGGCCAGGGGCGTCCCACGCCGGTGCCGTCGAAAGGAGAACCGTCTTCATGTTCTCCGTAACCATCGCCGTTGTAGCGATACCAGCAGGGGCCTTGTGGCAGCTTCACCCGCAACAGAGCATCGATCACCTTAATCGTGTTCACGATGCGCGGATCATCCGGCGCGCGCAGCCCGAAACGCACCAGGGCAAGCGAATCCGGACTGATCAGATGCGTGGCCGACTCGAGGCTCTGCCCCGGGGGCCGGTTCTTGATGGGCACAAATCCGTCCAAGGGAGACGCCGCGCCATCACTATCCGGCGGAGCGATGCGAACGTAGTAGCCCTCCACTCCAATCTGCCGCGCCAGGTCGCTGTTGGCGGTGTAACACCAGCGCTCGATATTGTCGTTCCAGCAATCTGCGGTCTCGCGCAGGTAGGTCGCGATGTCTTTCTGTCCCACCGCGTCGGCGAGATCGGCCGCTGCCAGCAAGGCAGACACTTCCACTGCGAGCGTAAAAGGCGAGTAACCAGCGTCTTCTTCCCAACGGTCCTGCTGTGTAACTGGCCCGTTGCGGACGAGAAATCCCGCCGCATTCCGCACCAGCATCCACCAGCGCTTTAGATCTCCCAGCGCGAATGGAGCTTGGCGGCGCAACGCGTCTACCAGCAGGATGGGGAAGGCCGACTCGTCCATCTGCAGACCGCCCCAATACGGACGCCCATCCAGCCACAGGTTCTGCGCCCAATGTCCGTCGGATTCCTGCGTGGTTTCGAGGTAGCGCAACACCCGCAGCGCGTCGAGCTCCGCGCCGGCAGCCAGAAAGCCAAATGCAGTTTCGACCAGGTCTCGCGGCCAGATCAGGTGATATCCACCCAGATCCTCGTCTCCCTTGTTGAAGCCCCAGGGAATGGAGAGGCTGGCGATGGTGCCGCCCAGCAGGTCCTTAGCCTCATGGGAACGCAACACCGCCGCGCTGGCGCGATAGAGATCACGTTCCCGCGGGGGTTGATCTAATTTCAGAAGACTCTCCTGCCAGTTCTTCCAATGCCACACATAGTGGTCCCGAAGTTCACCGTAAGGTTCGAGCAAGCTGGATCGCACTTGCTGTCCCGCCTCGGCCCAGTTTCCACCGAACCCGAGGGCGAGAACGAACTCTCCACCACATGCGGCCAGATCAATCTCTCCGGTGAGCGCGACATTGCCGTTTTCCGCCCGCGTGTAGTCCCAGGTCAATTGGAAATTTTGCGACAGATCCTGCCACCCATCGGAGGAACCGGCAAAGCCCACGACCATCTTTCGCCAGGGCGCGGAGCAGGCAAAAGCCAGGGCAACATCATTGCGCTCCGCGAACAGCATGGGCACGCCCTTGTAGTCGCCCACCCAGCCGGTGTTGCCGGCCCCACAGTTGGCCAGGTGCGGAGCCAGCAAACCGTAGAGGTGGTAATCAGCCAACTTTCCTTGCAGAGGCTGGAACCGCACTTTCTGCAACACAACATTGCGATAGGGATCGGTAAGAACTTCTTTTTCGATGCGGTATCGGCCCTGCAAGTCGGTATTGATCAGCTCAAATACTGGAACGCCCGGTGCCAGCGGCAGATTTTCGAACTTGCAGTGACGCTTCTCCTCTGAGAAGAAGCTCGCGCCATCCGTAACGATGAGTCCCTGATCGCGGGTGCACGCCTGGTCCACTCTTGGGTAATAGACTTCATTCAGGATGCCATGGCTCAGGGTGAACCAAACCCGGCTGTGCAGGTTCAGCGCCGTGCCCACTCCGGTCTTGGCGCTGGAAGTCCACCGGGCCGGAATCCCAGGCCAGCCCGGAGCAATTCGTTCGGGATCACTCACGGTTACTCATCCTCACTTGCAAGTTTTGCCAGAGCGAGCAACAAACTTGGAACGCAATGCTCCAGGTTCATCAGAG
Source organism: Terriglobia bacterium (assembly GCA_041494805.1). Classification (GTDB taxonomy): domain Bacteria; phylum Acidobacteriota; class Terriglobia; order Terriglobales; family Acidobacteriaceae; genus JBGQBN01. Next base: position 28,092 of record JBGQBN010000024.1, on the reverse strand, counting down.
TCAGGTTCATCAGAGTCAGGTTCATCGGAGTATTGGGCAGCAGGACAACTTCCGCAACCTTGCTGTAAAATCATTCCCAGCGGAAGAGAGTTGAGACGACAGATCAGCTTCCTTAAGGCTGAATTCCCAGGCGGTTTCAGTTAGAAACCGTGCCCCACTCATATTCGCGTGACCGGAAGTCACCAGGGTGGGGTGTGAGATCAGGAGAGAACGATGGCCAAGATTGCAAAGACGGCAGACCGCAAAAAAGTGATGGACACCTCCAAGAGTACCGATTGTCCCAAGTGCGGCAAGCCGACCCGAATCGTGAAACGAGTGAAGGATCGCGAACGCGGCATCCCCGGCGGGGTATTCATTTCCTGCTCGGTGTGCGAATTCTACGAGAAGCTATAGCCAGCTAGTAGCCAGAAGCTAGAAACTGATCTGCCCCAAAATTGCCCTGGCTTCCGCAGCGGGATCGGCGGCTTCGGTGATGGGACGGCCGACCACAATGTAAGTGGCTCCAGCCGCGATCGCTTCCGCCGGAGTAACCACCCGCGCCTGATCGCCATGATCGGCGCCCGCGGGACGCACTCCCGGCGTTACAATGACGAACTCGTCGCCCAGTTCGCGGCGCAATCGTGAGGCTTCCTGGGCGGAAGCGACCACCCCATGGCATCCATCGGCGATGGCCAGCGCTGCCAGACGCAACACCTGGTCAACCACACGGCCGCGCACCCCCACTTTTTCCAGGTCGTTATCGTCCAGGCTGGTGAGTACCGTCACCGCCAGCACCATGAGGGAGGGATTGACGCTCCGGGCCGCGTCGGTGGCGGCACGCAGCATCTTGCCGCTACCCGCAGCGTGCACGGTCAGCATGCTCACACCCAGCCCGGCAGCCTCTCGCACGGCCGCCGCCACGGTGTTAGGAATGTCGTGGTATTTCAGATCGAGGAACACCCGGTGCCCGGAAGAAACCAGATCACGAACCACCCGCGGTCCTTCGGCAGTGTAGAGCTGCATTCCCACCTTGTAAGTGAAGGCGGAGTTGCCCACGGCCGCCACGATTTTCTGGGCGGCGGCCGCGGACGAAACATCCAAAGCGACGATCAAACGCTGGCGCGGATCGTGCATCCTAGGCAGTGTAAGAGGTTTATGGCCAATTCGCTACTGGGCGTAGCATGGCCATGGTTTGGGGCGGGCGGACCACATCCAGACGTACTCGCTGCAGCCCCTGGGCCCTGAACTGAAGTGCCCGGGCGGTGCTATACGAGACATCGATGATTCTCCCTGGAACGATCGGTCCCCGGTCGTTGATACGTACCATGACGGCCCGTCCATTGCGCAGGTTGGTGACCCGTACCCAGCTGCCGAGAGGCAGGCTAGGGTGGGCGGCAGTCATGTCGTACATGTTGTAGGGCTCGCCGCTAGCTGTGGCTTTGCCCTGAAAGTAGCTTCCGTACCAGGATGCCGTCCCAATTTGATACGCCTGGGACCCGGTTACTGGTTTTTTCCGAGATTCTGTTGCAACCTGCTTAGGTACGTTACTTCTGGTGTTCTTGGACTCTGGGCTGATCGGCCCCTGAGCCGCTCCCAGGCTGACAACCGATAAAACAATCGCCAGTCCATGAGCTATGCGTCGTCGCATGCAGTGCACCTCGCATCTCTAAAGTCGTCTCCCCCACCAGTTTGCCTAGGATTTAATGGATTTGAAGATGCTACCGGGCGGCGGCGACCCTGTCAACCTGGAATTCGCGTTAGTAAGATTATCATTTAGTAATAGATGCTTCACGTAACCTCACGTAAATATTGAGTAACAATCAATATAGCGCTGTATCTAAACATCTTAACTATTTACTATGTGATAAATACTCAAGGATTGACGGTGAGGGAATTTATTACAAGATGATTGGATTCAATGCCTTACGCTCAAAGTAACGTGTTACCACATGAAATGAATGACTTACGGGTTCAACGTTGCCGCGGCCTCCACGAAAAAGTCAGGCGGGCTGTCGCGGGGCAGAGTGAAACGCCTGTAAGCCCGTCGGAGAACCCACGCCGTGGAAAGGAATTTGCAACTCGGTGAGTTTTCGATAGATTGGCCCTATGGCCCAAGCACCTCCCGTTGTTCTGACCATCGCCGGCTTTGATCCGTCTTCCGGAGCCGGGGTCACCGCCGATATAAAGACGATCGCTGCCCATGGCTGCTACGGGGTGGCGTGCATCACCGCCCTAACCGTGCAGTCCACCTCGGGAGTCCAACGGGTTGAGCCGGTTAGCGCCGATCTGGTGACCGAGACCCTGAAAGAACTGGCTTCGGATGTAGAAATCGCGGCGGTCCGCATTGGGATGTTAGGTTCGGGGAAGGTGGTTCGGGCGGTTGCTGATTTCTTGGCGAAGGAGAAGCTTCCGAACGTGGTCCTCGATCCAATTCTGAAATCCTCCTCCGGGAAGGACCTGGTGGACACGTCTGTCGCGCGCCTGCTCATGGAGAAATTGCTGCCCTTGGCGTCGGTGGTGACGCCCAATGTGGATGAAGCTTCCGTGCTGACGGGGTTGGCGGTGAGCAATCCCGAGCAGATGCGCGCTGCTGCCACCAAGCTGCACGCCATGGGAGCTGCGGCTGTGGTGGTGACAGGCGGCCACCTCGACAAGGCGATCGATCTGTTGAGCTTCACTACCAAGCGTGGGATCGAGCAGGAAATCTTCAAGTCCGACCGGCAGCGGTCCAACTCAACCCATGGCACTGGGTGCGCATTCGCCACGGCCATGGCTTGTCACCTGGCCCACGGCAGGGGACTGCCAGAAGCCGTACTGCTGGCCAAGACCTACGTCGCGGCCGCGATTGCCAATGCCCATCCCATGGGACGCGGTATTGGACCTGTCCATCACCTCTACCGCATGTATCAGCAGCGGCGGGCCATCACCGGCGATCCGGAACCGGTTAATTAGGATTTCAGAGTCTCGAGATGAGGCGTAGAGGTGTAGTTGGATTCGAAGTTACCCGGAGGATCGGAGAGAACAAGGATCGGAAAGAACCTGGGGGAGGGTTTCCGATGCGATTTTCTTACTCTCGAGTTCCGCTCGACCTGAGCAGAATTCCGGCCACAAAAACTGCTACCGCGGCCAGCAGCCACTCCATCCGCCAAAGTTGTATAGCCTGAAAGTCGGCGAAGTTCTGGACTGTGTATACCCAGCCGACCACGATGGCGGCCAGAAGGCAGCCTGCGCCAGCGAAGAAAGCCACCAGTGAAGCCATAGGAAGGCCCAACCAGTGTTTTAATCTTTGGAATTCCAGGGCCCTCAAAAACTCCAGGTGACGGGTCCAGCCAGGCACAGCAGCGGGGTTAACCTGCGTCTGGCGAGTGGCTCCACACAAGTGGCAGAATCGAGCACCCACCATGAACTCCGTGCCACAGCCGTCGCAGGCTTCGACCATGGCGGGAGGGACAGCATCTGGCTGGGTCGCCGGGGGCCGCCAGAACTCGTGCTGCACGTCATGTACAACTTCAGGCATTGGGAACCTACCTCTCTCCAATTCAATCCGCAAGCCAGTAACCAAAACCGGGCCTGTGTAACTCGTTGATACTCGGCACCGTTACTACCGGTCTCACTGCCTTACGAACGCCGGGAGGCAAGAATTACCCCGTGCGGCGTGAAGATTAGGGTTGGACTTACTATGCTGGGCTAATTATAGGGGCGTTAGCCAAGCCTTGAACCTGAGCGAGCATGACCTTCTTGGTTCGAGGGTGCCAGGGACTGGCATCAGTTAAACTAAAGGGAATCGTACCTTCGACCCAGGAACTTAAGACATTTGTTTGCGTCGCTCACACCCGGCCGTGCTCTGTTTCTGTGCGTAATATTGATTGCTTTTCCTGCCCTTGGCGCAGCTCAAGCGAACGACCCGGCAAGCGGAGCGCCCAGCCTGCTTTCGTTCCGTCCCAGCGATCCACTCAACGCCACCGCCTTTGACCACTTCTACAACATGGACTACGACCGCTCGGTTCGGGAGTTCGAGCAGGTGCTCGATAAGCACCCTGACGACCCCTTCGCCGTCAACCACATGCTTACCGCGGTTCTTTTCGGCGAACTCTACCGTATGGGAGCGCTGAACACGGGCGACTATGCCAACGACAGTTTTGTAGCCACTCCCCATCATCCCGCGGATCCGAAGGTGAAGCAGCAGATCAAGGACCTGGTGGAGCGGGCGCGCACCTTGGAAGAGAAGCGGCTGGATGCGAACCCCAATGATGTGGATGCACTCTATGCCCGCGGCGTAACCCGCGCCCAGTTCGCAACCTACACGGCTCTGATAGAACGTGCATGGTTTTCAGCTTTGCGCAATGCGGTGGGCGCTCGCCGCGATCACGAGCGGGTACTGGAACTCTCGCCCGGCTATACGGACGCGAAGCTGATCGTGGGCGCCCACAACTACGTGATGGGCAGCCTGTCCTGGGGCGTTAAAGTTGCCGTGGCGCTGGTGGGCCTGAGCGGCAGCAAGGAGAAGGGAATTCAGTATCTGCAGGAAGCTGCCAAGGGAACAGGGGAGACCAGTGTGGACGCGCAGATCGTGCTGGTCCTGTTCCTGCGGCGCGAGCACCGCTTCGCGGAAGCCCTGCAGATTGTGCGCGGGCTGATTCCCAATTATCCGCGGAACCTGCTTCTGGCGTTGGAAGAAGGCAACCTGCTCCGCGCCATGGGACAAGACTCGGAAGCGGCAGCGGCTTATCGCAAGATCTGGCAGTCGGGGCGTGACGGCCATTATCCTGGCTTGCACTATGAAGTGGCCGCAGTCAGTTTAGGCGATCTGCTGCGCAGCCAAAAAGACTACACGCGTGCGGCGGCAGCCTACGAACAGGCGAATCAGGTTACGCAGCCCGATCCAGAGGTCTCGCAGAAGGCCAATCTCGGGGCGGGAGAGATGTACGACTTGCTTCAAAAGCGCGATCTCGCCCTGACCAAGTACCAGGCGGTAGTCGCTAGCGACGCCAACACTCCTCCCGCGGAGATAGCTCGTAAGCTCATGAGAGAGGCATACCGAGGGGAGTAGCTCCTGGAACTTTTTCGCGCGGCCGGCGTATCATCACACAGGGAGACAGACCATGTATTGCAACTACTGTGGCAAGATCATTCAGGACGACGCCAACCTCTGCGCCTACTGCGGCAAGCGAGTGGGGGCGGTGATCGGACGCAAGCGCTTGGTGCGCCCGCGCGCCGACCGCAAGATCGCCGGAGTCTGCGCCGGGGTCGCCGAGTACTTTGATTTGGATGTCTCACTGGTGCGGCTGGTGTGGCTGCTCACGGCGGTGCTGACTGGAGTCGGTTTGCTGTCGTATCCCATCGCATGGATCGTCATGCCGGAAGAGCCGCTCATGCTTTCGGTGCCGGCGGGTCAGCACGTAACCAATCCGTAGGATCGGTCGTTTGTGTCGCGCGGGCGCTCCCGCCGCGAAGCCCTCGGATCACGGCCACCCATCTATAATCCGTTGGATGATACGAATCACCAGCGGCGACGCTGAACTAGCCTACGAAATCCTCGGAAACGGTCCCCCGGTCGTCCTGCTTCATCCCTTTCCTGCACATCATGAATTGTGGCTGCCTGCGGCGCAAGCGTTGGTGTCCCGTTATCGCGTGATTCTCCCTGATCTCCGGGGGCACGGTGACTCGGGGATAGGCGAGGGCCCGGCCACCATGGAGAAGCACGCTGTGGACCTGGCACGCATCCTCGATCACGCTGAAGTGGCGCGAGCGCCGTTTGCCGGAGTTTCCATCGGCGGCTACGTGCTGTTTGAATTCTGGCGCAAGTATCGCGGGCGGGTGACGGCGTTAGTGTTGTGCAACACCAAAGCACAGCCCGACACTCCCGAAGGACGGGCGGGGCGCCTGCAAGCTGCCGCGGACGTGCTGGAACGAGGCACCGAGCAGTTTTTTGAAACCATGGTCCCCAAACTGCTGGGAAAGACCACACGCGAAGCGCGTCCCGACCGGGTGGAAGGCGCTCTCGGCATGATGCGCAAAATGTCTCCCGAGGACGTTGCCCAAGTGCAGCGTGGCATGGCGGAGCGGCCGGACTCGGTTCCCACGCTGAAGACAATTAATGTGCCTACGCTAGTTGTGACCGGCGATGAAGACATTCTCACCGGACCCGCGGATGCGGAATTGATCCGCCAGAACCTCCCCGGCAGCGGGATGAAGCTAATTCCGCGGGCGGGGCACTATTCCCCGTGGGAACAGCCGGACGAAGTCGGTAGGCTGGTACGCCAGTTTTTGGATTCGGTGCATCGGGCGTAGCTACTGAGAACTGAATACCGGGAACTGAGAACTGGGCTTTGTTACAATTCTCTCGCCATGATTGACACTTTCCTCGTTCCAGAAAAGACGGTGGCCAGCGCCAAGGGTGACGGCCCGGCCGTGGACGTCAGCAGCGCGGCTAACCGCGTGTTCCTGGTCACCCTGGATATCACCGACATCGTTGAGCAGGAAGCGCTCGACGTAAGCATCTACGGATCGGCCGACGGCTCAACCTGGAGCGCGAAGCCACTGGTCATTTTTCCCCAGAAGTTCTATCGCGGACAACATCCTCTGCTGCTCGACCTGACTGGTCACGCGGACGTAAAGTTTGTGCGCGCTCACTGGGATGTCAATCGCTGGGGCCGCGGCACGGAGACGCCCATGTTCGAGTTCCACCTTACGATGAGAGAAGTTCCGCCGGACGTCCTGAAAGAAGCCACCGCTGAGGCCAAGGCGCTGGCCTAAAGAATTGTTGATTTTCGATTGTTGATTGAAAACCTCCCTTTGCTACGACCTTGAGCCGCACGTTAATCAACAATCAAAAAAATTAACATATGGATACGTCCTCCACCGTCGCGATTCGTCCAGCCCGAAACCTGGCCGGTTCGCTGCGCCTGCCTGGGGACAAATCCATCTCGCATCGTTATGCCATGCTGGCCGCGATCGCCCAAGGCAGCACGCGGCTGGAGAACTTCTCCACCGGAGCCGATTGCGCCAGCACGTTGGGCTGCCTAAAGACGCTCGGTATCGACTGGGAACGACAGGGCGGCGAAGTCGTCATTCACGGGCGCGGGTCAAGATTGCAGGCACCCAAGTCACCTCTGGACTGCGGCAACTCCGGCTCGACCATGCGTATGTTGAGCGGGATCCTGGCGGGTCAGGAGTTCGCCAGTGAGCTGGTTGGGGATGAATCTCTTTCCCGACGGCCCATGGCGCGGATCATCACCCCGCTCCAAGCCATGGGAGCGAAGATCGTCGCCGCAAGCGGCGGACGTCCACCGTTGCGCATCACCGGGGGACGCTTAAAGCCAATTGACTACCACATGCCAGTAGCCAGCGCGCAGGTGAAATCCGCAATCCTGTTCGCTGGCCTGTACGCCGAGGGGGAAACCAGCGTGGAAGAACCGCTGCGCACCCGTGATCACGGAGAACTGGCGCTGCGAGCTTTTGGTGCGGAAGTGAGGCACAGCGGAAACGAGGTGCGGATCGCGGGCGGACAGAAGCTACATGCCATCGAGGCCCACATTCCCGGAGATATCTCAAGCGCAGCGTTCTTCCTCTGCGCGGCCGCCCTGTTTCCCGACTCGAAACTGGTGATAACCGGGTTGCTGATGAATCCGACGCGCGCCCGGCTGCTCGATATTCTGATCTCCATGGGCGTGGGAATATCTGTCACGCAACTGGAAGAGCATCACGGAGAACTGCTAGGCACGGTGCAGGTTGCAGGTGGCACCCTGACAGGAACAACCATTGCGGGAGCCGCTACAGCCGCGCTCATTGATGAAATCCCGGTGCTCGCCGCCATTGCCCCCTACACCACATCCGGCATCGAAATCCGCGACGCGCGAGAGTTGCGGGTGAAAGAGTCCGACCGGATTGCCTCCCTGGCCGCGAATCTCCGGGTCTTGGGGGCAGAAGTCGAAGAGCGTGACGACGGACTGAAGATTCCCGGCAGCCAGAGGCTGCATGGCGCGGAAGTCGATTCGTTCGGTGATCACCGCATCGCCATGGCCTTCGCGGTGGCGGCCCTGCGGGCGGAAGGCGAGACGCAAATTCGTCAAGCGAATGCTGCTGTCATTTCCTATCCCGGCTTCTACGACGTGCTGGAGAGCCTGCTGCAGCGCTGAGCCGGTTCAGTCCGCAGCCGCGACTGATCGGGGCGGAAACGCAAGGGAAGCGATCGCTGGCCGTAGGAGACCGAAGACTCTAAGACCTACGACCCTGGCTTAGCTGCCCACGTACCTTGCATACAAGCTTCGCGCCACCGCCGTGTCGGCGGTGCCCTTGATAATGGCCCGCCCGTCGGGGAACAGTGTCATCTCATAGGGCTCGTGCCAGAACTTCAGAACGAAGTCATTGTGCCGCACCGTGCCATGCGGTTTCAGCCGCTCACTCATCTCTACTAAATCAACCGGCCGATGCCGTTCATGAATCTGCACCGAGTTGCGCCCACACAAAGTAATATGCGGACGCCCTTCTCCGGCAAGGTGGACGAATTCCCGCAGATCGCAGGCGCGGCATCCCACACGTGGTTTTAGGGCTGCCACCTCAGCGCGTTCGTTCCACCACACATCGAACGAAAGCAGAGTCCGCCGCAGCCTGTCCTCCGCACCCACCAGAAGCTTAACGGCCTCCGTGGCGGCAATCGAAGCTGCCAGGTTGACCGCCGAATTCAGAATCCCAGCGGTCTCACAGGTTTCGAAAGCTCCGCGCGGTAAATCAGGAAAGATGCAAGCCAGGCACGCGGTCTTTCCTGGAAGCACGTTCAATGTGATTCCGTAACTGCCCACGGCCGCCGTGTAGATCCAGGGCAGAGAAGTCTTCACCGAGAAGTCGTTGATCAGGTAGCGAGTCTCGAAGTTGTCCGTGCCGTCGAGGATGAGTTGCATGCCTTCGAGCAGCGCCTCGATGTTCACTGGCGTCAGATCGGCGACCTGCGGTTCGATCACGATCTGCGAGTTGAACGCAGCAATCTTCCTGGCGGCAGCGATCGCCTTGGGCAGGGATTCCGCGGCATCGGCTTCGTCAAACAGCGACTGCCGTTGCAGATTGCTGGGCTCAACATAGTCGCGATCGATGATGCGGATGGTGCCCACACCCGCCCGGGCCAGCAGGGAAGCGATCGCCGAGCCCGTGGCGCCGCAACCCACGACCGCCACCCGCGCCCCTGCCAGCTTATTTTGCCCCTCCGCCCCGATCCCGTGGAAAAGCACCTGTCGCGAATATCGTTCCTCGAGTTCCAAAGAGATCACCAGTTCCCGGCCTGCAAACCTTTATTATAGGTGCCGCCCGGTTTCGCGGGTCGAATACAACATTGCCAACTACCCGGTCATCGAAGCACTTAACTGTCCACACTGGTATTGAGGAGCTTGTTTGCGATTAAGGGGAGCATCGCTCACCACCCTGACTGCGCTGACGCTCGCGGCCGCTTTGTCCGTGCCGGTGGCTGCCCGCTCCTTCTTGGAATCCGCTCAGGATGAAAGTCAGCCTGCGCCTGCCGTGGGCAGCATATCTTCTTATCAAGGCCTAATTGTCCAGGACATGCGATTTGAGGGCATCGCGGCCAGCGACCAGCAACGCTTTTTCCAATTGGTGCCGCAAAAATCCGGTGAACCCCTCGACCGCGACCGCATCCGCCAAAGCATTCAGAAGTTGCACGACACGGGTCGCTTTGCGGATATCCGCGTCGAAGGCGAGCGAACGCCCGGCGGCCAGGTTTCCCTGACCTTCATCACCAGCTCGAACTACTTCGTCGGTGACGTCAATGTAACAGGCACACCCAATCGGCCCGCGGCGAACCAGGTGATCAGCGCGTCCAAGCTGCAGCTGGGGGAACTGTTCACGCCGGAAAAACTCGACCGGGCGCTGCAGAATATCAAGCGGCTGATGGAAGAAAATGGATATCACCGTTCTTCCACCACCGAGGAGGAGCACAAGCACCCCGACACGCAGGAAGTCTCCATTCTCTTCCGCCTGATCCCGGGCCCGCAGGCGCAGGTCGGCCGCGTGAGTGCGAGTGGTAACCCCGGTTACTCTGAAGGACAGATCCGGGACATCGCCAAGATGCATCCTGGTGATCTGGTGTCGGTGCAGCGCCTCAATCGTGCCCTGGAACGGTTACGGAAAAAATATCAGAAGCAGACCCGGCTGTTGTCACAGGTCTCCGTGGCTGAGCATAGCTACCGCCAGGAAGTCAATGCGGTGGACTACACCTTTAACATTCAACCCGGGCCTAGAGTGGATATCGCCGCCGAGGGATTCAAGATCAGCCGCAGTGTGCTGCGCAAGAACGTGCCGGTCTACGAAGAAAATGCGCTCGACGATGACCTGCTGAACGAGGGCCGCCGCAACCTGCTCAACTATCTGCAGAGCCGCGGCTATTTCGATGCCAAGGTGGGGCTGAAAAAGAGCTCCGAGGGCGGCGGCGACCAGCTACGTGTCATCTACCTCATCGATGCAGGTTCGCGTCACAAGCTGGTGAGAGTTGAGATTACGGGCAACCAGTATTTTCCCAACGAAATTCTCCGCTCCCGCATGGAAGTACAACCGGCCGGACGCTTGTTTTCCCACGGCCGCTACAGCCAGGGATTGCTGAGCGACGATATTCGGGGCATTGAGGCTCTCTACCGCTCAAACGGATTCTCCCAGGTCCAGATCACCAGCAACATTGAGGATAATTATGAGGGGCAGGAAAATCAGCTGGCCCTCAAGATTCAGGTGACGGAAGGCACCCAAACGTTGGTGGGCGCCCTGCACTTTGAGGGCAACCACACCTTTACCGAAGATGAGCTCCGTTCCCGGGTCAACACCTCCGAGGGTCAGCCCTTTTCGGAGTTTTACATCGCGCAAGACCGCGACACGGTTCTGAACTACTACTTTAATCGGGGCTTCCCGAATGCCACCTTCGAAGCCTCCGCCAAGCCAGTTTCCGGCGAGCCCAACCACATGGACGTCACCTACAAGATTCAGGAAGGCGAGCAAGTATTTGTGAGTCAGATCCTCGTCTCTGGTTTGAACTACACTCGGCCCTTCGTAGTGCAGCGCGAAATCGAGGTCAAATCCGGCGATCCGCTGAGCCAGATTGCCATGTTGAAGACCCAACAGCGGCTCTATGACCTGGGCATTTTTAGCCAGGTGGATACCGCAGTGCAGAATCCCGACGGCACCGAGCGGCAGAAGAACGTTCTCGTGGATGTGCAGGAAGCCAAGCGTTATACCTTCAATTACGGCTTGGGATTGGAGTTTCAGACTGGCCAGCCCGCGGTCGGTACCAACCAGCCCCAGGGCGAGACCGGCGTGAGTCCGCGGGTCTCATTCGACGTGACCCGCCTCAACTTCCTCGGCCGCAACCACACTCTCACCTTCAAGAGCCACGTCGGACGGCTGCAACAGCGGGGCCTCATCAGTTACGATGCGCCGCGCTGGTTCAACAGCCCCAATTGGCGGTTGTCTTTCACTACTTTCTACGACAATACACTCGACGTGACCACCTTTACCTCCGAACGCTTGGAGGGATCGGTGCAAGCCGAGCAGATCATCAGTAGAAGTGGAAGTGGTTCACCCGTGAGCATCATGGACTACCGTTTCACCTACAGACGGGTTCGAGCCAGCAACTTGGAGATCAGTTCCAACTTGATACCTCTTCTCTCCCTGCCGACGCGCGTAGGCATGCCCGGCTTCAGCTACATTCGCGACAAACGCGACAACCCCTTGGAACCGACCCGGGGCAACTACACCACCATCGATGGCGGCGTGGCCTCAAATTATTTCGGTTCAGAAGCCGATTTCAGCCGAATTCTGATGCAGAATTCTACCTATCAGGCATTCGGCAAGAATCGCCCGGCGGGGAAGAAGTTCGTTTTTGCCCGCTCCACTCGCATCGGGCTTGAGACCCCGTTGGGCAACACCCTCCTGGTCGCGCCGGGGCAGACCGTACCTGCCGGCCATACCCTTATCCCGCTGCCCGAACGGTTCTTCTCCGGGGGCGGCAACTCGCATCGCGGCTTCGGCCTGAACCAGGCCGGTCCCCGCGACCCGCAGTCAGGCTTCCCCCTGGGTGGCAGCGCGTTGTTCCTGAATAACCTGGAACTCCGTTTCCCGCCGGTCACCTTGCCCTTCTTCCAGGACAACATGAGTTTTGCTGTTTTTCACGACGCGGGCAACGTTTTTGTCAACGGGCACGATATGCTCCATAACCTGTTGCGCTGGCAGCAAAAGAATCCTCAACTGTGCGAGCAGCAGGCCACCGCCAACCAGTGTGACTACAGCTATATTTCCCATGCCATCGGAGTTGGTGTACGCTACAAAACACCCATCGGCCCAGTGCGTTTCGATTTCGGTTACAACGTGAACCCGCCTGCGTTTCCGAGTGTGCAGACGGTTCCAGATCCGAACAACCCAGGCCAACAGATATCGACGTTCGTGCCGCAGCGCGTACGGCACTTCAACGTTTTCTTTAGCATTGGACAGACATTCTGATGACCAGCAAAATGATGACCAGCAAACTGATGGTTAGCAAAATGATGACCAGCAAACTATCGATTTTCGCCGGGACCGCGATATTTCTCCTGATCGGCGTGCTGCCTGCCCAAGCGGGTGACGTGATCGACCGCATCGTCGCCACTGTGAACGGCCACATCATTCTGCAGAGTGACTGGGACGACGCCGTGCGCTACGAAGCATTTGTCGGCGGCCGCCCTCTCGATCGCATCCCTCCAGAGGACCGAAAGTCTGCGCTCGATCGTCTCATCGACCAGGAATTACTGCGCCAGCAGATGCATGCCTCGGATCCCCAACACACTGCTGACGAAGAGGAAGTTGCCACGCGCATTCAGGAGATTCGCAAGCAATACGCCGGGGCTGAAACCGACCAGGGCTGGCAGGCGGTACTGGCACGCTACCAACTCACCCAGAACGAACTCAAGGGTCGCATCGGGCTGCAGCTGGATGTAATGCGCCTCGTGGCACTCCGTCTCCGTCCTACGGTGAACATCGACGCCAAGACGGTTGAGAGCTACTACAACCAGGAGCTTCTGCCCCAGCTGCGTCAGTCCGGTGCGAAGGAGATTCCACTGGCCGAGGTCGCTCCCAAGATCAAAGAGCTGCTCACCGAACAGAAAGTGAACCAGTTGTTGACTGCGTGGTTGCAAAACCTGCGCGCCGAAAGCCAGATTCACACTGGGGTAGTCTCGCCCGGCTCCGGAGGTCAGGCGCAATGACCCAGACCGGCGCCAAGCCGCGTCGGAGCAGAATCTGGAAGTATCTGGCGATCGTCGTCTTGGCAGGCTTTTTGTTGATCGCTGGCCTGGCGTGGTACGCGACTACTGATTCCTTCCAGGCGGGCGTGCGTCGGCGACTTGTAGCCGAGTTGGAGCGCATCACCGGCGGCCGCGTCGAACTAGGCAGCATCCACACTATTCCGTTTCGCTTCCGGGTGGAGGTGCGTGATCTCACCATCCACGGGCGCGAGGCGGCGGGTGAGGTCCCTTATGCCCACGTCGATGGCCTGATCGCCCAGGTCAAAATTATTTCCGTGTGGCAGACAGAATTTGGTTTTCACTACGTTGTCCTGGAACATCCCGTCATCCACATCATGCTTTATCCCGACGGGACCACCAACCAGCCTGAGCTCAGGCTGAAGCAGGAGCAGGGGAAGGATCTGGTCGAGCGGCTCTTCGCGCTCTCCATTAATCGGCTGGAGGTGCGTCACGGTACGTTGTTGTGGGATAACAAGAGCATTCCTCTGGATTTCACCGCCAACGACGTCTCCGCCGACATGACGTACTCTCTCCTGCACCGCCGGTACGAAAGCAACCTCCTGCTCGGCAAGGTGGACACCAAGTACAAGGACTACCGTCCCATCGCCTGGACGGCGGAAACACACTTCAGTCTGAGCCGGAACAGTATCGAGGTGGAGTCTCTGAGAGCGACCTCGGGCCGCTCCCGGATTACAGCCCAGGGCCGCGTCCTGGATCTCCGCCAGCCGAAAATCGAGGCGACCTACGACGCCGCCGTCGACCTGAATGAAGCCGCCGTCATCGCGCATCGGCACGATCTACGCGGGGGACTGCTGCAGATCAAGGGCAAGGGTTCCTGGTCGCTCGAGGAATTCTCCGCCGCCGGCAATCTGCTGGTGAAGGAGTTTGACTGGCGTGACGAGCAGGTCGCCCTGCATAACGCCACTCTGAACACACAGTTCTCGGTGACCCCACAGCGGCTCACACTTTCTCAGGTCCAGGCACGGATGCTGGGCGGAAGTGTCACCGGCGATGCCGAGATCACGAACTGGTTCGGTTCGCCGGGGAAACCTGCCAAGGGAAAGAACCGGGAAGAGCAAAAGGGCGTAGTTCGTCTGCGGGTGAAAGATGTCTCCGTTGCTGAAGCAGCCGCAGCCTTGTCGAACTCCAACCGGCCCTTAAACCGAATGAACTTGTCCGGGGCCACCAGTGGCACCGTCGAAACACGCTGGAAGGGTTCAATACGCAACGCGGAGGCTGAGATCGCGCTGGATGTTGTTCCACCTCCCCATGCAGCGCCTGGTGGACTGCCCCTGACCGCCCACGCACGCGGCACTTACCGTGCTGCCTCTGGACAGTTGGATGTCGCCGAGTTCAGCGCGGCCACGCTCGCCACCCAGGTCCACGCTTCGGGAACGCTCTCCTCCACAGCTTCTCTGAAGCTTTCGGTCAATACCACCGACCTCAGCGAGTGGCGGCCCGTTCTCCTCGCCCTTGGCATCCCGGAGCGAATTCCGGTCACGCTGAACGGACGAGCCATGTTTATTGGCACGGCCACCGGAAAACTCCCCGATGTGACCATTGAGGGTAGCCTTCGGGCGGAGAACTTCGACGTGCTGGTCCCCGCCACCTCGCACACGCCCGAACGTCAAGTCCACTGGGATGTCCTCGACGCAGCTCTACAACTTTCGCCGCATTCCTTCGCCGTCCGTAACGGTACCCTACGCCACGGGCACACGGCGATCAATTTCGACCTGAGTGCCGGTCTGCGCCAGGGTCAGTTCACCGATGCTAGTCCACTCACCGCGCGAGTGGACATGCGCAACGCCGAGGTGGCGGAGATTCTGGCCATGACCGGGTACAACTATCCCGTCAGCGGCACCGCGGACTTCCACATCCAGGTCGGAGGAACCCGGGCTGAGCCGCACGGTGACGGACTGATCCAGCTCACCAACGGAATCATCTATGGCGAACCTGTGCAGCAATTCAATTCCGACCTGCGCCTCGCTGGCCGACAGATCCAGCTCAACAACATTCACCTGGCGCACTATGACGCACGCGTGACCGGTGGTGCTGACTACGATCTGACCACCCGTGTCTTCCACTTCAATCTGACCGGCACAGACTTTGATCTCGCCCGTGTCCCTCAGCTGCAAACCACCCGTGTAGAAGTTGACGGCCGGATGGACTTCACCGCCACCGGCTCCGGTACCGTCGAAGCGCCAACCATCAATGCCGCCATCCGCATCCGCGACCTTAACCTTGACCACGAACGAGCCGGTGATTTCACCGTGGACGCGGTTACCCGGGGCAGCGACCTTCACCTCAGCGGCCGCTCCCAGTTCGAGCATGCGGAATTGGTCATCGACGGTGATGTTCATTTGCGCGACGACTGGCCCTCCACCATCAACCTTCACTTCAATCATCTTGATGTGGACTCGTTGTTGAGAACCTACTTGCAGGGACGCGTGACCGGGCATTCCGCCATAGCCGGTGAGTTGCACTTGCGGGGACCACTGCGCCAACCGCGTGATCTGAGCCTGGATGCGAACCTCAGCGACTTCTACGCTGACGTCGAGAACATCAAGGTGCACAACAATGGCCCGGTACGCTTCACGGTTTCCAGTCAGTTGTTCAGGATCGAGCAATTCCGCCTGATCGGGGAGGGTACAGATCTTTCCGCCAGTGGCACCGTGCAGCTAAGTGGCGATCGTCAGCTCGATCTGCATACCCAGGGGAGTCTCAACCTCCAGCTCATTGAGAGCTACAATCCCGATTTCACCGCTTCTGGTGTAGTAGCGGTTGACGTCGCTGTTTCCGGAACGGTCTCCAGGCCCATCACCCAGGGCCGGCTGCAGATCACCAATGGCGCCCTGGCTTACGTCGACCTGCCCAGCGGGCTCAGTGATATCAACGGATCGCTCATCTTCAACCAGGATCGTCTGCAGATCGAAACCCTCACGGCGCACACCGGCGGTGGTCTGGTGACCTTCGGCGGCCATGCCACTTCGTTCAACCGCCAGCTGAATTTTGATCTCACCGTGCATGGACAAGATGTCCGCTTGCGTTACCCACCCGGGGTCAGTTCCACTACAAACGCCGATCTGCATTTCGTGGGCAGCACTGCGGCCTCCACGCTTTCTGGCGAGGTCACGGTGACCAAGCTGGCCGTCACTCCCGGCTTCGACTTTGCAGCCTATCTCGAGCGCAACTCGCAAGCGGTCACCCTGCCACAGACCAACCCCCTGCTAAATCGGATCCGGCTGGACGTCCACGTCATCACCACGCCCGAACTGCAGATGCAGACCGCCGTGGTCCGGCTATCCGGCGACGCCGATCTCCATGTGCGTGGTACTTCCGCCAAACCCGTGCTGCTTGGCCGCGCGGACATCATCGAAGGGGAAGTGTATTTCAACGGAACCAAGTACCGCCTGGAACGCGGGGACGTGAGCTTTACCAATCCTGTCTCCACCACGCCCATACTCGATCTGCAGATGTCCACGCTGGTGCGCGATTACGACATCACCGTCAGTCTCAACGGAGATCCCTCGCGCCCCGGAGGACTCAACGTTCATTACCGTTCCGAGCCCCCGCTGCCCACTGCTGACATCGTCGCCCTGCTTGCCCTTGGCCGTACGACGGAAGAATCCGCGCGCCTGCAACAGGCCGGACAGTCGCCCTTCAGCCAGGAAGCTTCCAACGCGATCCTTACCGAAGCCCTGAATGCGACCGTCAGCAACCGCGCCCAACGCCTGTTCGGCGTCAGCCGCATCAAGATCGATCCCCAGGGTCTGAGCACCGAAACCAACCCCGCCCGTGGGCCCCAGGTCACCATCGAGCAGCAAGTCGCCGATAAACTCACCCTCACCTATAGCCAGAACGTTTCCCAGGCCAGCCAGCAAATTATCCAGGTGGAATACAACGTCTCGCGTAACGTATCCATCGTGGCCATTCGGGATCAGAACGGCGTGGTCAGCTTCGACGTTCGAATCCGCCAGCGAAAAAAGTAGAACTGCCGCTGCTTTCAATCAAAGGGTATGCTGATGTCGGCCGTGTCCGCGGAAATCCAATCCGACCTCTTTCTGGCAGAGCGTCAGACCATGGTGAATTCGCAATTGCGCGCTCGTGGTATCTCTGACCAGCGAGTGCTGGACGCCATGGCCCGCGTGCCTCGGCACAAATTTGTTGCCGAGGATTACAGGAACCAGGCCTACGAAGATCACCCGATTCCCATCGGCGAAGGCCAGACCGTCTCCCAGCCGTATATCGTTGCCCTCACCCTGCAAGCCGCTGCACTGCAGCCTACCGACAACGTCCTGGAGATCGGCACTGGCTCGGGCTACCAGACCGCCCTCCTGGCCGAACTCTCAGCTTGGGTTTATTCTGTGGAGAGACACGCGACCCTGGCTCGCGACGCGCAGGCGACGCTCTCCGATCTGGGATACACAAATGTGACCGTGATAGTAGGCGACGGCACGGAGGGCTTGCCTCGCCATGCGCCCTTCGATGCTATCGTGGTCGCAGCTGCCGCTCCACAAATCCCCGCGCCTTTGTTCAAACAGTTGCGCGAAGGCGGCCGCATGGTCATCCCCGTGGGCCCATCGGACGCCCAGGAATTGCAACTCGTGCGCAAACAGGATGGCCTACCCCGGATCACTCTGCTGGAAGCATGCCGCTTCGTCCCCCTGATCGGCGGTCTTCCGCGCGCGAACTGAGAACCGAGAACCGGCAACTGTTTTACAATCTTCCCTTGTCCCTGTTACACAACCTACGCGTCACACTAGAGATGATTAAATGGGAGCACTCTGTCTTCGCTCTCCCCTTCGCTCTCTGTGGCGCCATGTTAGCCGCCAATGGCATCCCCACTCCGAGCCAACTGGCGTGGATCATCGTCGCCATGGTCACAGCGCGTTCGGCGGCGATGGCCTTCAACCGCTTAGCCGATGCCTCCATCGACGCGGCCAATCCACGCACTCAGACCCGGGCACTTCCATCTGGAACTTTAACGCCCGGATTCGTGGCGACATTCGTGGTTGCTTCATGCGCGATATTTCTATTCGCCGCTTCCCGGCTGAACCGGCTGACATTGCTGCTTTCGCCGGTTGCACTAGCCGTGGTGTTGCTCTACTCCTACACCAAGCGTTTCACTCGCTGGTCACACCTGGTGCTGGGATTTGCGCTCGGCATCGCCCCCGCTGCCGCTTGGATTGCAGTGCGCGGATCGTTCGATCCCCGCATTCTGCTGCTGACCGCCGCGGTCACGTTCTGGGTAGCCGGCTTCGATGTCCTCTACGCCTGCCAGGACTACGAATTCGACCAGCAGGCCGGTCTGCACTCCATCCCGCGCCATGTCGGCATCGGTGGCGCGCTTTGGGTCGCCCGCCTTTTCCATTTCGTGATGCTGCTTCTGCTAGCCAGTGTTGTGCTGGTCTTCGGGTTAGGGAAGCTGGCAGTGGCGGGTGTGGTGATAGTAGCTTTGCTGCTCGGCTACGAGCATTCGCTGCTCTCGTCGAACGATCTGTCCAAGCTTAACGCCGCATTCTTCACCATGAACGGCGTGATCTCGGTGGTGTTCCTGGTGTTCATTGCCGGAGATCTCCTGCTTCGGCGCTGATGTGTATTGCACACCCGAGATGGTCCTGCACTGGGAACTTACGACCTGACAAATGTGCAATAATTCCGCCTATGAATCTGAGGAGAAACATATTTCGTTGCCTATCCGCAACCTGTGTTCTGGCTGTTGCCGCCGTGGCGGCGCAATCCCAGACAGCCCCCGCACCGCCGGCCAACGATGCCGCCGAACTGGTTAAACAGGGCCAGAAACTCAACAGCGAGGGCAAGCAGGACGAAGCCCTGGCTTTATACCGCCAGGCCATGAAGCTGGCCCCGAATCTTTACGAGGCGCACCTGGTGGCGGGCGTGGCGCTGGACTTGAAGGGCGAATACTCGGAAGCGCGCCAACATCTGACGAAGGCCATCGAACTTGCCTCACCCGATGCCAAACCGCAGGCTCTGAGAGCGATGGCCATGTCCTACGCGTTCGAAGGCGACGCCAGTGAGGCATCCAAGTTCGAACAGCAAATATTCGACGCCCGCATGGCCAAACAGGACTTCACCGCCGCGGCGGAAATCGCCAACGAACTTGCTCGCATTTGTCTCGAATCCGGCGATCTGGACAACGCCAACCAATGGTACAAAACCGGCTATGAAACCGCCCTGCGCAAGACCGACCTGACCGAGGCCGACAAGAACCTCTGGGCCTTCCGCTGGGAACATGCGCAAGCCCGAATTGCCGCCCGCCGGGGCCACAGCGAAGAGGCGCAGAAGCATGTCGCCACCGCGAAGGCGGCGCTGGACAAAGCCAATAATCCCGAGCAGGCGCGTTTCCTCCCCTATCTGACAGGGTACGTTGCCTTTTATAGCGGCGACTACAAGAGCGCCGTCGCCGACCTGCAAAAGGCCGACCAGCGCGATCCCTTCATCCTGGGCTTGCTGGCGCAGGCGTACGAGAAATCAGGGGACAAGGCGCAGGCGATGGAGTATTACCGCAAGGTGCTGGCCTCGAATGCTCACAGTCCTACCAATGCGTTTGCGCGCCCGCTGGCCAAGAAGAAGCTGGCAGCGTCGAATTGAGACCTTCTTAATGTAGGAGCCTTGGTTCAGGAATCGCTCATCGTTGTGACTTCCGCGACTCCCCTGCGGTATCATCAACAAGAATGTCAGCCTTGCATTCATTCCAGACCGACGACCCACGCCTGCACCCGATTCACGGCAAAGTCCTCGCCCGCGAGCGCCTGAACTCCGACGACGCCCTTACTCTCTCGCGCACCGCCGACATCCTGGCCGTTGGCTGGCTGGCCAATCACGTCCGCGAGCGCATGCACGGCGACACCACGTACTTCAACGTCAACCGCCACCTTAACCCGACCAACGTCTGCGTGGCCGCCTGCCGCCTCTGCGCCTTCGGCCGCAAGAAGGACGCCCCCGGCTCCTACACCATGGCGCTCGAAGAGGCCTTCGAAACCGCCGCTTCCGGCTACACCGAAGCGGTCACGGAGTTTCACATTGTCGGCGGCCTGCATCCCGATCTGCCGTTCCAGTACTTCCTCGACCTGATTTCCGGACTCAGGCAGCGCTTCCCGCAGGTCCATCTGAAAGCCTTCACCATGGTCGAGGTGGCGTATCTCTCGAAGCGCGCCAAACTTTCCATCCGCGAGACTCTGGAACAACTGAAAGAAGCCGGCGTGGACTCACTCCCGGGAGGCGGCGCGGAAATTTTTGCCGACCGGGTCCGTCACATCATTTGCGATCACAAGATTGACGGCGACCAATGGCTGGAAATCGCGAAGATAGCCCACCAGATCGGCCTGAAATCCAATGCCACCATGCTCTATGGCCACGTGGAGAACGACGAAGACCGGGTAGATCACCTGCTCAAGCTGCGTGCGCTGCAAGATGAAACCGGCGGCTTTCAGACTTTTATCCCGCTGGCCTTCCATCCCGACAACACGCCGCTCCAGCATCTACCCAAAACCACCGGCATGTTGGACATCAAGCAGATCGCCGTGAGCCGCCTGGTACTCGACAATTTCCCCCACATCAAGGCCTACTGGCAAATGATGACGCCCAAGATCGCCCAGATTTCCCTGCGCTTCGGTGCCGACGACATCGATGGCACGGTAGTCGAGGAAAAGATTTATCACGACGCCGGCGCCACCACTCCGCAAGGCATGCGCCGCCAGGAGTTGGTGCGCCTCATCCGCGAAGCCGGCCGCGAGCCGGTCGAGCGGGATACGCTGTACCGGCTGGTAACGCGCACGGAGACCTCGGTTACTGTGGCTGTTTAAAGCTTCCGGCATCTTTATCACCATTCACCGATGTTCGCTCGTCACAGACACCACCCTTCCCATTTGTCATCCTGAGCGCAGTCCGCCGTTTCGCGAAGCGAATCGGCGGCAAGCGAAGGACCTATTCTTTCTCGCCCAGACACTACTACGTCCACATCATGACGAACCGCTCCAAGACGCTCTACACCGGCGTCACCAACAATCTCGTGCGCCGAGTGTGGGAGCACAAAACGGGAAGCGGTTCAGAGTTTGCGGCGAAATACAAAATCGACCGGCTGGTCTATTTCGAACGCTTCACTGATGTTCGCAATGCGATCGCGCGGGAGAAGCAGATCAAAGGACTGTTGCGAATCAAGAAGATTGCACTGATCGTGGCGTTGAATCCCGCGTGGCGCGATCTGAGCGCTGAATGATGTGGGCAGTGCCGGCCACAGCAAAGTGCATAGGTCCTTCGCTTCGCTCAGGATGACAAAAATGGTGAGAATCGTGAGTATAGTTGCCAAACCCGGTCGTGCTACGAACCATCGGTCAGGGCAGCAATTTAGGAGCCCAACCGCCGACGCGCTATAACTCTTTTGCCACAAAACCGCAAGTGCCCGGATCACACTTCCATGCTCACCAGCGACAAGAGCCCCCTAAATTGCGTTTTGCGCTTCCATGGCAGGTGTAGAATCACAATTGAAAGGACGAAAAGCTTCACGGGATCCGCCCCCGTGTTCCGAGGCTTAGCATGAACGTCCACATCAGCTACAAGGTCCATAAAACTCCCGACATCGGAAAAGAGATCAACCACCTGGTGGAAAAGCTCCGCAAGCGATTGCAGATTTTCCGCCCGGAGCTCGTTCACTTGAAGGGCGTCATAGAGCAGAATTCGCCGCGCGAGGGTTTCACCGTGTCCTTGAACCTGCGCCTGCCCTCGGGGCAGATGGCGGTAGAGCAATCGGCTCCCACAGCCTCAGCGGCCATCAAGGGAGCATTCGACGACCTGCTGCACCAGATCAGCAAGCATAAAGACCTGCTGCGCAACTCGTACAAGTGGCCGCATCGGCGGCGTGCTGCCAATGCCCGCTCCGAGTCCCAGGTTCCCTTCGAAGATACGATCGCGTCGGTACAGGTGCCCACGGTTTCGCCGGATGATATCCGCTCTTACGTAAATGCAAACCTGGGCCGCCTTGACCGCTTTGTCGAGCGTGAGCTGTATTTCCGCGAAGCTGGCGAGCAGATTTCCGCCGATTCGGTCACCAGGGACGAAGTAATCGATGAGGCCATTGCCCGCGCTCTGGGCGATGGCGGAGACAAGCCCGAGCGTCTGGCGCTTGAGCCCTGGCTCTACCGGCTGGCCATCCGCTCGATGGATGATCTGGCAGCCCGCGCCGGGGAAAACCTGTCCGACATTCACCTCGAGGAATCCACCCGGCGGCCCAACGTGCGTGCTAGTGACGAGTCCGAGTTGCAGTTCCATCAGCCGGACGAAACTTTTACCGAAGAGGCCATCATCGCCGACCGCCGCGTGGCCACTCCCGAGGACATCGCTTCTTCAGATGAGATGCTCGCGCTGGTGCAATATGCCTTGAACGGCGTTGCCCGGTCGGAACGTGAGGCCTTCATTCTCCACACCATGGAAGGGTTTTCAGTGGATGAAATCGCCGCCATCACGGATCGCAGATCGGAAGAGGTGCTTTCCTCCATCGCCGCCGTACGCGAGCACCTGCGCCGCTTTCCGCCCGTCGCAGACCGCTTCAAGGGCAAGCTTTTGCAGGACGTTGGGTCGGATTAGCCCGTCGACAGCACTCAGGAGAAATCGTGATGATTACCCGCGAAGATATCCGTGAGCTGGCCCAGTTCCAATTTGATGAACCGGAAGACTGCGCGCTGAGCTTCTACTTCCAGCCGCGAACCCCACAAAACAAATCCCACCGCGAAGAGGCCATTCTGGCCAAGGATCTGGTTCGCGACGCCATGCGTGAAGCGGAAAAGAACGGCAAGAACGGCGGCGCGCGGGCCGACCTCGATCGTATTCTCGACGTAGCAGGAAATCTGCACGGCAATCAGGCGCGCGCTAAAGCCATTTTCGCTTGCGGCAGCCGGAATTTCTGGCGTGAGTTCGATCTGCCGCCGCGGCTGACGGGCACGCAGCTCTTCGTCAATTGCCACTTCCATTTGAAGCCACTGACAGCGCTTTTAGGGGCGCAACCGCGCCTGTGCCTGGCGCTGGTGGATGGTCATCAGGCCCGTTTCTTCGATCTGCGTCTGGACGAGATGAAAGAACGCGAAGGACTCTTTCGTACCCTGCCTAGGCACGGCCGCAGCGACGGTTTTGGGGGATACGATGCCGGCCACATCCAGCGTCACGCCAGTGACGAGGCTCTGCACCACTTCAAGAGCGTGGCCGAGCACCTGAAGCAGGCTTTGGAGAAGGGAAGTTTCGACAATCTGATCATTGGCTGCCACGACAACTACTGGCATGAACTGGAGCCTCAACTCCATTCTTACGTCAAGAAACTGCTGCTGGGCCGCTTCTCGGCGGACGTGGGCAACATGACCAATGAGCAGGTCCACGAGCATGCGAGCCGCATCCTGCAGGAGTCCCTGGAGCAGCACCGGCACCAGCTGGTGCGGGAAGTGCTCAGCCAGGCCAAGAGCAACAGCCGCGGCGTGACCGGCTTACGGCGTGTGCTGCGTTCACTCGAACTGGGCGAGGTTCAGACGCTACTGATCGGAGAGAACTACACCCGCGCCGCGGTGGAGTGCACTGGCTGCGGCCACCTCGACTCGCACATGGTCCGCTATTGTCCCGCCTGCGGTCAGACCACGCGCGAGATTGAGGACGTCTGCGATGCCCTCCTCCCCGCCGCCATCCTCCGCGACATCGAGCTGTTCTATGTAAAGGACGATCCTGAGTTCGACCAGGCGGGCAACATCGCCGCCCTGCTGCGCTTCCGCGCCGATCAGAGCAAAGGCCAAAGAGTCGCCGCCACGTAGACGTTGCTTGCAACGTCTCTGCTTGCAGCGTCTCTGTTCGCAACGTCTCAGGCGGTCGGCGTACGTCCCGATCAGCAATGCCCCGTGCAGCCTCTCACAAGCGCCGTGGTATGCTGTCCGCTTTCTTAGCAGGCTGCGGAAAGACTCCGGTTAAGGTGGAGCAGGGCCTCTGGCCTGCGCTAAGCCTTTCCCTTGAACCCGGGCTTCAGCCCCTGAGGCTAAGGTACTTACCCCGACTTTTTCCGCAGCCTGTAAAAGCCTTCATCACATCAGGAGGGATGGCATGAGTTTCTCGCGCCGAGATTTTATTGCTAGCGCTGTCGTGGGCTCGTTGTCGCTGGGCCTGCAGGGCCAGGAAAAGAAAGAGCAAGATTCGCAGAATGCAGAATCGTGGACCGCAGCCGGCAAACAGCCCATCATCATCTCGTCGGGTAACGGCTACGACTACCTCGATGACGCTTACACCCTCCTGAAAAACGGCGGCGACACACTCGACACTGCGCTGAAAGTAGCAAAGGGACCGGAAGACGATCCCAATGACGACAGCGTCGGCCTGGGCGGCCTGCCCAATGAGGAAGGTGTGGTGGAGTTGGACGCCTGCTGCATGCACGGGCCCACGCGGCGCGCCGGCTCCGTGGGCGGCGTGCGCAACATCAAGAACGTTTCGCAGGTAGCCAGGGCGGTCATGGACCACACCGGCCACGTCATGCTGGTGGGTGAAGGCGCCGAGCGCTTCGCCGTGGCTGAGGGCTTTCCCCGCGAGAATCTGCTCACCGAGCATTCACGCAAAATCTGGTTGCTGTACAAGGAAACACACTCCGACTGGTGGGGACCAGGATTGGCCGACCCGAACTGGAAGAAGCGCATCTTTCACGGTAAGTCACAAACCAAAGAGTGGAAGCTGCGCATGCAGCGCATGGAAGAGGTCGCGGCCGATCTCGGCATCGCGCCCGAGCAGCGCCTGGCGGCCATCAGAAAAGTTCTGTTTCCGCCCACCGGCACCATTCACTGCTCGGCGTTGAATGAGAAGGCAGCAATCTCCGGCTGTACGACCACCAGCGGCTTGGCCTGGAAGCTTCCCGGACGCTGTGGCGACTCCCCCATCATCGGCGCTGGCTGCTACACCGATCAGGATGTGGGCTCGGCAGGCGCCACTGGCAGCGGAGAAGAGAACATCAAAGTCGCGGGCGCGCATACCATCATTGAGAACATGCGTCATGGTATGGCACCGCTCGAAGCCGGCATGGACGCACTGAAGCGCATCGTACGCAATTACAACGGCGACAGGGAGCGCCTGCGCTTCACCGACATGACCTACTACATCCTGCGCAACGACGGAGCGTATGCGGGTGTCTCCCTGTGGGAGGGGTACGAGCCCGGTAAGCCGCACAAAATCGCAGTGCACGACGGCACCCGCCGCGCGGAGAAGACCGTGAACCTGTTCCCAGGCGTGTCGCAAGAGTGGCCCCCGACGCCGCAGTAGTCGTAAGGTGGGCGAAAGGCTGTGCGGTTAGGGAAGCAAGTTTACCCCTGCCTGGCTTGCGGCCGCGAGCAGGCGCCGGTCGAGGGTGGCCAGTGGCAGCCTTTCGCGGCGCGCGGTATCGAGGTAAACAGCGTCATACGCCGAAAGCTGAAAAGCAAGCGCGGTGGTCAGCGCTTGCCGCATCGAGACGAAATCAGTGCTGCTTTCAATGGCTTGGGCCAGCAATTGTTCGATGTGGGTCATCCCCTGGCCGGCATCCGCGGCGGTCAGGATGCCGCGTCTCTCCGCGACCGCGAACCCATTGGCCATCTCCAGGTGCCATAGCGCGGGCACAACCGCCCGAACGCCGTGGAGCAGGGACTTTCTTACCCGTGTGGCATAGGAGGGGACAGGGTTGTCCACAAACCAGGCCAGCGCGACCGAGGCATCGAGAACAAAGCGACTCAACTCCGGCCCTCCTCGATCAGGTCCTTCACGCTCACACCCTTGTGTTGCTTGGCGCGCTTCCGTATCCGGTCAATGTCCTCGAAGATGTCTTCCAGATTGATTTCGGGACGTGCCGGGACAATCAGTGCAGCCAACTTTCCCCGCCGGGTGATACCGATGCGTTCGCCTTCACTGGCCCGCTCGACCAACTCTGAGAGTTTCTGCTTGGCCTCGAACAGGCCCACAGTGCGCATAGGGACTCCAATAACAATCTAGATTGTTATCCTAGACTGAATGGAAGACGAAGTCAAGACCCTCATGCAAAGCCGCTTCCTGACGACTGAGGACTGACGACCGGCGACTGCAGCTAAGCAAACCTCACCTTCACGTCCGGATTCTTCTCCAGATGAATGCTGTCGATGAAGCGGACCTTGCTGGTCCGTAGGGTCAATATCACCGACGATGTCCGGGTGCCTTCGCCGAAGAAGCGGACACCCTTCATCAATGCGCCGTCTGTGACACCAGTGGCGGCGAAGATCAGTTGCTTGCCCGGCGCCAGGTCCTCGGCCTCGTAGATTCTGTTCTTGTCCTTGATGCCCATGCGTGCGATGCGTTCTTCCAGTTCCGGCTTGTTGATGACCAGCCGGCCCAGCATGTAACCGTTCAGGCAGCGGATAGCAGCAGCAGTGATAACGCCCTCTGGCGCGCCGCCTGAGCCCATCACTGCATGCACGCCGGTGCCGATCACGGCAGCAGCAATGCCGGCCGAAAGATCGCCGTCCCCGATCAGCCGGATGCGAGCGCCGGCGGCGCGAATGTCCGCAATCAGCTTCTCGTGGCGCGGGCGGTCGAGCACGATGATGACCAGGTCCTCGACGTCACGGTCTAACCGCTTGGCGATGTTCTTGAGGTTGTCTTCCACTGGTGCATCCAACTCCACCGCGTTCTTACAGGATGGGCCGACCACAATTTTGTCCATGTAGCAGTCGGGCGCGTTGAGCAGTCCGCCGCGCTCGGAGGCCGCCAGCACGGTGATGGCGCCGGGCGCGCCGGTGGCGCAGAGGTTAGTGCCCTCGAGCGGATCGACGGCGATGTCCACCTCCGGCACTTCGGTGCCGTCAGGAAACTCGGCGCCAACCTTCTCGCCGATGTAGAGCATGGGCGCTTCGTCGCGCTCGCCCTCGCCGATCACGATGGTGCCGCGCATCGGAATGGAGTCCATGGTCTGGCGCATCGCCTCGGTCGCGACCTGGTCGGAGAGCTTGCGCTCTCCCTGTCCCATGGTGTGAGCCGAGGCGATGGCCGCGGTTTCCACCACCCGCAGAAATCTCGAGGCCAGATCACTCTCGATGTTCTCGCCGAAGCTCCTGGCTTTGGCTTCGGCTTTAATTTGGGTCGCCATAAGTGCCTCCGTATGAACCGGCTTGAGACTATAACGCCAACAGGCAGGAAAGGGAAAGTGCCCCAGGGAGGAACTCGCTGGCGAGGGGGCAAAATGGAGAAATGTTCCACGTGGAACATTGTGTCAAATTGTAGTATAGCTGGAAGATATTATTAAGCTAGTAAGGTGCTGTCTGGATTGGGGTTAGACGATTGCCGAACTGTCGGCAGCGGTGCCCGGCAGTTGTGACTGATCTGTCTCCTGATTCGGGTGGCCCACTCAAGCCCGGTTTTGGAATTGTGAGCTTGTGCCAGCAGAGGGATCTGTGGCCCTGGTAGCCACGAAGTGTTGACCGCGAAAGCCGTGCGGCTATTGCTCGAGTCCAAAGGCTTTCCAGGCGTCACTGTAAGTAATTCCGGCGTGCCGCTTACTCGCTGAATACCTGCGCCCTCTTCCCGTCCCCTCATAATAGAAGGATTCCCCAATCGCCCGGCTGGCCCACTCAAGCCCGGTTTTGGCTTGAGTGGGGATGTTCACACGTCACAGACTTGGGCCAACGAACAAACTAGATTGTCCTCATGCCATGGGGACTAACGCGTTTTCACCACAGCGGGCAGGGTCATTTCGTCACTTTTTGCTGTTACCATCGCCGTCGGCTTTTGCCACGGATGCAAGCCGACGAATCTTCGAGTCAGCCTTGGAGCGGGTACGGCGCAGCTTCAGGCTTCACGTTTACGGGTACGTAGT
>JBGQBN010000067.1:0-21364 GCA_041494805.1 Terriglobia bacterium | reverse complement strand
GTTTCTTCGGTGGAAGCCCGGCCAGCATGCTGAGCCCGATCGTGATTTTCGACCCGGCAGTTTGCCCGGCGAACCCATCCGCATGCCCTCAACACAGCAGCCAGTCTCCCGCGGATGTCAGCAGCACCCTTTTTACCCGGTTCTTGCAGCAGGATGCCAAGTACAACACGGTAGAACTGGAGTACGATTTTTCCCGAAGGTTCGGTGGAGGCATCGGGTACCGTTACGGAAGTCGTGAAGTTCATCACTCGATTCAGGCGGTCGCCAACGAGCTTTTCTATCCCAGCAATCCCAATCGAGGTGACTGCGTGGGCCTGCCTCTCAACCCGGACGGAAGCTGCTCGTTCTCGGGAGAGACCGATAACGAGAGCGACGTAGCCAAGGTCGCCGAACACTCCGGGTTGTTGGGACTGTGGGCGCGTCCTACGGATGCCCTGCGCTTGAATTTCGACATGGAGCTGTTCTCGGCTGATAACGCGCCTACCCGCATCACGCCGCGCAATCTGCAACGCTACAAGGTACGCGCCCGGTTCAAACCCAAGGACTGGATCAGCGCTTCCGGCAGCGTGAACATCCTGGAGAGCCGCAACAATGTCACTGACATTCTCCACCGCGAACACGACCGCAATTACGGATTTACCCTGATGCTGAACCCCAATCCGAAGTTCGGCTGGGAGTTCGGCTACAACTACGACGACGTTTTCTCCACCACCAACATCTGCTATGTGATCGGGGGCACAACGCCGCCGGGTTCGACCCTGTGCAGCGAGGGGACGCCTTTTCTTTCCGGAGTCTCGCTCTACAACAATAAGGTCAACTTCGGATACACCAACTTCATGTTTAAGCCGGTGAAGCGGGTGACCGTCAACGTTGGATATAACTTGACCAGCACCAGTGGAAGCACTCTGATCTTGGGCCCGACGCCCAACACGCTGGGGCCACTGGGCCTGAACTATCACAAGCCCACGGCCGGAGTAGACGTGGAATTGGCCCGGGGCTTCACCTGGCGGACAGCTTGGGGATACTACGGCTACAATGAGAAGTCAGACCCGAGTCCGTTGTTGGCCCGAGACTTTCACAACAACTCCGCTACACTGTCGTTGCGCTACGCGTTCTGAACGCTGGTACCTGGATTAGAATGCCGTGGGACGATGAGAAGCGGCAAATTTGGGAGGAAACATGGCAACCCTGAAAGGTAACTTGGTGCGCGGTCTACTGGTGACCGCGATAGCAGCGGGGCTGGCTTTTTGGAGCACGCCGGCGGCGGCCGAGGCCGCAGCCACGTATAAGTCGAAATGCGCCATGTGCCACGGAGCGGACGGCAAGGGCGAGACTCCCGTGGGCAAGAAAATGGGCGCGCATGATTTTGCGTCCCCCGAGGTCCAGAAGCAGACGGATGATGAGCGCACTGCCGTCATCGCCAAAGGCAAGAACAAGATGCCGGGCTTTGAGAAGAGCATGAAGGAAGCCGACGTTAAGGAGATGGTCGCCTACATACGGCAGCTTGCTAAAGGAAAGTGAACCCAGCTGCGATGAAGCACGCAGCATCCGTCATTGCAGTGTCAACCCTGGTCCTGTTGCTTTGGACTAGGACGTCCGCTGCGCGGAAACCCACGAATGACGACTGTCTTGCCTGCCACGGGGACTCCAGCCTCAGTAAGGACGTCAACGGCAAGCCGGTCAGCCTGCATGTCGATCCCGACAAGTTCAAAAACTCGATGCACGGCGGGTTGTTTTCGTGCGTCGATTGCCACACCGACGTCAAGACCTCACCCCACGAAACCACGCCTGCCAAAGTCACCTGCGCGACCTGCCACGCCGAAGAACAGGCGGCTTATGAGCGCAGCTTCCATGCCAAGGCCATCCAAGGCGGCGACAGCCGTGCCGCCACCTGCGTGGATTGCCATGGCAGCCCGCACGAATTGTTGCCTGCCAGCGACCCAAAGTCACGGGTCAACCATGCCAATATTCCCGCCACCTGCGGCGCCTGTCACGGCCAGAAGTTTGTCATGCAGGCCAGCGGGCACAGCACCCAACCCTTTGTGTCGTACCAGGAAAGTGTGCATGGCCTTGCCGTGGCCAAGGGCCTGGAGACGGCCGCGGTCTGCACCGACTGCCATGGCGCCCACGAAATCCTTGGCGCCGGCGACCCCAAGTCATCGATTTTCAAGTTCAATGTGCCCGACACCTGCGGCAAGTGTCATAGCTCCATCGAGCAAGACTTCAAGCACAGCATTCACGGACAAGCGATTGCGCGTGGAGAATGGCAGGCCCCGGTCTGTACCGATTGCCATGGCATCCACTCCATACAGGCATGGAATGATCCCAATTCTCCCGTGGCCACCCAGAACCTGGCGCAAGGCGCGTGCGCACGGTGTCATGAAGGGGTGCGCTTGTCTCGGGAATTCGGCTTTGAGGGCAGCCGGGTCACGACCTA
The DNA here is from genome assembly GCA_041494805.1 of Terriglobia bacterium. GTDB lineage: Bacteria > Acidobacteriota > Terriglobia > Terriglobales > Acidobacteriaceae > JBGQBN01. The sequence continues at coordinate 18,927 of JBGQBN010000067.1, read as the reverse complement.
CCTTGCCAGCTATCACGGGCTGGCCTCCCAGAGAGGATCGCAGGTGGTGGCCAACTGCGCGAGTTGCCACGGCGTGCACAATATTCTGCCTTCGAGCGATCCACGCTCCACTATCAACCGGGCAAACCTGGTCAAGACCTGCGGCCAGTGTCATCCCGGGGTCACGGAGAACTTTGTCGCTGCGAGAGTGCACGTGAATGCCCCGTTGTCCGCTGACTCGGGTAGCATCGTTGTGCGCTGGATCCGGCAATTCTACTTGGGGCTGATTGTGCTGGTCATTACCGGCATGGTGATGCACAACGCCATCATTTGGAGGTTCAAGGCTCTCGTCCGCCGTAAGAAGAGCCATCAGCCGACAGTGACGCGCATGAGCCGCAATCAGCGTATCCAGCACGCGGTGCTCTTTGTCAGTTTTGCGGTGCTGGTGCTGACCGGCTTCGCGCTCAAATTTCCGGACTCATGGTTTGGATACCTGCTTTTGGGGATGGGCGAAAGCCTGCGCCGCACCATTCACCGCATCGCGGGTACGGTCTTAATTGGAGTTGGTATCTACCATCTCTGTTATGCCGCGTTTACTCGCGACGGCAGACGCATGCTCCGGGACATCTGGTTTCTCACCCAGGACGCATCCGACTCTTGGCGCAATTTGCGCTACTATCTCGGCTCCAGCTTGCAGAAACCGGAATTCGGCCGCTTTACATATGCCGAAAAAGCAGAGTACTGGGCCCTGGTTTGGGGCACCATCGTAATGGCCGTAACCGGCATCATGCTGTGGGCCAAGGTCGCGGTAGGCAACCTGTTGCCGCGGTGGTGGCTGGACGTGGCTACAGCGGTTCATTTTTATGAGGCCGTGCTAGCCACTCTGGCCATTGTCGTGTGGCACTTCTACCAGGTCTTCTTCGATCCTGACACGTATCCGATGAACTGGGCATGGTGGGACGGCCAAATGCCTCTGGAACACTATCGCTCAGAACACCCGCTGGATCTTGACGCTGTGCTGGAAGCTGGGCACGCTGAACCATCCGGGAGAGTGGAGAAAGCGGCTCCCGATAAGCAGAGTGCACGGCCTGAACTTGCTGGCACGAGTGAGAAAGAAAAATCCACAGAGGAGACGAATGAGCCCTGAAGCCGTTACTCCCCAGGGAAGCAGCAGCGGGCTGGAATACAATAGTGGCGGTTTTTGTCCTGACCCCGTAATTACACAAACGTGATTCATCCAGGAGGAAGTCATGATAGCTGAGAGAAAGAACGTGTTGAGCGTCACGCTGGCGGCAATTGCCCTGGCGGCGGTTGCTTTCTGGAGCACTCCACTGAGGGCAGAGGATGGCGCAACCCTGTACAAGGCTAAGTGTGCTATGTGCCACGGCGCGGATGGCAAAGGCGCTACGCCCATGGGCAAGAACCTGGGCATCCGTGACTTGACTTCCCCGGATGTACAAAAGCAGGCGGACGCTGAACTGACCACGATCATCGCCAAGGGCAAGAATAAGATGCCACCGTATGGAGCCAAGCTGACGAGTGAGCAGATCGGGCAGCTTGTGGTTTGCATCCGGGAGCTTGGCAAGCAGAAGTAGATCGAAACAGGCTGGAGACGAGGACAGAAAATGGCGAGCACGGTGGTCTCCGATGCGGGACCCACGCGACGGCGCGTGGTGGAACTGTTCCTGGGCGGCGGGCTGTTGGCTTCTCTCATCTCGTTTGCATACCCGGTGCTCTGGTACCTGGTCCCACCGCCCGTGGCAGACTTGGGTGGGGACGAGGTGGTAGCTGCAAAGGTCGGCGATCTGAAGCCGAGTAGTGCCAAGATCTTCCGCTTCGGCAACCGTCCTGGACTCCTGCTTCGTACCGCAGAAGGTGAGTACCGTGCCCTGTCCGCTACCTGCACGCACCTGAGTTGCACGGTTCAATACCGCAGCGATCTTCACGAGATTTGGTGCGCCTGCCACAACGGTTTGTACGACCTCAACGGGCGCAATGTCTCCGGTCCTCCACCGCGCCCTCTGGAGAATTACCAGGTTCACGTGCGTGGCGATGACCTTGTGGTCAGCCGGAAGCGGGAGGTCTGAACTTGCTCACCAGCGTTCGCAACTGGCTGGATGAACGGTTTGACTGGGCTGCGCTGACGGCGCCTCTGCGCAAGAAGACCGTGCCGGTCCACCAGCTTTCGTACTGGTATTTCCTGGGCGGCATCACCCTGTTTCTGTTTGGTATCCAGGTCGGCACCGGCATTCTTTTGCTCCTCTATTACCGCCCCAGCGCCAACGAAGCCTTCGAGAGCGTGCAGTACATCATGACTCGCGTGCAGTTCGGATGGCTGGTGCGCTCCATCCACTCCTGGGCAGCCAACCTGATGATCTTCACGGCCGTTTGCCACATGTTCAGCGTCTTGTTCCTGCGCGCGTACCGCAAGCCCCGGGAACTCACCTGGGTAAGCGGCATGATCCTTCTGTTCCTCGCCATGGGCTTCGGCTTTAGTGGATATCTGCTGCCCTGGAATACGCTGGCGTTCTTTGCCACCAAGGTAGGTACGGAGATTGCCGGCCAAGTGCCAATCATCGGCCGGCCGCTGATGGTTTTCCTGCGCGGCGGCGAAGAAGTCACCGGGGCAACGCTGACCCGCTTTTTTGGATTTCATGTGGCTGTCCTGCCTGGCATTACCACGTTGCTGGTCCTTCTCCACCTGGCACTCATTCAGCGCTTCGGCATCAGCGTTCCACCCCATGTGGAATCCCAGTGGAAAGCCCACCCGGACGAGTCCCGCGAGATGCACTTCCTTCCGAACTTTCTTCTGCGTGAACTGATGGCTTGGTACATTGCGCTGGGCGTGCTGGGCGCGTTGGCCGCTCTTTCGCCGTGGGGACTGGGTACGAAGGCCGACCCCTTTGCGCCTGCTCCCGCTGGAATCAAGCCGGAATGGTACTTCATGTTCATGTTTCAAACGCTGAAGTTGATTCCCGCCAAGATCTGGCGCCTGGACGGAGAAGTGGTCGGCATTCTGCTGTTCGGCGTGGCGGGAGTGATCTGGTCCCTGCTTCCTTTCCTGGAGCGTGATGGCAAGGGTCGCAGCCGGCGTTGGATTCTGGGCGCCGGAATTTTTGCTCTGGCCTACATGGCATCGATGACTGTCTATGGATACGTCGCGAAATAAGTACCCGGTGAGACTGCTGCAGCCGCTCCTGGCGACACTGCTGTTTTGCGTCGTTGCCTCCGCGGAAGCCCCGAACAGTTGCCTCGACTGCCACTCTGTGCTCGATCCGCCCCTCCAGGTCACTGCGGACCAGTTTTCCCAGGACATTCACGCCCAGAAGGGTCTGACCTGCGCCAGTTGCCATGGTGGAGACCCAAGCAAAGAGGACCAGGACGCCATGAGCAAGGGCGCGGGTTTCCGCGGCAAGATCGAGCGGAAGGACATTCCGGCACTGTGCGGCCGTTGCCATTCCGACAGTGCCTACATGCGCCAGTACAACCCGTCACTGCGCACCGATCAGTTTGCCCAATACCTGACCAGCGTACACGGCAAGCTGCGTGCCAAGGGTGATGATAAAGTCGCCGTCTGCACCGATTGCCACGGCGTTCATGATTTGCGGCCCGCCAGCGACACGCGTTCGAAGGTCAATCCCTTGAACGTGGCACAGACCTGTGCCCGCTGCCACGCCGATGCCGCTTACATGAAGGGATACTCCATTCCTACCGACCAGTTCGCCGCTTACAGCGCCAGCGTCCACCATGAGGCTCTGACCGTGCGTGAGGACCTGAGTGCTCCTACCTGCACCACTTGTCACGGCAACCACGGCGCAGCGCCGCCGGGCGTCAGCACGGTGCAGAATGTCTGTTCCACTTGCCACGTCTTCCAGGCGCAATTGTTTGAATCCAGCCCGCACAAAGTGCCCTTTGAAGCGGCTTCGCTTCCCGGATGCGTTACTTGCCACAGTAACCACCGTATTGCTCATCCGAGTGACGCCATGCTGGGCACCGGGCCGCAGTCGGTTTGCACAAACTGTCATACGGCTGGCGATCCCGGGTACCAGGCTGCCACCCAGATCGCGCAACAACTCGAGCGGCTGGACGCCTCCATGAAGGGCTCCGCCGAAATTCTGGATCGTGCCGAGGCGGCCGGCATGGAAGTCAGCGACGCGCAGCTGGAGCAGGACCAGGCGCGTGACTCACTCACCAAGTCACGCGTTGCTATCCACAGCTTTAATCCAGCGCGTGTGCAGCAGGACGTCCAAGCAGGCTTGCAGAGCGCCGCGAAAACTTACCGGGAAGGTGGGGCAGCGCTCGCGGAGCGGGACTATCGCCGTAAGGGCCTGGCGTTGTCCCTGCTGGCGATCGTGGCTGTAGTGATTGGGCTGCGTCTTTGCATCCGCCAAATCGAAAGTCGGCGGAGCTGAGGCGTCGCTGGGCGACGGGCAGCCACGGCACACGGCGCGCACCCACGCAAACAGAACCCGCGGTGGATGCGGAAAACACTCGGTCTTGGCTTGGCGTTGATGCTGTGAGGAACTCTTTCTACACTCTGGCGGAAATGAACCATGGCGCCTGACAATTCCATGTCCCAGCCGAAAGAACAATGGGCCCGGCTGCGTCTGCTCTTGCGCAACCCTGTCAGTCTCGCGGGCGTGGCGCTGGCGTTGGTCAGTCTGGGCAACATTTTCCTGTTTTCCCTGATTGAGTCCATCGCGGAAAGAGCCAGCCCCTACATCGGCATCCTGGCCTACATGGTGGCGCCTGGATTTCTTATCATTGCGCTCTTCCTTATCCTCGTTGGATGGTGGAGACAGCGGCGGAAGCTGAGGGCTGCCGGAGCCGCTGCTGAATTTCCTCCGTATCCCCGCCTTGACCTCAACGACCCCGGCCAGCGTAGCGCGGCGGTTGCGTTCAGCGCTTTTCTAGTGGTTTTTGTCATGCTCAGTGGGGTGGGCAGTTACAAGGCGTACGAATTTACGGACTCGGTGCAGTTCTGCGGACAAACCTGCCACACGGTGATGCATCCCGAGTTCACCGCATACCAACTTTCCCCCCACGCGCGCGTGGCATGTGCGGAGTGCCATGTGGGCGCGGGGGCGACCTGGTACGTAAAATCGAAGCTGTCAGGGATGCGTCAGGTATTCGCCGCGGTGTTCAACACCTTCCCGCGTCCTATCCCGACCCCCGTGCACAATCTCCGGCCGGCACAAGAAACCTGTGAAGAATGTCACTGGCCGAAAAAGTTCTACGGGGCGCAACTCAAAGTCTTCGCCCATTATGCCAGCGATGAGCGCAACACACCGCGCCAGATCCGGATGCTGATCAAGACCGGCGGCGGAGATCCCGCCACCGGATCGCCGGAAGGCATCCACTGGCACATGAACATTAGCAACGAAATCAACTACTTTGCCGCCGATGAAAAGCGGCAGGTCATTGCTTACATTCACGTCAAGGATCAGCAGGGACGCGTGACTGAATACTATGCGAAGGACTCCACCCTTACCAAAGAGCAAATGGCGCAGGCTGGCAAGCACCGCATGGACTGCGTGGACTGTCACAACCGTCCGACGCACATCTATGTACCGCCAGACCTCGCGGTGGACCAGTCGATGCTGGCACGGCGTCTGGATGTTTCATTGCCGTACTTGAAGCAGCAGGCGGTTTCCGCTTTGGCCGGAAAATATGACACGACCGAAGCGGCCATGCAGGGTATTGCGAAGGGGATGCACGCGTTCTACGAGAGCAAGTACCCTGAACTGGCCAAGACCAAACAGCTCGAAATCCGCAACGCCGTGGACGAGGTTCAACAGATCTATCGCAGAACAACATTCCCCGAAATGAAGCTGGATTGGCAGACCCACCCCAACAACCTGGGCCATTTTTACTTCAATGGCTGCTTCCGCTGCCATGACGGCCAGCATGTGAGCCCCGACGGCAAGGTGTTGAGCAAGGACTGCGACACTTGCCACACCGTCCTCAGTCAAGAGGAAGGTCCAGTCCGGCTAATCGCAGTGGAGGGAGGGCAGTTTCAGCATCCCGTCGACATAGGAGACCTGACGCAGGTGAACTGCAGCGACTGCCATACCGGTGGCGTCGGCCCCTGAGACCATCTCAGGAATGCACCATTTTCTCCAGGGCAGATTTGTTACGGATGATCAGAGTCGACCCCTTTAGCTGCAGCCACTGCTTCTTCTTGAACTCTGAAAACAGGCGGCTGACTGTCTCGCGCGTGGTACCGATCATCTCTGCGATTTCCTCGTGAGTCAGGGTCAGTTTGATGGGCGAAGAATTGGAGGAACCCGCCGTTTCGGCCGACCACGAGAGCAGCAGCTTTGCCAGCTTCTCGGAGGGCGAGCTTGCCAGTCCGAGCATGCGCACTTCCTCGTATGCGGAGTAATAGTTGAGGCTGAGCTGTTCGGCCACTCGCAGTGCAACCTCGCCATGTTCGCGCAGAAATTGAAGAAACACATCACGGGCGATGAAATTCGCCTGGCCCGGCTCCACCATCTCGGCGGTCAACTCGTACGCCTTGTTGGAGATGGTGGCGTTAAGCCCGAGGACATCTCCCGGTTCTGAGATTTTGAGGATGATGGTCTTGCCATCCCGGGAAGAAGTGGAGAGTTTTGCTTTCCCCGCGCACAACACAAACACTCCGCGCGGCTGTTGGCCCTCAATGAACAAAACTGCGGACTTCGGATAGATCGCGGTCGATTTGATTTCGTTCAGCTTCTGTATCGCAGGCAGAGGCAGATTACAAAATAGATGTTCCTCACGAACGTGGCATGTCAGGCAGTTATCGAGAATGTTCAGACCGTAAGGCGCACGCATCCGCAACTCTCCCTGCGCGGAATTGTAGCACTATTCACCCATAGGATTGACCGCACGAAGAGCACCCGTCAGCTGGTGTGCACGGGTTTCGATCCCTGGAGCAGGTTCCCTAAAAGCGTCTACTGCCGGTCGCCATCCAGCCACTCACCATCCAGCGAATCTCTATGGCTTGTCCGTCATCTAAGCAATTTCCTTATGAGTCAGGTGCCTGAAGACCCGGTGCACTGAGTCTAGAAAAGTAAATATCGCGGCGGATTTCTCATCCTTTCGCCACGCGATGTACACACCAATCTTCGCCTCAGGCTCATTGAGCCGGGCCGCCGCCAGTTCCACGCCGGAGACAGAGCGGTTGACGATAGCTCCAGCGCCAATAAAGATGGCTTTCCCCGATGCCACCATGATTGCTCCCGCTTCCTCGTGCGCCTCCACGTGGGTCACCGTAAGGTGGGGCGTGAGCCCCTGCTTGCGGTACAATCCAAGAATTTTGTCGTACAGCCCGCTGGAAAACCTGCGGTCAAAAATGATCGACGTTTCTTCAGCGATATCCTTCAGGCGTAATGATTTTCGTTTTGCCAGCCGGTGTGCCTTGGGCAGGACCACAACGAATTGCTCATCAAAAAGCAACTCGCTCTCCAGATTCACTTCGTCGACCGGCGGTCGTAAGAAGCCAACATCAATCTCACCCCTTCTCAGACACTCGTTTTGGGGGGTTGAAAAAATGTCTCTGCACTCTATGTCAATGGCTGGGTGCCGCTTGCAATGATCGGCCACTACCTTGCTAACCACACCGCCCAGTCCTGAGGCAACGCCGATTTTTACAACTCCAGACTCCCCTTTTTGGGCATGTCGCGCCGCTTCCGTGGCGTGTCCGGCCTGTACGACCAGTTTTCGCGCTTCCTCGAGGAAGACGCGCCCTGCTTTGGTCAGTTCCACGTGCCGCTTGTTACGAGTGAAAAGACTTACTCCCAGGTCCTCTTCCAATTGACGGATCTGGCGGCTCAGGGGTGGTTGTGCGATGTGCAGTTGCTGAGCGGCCTTGCTGAAGTTGAGGTATTCCGCAACCGCGATGAAGTACCGGACGTGACGCAGTTCCACGGTCCAGTATTTTATACCTGTTAAGTATCACTCCGAAACCTCTTTACTCTGGAGTGGAGTTCATCCCCGTGTGACCCACGGGCATGGTTTGCTGCGCTTGCAGCTCGCGCAGCTTGAACCGCTGCAGTTTTCCCGTGGCGGTCTTGGGCAGTTCGGGCAGGAATATAATCCAGCGGGGTTGTTTGTATCTGCCAATTTTCGTCGTAACCCAGTCCTGGAGGTCACGGTTCAGCGCCTCGCTTGCCACGAAATCCGGGTTCAACACTACGTAGGCGGCTGGCTTGATCAGTCCACTCTCGTCGTTACGAGCGACGACCGCAGCTTCCTGGACCGCCGGATGCGCGATCAATGCGCTTTCGACCTCAGCCGGACTCAACCAGCGGCCATTGACCTTGAAAAGGTCGTCAGCCCGTCCGGCATACCAAAAGTAGCCATCTTGATCCTGATAGTATTTGTCGCCGGTGCGGAACCAGTGACCTTCAAAGGTCTCTTTGGTTTTCTCATGTTGATTCCAGTAGCCGGCACAGGTGGAGTCTCCCTTGATAAGCAGGTTGCCAATCTCTCCGGAAGCTACCGGGCGACCGCTATCATCGATCAGCCTGGCTTCGTACCCAGGAATGATCTTGCCGCTAGAGCCAGGCCTGGCTTCACCCGGGCGGTTGGAGATGACCATCTGCAGGGTTTCTGTAGAACCCAAGGCATCCAGGATCTCAACCCCGAAGCGCTGTTTAAAACGCTCAAACAGCGGCGCCGGGAGAGCCTCTCCGGCTGAAATGGCATGGCGCACGCTGGAAAGGTCGAATTCCCTTCCCTGGTCGCGCCGGTAGGCCAGTAATGCGGCATAATTCGTGGGCACCGAGAAGAACAGAGTCGGCCGGTAGCGTTCGATGTCGGCATAGATACCGGGCGGGGTGGGCCGGGCGGGGGAGAGAATGGTGGTAGCACCACAGTACAATGGGAAATAGCCGGCATTGCCCAGTCCATACGCAAAAAACAATCGGGCGACACTGTAACAACGGTCGCGATCGTTCATCTGCAGAATGCCCTTGGCGTACAACTCTGAACTGACCACCATATCGTGGTGCAGGTGCACACACGCTTTCGGAGCTCCCGTGCTGCCGGAGGAATAGAGCCAGAAAGCAGCATCATCTTTGCTGGTCGGTTCCGCCTCCAGCTCCGGAGATGCCGCTGCCATAAGCTCGCGCAAGCAGGGATGGTTCCGGTTTGGTTCCCCGACTACAACCATCTCGCGCAAATGTCCGAGTCCTTCCCTTGGAATTGCGCGCAACTGCGGCAGCAGGGTCTCACTTACCAACGCCACCCGTGCCCGGGAGTCATGGAGCAGGTATTCGTACTCGTGCGGTTTCAAAAAGGTATTGGTGGGCACCGCCACCGCGCCGATCTTGATGACGCCGAAGAAACAGTAGAGAAACTCGGGCGTGTCGGGCAGCAGGAGGAGGACGCGCTCCTCCGGACGCACGCCGAGCTGGAGAAGCGCCCTGCCAACGCGATTGGTCCGCTCCAGCAGTTGCTGATAGCTGACCCGCTCTTCGCCGCATTCAATCGCGATCTTGCCGCCTCTGCCCTCAAGGACATTGTGATCCACGAAACAGGTGGCAACGTTGAGTGTTTCCGGAAGGGCGATCAAGGGTGTGCATCTTCTCCGTATCGGGTCGGGACTAAACGAACTTTCCGAAGCGGTGCGGGAGTATAGCACGGCAAAATGTTTTGCTCCTCTGCCACGCCGAGGGTACGGCCCGCCAGCTTGCGCTCGGGGAAGGAGGGCGCAGACCATTTCCCCTTCGTTGCTTTGTGCTGGTGGTCAGGCGCCAGCTTCAATTAAGATGCTGCCTCGTCTTCTACTTGCCGGACTTGACGGTCAAGGAGCCCTCACGATGCGGGGCCACAGAGCGATTTTTCTGTAATACCTATGAAGTATGACTGTCCGACCAAACATGTATTGGACAGTTTTCCGGTTCCACACCATGCTCTCCCCACAAACGGGAGGGTTGGTTTTCGTGTCCAGCACAATTTCTAACCGACCTTCCGGTTGCAAAAGGAGCCCTATGAGATTGCTTCGGCGTTGGACGGCGTTGGTTGGATTAGTGGTTCTGGCGCTGTGGTCCTCGCCCTTGTCGGCACAGGTTGGCGCTGCCTTCGCCCAACTCAACGGGACGGTGTTGGATAGCACTGGGCGTCCGATCGTGAAAGCTGCGATTGGCTTGCGGGAGATGGACACCAACCAAACCTACACCGCGACGACGAATGCCACCGGCTATTACGTCGTCCCCAATCTTCCCCGGGGAAGATACGAATTGACCGTGCAATACAGCGGGTTCGCGAAATACACACAAACCGGGTTGATGCTGACCGTAGGCCAAACCGCCACGGTCGATGTCACCTTGAAGGTGGCATCCGCTGGTGAGGTGGTGACGGTGACGACCGAAGCGCCCCCCGTGGAGCCCACTCGCACCGAGATCAGCCAGGTCATTGATATGGTCCAAATCCAGGGACTACCCACCAATGGCCGCCAGTTCGTTGACTTTGCCTTGTTGACTCCGGGCGTCGCGACGGGCAGGACAAGCATTCAATCCACCTTTACGGAAACGGAAGTCACCCGCATTTCTTTTGGCGGAATGCGGGACTTGAGCAATGCTGTGACCCTGAATGGAGCAGATTACATCAATGAGGCTACAGGCTCGCAGCGGGCCACCCCTTCCCAGGAAGCGGTCAGCGAATTCCGTGTGGTGAACAATAGTTTTGGGGCAGAGTACGGACGGGCCCTGGGTGGGATCGTCAACATCGTCACCAAGTCTGGAACCAATGACTTGCATGGTTCGGTGTACGGGTATTTCAGCAACAAGGCGGCCAATTCCAGGTCGCTCTTGCAAACTCCCCAGTTTGACGCCTATCGCCGCGGTCAATTTGGCGCAACCCTAGCCGGCCCCATACAGAAAGACAAGACATTTTTCTTTGTGAACTATGAGGGCCAGCGCCTGGGAGAATCGCCCACCTACCCAGCCACGCTGGTAAATAACCTAGCTACCATTAATTTGGCCAAGGTGGCGATGCGGCTGTCCCCTGAGAATTTGAATGAGTTGAAGACGATCGACCATGACAATGGCTTCGTGAGACTTGACCATCAGATTAATAACAACAACCGTCTGGCGATTCACTACGGTATTTTCGATGCGCGCAACCTGAATACGCTGGTGGGCGACACGCTCGACGGTGGCGGCATCGGGGCTCCCAGCAGCGGACACAATACTTTCCTGCGTGACCAATCGCTGGTCGGCACGCTCAACACCCTGCTCAAGCCGGAATTGGTGAACACCGTCCTGCTGCAGTACGCCAGGCGCCACAACAACTTTCCGGGTGTTACTGGTCAACCCAATCTGGACATCCCGAACACGCTATTGTTTGGGCACAATTTCGGGACCTTTGATGCCACTCACGAGAGCCGCGTGCAGGCTTCCGACACCATCGCCTGGGTCAAGGGAAACCACTACTGGAAATTCGGAGGAGACTTCAATCACGTCTGGGATTTTGTGATCTGGCCCGGGTTTACGCCCATGCGCATTATCGTGCCGGGCTTCAACTGCCTGGTGGATTTCGCCCGCTTCGTGAATCAGACGGCCGCAATTCCCGAGAACCCAGCCAATGGACCGTGTCCGACCTCGCAGCCCCCGTTCTTTTCTGGTACGGATGTCGGCCCCAATCCAAATGATGGTCTTCTCAACGGTGTGCCCATAGTTTTCTGGGGCGCTCCCGTGGGAACGGGCCCCATCCCGGCGAGTGGTGAGATTCCGCCGGTGATCCCGCCCCAGAACGGAGCATGGCCAAATGCCTACGTGAATCCACAGGATTACTACGTCAACATCAACCACAGCTACTACGGGCTTTTCGCCCAGGATCAGTGGCGGCTCACTCCCAGGCTGACTCTCAATTACGGTCTGCGGTGGGATTTTGAGGCCGGGTTGTGGAGATATATGAATCACGACTACCGTGGCTTCCAGCCTCGGGTCGGCTTAGCCTGGTCCCCCACCAAGCGCACGGTCGTTCGCTCCGGATTTGGAATCTTCGATGACCACTACACCATGACCTTCTTGTTTGTAACCTCTCCGCAGCGGGAGGTCGTGATTCCCAATGCGCCGCAGCCCTGGGTGCGGATAGGAAATGAGACGGCCACCTATGTTCTGAACCTGTTACCCTTCCAGCCCATCGTTTTCGGGGGCCTCAAGTACCCTAACGGATCGACTCCGCCATTGCCGGCGCTGGCGGCAGCGACGCTGATTCTGACGGGGCAGAACCCAATCAGCTTCAACACCGGCCCTCCCGGAACCCTCGTCACCAATAGCGGGGGAGGCATTGATCGCAACAGCCGCATCCCTTATTCCGAGCAGGCCAGCCTCGGAATTGATCAAGAGCTGGGTAAGGGGCTGGTGTTGAGCGCCGGTTATCTTTTTGTTGCCTCGCATAAACAGATTCGTCCCGAGAATTTGAACGTTTGCCCGCCGGGAGGACTCAGCAACGCCGCCACCAACTGTCCTCCGGCGTCGGCCGTAGGGTTCCTTGCCAACAACAAGCTTCCCGATGGCAGGGACGCGTTTAGCGGACCGCTTTATTCCAACGCCGGCCTGATGTACTTCCTGGATAATAGCGGCGTCTCCATCTACCATGGTGGCAACGTTGCCCTGTCCGGCCGCATGGGCCAGCATTTCCGCTTCAACGCAAACTATACCTACTCGCACACCATGGACGATGGGACGTTCACCACTTTCGTCAGCACTCCGCAGGATTTGTACCGGCGGGACCTGGAAAGGGCGGATTCGGTGCAGGACGTCCGCCATCGCTTTGTGGCCAACTTCGTCGCCCAAGGGCCCGATAAGACGTTTTTCCGGAACTTCGAATTGAGCAACATCCTCAATCTTCAGTCGGGGCGGCCCTTCACCATCTTTGTCGGCAACGACGTCAACAATGATACGAACCCGGTGACCGACCGTGTAGGGTTGTCGCGGCGAAATTCCTACCGCGGTGACCATCTCTATGCCAACGACGTTCGTCTCTCTTACAAGTTCAAGTTTTCCGAGCGCAACCGGCTGGAGGTAGCGGTGGACGCGTTCAATGTGTTCAACCGCCAGAATGTGGACGAAGTGACTTCGGTCTACGGCGGCGGCACCATCGACTTCTGCGGGACGCCGCCTACGAGTTTTGGGGACGCCGCCTCGCTGGCGATTCAGCGTGGAGCGGTGAGCTGCAATCCGGCCACCAATGGCGGAGCTCCGTTCCCGAATCCTCTCTTTGGTACGCCGAGAACCATGTTTAACCCGCGGCAGTTGCAGTTTTCAGCTAAGTTTTCGTTCTAGTTTGGAGGGAGCAGCAGCAGTTTCCCGGTGGTCTTGCGGCCTTCGAGATCGCGGTGGGCTTGCTGTGCTTGGTCCAGCGGATAGAGATGTTCAATCCGCAGCTTGAGCTTTTTGGCAGAAATCATGCCCAACACCGCGCGGGCACGGGTTTCGAGTTCTTCGCGGGTCACAATGTAGTGGCCCAGACTCGGGCGAGTCAGAAACAGTGACCCCCTGGAAGTAAGACCGACGGGATCGAACGGGGCCACCGGGCCGCTGGAGCCGCCGTACAAGACCATCATTCCGCGTGGACGCAGAACGTTCAGACCTTTCTCAAAGGTGGTCTTGCCGACTGAGTCATAGACCACATCCACGCCTTTGCCATCGGTCAGGCGCTTGGTCTCAGTTTCAAAATCCGCCTGCGTATAAAGAATGATGTCGTCCGCGCCGGCTTCACGCGCCAGCTTGGCTTTGGTTTCGGTCGAAACCGTGCCAATGACACGGGCCCCAATGTTGTGCGCCATCTGGACCAGCAGCAGTCCAACTCCGCCCGCGGCAGCATGCACCAGCGCAGTGTCACCGCGCTTTAGGGGAAACGTCGTATGCGATAGGTAGTGCGCGGTCATACCTTGTAACATCGCTGAGGCGGCTTCACGATCGCTCACCCCTGCGGGAATCGGTACAAGTCGCTCCGCGGGCACCGCGACGTATTCCGCATAGGAGCCCATGATTCCTGTCCAAGCCACACGGTCTCCTGCCTTGACCGACTTCACCTCCGCACCCACGGCGCTGATCGTGCCAGCGCCCTCTTGGCCGACCACAAAAGGCAGTGGATTTGGGTATCTGCCTTCGCGGTGATATACATCAACGAAGTTGACTCCGGAAGCTGCGGTCTTCACCACGGCTTCGTTGGCCTTAGGCTGGGGAACCGGCAATTCGGCAACTTCGAGAACTTCTGGCCCGCCGGTTTTTCTTACCTGGATGGCTTTCATGTGCACTCGGATTACACCAAGATTGACAAAGGGTTCACCTGAGGATAGTTACTTTACTAAGTGGAGGCGGGCATGTCTATCAAATCTCTCAAGGAGAAACAAGCATGAACTGGATGACTCTTAAATCCTCGCAGTTGAGAGTTGCGATTGCGATCGTGATCTTCCTGGCGGGTTCGGTGATCTCTCACTCCCAGGAACGGCGTGCCATCACTGTAGGTCCGGCCAAAGGTCTTCCCTTCAGCGATGGCATTCTAGTGGGCAACACCCTCTACATCGCGGGCCAGGAAGGCACCGACGATAGCGGCAAACTGAAAGAGGGTGGGATTGGCCCCGAAGCCCAGGCGGCCCTCGAAAACATCGAGAAGGTCATAAAAGCGGCTGGTTTCGAGTTGAAAGATGTGGTTGCGGTGACTGTGTACTTGGCGGACATTCATGAGTTCGGCGACATGAACAAGGTGTACAGAGGCTTCATGCCTGATCCGAAGCCAACTCGGGCAACGGTCCAGGTAGCGGCTCTTGTCAACAATGCACGAATTGAGATCTCGGCAGTGGCCGTCAAGGGAAAGTAGCCCCAAGGATGAATTGACACAGTTCCTGCACTTCAGCCTTTCGGCGGAAGCGCCGAATTTCCAGGGCCAGCGCAAGAGACCGCCATCGATGCGGTCTACTTAAGCGTTTGCGCCAAGCGGGAAATATCGATGGATAAACCTAGCCGCGCCTCCGAGTTGGTCTGATCAATCTGGGCGATCCGGTTTGCATACCGGTACACGATAGGCAGATCAACACCTGAAACAAGCGGAATACTGAGTTTCGATTCAAACGTGTACTGAGGTTTCTGGCTTGAGAGCCATTTGGCTTCACCACTGAAACTCAACCGCAACGGAGTTCGGCCCCATGCCGAATTGGCCTTCGTGAGATCTCCCTGAAAGCTGGTTGCGAACCTTCCACCTTTCGAATCAACAGCTGACTTGCGGTCTGTGTAGTCACCACTCGCGTTGACCGTCCAATTTATGCGATCACTCAGTCCATAGTCGAATATGAGCTCCGTTCGATGGCCGTTGTTGCCTTGGGCATCCCGAATATCGGCGGTATACGAAACGGACATCTGCATACCTTTGCTGATCTGATCGTATTTTTCTTCAAGAGTCTTGCGCTCGCTTAGAAAGGGATCAATAGAGCTTTCAATCAGACTCTGAATCTGTTTCAACGCCTCGGGAGGGAGTGCGTTGAGGGTGGTAGAAAAATTTGCCTCGGAAAAGGCCGTGAGAGCAAAGTCCTCCCGCTGCTTTTCGTCACCACCGGGGCGTAACGCCGCGAACATGATCTCCTTGATCTTGGCCTTCAAGCTGAACGACTTTGCCGCAGCCGCCGAAACAGCTTTCTGAATCACCTTGATCGCCTCCAGGTTCTTGTGCGTGTACAGTTCCCGCTGATTGATCAGAAGGACCTTCCCTCCATAGACGACGGCCGGCTTGTCGGTGTTGTCGATATTCTGATTGGAGACGGCCGTCCCGATGGTCAAGGAAAAACGTCGCGAGAGAGTGTGCTGCCCATAGAACTTTGGGTCTGTTGGGCCTACCTTGTTGAATGCCGCCAGCAAGGCATATAAACTAGCGGTTACTGTAGTAGAACCGGCTGCGCTCGTGCCGGTTGATGACGACCCTGTCGGACCTATTAGCTGGGATAAACCTGGCGTGACTGGAATCACATTCGCGGCAACGCTCAAGAAATCAGTCGCCGAACTCTGATCCACTAATGACGTAGATCTCGGATCTGTGGATGGCGATTCCCTTTGTCGATCCACGCCCTTGCCGTTTTCGCCTACTTGCTGCTTCGCTAGTACGGCGTCGACCTGTGACCCTACCCAGTCGTCGAACGTCTGGGCGCTCGAGGGTGCGCAACAGGCGATTACCAAGACCAAAGCACAGATTCGAGTATTCATCAGGCAATCACCACAGTAAAAGATTCTTCTGTAACGTCCGTGGGCGCTCCCGTGTAGCTGGCCTGGAGAACAGCTCCAACGGTTCCGGCCGCATCCCGAAGCTCGACGGTGTACGTGTACCTTGCGTTCGAAAAGAACGATAGACGCAAGCCCAGAAGTTCCAGTTGCTGGACGTCCGATGGATTCTTCAAATGAAGCCATTCGTATTTGGCCAGAGGATGGCCAGGAAAATCGGGTGCTTCAAACAGCACTCCCTTAACGCTGCTTCCGAAACTGAAGATTGGAATGGGGCCGCCAGCATCCAAGGTGAAATGCAGGTGCTGGCCAGTGCTGACCGAGACCTTCACGCCCCCGGGGTTCGGCACGGTCGGAGTACGAGTAACTGCCATCTGTCCTCCTCCTGCCAGAAAGAGCTGGATCTGGCGACAACGTGAGCGTTCACCACCGCTCCGGGCCGACTACTTCTTCTGCTCGGGGGGCTTCGCTCCTAAGGTAGGTCCCTGAGCTGATCCCCGTAAGCCCCGGTGACGGGGCTATCTCGTGCGATCAACGACCCTGAAGGCAACAAGAAGAACCACCACGAAGCAAGCAAAAGCCTTGCACCCTCTGGCGAAGCCATCTGCATACCTCTTGGAGATCGGCAGTCGCAGGGGCACCGACCATACATTCCCAAGCCTGATTGTCAACATAAAATTAACGCCTGTTCCAAAATCAGAACAAGGTAGTCCTACTCGATAAGTTTCTCGTGCTGAATGACACCTGGGATGGGCATCCAGTCGGACAGGCAATAAGCGCACTCAATGTTTTAATCTGACGTCAGCGAACAGATGGGAGTTCTGGCGAACAAGAGCGAGGTAACTTTGGCGAATGCGAGCGAACGGGAGCGGATTCGGGTCGCGGTACAACCCGCGCGACTTGCTTCAAGTGACTGACAGGAAATTACTTAAGGTTGGTTGCGGGGGGTGGATTTGAACCGCTTACCCGTGTTGAAACCACGTAACTTATTGATTTCATGATGCTCACAATACACCAAAAACGATAGATACGCAGGGTCATGGTACAAAACTGGCACAAAACTCCGGCCTCAGTCCAAGCTTCAATTTTGTGATTTGCCCTCCGTGGACCGCGTCTCCTGGAGGATAGGAATGCACGCTGCGAGCACGTGGCCCCGAGTCTCGCCGTACTCCCGAGCGAGTGCTTCGACTAGATCAACCGTGCGCGGCGGGAGCTTGTACGTCATTCCCACTATCGGACTCTCAAGGACTGACTTGGGGATGGACAACGCCTCGCACCCCGGCGTCCTCCATAGGATCTCCACCGCAACCTGAATTGCGCGGCCTTGCGTGCCATACAGTTTGGAAGCCATGCGGATTGCGCGCACGGCCTCCGACGGGAGCTTGTACCGCTTCGCTTTGCCACGAGCAGACCTCCCTGGCTTCAGCTTCTTAATTCGATCTTGGTTCCACATCACGGGGAGAAAGTCTACCACCCGCTTCCCGCTCTTGCGCTACCAGGGCGTAGCCTGCTCAAGAAGGTCTAAAGTTCCGAGTGAGGATTGCGGTGAAAGGAGAAGAACGCAGCAATTCTTAATAGAGTCTGGCACACTTCCGACGCACCGGCCTATCCCCGAGCATAAGATTCAAGGTGTCTTGGGCTGACCGACAGTCAGTCGGCTCCCCGTCGGGATCCGGTGGAGTACTACCGTATCAATCTTCCTCTCTTGAATACTTTCAACAACTTAACGGGCTGCTAGGGACTGCCTAAGTACTTGATTGTACGTAGTAGCCAAAACAAAGCCGGGTCAGAAACAGAAAGCCAAAGCCCGCCGATCAAGGCGGGCTCCAGCGGGAGCATGTAAGCTCTCAGCCAAAAAGCTGGCGGATTCTGTGCTTGAGCTGTCGGATGAGGAAATCCTCGCCGAGACCCGTGAAAGCGGGGCCGATCCGCGGGAAGAGGCCGAACGTACCCACGCCGTGCTTCGACAGGCTTCAAAGGCACTGGAAGCGGTGAACAAACTTTTGTGGAGTCTAGACCACACAGTAAACCCGAAGTATTGGCAGCACTGGGAGCAGGGCTATCACAACAAGTGCCGAGACTGCGGCTTATCAGTGAATTTCACCGTGACGGGTGAGGTATGGGGCGGTGCTTTGGTCGGACCATGTCGCGAGAGCGAGCGGTACACGGTCCGGGAACAGGAAGCGTCTGGTGGATGATCCAAAGTCACGACCGGCGTTGTGATCTGGTATCGCCGAAGACAGCACAAGATCTGGACCTCAATTTGGGGTTTCCGATGATACTCAGCGAACGAGTAAGTAACATCCAGCGGTTGTGGCACTCCCGTCAGGTACAGACCAGGTGACCGCGACTACGCGGGCAATGCGAATGACACGCCGGCTCGTCTGGATTGATGGCGATTTCCCGCACAGAATCCTTCTTTCGCTTCAGGTACGTCTGACAGACGCGAGCAAATCGGACATTCGCTTCCGTCACGCCGAGGCTGGTGCCTAGATCCACTAAAGTGTAATAGCTTGAACTCGACCATACGGACAGCGCCGACGCGTCGCCAGTTGTCGGACACCGGGCAGTATTCCGGGCTGGAGTTCCCAACTTCCGGATTGCCGACGTCCATGTAAGTCTTTGTCAAGGGGAAACACAGTTCTCCTGACGCGCGCTTGGGAGGAGCGCGCACAACCGCACTCGCCAGCATCCGCAGCTCGCACCTGTGCCTCTCGGCGGTGGTTCCTGCCTTCGCAGAACC
>JBGQBN010000045.1:0-33730 GCA_041494805.1 Terriglobia bacterium | reverse complement strand
TGCACGTCAATGCCGAGACAGGCCAGGAACAGGCCCGTGAGACCTCCGATGGTGAACAGGCCCAGGAAGCCGAATGCGTACAACATCGGAGTGGAGAACGTGATCGACCCCTTGTACATGGTCGCCGTCCAGTTAAACACCTTGATGGCCGAAGGCACCGCGACCAGGTAACTCAGAAAAGAGAAGATCAGCGCGGCATAGACCGACATGCCGGCCACGAACATGTGGTGCGCCCACACTAGAAATCCCAGCACCGCAATGCCAACGCTGGACAGCGCTACAAACTTGTAGCCGAAAACGCGCTTGCGCGAGAAGCATGTGATGATCTCGCTGATGATACCCATCGACGGCAAAATCATGATGTACACCGCGGGATGGGAATAGAACCAGAACAGGTGCTGGAACAGCAGCGGGTCGCCCCCCAATTTGGGATCGAAAATGCCCAGATGAAACAGGCGCTCAGCCGCCACTAGCACGATGGTGATGGCGATCACCGGCGTGCCCAGAATCATGATGATGCTGGTCGCATAGTGCGCCCAGATGAAGAGCGGCAGGCGTGACCAGGTCATTCCCGGGGCCCGCATCCGGTGGACGGTTACGATGAAATTCAATCCGGTGAAGATCGACGAGAACCCGGCCATGAAGGCTGCCAGTCCGGCTTCTATGATTTTGGTGTTGGTGAAGGCCGTGCTGTAGGGCGTGTAGAAGGTCCAGCCCGTGTCCACTCCGCCCGTCAGCATGCAGTGCATGATCAGCACGCCGCCAATCATGTATAGATACCAGCTCAGCAGGTTGATGCGCGGGAACGCCAGGTCCTTGGCGCCGATCATGATCGGTACCAGGAAATTTCCCAGCGTGGCCGGCACCACCGGAATCAGAAAGAAGAAAACCATCACCAAGCCGTGCATGGTGAACAGCTTGTTGTAGGTATCCGCCTGTACCAAGTCGCCTCCCGGAGTGAGCAACTCCAGCCGGATCAACAAAGCAAAGAACCCGCCAATAAAGAAGAAAAACGTAATCGACATCAGGTACAACAGAGCAATCCGCTTGTGGTCGGTGGTCAGCAGCCACGACTTGATGCCGTACTCCTTATTCAGGTAGTTCTCGTGTTCAGTGGCTGGAAAGGCTGCGCTGGCCATTGTCATTGCACCTGTTGGCTGTGGGGTTGTGGGCTGCCCTCGGCAACACTCTTGCCGGCCTGGCCCAGTTGCGGCTGGTTCAGAGATTTGATGTAGGCGACCAATGCGTTGAGTTGCTCGTCGCTTATGATTCCCTGGAATGTGGGCATAATCGGTTTGAATCCGGAGACGATCTTTGCGCCTGGGCTCAAGATGGACTCGCGTATGTAGTTTTCATCCGCCGTAACGGTTCTGCCGTCTTCGAGCAACGCCGGCTTGCCATATTTCCCTTCCAGATTTGGGCCGCGGCCCTGGGTATCAGAGCGGTGGCAAGTGCTGCACCCAAGCTCGGCAAAGAGCCTCTGACCGGTCACTGCCAGCGGCGTTCCCGAAGCGCCGCCGCTCAGCCACGCTTCATACTGCGCCGGATCCATGACCACAACTTCTCCGATCATGCCGGAGTGCTGCGTGCCGCAGTATTCAGCGCAGAACAGATGATACGTGCCCGGTCTGGTGGCGCGGAACCACGCGGTCGTGTAGCGGCCGGGCAGCACATCCTGCTTGATGCGGAAAGCGGGCACGTAAAAGCTGTGGATTACATCCTGAGAAGTCATGATCATCTTCACGTCGCGGCCCACCGGCACGTGCAGCGAGTTGATCTCGCGGTGGCCGTCCTCGTGTTCCAGCTTCCACATCCACTGTTTGGCCACGACGTAGATTTCCGTGGCGCCACGGGGGGGATTTCGCTCCTGGAAGAAAATCACTGCGCCCCATATGAAGATCGCCACGAACACGCCAAAAGGAATCACGGACCAGGTAAGCTCCAGAGGAGTGGAGCCTTCAATCTGCTCGGCTTCATGCCCCGGCCGGTGGCGATACCTGGCGGCGAACACCAGGATGAGTGTGTAGATCAGCGCGCACATCATCCCCGACAACACCAGCAGGAAAACGTAGAGGGCATCGACGTTGCCCGCCATGCTGGAGGCCCGCTCTGGCCACAATGGAAAGTTGTTGAACATATCTATCTGGCCCGTTCTGCTCCCATCGGACGCGCCGGCCGGCGGAACATGATGAACATGAACGACCCCAAAATCAGTATCGTGACTGTTCCCGCCAGCCGCATGACGTTCATGATGATGGCGCCGTACTTCCCCGTGCCGGGATCGTAGTGGTAACAGTAGAGAAGCACTTCATCCACCACGTTGCCGATCTTGTTCTGCGAGGCCTCCACCAGACCCAGACGCAGATCCTTCGGCGGATACTCCACACCGTAGAAATACCGCGAGATCTTTCCTTCAGGCGTAAGGACCATGATTGCGGTTGCGTGCGCGAACTGTCCCGTCTTCTCATCGAACTGATATCCAAAGCCGGCGGCCTTGGTCAGGGCCTCAATGTTCGGCTCGTTGCCAGTCAGGAAATGCCATCCCTGCTCGGCTCCCGCCCGGCGGTAACGCTGCAAGAAGGTGCGTTTCTTTTCCGTGGCCATCGCGGGAGTTTCCCGCGGGTCGATGCTGACTGTAATAATGTCGAATTCTTTTCCAACGTCGAACTTCACCATGGTGAGAGCGGTGGTCAATCCGCTCAACACTTCGCTACACAGCATCGGGCACTGGTAATAGACCAGGTTCAGGACCATCGGCTTCCTGCCGAAGTAATCCCCCAGCCGCACCGGCTTTCCGCCCTCATCGCGGAAAGTCAGATTCGGTGGAATCTGCTCGTCCAGGTGCTGCTCGATACCCACCTGCTTCAGCATGGGCGGACGCTGATTGGTGGGAGGAGTGGTCATGGCGCCCACGCCGTTGCCGGGATACATCTGCGCCTGCGCCGCACCCAGCAGCGCGAACGCCGCGAGTCCCAGTCTCCAGTTCACGAATTTGGTCCTACTTTGCACCGTTGTGCTCCTTACTGGCTAGGCGGCCTCTGATTCTTGGAGATGATCATTGTCTTGTAGTTGTTTGGTTCTGTCCGTGGGCTGCGGCAGCATCTTTCTGCGGTCTCGTCGGCAATCCACGTGAGACCAGCAGCTTCATCGCCTGCTCGATGGGAATGTGGACCACACCGGCCTTCTCATCCACCCAGCCGTAGCTGTTAAGCGTTCGTTCTTCCTCGAGGCGGATACCGTTCAATTCCCCACGCTCATCGTCTTCCAGGCGCGGCTCGGGAAAAACCTTCTTGATTTCACCCTTCGTCTCCGCCGTCGTGGGTTGGCCCATCTCCGGCCTGGCTGCCACCAGAGGATTCTGCGGCGGCTGGTTAGATTTCTCACGAGCGTCGAGGTATGCGTACATGCCGCGCAGAATGAAATAGACGATCGCGCAGACAATCGCCAGCCCGATCAAGAAGTCGAAAATCGACTTTGCGCCCAAATCTTCCCGCTCGAAATCAGCGTTACCGCTATGCCCGTGTTTGGTGGTTTCGTCACTCATGTGCCGGCTCCAGCACTTCAGTGGCAAACACGTCATACGCGGGCACGAGTGGCATGGAATTCAGGTTGCGGAAGAAATAGGCCAGCCACAAACCGCCCATCGCAACCGGGACTACGACGTCCGCCCAAGTCACGCTCAAGGTTTTCGAGAAGTTCGGTTCCACCATCCAAAACAGGTCCACGTAACGCATCAGAAGCAGCCACACCGCCAGCCAAACCAGCCGTGTCACGTCACGCTTGAACGACCGTGAGAGCAAAAATACAAAGGGCACTGCGAAGTGAAATATCACGAGGAACAGCCCGACGTATCCCCAACCGCCGTTCAACCGCCGCATGTACCAGGTGATTTCTTCCGGCAAATTTCCCGCCCAGATAATGAGCCACTGCGAAAACGCAAAGTAGGCCCATACCATGATGAAGGCGAGCATGAACTTCCCGTGGTCGTGCACGTACTCGGCCTTCAATAGGTCCGACATGGGCTTGTAGCGGAAGAGAATTCGCTCCACAACGACTGCGAAACAAAGCGCTGACAACAACTGTCCGATCAGGAACGACAAGCCATAGATGGTGGAAATCCAGCTGGGGTCGATGGACATCACCCAGTCAATGGCTGCGAACGAGATAGTAAAGCCGTAGAGAATCAACCCCGGTCCACTGAGCGCCTTGAAGCGCCCACTGTTATCGCGGGCACCCGGATGGTCTTGTTCCCGCGACCATTTGGTCAGGAAAAACGACAAGACATTCCAGATGGCGAGATAAATCACGGCCCGCACCATGAAGCCATGCACCGTCAGATAGCTTTGCGTGATCTGCCGTAAATGCTCGCTCTTGGCAATCTCACCGGGGTTTGCCCACGGGTACAAACTCCGCAGCCCAAACAAGATTGGCACAAACAGGACCGCCAGGAGCGGCAACGTCCGCATGGCCGCCCCCAGGATGCGGCGGATGATCATGCCCCAGCCGCCCTTGGTCAGGTGCCGCAGCATCAGAATCGCCATCGATCCCAGGGCTACACCAAGCCAGGCCATATAGCCAACCAGATAGGCGCGGAAGAAGTCCTCCGGGCGCACAAAGGCACCTACCGCCGAGATCAGACCGAAACCCAAGCCAACGACGAGCGAGCGCCGCTCGATGGTCTTAACCACCGGTGGCGCCATCAAGTCCAGTTCGTTTACCCGTGCCGTGCTCATTTCCGTTCCTGGGGGGGCTTCGCTTCCACTGTGGGCAGAGTGGCGCCGGATCCTGGCTCCCCGAAATTCGGCGGTTCCGACGGCACTTTCTGTCCTACAGGAACATCGCTCGGCGTAGCCCCCTGGCTCAACTGCAGCGCGCGGATGTAGGCCACAATGCACCAGCGGTCACGCGGCGGAATCTGCGAAGCATAATCCGGCATGATGCCGAATCCGTTGCTCATTACATCAAAGAAATAACCCAGCGGAACTTTGCGCAGCCGCTCGCTGTGATACGAAGGCGGCTTCCGCGGAAAACCACGCGAGGGAATCACTCCGTTGCCGTCACCCAGCCGTGAATGACAGGGAGCGCAATAGATATTGAAGCGCTCGCGCCCCCGTGCCAGCACGTCCTCAGTCACCGGGAAGGGCATAAAGTCCCCGGGATTGTTTCCGATCTTGCCGGTGTAGAAATATGTGTCGTCGTGCAACTGCCCCCGCGCCACGGTTCCCTCGACCGGCGGCCGCGCGGAACGCAGATCGCTGTAAAAGTCGCTCTGGGCCAGGGGTTTGAAGCGTGGCTGGTCGTGCATGTCCTGGCGGCAGCCGGCCAGCGCCACAGTTGCAAGCGCGGCCACTACGGACACTGCAAAGCGAGACGACCTGTGTCTCGTGGCCCGCAGCCGCAGCGCCACCCAATAACCGAGTTTGGCCGCGATGCTAACTAGGCACCTCCGAAATCGACCGCGACCCCAAGCCCTCCAGGAATCGGCGCGTGGTCGTGGCGTCGTACTTGGGATCGGTCGAGAACACGATCAGAAAGAATCTGTCTTTGGTTGCGAACGCGAACCGCGGCACGTTGAATACTGGGTGGTACGGCATCGGCAGTCCATTCAGCGCCAGCATGCCCAGCACCGCGGAAATTCCCGCGAACAGGATCGTCATTTCAAATGTGACCACGATGAACGCCGGCCAGGAGTGATACGGTTTGCCTCCGACGTTCACGGGATAACTCACCGTCGCAATCCAGTACTGCATCAGATATCCGGTCAATCCGCCGACTAAGCCGCCGATTAGTGTCACCAGGGGCACCAGGTCGCGATGGAATCCAACCGCTTCCGCCAGCCCTTCCACCGGAAAAGGACTATAAGCGTCGATCTTCGTGTATCCGGCGTTCCGTGTCCGTTCCGCTGCCGCCACCAGCGTAGTTGCGGAGTCAAACTCCGCCATGAGCCCATAAACCGGAGGACGCCTCATTCCTTCACCTCCGCCTCGGGCAGCAGCGTGCGCATTTCGAAAATCGAGATCATCGGTAGGATGCGCACGAACAGGAACATCAAGGCCAGGAACATGCCGATGGTGCCGATGTAAGTCATCCAGTCCCAGCGCGTGGGGTAGTACATGCCCCACGACGAAGTCAGGAAGTCGCGGTGCAGGCTGACCACAACGATGATGAAGCGCTCCAGCCACATGCCGATCAGAACCACGAACGAAATGAGGAACAACCACACCGGACTGGTGCGCAGTTTGCGAATCCACAGCACTTGCGGAATGACCAGGTTACAAATCAGCAGCGACCAGTACCAAAACGCATAGGGGCCATGGAGGCGGTTCCAGAAAGTGAAGGCGTCGTAGCGGTTGCCGCTGTACCAGCCCATGAAGCCTTCCATAATGTAGCCGTAGCCTACGATCAGGCCGGTGGCCAGCATGACCTTGGCCGAGTTTTCAAGATGGGTCTTGGTGATGAAATCTTCCAATCCGTAAATCTTGCGGATGGGAATGGCCAGCATTAACACCATGGCAAAGCCGGAATAGATGGCACCCGCCACGAAATATGGAGGAAAGATAGTGGTGTGCCAACCGGGCACGATACTGCTGGCGAAGTCCAAACTGACCACGGTGTGAACCGAGAGCACAAGCGGAGTCGCCAGTCCCGCCAGCAGCAAGTAAGCGGTCTCATAGCGGTGCCAGTGCCGCGCCGAACCGCGCCAACCCATGGCCAACATGCCGTAAATGATTTTCAGCGCCGGTTTGTCGGTGCGGTCCCGCAGTGTGGCCAGATCAGGAATCAGACCGATGAACCAGAACATCGCCGAAATGGTGGCATAGGTTGAAACCGCGAACACGTCCCAGACCAGCGGACTGCGGAACTGCGGCCAGTACTTCATCGTGTTGGGATAGGGAAACAGCCAGTAAGCCAGCCACGGGCGGCCCACGTGGATCAGAGGGAAGGTTCCGGCGCAGGCCACGGCGAAAAGTGTCATGGCTTCGGCAAAGCGGTTAATGGAGTTGCGCCACGACTGCCGAAGCAACAGAAGAATGGCCGAGATCAGCGTTCCCGCGTGGCCAATTCCGATCCACCAAACAAAGTTGACGATGGCGAATCCCCAGCTAATAGGAACGGTCACGCCCCAGATGCCCACGCCACGCACGAACAGATAGGCGATGGCATACAGCAACATCATGGTAAGCAGGAAAGCCACGCCAAAACCAACGAACCACCCGGTGGACGTGGGCCGGGTGAGCACGATCGAGCTGATCTTGTCCGTGACGCTGCCGAATGTGTGCCCAGGTTCTATGACCGGGGCCCCGGTGCTCGCCGTCACTTGATTTGTGTGCTCGTCCATGATCTAGCTGCGTGGGCCTAGCCGTGCTCCCCTTCCAGTTCCGGGCTGGGATTGCGAATTTCAGCGAGGTATGTCGTACGTGGACGCGTGTTCAGTTCGGCCAGCAAGCTGTAGTTCCTCGCCTCGGCTTTCAGCTTCGAGACGCGGCTGTTGGGATCGTTGATGTTGCCGAACACAATCGCATCTGCCGGACAGGACTGCTGACACGCCGTTTGTAACTCGCTATCCTGGATCTTGCCGTCCGCTCGCTCCGCGTCAATACGGTGCTGGTTGATGCGCTGCACACAGTAGGTGCATTTTTCCATGACGCCGCGGCTGCGCACGGTCACGTCAGGATTGCGCATCATTTTGTACTGTGGAGTGTCCCAGTCCTGGAATAACAGGAAGTTGAACCGCCGCACTTTGTAGGGGCAGTTGTCGGAGCAGTAGCGCGTGCCCACACAGCGGTTGTAGACCATGTCATTCAGGCCCTCGGTGCTGTGAACAGTTGCACCCACCGGACAGACCACTTCGCAAGGCGCATTCTCGCAATGCATGCAGGGCACGGGCTGGAAGTACGCCTTGGGATTGTCGCGGTCGCCCTGGTAGTAGGCATCCACGCGCAACCAGTGCATGTGGCGTCCGATCACGACTTGCTCTTTGCCTACGATCGGAATGTTGTTCTCTGATTGGCAGGCCACGATGCAGTTGTTGCAGCCTACGCAGGCGTTCAGGTCGATGGCCATGCCCCAGGCGTAGGCTTCGCTCTTATAATCGTAGGGCTTGTAGAGTGTCAGCTCTGCAGGAGGCTGTTCTTCCTTCGCAAAGTTCGGTTCCTTCTTGTATTCCTCGAGAGAGGCAGTGCGTACTAGTGGACGGGTCGCACCGTCAGGTGTATCCATCGTCTGGTAGCTCTGCGTCGAGGCCAGCTTGTAAGTGTCGCCGGTCTTGTGGATCACGAGGCCGTTGGTGAACCAGGGGGCCGCGCTCGAGCGCAGCGCGTACATGTCAAAGCCCGCTCCAGTTCCTGCGCGGCCAGCACGCCTGCGCCCGTAGCCAAGGAAGACGGTAACGGAATTGTCGGGATGCCCGGCCTGGATCCAAACCGGAGCCAGGATCTTCTTTCCATTCAACTCCAACTCGATCACATCTTCGGTCTTCAGCCCCATTCGCCCTGCCATGGCCGGACCGATCAGCGCCGGATTGTCCCAGGTGATCTTGGTCATTGGCTTCGGCAGTTCTTGCAGCCAGCCGTTGTTGGCAAAGCGGCCGTCGTAGATGGAAGGATCAGGCCGGAAGTTGATCTCGACCGCGTGTTCGTCAGCCTGGGCGGAGGTTGACAGATTGGCACCCTTCGCCGTCACCTGCTTGGGGGTAAACGTCGTCCCTTCAATCCATCCATCGTGCAGGGACTTCCGCCAGAACACGTCAAAGTCCGCGCCCGGATGTTGCTTACGCCAGTAGGCCTGGACGATATCGTGCCCGCTTGCGTCCGACTGACCGGTAAGCAAGGCTGTCATTTCGTGCACGCTCTTGCCGCCGTAGAGCGGCGCAATCAGCGGTTGCACAATGCTCACCGTGCCATCGTAAGCGCGGCCATCGCTCCAAGCTTCGAGATAGTGCGCTTCGTTCACATGCCACTGGCAGAGTTCGGCGGTTTCGTCTTGATAGAGGCCCAGATGCACACGCAGCGGGATATTCGTGTTCTTGAGCGCATCGGCGAAGTTGAGATCAGCGGGAGCATCGTAGGCGGGATTGCCGCCCAGAATGAACAGCATGTCCACCTTGCCGGCGCGCATATCGGCGACCAGGTCTTTGATGGACTCGGTCTGGTTCACCGGGTTCGCGTTGACTGGATCGGTATAGAAGACCGTCTTGCCAACGTTGCCCAACGTTTGATTCAACTGGTGCGCTAAAGCGTGAACGACAGCAGGCTGATGCTCGCCAGCAATCACCAGGCTCGGCCCGCGATGGCTTTGCAAATCCCGCCACACGGCGGCAGCGAAGGCTTGCTGCTGACCATTCAACCCGGGAGGATTCGAGTTTATGGTCTCCACAACCGGCATTACCCGCGCCAGAGTCTCGACATCTCCTGTCCGAATCGGCAGCCGGTGATCCGCTTTCGCCCCGGTCGAACTCATCCCGCTCTCGACCACATACAGCCGGTTCATCTGCCCATTCTCTGGATTGCGCCGCTTGGCGAAATCGCGGATGTACTTGGCGGAGCCCGGAAAGCCCGCGTAGAGGAAGTCAGCGTCGAGCGAAAGAATGACATCCGCGTTTTCCAGCTTGTACTGTGTCTCCACCGGCTGGCCGAACGCCATCCTGGCGCCTTCGAGCACATGGTCGCGGTTCACCGGCTCATACACATGCCACTTGGCCTGCGGATAGATCTGGAGAAACGACCGTAACTGGTCGGCCAGCGTGGGGGAGGAAACCGTCTGCGTGAGGATCCTGATGCCCGCGCCCTGCAATCCCTTCTGCACGCTAAGCGGTCCCCGAATCGCCGCAAGAAATGCTCCCCACGAGCGCACATCACCCAAATACGTGATGGTCTGGGAGCGATCGGGATCGTACATTCCGAGGATCGAAGCCTGCGCGAATACGTCGGTCCCGCCCAGACTCGCAGGATGCTGGTCATTGCCCTCAATTTTGGTCGGACGATAGAGATGACTTTCCACCAGAACCGGGCTGGCGTATCCGCCCAGAGTAAACGCGGTGGCGAAATAAAGAGGCTGGCCGGGAATCACTTCCTCGGGCTGCTTCACATACGGAACGATCGGCTCCAGTGGCTGCTTGGTGCAGGCGGTCATGCCCGCCATCGCCAGCGACGCGCCCATCAGCTTGAGGAATCCACGCCGCGAGGCCGAATCCAGCCATTCCGACGCGCCCTTGGGAAACTCGCGGTGCAGCATCTCCCGGAATTCAGGGCTTCCGGCCAGCTCTTCCAGGCTGCGCCAAAACTCCGGCCCTTTGGTGTCCGCGATGCGGGCGCGGGCTGTCTCCAGGTCGAGCTTGCCGCTTTTGCTGGGGCATACATCCGCGCGCCGCGGTTTGCCGTTTTGTTCTTCCATCTTCATCTGTTCACCGAATCTGTTCACCGATGACATGTCGAACAACTGGTAATATCAGCCGCCGTGCGCAATTTGTACTTATCTTTCAGCGCGTGACCTAAAGAGATCTGATCCGCATATTGGTTCCCGTCCACCATCACCGGTTTATCGCTCGACGGCTGTTCATAGCGCATGTTGAACACCTGCTCGCGTGGACGCAGATAGTTCTCCGGCGCGCGATGGCACTCCAGACACCACTCCATTTGCAGCGAAGCGTAGTTGTACATCAGCGGCATACGGTCCACCGGCCCGTGGCAGGTGTTGCAGCCCACGCCCTTGTTGATGTGAATGCTGTGATCGAAATAGACGAAATCGGGAAGATCGTTGACCCGGTTCCATACCAAGGATTTGCCGCTGCGGTAGCTCTCCCGCACCGGCTCCAGCATCGGCGCGTTGGTCCAGATCTGGGAATGGCAGTTCATGCAGGTTCTGGTGGGAGGGATGCCGGCAAAGCTCGAGGTTTCCACCGAAGTATGGCAGTAGCGGCAATCAATCCCCAACCCGGCGACATGGTGCTGGTGGCTGAACGGCGCCGGTTGCGGGCGCGCCACTCCCGCATAAGTGACATAGGGAGACCGCTGAATCTGCGCCGCCGCCCAGAACAGCGCCGCCACCACGAAGACGGCTCCGTAAATCGTGGCGCGGGATATTGTGTTCGTACTGCGATGAAAGATCTGCATCGACTGAGAAAGTGCAGCGGAAGCCAATGGCTCGCTTCCCGGTTCATGCAGCGTTGCTGGCTTAAATGATTACAGACGACTGTGACACGGATCACGAAAACTTGTGATTATAGCAGGCTGGATACCGGATAACTCAACCGCGAAGAGATATTGCCAAACAGGAGCTCAGGCATCTGAGAACTGGGAACTGTCATCTGGGCCATGGCTGTATCTTCGACCTCCGCCGGATAGCCGACCTCAAGATTATAGGCGTTTGCCGTCCAGCGATATACTCTCGCGAACGAGAGATTTTTCAAATGGGAATCCTGGAAATCGCCGAACAACTCCGCAAGCGCTCGCTCTCCCCGGTAGAGCTGACGAAAAATGCCTTGGCTGGCATCGAAAGGCTCAATCCCACGCTAAACGCCTTCATCACAGTGACATCGGACTCCGCTCTGGCGCAGGCTCGCCAAGCCGAAGTGGAGATTCAGAGCGGCCACTGGCGCGGTCCGCTGCACGGCATTCCCCTTGGGCTGAAGGACATCATCGACACTGCCGGCGTCCGCACCACCGCCGCCAGCGCGCTGTTCAAAGATCGAGTCCCCACGGAAGATGCTGAAGTCGTGCGCCGCCTGAAAGACGCAGGAGCCGTCCTCCTCGGTAAACAGAACCTGCATGAATTCGCTTACGGTGGCAGTTCGGTGGTGAGTTACTACGGCGCGGTTCGTAACGCGTGGAATCTCGCGCACATTTCTGGGGGCTCTTCCGGTGGCTCAGCAACCGCCGTCGCGGCTGGGATTGGACATGGCGCGGTCGGCACCGACACCGCCGGCTCCATCCGCGATCCTGCGGCGCTTTGCGGAGTAGTTGGCTTGAAACCCACCTACGGACGGGTGAGCGCCCGCGGAGTGATTCCGCTCTCCTGGTCGCTCGACCACATTGGACCCATCACGCGGACAGTCTCAGACGCCGCGGTGATTCTCCAAGCCATCGCCGGCTTTGACGAAAAGGAACCTACGAGCGCGAACATGCCGGCCGCGGACTACCTCGCCGCATTGCACGACCATCGGTTGGGTGACCATCAGAAGACCGTGCGAATCGGCATACCCAGATCGGTTTTCTATGACGACCTCGAACCGGAAATTGCGGCCGCCGTAGACCGGGCTCTCTCGGTCCTGGCAACGATGGTCGCCGATATTCGCGAAATGGAACTGGCGGTCCCAACCGACCGCACTCTACAAACCGCGGAATCCTACGCCTACCACGCCGAGTTCGTCACCCGCTCACCCGAGCTTTACCAGCCCGAAACGCTGGAGCGCATCCGTACGGGAGCCAATATCACGGCTACTGACATCATTGAACGCCGCCGCGAATTACAACAGGCCCGCCTCGAGGTCCGCCAAGTCTTTGAAAGCGTAGATGTGCTGGTGACTCCGACCACTCCCACCCCAGCACCCAGCATCGCCGAGCTGGCGCAAAATCCGGAGCTTCTGCGTCCGCGCGAAATCCTGCTGCTGCGCAACACCCGCCCGGTCAACGTTTGGGGATTGCCTGCGATCTCGGTCCCTTGCGGCTTTACCAAGACGGGCTTGCCGATCGGCCTGCAGATCATCGGCCCGCACTGGGGAGAGGCGGCCGTCCTCCAGCTAGCCTATGCCTTCGAGCGGGCCACTCCTTGGCACGAACGTCAACCCAGCATTCTTGCCGACTCAAAGAAATAGCAAGCCTCACATCTGCCACACGGACCAATCAACAAACATCAATTCCCCTGCCCCGCTCCCGCCTTGCCCATGAAGTCCACCAGGTCACTCTTCATTTTCTTGAGGCCATCTGTCGGCAAATACACCATGTGCCCCGCCTCATAGGTCGCGAACGAGATGTTTCCACGGTACTTAGCGCTGAGGTCGAGGTGGTTCACGGTGTAGTCCGCGGCATAGTACGGAGTGGCTAGATCGTAGTGACCCTCCATCACCAGGACTTTCAGGTAAGCATTCTTAACCATGGCCTGCCGCAACGCCGTGGCGGTATCGGGAAAGCCCCCGATGCCCGATCCCCAGTCCCATTTCTCGAACCCGGCCTGCTGCGCGAACACGTAGTAGGGCATGTCCGACTTGTACTCGAGCTCGGTCCGCAGATAGTTGTTGAACACGGAAGTATAGGGCGGCAGGATCGCCGATGACGCCGGATCATAGAACGGCGTGTCCAGCAGCCCGTCGGGATCTGGCCCGGTGAAGCGACCGTCCAGCCGGCCTACCCGCAATTTTTGATCAAGCAAGAGGTTGTGGGTAAATTTAGGTACATCGACGCGCAAGTTGGCGTCATCAATGAGTTGGGTGCTTAACCCGGTGTAACGTGCCATCTGGCTGATGACCCTTTGCCGCTCGGCCGGCGAGAGCGCGTCTCCCTTCGCCAGTGCCTGCGCGTACTCGGTTGAGGCCCATTGCTCCGACTCCTGCCGCGCCTTGGCCATGTCCTGCAGCAGGTCCGGGGGCAGCTTCTTGTGGTACCCGGCGATCATGGTGAACGACGGGATCAGCAGAATGTACGGCTGATCGTTGCTTTTGCTGTCGACCAGCGTTTGGAAGCTCAGCGCCGTGGAGAGCAGCGTGATGCCATTGAAAGAGACGCCGTGGTCGGCCAGATAGCCCGCCACTCCGGCCGCGCGCGTGGTGCCGTAACTCTCACCCAGTAGGAACAGCGGCGAACCCCAGCGCTCATAGCGGCTGATGTACAGGCGAATGAATTCGCTAAATGCTTCGATGTCGCCCCTCACGCCCCAGAACTTCTTTGCCAGTTCGGCATTCGCCGCCCGGCTGAATCCCGTGCCGATCGCGTCCACCAGCACCAGGTCGCTCTTGTCGAGCAGCGTGTAGGGATTGTCGGCCATGCGATACGGAGCAGGCGGAAGGAAACCATCGGGCTGCAGAACCACGTGCTTGGGCCCCAACGCCCCCATGTGCAGCCAGATCGAAGCCGAGCCCGGGCCGCCATTGAAGGCAAACGTCAACGGACGCTTGCTGGCATCCTGCCCATCCAGCGTATAAGCGACAAAAAACATTTCCGCTTCAATCTTGCCGTCACCGCGCTTGATGGGAAGCCGTCCCGCTGTGGCTGTGTATTTCAGGGGCTTGCCATCCAGCGTGATCTGGTGACGGGTCACCACCGGCGCCGTTTCGGTCATGTCGTAGTGCTCTTCCTTGTCGCCCACACTCTCCTTCACAGCCTCGGACTTGTGCTCTTCCTGCGCTGCAGGCGCCTCGGGTGGCTTCTCCGCAGCTTCCGGCGCTTTTTTCTCTTGCGCCATAGCCGCCGCCGGTTCTTCGCTCTTCGTCTTCTTTTCTTTTCCGGCATGCTTGGACGAGCCCGTTTGCTGCGCGGCCGCACCCGCCAATAGTGCACATACCAATGCCACGATGGCTAGAAAATGACGCATCACCTTCACCTCGATGTCCGGGAGTTAGACCGTCGTACCCTGAATTACGGGAGCGCGGCATTATACCCGCAAGACCGTTGGGCAAGATCGTGAAACGAGGCTAGTTCTGAATCGGGCCATAACATTGACAGTGGGATTCTTTGAGGCAGAAGCAAGCTGCAGTGAGCCGCAGAGCAGCGTAAGGATGAAGACCTATAGGCTGCCCAACCCAGCTATGGTTGCTAATATGGACTCGTGCCGCCCCAGGGTCCGCAGAAACACCAACTCACCATTCTCCATGCCGGTCCGCTGACCCGCATCCCGTGGCTGATCCACGGTTTCAGCACCCGCCAGGGCGGCTGCTCCCGTGTTTACGGTCGAACCAGCCTCAACCTCGGTTTCACCCAGCAAGATTCGCGGGCAGCAGTCGCACGCAACCGCAACGCCTTCCTCAGGAAGCTCGGGGGCACGAATCGCGGAGGACTTTGGCCCTCGGTCACTCTGCGCCAAATTCATTCTGACCTCATCCACTACATTACTGAGCCTCCCGACAAACAACCCGTCGGCGACGGTCTCATCACCCGCACTCCTGGCATTCTGCTCGCAATTCAGGCCGCTGATTGCTTGCCCGTTGTCTTGGTGGATACGAAACGCCGGGCTATCGGCGTTTTCCATGCCGGCTGGCGCGGTACGTTAAAGAGAATCGTCGAAAAGGGCGTAGGCGAGATGCACCGCAACTTCGGCACGCGGGCGCATGATCTCAAGGCCGCCATCGGTCCTGGGGTCCACAGTTGTTGCTATGAGGTCGGGCCCGAGGTGCGCACGCAGTTTGAATCCCAGTTTGCCTACGGTGCCGCGTTGTTCCGCGAGGTCAAAGAGTCTGACCCGGTTCGCGAGAAATATCCTATGCTCTTTCTCACGGCGCGTGCTCCTGGCCACAGCGAACTGCCAAAGAAGATCTTTCTCGACCTGGTGGAGGCCAACAGACGTCAACTGCTGGCAGCCGGAGTTCTGGCAAGAAACATCACTGCTTCCCCACTCTGTACGTCCTGCCGTACCGATCTGCTGTTTTCCTACCGTGCCGAGAAGGGCGTAACCGGCCGCATGATGGCAGTGGCGGGGATCAAAGCAAGAACCACGTAGGGACAGCCGCCCCGGCTGTCCAACCGGCCCGGAAATCTGCCGGCCCGTGGAATCGCCCAAAGAAAAAGAGACGTTGCAAGCAACGTCTCTACAGGAATGGTTCCAGAGTCGCGGGCGAGGGCGCCCGCGCCACACGTTGATCTACTGGGCTGGAGGCGCGGGCGCGACCGCCTGACCGCCTGTGTTCACCAGATCCTTCAATTCCTTGCTCGGCTTGAAGAACGGAATCTTCTTGGCTGGCACTTCCACTCGGTCGCCGGTTTTCGGATTGCGCCCCACCCGCGGCTTGCGCTGCCGCGTGCGGAAGCTGCCAAAGCCCCGGATCTCGATCTTGTCGCCCACCCGGAGCGAGCGCACGATGCTGTCAAAAATAGTCTCGACGATGACTTCACTGTCCTTGCGTGTCAACTCCGCCAGCCGGGAGACTTCGTCGATCAGATCAGCTTTTGTCATACGCCTCTTCGCTCCGTCGCTATCTAAATTGAAGAAGTGGCCTTTATTACGTTCCGGCCCAAGCCAGCCGCCCGGCCCTGCATAAACTTCTCAAATTTCAGGGCTTAAATGCAAGAAGCTTTTTCAACCCGAGTATGCATGACCCTGTCCGAGGCTCTGAAACCTGACGCCTGAAGCCCGGCACCCGCTTTCCTACTTCCACAAATAATAGAACCCCATATGCTGTTCCAGCAGCTTCTCCCGGCTGGGCAGCCACTCCGAAACGTCCCCGAACAACAGGTCGAGCACCGTCTTACGGTCCTTCTCCGGATGCACCAGCACGGGCTTGCCCGAAATACCCACGGTCTTGGCGGTGTCGTCTACGGCAGTTTCGAAATCGGCCACCTGGTCAATCAACTTCAGGGAAAGCGCCTGCTGCCCAGTCCACACTTTGCCGTCTGCGATGGCGCGGATGTCTTCTACTTTGGCCTTCCGCCCATCCGCTACCGCCTGGATGA
Source organism: Terriglobia bacterium (assembly GCA_041494805.1). GTDB lineage: Bacteria > Acidobacteriota > Terriglobia > Terriglobales > Acidobacteriaceae > JBGQBN01. The sequence goes on along the minus strand of JBGQBN010000045.1, from coordinate 17,135 downwards.
ACTGGGTATGCATGTTGTCGATCAGCGATTGCAAGTATTGTTGCTCCGCAGGGGTCATGTCGCGCGTAGGCGAGCCGGTGTCCTTGAACTCGCCGGCTTTCATAGTGATGTCCTTCAGCTTGGCCCAACGCAGCAAGTCGCCGTAATTGACCCACTCGGCAATCACTCCAATCGATCCCACGATACTGCCGTTATCGGCATAAATCTTGTTGGTCGCCGAGGAGACGTAATAAGCCCCGCTGGCGCCCACGGTTTCGATCGAGGCCACAATGCGCTTCTTCTTGTCATCGCGGATGCGCTTGACCTCGCGATAGATCTCCTCCGAAGCAGCTACACCTCCGCCGGGCGAATTCACGTGCAGGATGATGGCTTTAATGGAATCGTCATCCCCGAACTTCTTGAGCTGCTGTACCACTGTGCCTGGATCAAGAATGACGCCTTCCAGCTCCACGACTCCGATCTTGTCGCCAAAGCTGTGCAGGGAAGCCTGGTCCCCGGTACGCAGGGTCAAATACACCAGCGTAAACACCGCCAGCACGAAGAGGAAGAAAGCTCCTCCTCCGATTACGATCCAAAGCCAGGTGCGTGAACGACCGTTATCTGCCATACAGTCAGGCTAGTTTAGCACCGGAACCCGTCTTGGGTTAGGAGAACGGTTAGGGCTACGGCACAATCACCCTTAACGCCTGCCGCGCCACGCTCACCTCAATCGGCGTGCGGCACACGTACTCGCCATCGGCATAGACGTCCATTGGCCTTTCCGTTTCCAGCTGCAAACGCTCGGCCTGGAAGTACTCGACCTCGGTCATACTCAGATGGCGCCCAAAATAGACGGTTGGAAATAGACAGAAGAGCTTGAACTTGCTGATGTCGCTGACGATGCAGACATCGAGCCGGCCATCGTCGAGCTGGGCCTGGGGCGCGATCTTCATTCCGCCGCCATAGACGGGCGTATTGGCGAAGGCGGCCAGAACGGTCGGCTTGGCGCTGTGCTCGACTAACCTGTCTGCCTGCTCGCTGTGAGGAACCTGGATTCTCATGGAAACCGGCGCAAATTGAAAAATCACCGGCAGTAGGCTGAGCACATAGCCGCCGTGCCGGCGCAACCAGCGCGGAAGTTCATTGGCCCGCCGCGCGATCTCCCCGTCCAGCCCCACGCCCCCCACGCAACAGAAATAGTGCCCGTGTGGCTCAGCCGCCTCATCCTCCGAGCCTAAGGCTTTGATTACTCCCAGATCGATGGTGCGCACGTTGCTGCCGCCGGACGAAAACTTTCGCCACGCAGCCAGCGAGTTGCCGATGCTCCGCAGGTTCAACGCACGCCCAAAATCGTTTCCACTCCCACGGGGTACGACCAGTACGGGCAGCTGCAGCTTGACCAGCTGTGCCAGATGGCGATGGACGGTGCCATCGCCGCCAAAGAGCAAGATTGCGTCGGCTTCCGTCGAACTTCCCGGCAGACCGATGACCCAGTTTGCTTCCGAGTTCGCCTGGAACGGCCTTAGGTGTTTCTCGGACGACCCTAGGCCGAAGATGGCGGCAGCGCGCATTGGTCAGGGAATTTAACCACAGAGGACATGGACGCGGAGAAAGTTCTGTGTCCTGAATGTCCTCAGTGGTTCGGTGTTAGAGGAGAATGCTGACTCTCTTCATACGATGCCCGACGCGAATATCGAGAGTGGCAGGAATACTTAGCGAAAGGACCGGTTCTTTGATCACTTCGCCATTGATGCGCACCGAACCTGCCTCTCTCTTACTCTTGGCATCCGTAACCGAGACGGCCAGCCCCACTTTGAAAAGAAGCTTGTCCACCTTAACGGACGATCCGGCCAAGGAATTAGCTTGCCCAACTTCAGCCAGCCGCACCTCGACGACGTCGATCGAATCCGGCGCCTCCCCCTTCTGAAACTGCTTCACCCAGTCCTCCCCCGCCTTCCCCGCGGCATCCACCGAATGAAAATCCGTCACGATCCTCCGCGCCAAGTCCTTCTTCGCCTCCATCGGATGCACTTCGCGCTTCATCTTCTGAATGTCCGGAATCTGCACGTCCGTCAGCAACTCGTAATACCTCCACATCATCTCGTCCGAAATTGACATCACCTTGCCGTACATCTCAAGCGGAGGCTCATTGATACCAATCGCATTCCACAGCGACTTCGACATCTTCTGCACCCCGTCGAGCCCTTCGAGAATCGGCATGGTCAGCACGACTTGCGACTCCTGGCCATAACTGCGTTGCAGTTCGCGGCCCATCAGCAGATTAAATTTCTGGTCGGTGCCCCCCAGCTCGACATCAGCCTGGAGTGCGACCGAGTCGTAGCCCTGAGCCAGCGGGTAGAGGAGCTCGTGCATGGCAATCGGCTTTTCTTCCTGAAAACGTTTGTGGAAGTCCTCGCGCTCCAGCATCTGCGAAACCGTAAACTTGGCGGCGATGCGGACAAAATCCGCAGACTTCAGCTTGTCGAACCACTCGCTGTTGAATCGCACCTCGGTTTTGGCCTGCGAAAGAACTTTGAAAACCTGCGCCATGTAGGTTTTGGCATTGCGCATGATCTCTTCCGGGCTAAGCGGCGGGCGCGTAGCCGAGCGGCCCGTGGGATCGCCGATCATGCCGGTGAAATCGCCGATCAGGAAGATGACGGTGTGGCCGAGGTCTTGGAAGTGCTTGAGCTTGCGCAGCAGGACCGTGTGGCCGAGATGCAAGTCGGGCGCTGTGGGATCGAAGCCGGCCTTGACCCGCAGCGGCTTGCCGCTGGCACGAGACTTCTCGAGCTTCGAGCGAAGTTCGGACTCGCGAATAATTTCCGCGGAGCCCTTCTTGATATATGCGAGTTGTTCGTCAACGAGGGCGAAGCTGGACATTATTAGGAATTATACCGATGGCTAACGCTAAACCGCTGCTTACCGCATTGCTGCCTTCCTTACCAGCTTTCGCCCCACCACTTCGTATTGCCCCTCCAGCACGATGTTGATCGCTTCGCTGTAAGCAATGTGTTCCTGCTCAAGGATGCGCGCCGCGAGGCTGTGCTCGTCATCTATATCCAGGACCGGGACGGTCTTCTGCACAATAATTGCTCCGTGGTCCAGCTCTTCGTCCACAAAATGCACGGTACAGCCGCTGACTTTCACTCCGCAAGCAAAGGCCTGCTCCTGCGCTTCCAACCCAGGGAAAGCAGGCAACAACGAAGGATGAATATTGAGGATGCGATGTGGGAACTGCCGCACGAACCAGGGTGAGAGCAGGCGCATGTATCCAGCCAGGCACACCAGATCGACTTCGTGTCGTTGCAACACGGCGGCCACTTCGCGATCGTGTTCCTCGCGCTGCTTGCCCTTGGAGAGGATGACTAGCGCCGTAAGGCCTAGGTGGCGCGCCGTTTCGATCCCTCCGGCATCCTCCCTGTTGGAGATGACGACCGCGATACGGGCATCAGGAATCCGCCCAGCCGTAACATTGCCGGCGATGGCTTCAAAGTTCGAACCGCGCCCGGAGAGGAGGATGCCGAGGTTTTTCATGGGAGCTATCAGCCGTCAGCAATCAGCTGTCAGCCACCCATGATAATGCACCATCGCTGGCCCCGCGCAATCCCGCCGGTTTGCTCCCGTCCGCCCCCTCCGCTATAGTTTTCTCTTACCATGTATCAGGACTTCCACGCCGTCGACCGCTGGACCAAGAAGAATGTCCACTGCGTGTATCAAGCTCTGATCGTGGCCATCGCCACGCGCCACGCCGATGCGGTGGACATCAAGTTCCTGGTGGACGGCCGTCCGGTCTGGGTGGCGTTACCCCATCCCGCCTGGGTCGAGTACCAGAAGCGCACCGGCAAAGTCATCACCGACCCGCTGGCGGTGGAGATTGCCGGGCATTATCTGAAAACGGCGCTGGAGTCGGGCGAGGGGGTTGGGCGCGAGATGTATTCGCTTACCGTCGACGAGACCCTCCGCCATCTGGACGCTGTCACGGAAACCGAAGCTGTACCAGAACGCTAGCTCGTTCCCCAACTAATCCAGGAATTTTCTCCAGTGCAGGAATCACAACCACCAGTGATTCCAAGCGCTTCCGTTCCGCAAAGTCCCGCCGAAAATCGAGCACAGACTGCTCGGCACTTGGAAGACCCCTCCAAATGAGGGACAATAGTAGCCTTTGTTTTTGTGGGAGATCTTTTCTAGCCCCGCCATCTGCGAGGAGACGCTTTTATGTCCAGTCTTACCATGGAAGTTGATACCGCGCGCAGCGACGACAGGCATAAACAGCTCGCGCGCTGGGTCGAAGAAGTCGCGCAGATGTGCAAACCCGACCGCATCCACTGGTGCGACGGATCGTCCGCCGAATACCAGGCGATGCTGCGGCTGATGGTCCTGTCGGGCACTGCCATCCCGCTCGCTCCGGAGAAACGGCCGAACAGCGTGCTGGTGCGGTCGAACCCGGCTGACGTGGCCCGCGTCGAAGACCGCACTTTCATCTGTTCCCGGATCAAAGACCAGGCTGGCCCCACCAACAATTGGGAAGATCCCGCAAAGATGAAAGCCAAGCTCACCGGGCTCTACACCGGCTCGATGACGGGCCGCGCCATGTACGTCATTCCCTACAGCATGGGTCCGATCGGCTCCCCCATGGCGAAGATTGGAGTCCAGATCAGCGACTCGCCGTACGTGGTCGCCAGCATGCACATCATGGCTCGGGTGGGCACGCCGGTAGTTGCGGTCCTCGGCGAGAACGGTGAGTTTGTCCGCGGTCTGCACTCCCTCGGTGCCCCGCTGGGCCCGAATGAGCAGGACTCGACCTGGCCCTGCAACGCGGAGCACAAGTACATCTGCCATTTCCCAGAAACCCGCGAGATCTGGTCGTACGGTTCCGGTTACGGGGGCAATGCTCTGTTGGGCAAGAAGTGCCATGCGCTGCGCATCGCGTCGGTGCAGGCGCGCGACGAGGGCTGGATGGCCGAGCACATGCTCCTCATGAAACTGATCAGTCCCGCCGGGCAGGTCAAGTACATCGCTGGAGCATTCCCTTCGGCCTGCGGCAAGACCAACCTGGCCATGATGGTCCCGACCGTTCCCGGCTGGAAGGTGGAGGCGATCGGTGACGACATTGCCTGGATGAAGTTCGGCGCCGATGGCCGGCTTTACGCGATCAATCCGGAATACGGTTTCTTCGGCGTGGCGCCAGGCACGAGCATGAAGTCGAATCGGAATGCCATGCTCACCGCGACCAGGAACTCTATCTTCACCAATTGCGCGGTAACTCCTGACGGCGACATCTGGTGGGAGGGCATGACTGACGACAAGCCCGCCGAACTAATAGATTGGCTCCGCCGCCCCTGGACCCCCGCCTCAAGCCGCAAAGCCGCCCACCCCAACGCGCGGTTTACAACTCCGGCCAAACAGTGTCCGGTCATTGCCCCCGAGTGGGAGGACCCGAAGGGTGTGCCGATTGACGCCATCCTCTTCGGCGGCCGCCGTGCCGGCATCGTTCCGCTGGTCACGGAAGCCTTCAACTGGCAGCACGGCACTTTCCTCGGCGCCACCGTCAGCAGCGAAACCACCGCCGCCGCGGCCGGCAAAGTCGGCCAGCTCCGCCGCGATCCGATGGCGATGCTTCCCTTCTGCGGCTACCACATGGGCGATTACTTCGCTCACTGGTTCAAGATCGGCGCCAAGTTCTCCAAGTTGCCGAAGATCTACTACGTGAACTGGTTCCGCCAGGACGAAAACGGCAAGTTCCTGTGGCCCGGTTACGGAGAAAACAGCCGCGTGCTGAAGTGGATATTCGAGCGTTGTGAGGGCAAGGCGCACGCTGTGGACACGCCCATCGGCCGGCTGCCTGAGCCCGCCGACCTCGATACCCGCGGGCTTGATCTTCCGGCCGCGAACCTGGCCAGACTGCTTAGTGTCGACCTCGAGGGCTGGCGGGCCGAGGTTCCATTGATCAAGCAGCACTTCGCTCAGTTTGGCAGTCACCTTCCGGAGGAACTGAGCCGCGAAGTCGCACAGCTGGAGGAGCGGCTGCGGGCGGCCAAGAAGAAGTAGCTGCGATTCGAGGCTCTCTGTGTCCCCTGTGTCCTCTGTGGTTAAATTGCTTCTGAATGTTTGCCCGCAAGATTCGCGTGGAGTACGAAGCTAACGGCCAGCGCCAACCCTGCCCACTGAAGTGGCTGGACAGCTTCTCCATGCGCAACTTCACCAACGCCAGCGTGTTCGACGACACCCTGCCGGTGGCCGACGGCCTGATGGAAATCGGCGCCAACGTCCCGCTCGACAAACTGCAAGACGCGATGCAGGATTGGTTTCAGCGGAAGAGTTACCTGCCGAAAGGAGCGGATCTGTTTCTCGCAGAAACGTGACAGGAAATCACGGTCGCAATCCAACTACGGCGGGCAGCGAGGGAACATCTTGCTGGCGCTGCTGTGCCGCCATTCGTGGCACGTTGACTACAACTTGTCGTATCTCATAAAGGTAAGCCGATCTGTCCCTTCAGCTGGCTAGTCGCATAACCTGTTGACACGGCGGCAGATGGCGAGCGATTGGGTCATTACTGGCGTGCAATATTTTGCAACTTGATGCCCACACCCGGACGTGATAACGTTCGCCTGCTTGTACGGGACCTTCCCCTAGCTCCCAGAGAGTCTTCCCGCCGCCTCCGAGCACCTGAAGGAGCCACCATGAAAATTCAAAGCAGTAAGACCCCTTGGGCGGCCCTGTTCGTGATTTTCTTTTGCGTTGCCCTATGCGTAGAGGCAGCAACAGGCCAGTGTGACGATCCAACACCCACGCCAGCCGATGTTGGGGCGGGAGGCAGGTGTCAGGGAGCCCATGTGGTGAATAAGCAGATAGCTAGCCAGTAATTTCGTGTCAGTCTTTTGGAATGCCATGTACTCGCATCGCAAGCGGTTCATAGAGTTCGGTGTTTGGGTGATCCTGTTGGCATTCCCTCGACTGGCAGTCGCAGCGGGCTTTCTTGACGCGCCAGTCTATCCGGCAGGTAGAGCGCCTCATACGGTGGCCGTGGCGGACTTCAACCGCGACGGCCATCTCGATGCAGCCACGGACAACAATCCAGGGAGCGCGGTCAGCGTCCTGCTAAATAATGGCGATGGCATATTCGGTACCGCGAAACCCTTTCCGGCGGGCTCCGATCCGACATTTCTGATTGCAGCAGATGTGAACGGCGACCTGAATCCAGATCTGATAGCGATTGACAGCGGCAAGAGTGATCTCATCGTCCTGCTCGGTAACGGCGATGGCACATTTCAGCCACCGTCCCAGACCGCTACGGGAGACGTTCCAAATTTCCTTGCGGCAGTGGACTTTAACGGTGATCGCAAGCTCGATTTGGTAGTGCTGAGCTTTTCTCATGGCTGCGTTGCCAGCGTGCTTTTGGGAAACGGCGACGGCAGCTTCCAGGCACCCATCAGTTTTGGGGTTACAAACTGCCCGGATTCGATGGCCGTTGCAGACTTCAACGGCGACGGCAAACTCGATCTGGCGATGGCCGGAGGGCTGAGTGTCGGCGTTGCTCTGGGAAACGGAGACGGCACCTTTCAAAATCCCAACTTCTACATGATCGGCGCCGAACCAGCCTTCGTCGCGGTCGGGGATTTGAATGGGGACCGCATGCTGGATCTCGCGATTGCGGAACCGTTTACATTTGATGTTGCCCTCCTGTTCGGAAACGGAGACGGCACCTTCCAACCTGTCGTGAACTACATGGTTGGTGTGGGCACATCATCGAATGAGATTTTGATTGCCGACCTTAATGGTGATGGCAAGTCGGACTTGGTAGTGAACGGCGGGTCCTTTGAGATATTGCTAGGGAATGGTGATGGGACCTTTCTGGCCTCTGTCGGCTACGCAATACCAGGTTACGTGGCCGCAGCCGACGTTAATGGGGACGGTAATCTAGATCTGGTTTCTACAGCCTGCTGCGGACCGCCGGGCATCGCTGTGGCCCTAGGCAACGGCGACGGTACGCTCCGAGAAGCGAGAACCTACTTCGCCGGATATGGGATCTTCTCTGTGGCAGCGGGGGATTTCAATGGAGATGGGAAGTTAGACGTGGTGACCGCGAACGAACTTGATCCCACGCCTGACGTAGGTATCCTCATGGGCAAGGGCAACGGCACCTTTCGTTCAGTCGCCGCCTTCGCTGTTCCCGCAGGCGCGCTCTGGTTGGCTACCGGCGACTTCAATGTGGATGGCAAACTCGATGTAGTGGTAGCCGGGGATACTGAGGTAAGCGTCCTGGAGGGCAACGGTGACGGCACCTTTCAGTCACCGATAGCTTCCCCTGCAGAACCACAGAATAACTTCCTCATCGTCGGTGATTTCAACGGCGACGGAAAGCCTGATCTTGCGGTGCTGGAATTTTCCCAGAACTTCGGCATTCTACTGGGCAACGGAGATGGCACTTTTCAACCGCCGACGACGTACACCACTGGCCTGTTTCCACTCTCGCTCGCAGCGGCCGATTTCAACGGGGATGGGAAGCTGGACCTGATTGTGTCAGACGAAACCAGCGATACGATCTGGTTGGGCAATGGGGACGGCACATTTCAGATGACGGAAAGTTATACCGCGGGGTGGGGTTTTGTGGTGACTGCCGATTTCAATCACGACGGCAAACTGGACTTGGCAGTGTCAAACGCTGGCAGCATTGCCGCGGATGGCAACGCGAGTCTAGATAGGGTGGCTGTTCTCCTTGGGAATGGAGATGGCACGTTTCAATCGGCGAAGACTTATCCAGTCCTACTGCCCACGTATCTGGTGACCATGGATATGAACGGAGATGGGAAGCTCGATCTCGTCGCTGCCGACGTACATGGAAATGAACTGAGCGTACTGCTCGGAAATGGCGATGGTACCTTCCAGCCAGCGGTTCGCTTCCTAGCCAGCTCTCCTACTGCAGTGGCCGCGGGTGATTTCAACGGCGATCATGCAACCGATCTGATCTTCGCTGATGCTGGCAACACAGTCGTTGCCTTCCTCAACACCGGCGGCACTCGCGTCTCCACGACCAGTTCGATGAATCCCTCCAAGTTCGGCCAGCCGGTGGCCTTCACCACCACCGTCGCGCCCACCTTCTCCTTCATTGGCGCGCCCACGGGCACTGTAACCTTCAAGGATGGTACCAAGACGCTGGGAAAGGTAACTCTGAATGGAGGCCAGGCCAGCCTGACCACTTCCAGCCTGGGCGTGGGCAAGCACAGAATCACCGCCCTCTATTCCGGTGACAGCAACTTCAATCCGAGCACGGCTCCCATTCTTAAGCAAAGAGTAATCCGTTAACTACTTACTTATTACTTATCGTAGTGCAGCAACGAAAACACGTCGTGCCGTTCTAGCTTTTTGCGGCCCTGGAGGAAGTCCAGTTCGACTACGAAGCCCAGCCCGGCGATTTCCGCCCCCAATGACTGGGCAAGTTTGACTGTCGCTTCCGCGGTGCTGGGCGGTAAGGTGCATAAATGGCGTCACACTCTTGGACGGAATTCCACTTGCGTTCACGATCACCAGTAGGAGGGCCTTTGGCATGCATTGTCTGCGTCGGTGCGGCCCGATCAAACGTACAATCGCCTGGGCCTGGCCCACTGACGCTTCGGTGAACACGATGCCATCTCGCCAGGCTCAACTCGCTGAGTTCGCCCTCCTGGTGGTCTTACTTGGGTCCTTCCCTCGCGTCGCCGCCGCTGGCGGCTTTCTGACGTCACCGACCTATCCGACGGGCAGCACTCCTGGCTGGGTGACGGTGGCGGACTTTAATCGCGATGGCCATGCAGACATAGCAACGGCCAATGAGGGCGAAAATGATGTCAGCGTGTTGCTGGGTAACGGGGATGGCACCTTTGGCGCGCCGACGAATTTTGCGGCAGGACTGGTTCCGATATTTCTGCTAGCCGCCGACCTCAACGGAGATAGCAATCCAGACTTGGTGGTATTCAACCGTGACAGCACGAAGCTGGGCATTCTGCTGGGCAATGGGGACGGGACGTTTCGACCCGGTTTGATAGTGAACGCCGGCACGCAGCCCACGTTCGTGGCGGTGGGGGATTTCAATGGCGACGGCAACTTGGACCTGGTGGTGACCGGCTATCACGCCCAGACGAACCGGGTTGCCATATTGCTAGGCAACGGCGACGGCACCTTCCAGCCACCCGTGTCTTACCAGGCGGGCGCTGGTCCGTACTGCGTGATCACGGAAGACTTCAATGGCGATGGCAAATTGGATCTGGCCGTGGTCAACGCTTTTTCTTCAAATCTCTCCATTCTGCTGGGCAACGGCGACGGCACTTTTCAGCCAGCGACCGACTATCCGGTGGACCTGTCTCCCAATTTCGTGGCGGCGGGAGATTTGAACGGCGACGGCAAATTGGACCTGGTGGTGGCGAACTCGCAGAGCGATGACCTGAGCATACTGCTGGGAGACGGGGATGGCAGCTTTCAACCCGCGGTGAATGAACCCCTGGGGTCGGGCATATTTCCGGTTTCATTGATCATTGCCGACTTCAATCACGATGGCAAACAGGACTTAGCGGTATTCGCCTTTCCAGGCGATGTACGCGTGCTGCTGGGCAGGGGAGATGGGACGTTTCAGCCGGCGGGAATCTACGGCGCGGGCGCGGGAGGGCTTGCCCTCGCCGCGGGAGATTTTGACGGTGACGGTAACCTCGACCTTGCGGTAGCGGATACGGCGAGTTCCGCCGTGGCCGTGCTGTTGGGCCAGGGCAATGGCAGCTTCCGAAGTGCCCGGCACTACGACGCGGGTTTCGGCATCTTCTCGCTCGCGGTGGGCGACTTCAATGGCGACGGCAAAGCGGACGTGGTGACGGCCAACACGTTTGATGCCAGCCCCGACGTTAGTGTGTTGTTGAGCAAAGGAAATGGCAGTTTTCGTCCTGCGGTGAAGCATCCCACCTCAGGGATACCTTGGTCGGTGGCAGTGGGGGACTTTAATCTGGACGGGAAGCTGGACATTGTGACCGCGGGTGAGTCCAGTGACGTATCCGTGCTGCTGGGAAATGGTGACGGCAGGTTCCAAGCTCCTTTAACCTCTCCGGCGGGTGGCTCTGCCCGTCCAAGCTTTGTGGCAGTCGGGGACTTTAATGGTGACGGCAGACCCGACCTCGCCGTAGTCTTCTACAGTCGGTTCAGTATTCTGTTGGGGAACGGCGATGGCACTTTCCAGGCTCCCGTGATCTATAGCGCAGGCCCGGTGCCCGAATCCATTGCGGTCGCCGACTTCAATCGGGACGGCAAGTTGGACTTGGCTGTATCGTACAGCCCGACCGGGGATCGTGGGCTCATCGGGGCGGAAGCAAACGGTAACGGTGTCATGATATTCCTGGGGAATGGGGACGGCACGTTTTTTGCTGCCGGGAACTATTCCGCAGGAGCTGGTCCGGTGGTGACGGGAGACTTCAATCGTGACGGTAAGCTCGACTTGGCCGTAAACGACGGAAACAGTGTGGACGTGCTGCTCGGAAATGGGGACGGCACGTTTCAGACGGCAGTGAATTACGCCGCAGGCGTCGGATCATATTCTGTGGTTGTAGTGGACGTGAATGGAGATGGCAAGCAGGACCTAGCCGTGGCCAACGAATTCTCCGGCAGCGTGAGCGTGCTGTTGGGCAACGGGGACGGCATTTTTCAGACGGCGATCAACTATGCAACTGGGCAACCGTTATGGCTGGCGGTTGCCGATTTCAACCAGGATCATGCTCCCGACCTGGTCCTCGCCGGCCCCGAAGTGGCTGTCACCATTTTTCTGAACACCGGCGGTACTTTCGCTTCCACCACGAGTTCTCCCAATCCCTCCAAGTTCGGCCAGCCGGTGACCTTCACCACCACCGTCACGCCCACCTTCTCCTTCATTGGCGTGCCCACGGGCACTGTGACCTTCAAGGATGGTAGCAAGACCCTGGGAAACGTAAGTCTGAGTGGAGGTCAGGCCAGTCTGACGACCTCCAGCCTGGGCGTGGGCAAGCACAAGATTTCGACTTCTTATTCCGGCGACAGCAACTTCAATCCCAACACGGCTCCCATTCTTAAACAAAGAGTAGTCCGTTAACTACTTACTTATCGTAGTGCAGCAGAGAAAACACGTCGGACCCCTTCAGCTTGTCGCGTCCCCTAAGAAAATCGAGTTCGACCACGAATCCCAGCCCGGCGATTTCCGCCCCCAGTGACCTGGCCAGCTTGACCGTCGCTTCGGCAGTGCCGCCCGTCGCGAGCAGGTCGTCCACGATGATGACGCGCTGCCCTTTCTGGATGGCATCCTTGTGCACTTCAAGCGTGTTGCTCCCGTATTCCAGCTCATAGCTCACCTTGGCCGTTGCGGCGGGCAGCTTCCCCGGTTTGCGCACGGGAACGAAGCCGGCGTTCAGCCGGTAGGCCAGCGCCGGACCAAAGATGAAGCCTCGTGCCTCCATGCCCAGCACCAAATCAATCTTCTTTCCCAGGTAGTGTTCCGCAAGTGCATCAATCAAAGTGGCGAAGCCCAGCTTGTCTTTGAGTAGAGTAGTGATGTCATAAAACAGAATGCCTTTCTTGGGGAAATCGGGCACTTCGCGAATAAGTTGTTTCAACGGCTCGCAGTTGACCGCCGCCTTGATTGGCACCGCTTTGCTGGGCATTTACCAGGCTCCTTCGATGCGAAATGTGCTCAAGCCGGCGACCGGCTTGGCTTCAAATTCTTCGACGTCATCCACGCGGGCGGCCCGCGGACCCGCCCGCAGCCGCGAGCTCAGACCCGAAAGTTGATCGCGCTTCCCCATGGCCAGGACTTCCACGCTTCCATCAGCGTTATTACGCACCCACCCGGCTATGCCCAGGATGTGCGCCTCGCGCTCCACGAACCAGCGAAAGCCTACACCCTGCACGCGTCCGCGTACGACGAAGCGGCGGGCTTCTAGGGCAGATTTGTCGACAGACGGCATTAGGTCAGGATAAAGACGTTGCATTCAACGCCTCAGAAACAATCTTCTCACAACAGATACTGCAGCAAGCTTGCCTGACGACTGAGACCTGACGACCACGACTGCCCAAGTTACGCCCTCGACAGATACACTCCCTCAGCCGTGTCCACCCGAATCTTCTCGCCTTCGCTGATAAACGGTGGCACCTGCACGACCAACCCGGTTTCCGTCTTCGCCGGCTTGGTGACACTCGAGGCTGTCGCACTCTTCAGGCCCGGCTCAGTCTCGATCACGGTCATCTCCACCGTCTGCGGCAGTTCGATGCCCACCGCCTTGCCGTCGAAGAATTCCACCTTGATCTGCAGGTTGGGGATGAGGTAATCCACTGCGTCGCCCAGGATTTCCTTGGTCAGGTGGGTCTGCTCGTAGTTCGCAATGTCCATGAAGTAGTAGCTGTCGCCTTCGTTGTAGAGGTACTGCATCTCGACCTCATCCACATTGATCCTTTCAATGGAATCGGGCGAGCGAAAGCGGTGCTCGAACATGGCGCCCGTACGCAGGTTTCGCAACTTAGCCTGGATGAAGGCGCGCAAGTTGCCCGGAGTACGGTGCTCGACGCTGAAAACGGAATGCAGATCATTGTTGTGCTTGATGATCATGCCGGGGCGAAGCTGGGTGGCGGGAATAGCCATTGCTAGGTAAGTCTCCTCAAGGTGTTGGCAAGCGAATAGCGAATCGAACAGCGAATAGAATATCGAACTTAAAGACCGGCGGAAGGCGGGTCAAGCCACATTTCCAGCCGGACACAAGGGTCCAACTCGTTATTTTACACGGGCTTGAGCCAGTTTGGGAAATCCAGGTGCATGCCCTTCGGAATCACACTGGAATCCTCTGCCCCCTATACCCTCTGGGCAGCTAAAATACTAGCCGTGATCCAACGTAAATCTGCACGATTGAGAGAAAGGTACTCTTATGCGTTTTGGAAAATATGAGCCATCCGAGAAGAACAGCGTCGGAACCGCTGTAACATTCTTGCTGATCGGCATGGGTGCGGGAGCGCTAGCCGCGTTGCTGCTCGCTCCCAAGTCCGGTAAGCAGTTGAGGAAGGATATTCGTCGCAAGTACGATGACGCCCGGGGCGCAGTGGAAGACTTCGCGGAAGAGGCGCAGGACCGGGTCGAGGAAGCCATGGATCGCGGCGCCGACTGGGTAGAAGAGGTAAGCGAAACCGCCCGTAAGCGAGTGGCCCCGTTGGGACGAGCACTGCGGCGGGACTAGAGACAGGCTTCGGGCCGAGGCTTCAGGTGTGCTAGAAGCTAAACCGCCACCCCAGTCCAGCTATCGGAACAAGGCTGCAAAGAAGCCCTTAATCTTGCCAAAGAAACCGTGATGCTGGAGCTTCGCCTCCGGCACGGGTGGAAGAACAACGGCTTCGAGCGGCTCCGGGTGCGGTGAAGAAGCTAGTGGCAAACTCTCCGCTTCGCGAGTTGGAGCCGGCTGCGGGGATGGTGGGTCCGTGGCTCGGTAAACAAACGGCGCGTCTACCTGCACGTGTACGTCGCTTGGTTTTGATGCAGGCAAGGCAGCCATTTCAGGTGGTGTCACCGACAGAGTCACCTGAGAAGTTGGCGGTCCGCCGGACTGGAGCCCTGAAACCGGACGCGAGGACGCCGACAGTTCCATTCCTGAGATAACTGGCGCCAATGGTGCAGACGCGCGTAGCACCGGCACGGTCGGTGCCGGACAACCGCAATCCTCAGGCACCGCCGTATCCATCAGGTTCAGGCGCCCACTGCGAAAAACCACTTGCTCAGTGGGCTTCACCTGGTAGGTGCCATCCCCCATGAGTTCATACACGATTGCCGAGGCGGTGTTGCGGGGCAGCGCCCGAACGCAGGTGTTGCCACGCGAGTCGGCGCTGACGGCGTAATGAAACTCCCCGGGACCCGCCAGCAGGATGCGGAAGTCCGGGGTAAGCACGGAATCGGCAGAGGCGTTCAGCGTGTAATGCGCTTCCAGTGCTCCCGTGCTCATGCCCAGCATCATGTCGTGCCCGTTCTGCGAAGAAGTCACAGACACCGTAGTACCGGGGCAAACCCGTATTTCGCCACCACGCGCCAGGTGCAGGATTGCAGTGTCTGCCCCAGCGGTCACCGAGGAACCTGCACCCACCCGGCTGCCCGCCAGCAACACCGCTCCGGAAGTACTTGGGCTCCCCGGGACCGCCGCAGGCTGCACCCCTGGCGTGAAGGCGGGGACGGAGGCGGGTTTGGCCGTCGCCTCTTCAATCGAGTGCAGACGGATCATCAAGCGGTTCCCGGCTGCGTCCCACGTGTAGCCTACGGGCTTGAGCAGATCCACGACCACCCGCGCCACCGGCGGGCTGTTGCGATACTGGTCAACCCGGACCGCACTGATGTCCTCATTGCGAACCGCGATGCGCTTGCGGCGCAAAGAAATATTGGCGTCCGGCAGATCTATGACCAGCCGTGGCGGGCCTTCCAGCTTCGTGATTTTCGGAACTAAAGGACGGCTGGAGAGAATTTCCACCACCGGGCCTTGTTTGTCGTCCAAGACCCCAACGCTGTGCACGATCGTAGCTCGTCCCGAGGCGTGGTTGGCAGCGCGAGCAGAGGATTGCGGGGCAGCCTGTCCTATGGCCGACCCGGGAACGAGAACTCCCCCCAGCAGCAAAAGCACGACAAATTGGGCACCAATGCGCGGCAAGGACTTCTTCCCGTCACCTAGAAGGTCTGTATAGCGGAACAATACCACCGGTACGCAGCGGGAGAGAAGTACCGCAGGCAGCACAAGAGGGCATGGCCGGGTTACTTAAGGAGACGCTTCACAAGCAGGATTGCCTAGGGTTCAGACAGGAATTCGTATTCGTCGATAACTGCGGCCACCGCCACCTTGCCCTCGGGATCACCGTTATCCACCCGCACAACTTTGCCCTTGCAGCGAACCCGGATGCTCTCGGTGAGGGTGATTTCCGGCGGGAGGGTGAGGGTAAATTCAATCGCCGATCCGGCGGCGATCGACGAGTCCACGTAGAAGCAGATTCCGCGGGCACTTACGTCGCGAGTTTGCGCGGCCTTTTCCTGCGCCCCGCCCTCGCTGTAGCTGACGGAAACCGGCAGTCGCAGCGCAAACCGCCGTGTAGCCCGCTTTTCGCGTTCGGCCTCGGCCATGGCTCCTCGCTAAGGCTGTAAGCATGGCGTTTTGGGGACAGCGTGTCAAGGCCGTACTTTGGGCCGGCGGCTCTACGGAAGTCTCAGAAATATCTGTCCCCGCTGTAGAGACGTTGCTTGCAACGTCTTCCGAAGCTGATAATCAAGCCTGCCATGGTCTTCGTCCTCGATAACTACGATTCGTTCACCTACAACCTGGTCCAATATCTGGGCGAACTGGGGGCGGAGGTCGTGGTCCGCCGCAATGACGAAGTAACGGTGGCCGGGGTAGAAGCCATGCACCCGGAACGGATCGTCGTGTCACCCGGCCCCTGCACGCCGCAAGAGGCGGGTATTAGCATCGAGCTGATCCGCCATTTCGCGGGCAAGGTTCCGGTACTGGGAGTATGTCTTGGACATCAGGCGATTGGAGCAGCTTTCGGTGGGAAGGTGGTACGGGCGCCGCACCTGATGCACGGCAAGACCAGCGAAGTGCAGCACGACCGCCGGACAATTTTCGACGGGCTTCCTTCCCCTATAACCGCAACACGCTACCATTCGCTGATCGTCGAAGAAAAAGGACTGCCGGCAGACTTCGAGATAAGCGCCCACACCACCGAGCGGGACGGTTCACGCACCATCATGGGCCTGCGCCACCGGCGGTTCCCGGTTGAGGGCGTGCAGTTTCATCCCGAGAGCGTGCTGACAGGAGAGGGTAAGAAGCTGGTGGGGAACTTCCTCAAGATCAGCGCCTAGCGTCTAGGGGTTGGTGATTTGCCATCGACTCCCTATCACCTGCAACTCATCACTCATCTCAAACATTTGGATGCAACAGACCTGCGCTGCCGACTCGCACTCCGAAATGCGGACTTCATGGCCAACGGCCAGGCGTCAGGGTGGGGATAGTTTCCGAGTCGCCGACGTCCATGTAAGTCTTTGTCAAGGGGAAACACAGTTCTCCTGACGCGCGCTTGGGAGGAGCGCGCACAACCGCACTCGCCAGCATCCGCAGCTCGCACCTGTGCCTCTCGGCGGTGGTTCCTGCCTTCGCAGAACC
>JBGQBN010000105.1:0-4882 GCA_041494805.1 Terriglobia bacterium | reverse complement strand
CGGTTGGACAGCGGATAGCAAATCGATTTATGTGGGCGATGCGTCTTCGGTTCCGGCGAAGGTATATGTCATGGATATCAAGACGGGCCAGCGGCGGCTGCACCATCAGAACGCGCCGGCGGACCCTTCCGGTGTCCCAGGGGTCAATGCGGGGATTACCACGCCGGATGGGAAGTTCTACATGTATGAGGTGCCTCGTACCCTTTCCTACCTTTACGTGGTCGAAGGGCTGAAGTAACGCGCTCGTCCTGATTCAGTTCAGTTTTGTTCGCCACCCGGCATAGTTAGCGTCTTGAGGATGTGCTGCGGTTCTGGCCGCTCGGTGTAATCCGGGCTGGCAGAGGCGTAGAGCACGGTGCCGTCCTGGTCGAGAATGTAGGTGGCCGGGATTGGGAGTTCCCAGCTTTCATCTGCGTTGGCAAAGGGCAGGTTGATGAAGGCGCGGCGATAGATCGCCTGCTGATCATCCGGGACGCGATACACCAGCCCGAACTGGCGCGCGACCTCATTGCCTGCATCGCTCAGCAGCGGCAAGCGCAGCCTATGCTGGTCGGCCATGAAAAAAGACTGCTCCACCGTCTGCGGAGAGATGGCAACCAGCGACGCTCCGGCCTGCTCGATTTGTGGCAGGATGAGGTTCATGGCTTCCAGTTGTCCGACGCAGAAAGGGCACCAGCGCCCGCGGAAGAAGCAGATGACGAGGCGGCCTGTTTTTATGAGCTCGGCCGAGGACACCGACTTGCCGTTGTGGTCGTTGAGTTCGAACCTGGGGGCCTTCGTACCGATGGGGAGCGCGCGGTCGGCGATGCGTTCTTCTTTAAGTTCCGCGATAACACGGGCATGAATGGCCTGGGTTTCCGGCGGGACGTATTTGGCGATGAGTTCTTTACGCTCGGCGAAGATTTCGCGCAGGGTACGAGTGTCCGCATTCGGTGCCGTTTCTTCGAGAGAACGCCATTTCATTCGTAAAACCTCTGACGTCGGACCTCAGATCTTAGAAAGTCCGGACCGAACCCAGAACTGCGAATCAATGCAAGTGGACTTCGCACTTCGATAGAAAGAAACACTATGTTACGGGACCAGCCACGGGCCGAGGTCCGAGGTCTGACGTCCGACGTCCGAAGTCATATTCCCGGCAGCTTCATTCCGGCAAACTTGCGGGCGAAGCTGGGCTTGCCCATCTGCTTGAACATCTTGCGCATCTGGGCGTACTGACGCAGCAAATTATTGACTTCTTGCACGCTGGTGCCAGAGCCGCGGGCAATCCGTTTGCGGCGGCTGCCGTTGATCACTTCATGGTGCAGGCGCTCGTGGTTGGTCATCGAGTTGATGATGGCCTCGACACGGTTGAGCTGCTTTTCGTCCACTTTGTCCGCGTGCTTCTGGAGTCCCGCGAAAGGGCCGATGCTGGGCAGCATGCCCATCAGGTTCTGGATCGATCCCATCTTCTTGACCTGGCGCAGCTGATCGCGGAAGTCTTCGAGGGAGAAACCGTCGCCGGAGAGCGCTTTGCTGGCTATCTCCTGGGCTTTCTTTTTATCGATCTGCTGCTCGGCCTTTTCGATGAGCGAGAGAATGTCGCCCATGCCCAGAATGCGGGACACGATACGGTCGGGATGGAAGGGTTCGAGGGCGTCGTACTTTTCGCCCACGCCGATGAACTTGATGGGCTGGCCGGTAACCTGGCGGATGGAGAGCGCGGCGCCCCCGCGGGCATCGCCATCCATTTTCGTAAGCACCACGCCGGTCAGCGAGAGCTTCTTATGGAACTCATCGGCGGACTTGACCGCGTCCTGGCCGGTCATGGCGTCGGCCACGAACAAAATTTCCTGCGGGTTGAGCAGGCGCTTGAGCGACTGCATCTCGTCCATGAGTTGTTCGTCGATGTGGAGGCGGCCGGCGGTGTCTACGATGAGCACATCGGAGCCGGTGTTGATGGCTTCGCGGCGCGCTTCTTTGGCCAGGCGCTCGACGGTGGCGGTGTTGGCCTCGCCAACTTCGCCCTCATAGATGCTTGCCTTAATGGCTTGCGCAACCACCTTGAGCTGCTCGCGGGCGGCGGGACGGTAGACGTCCACGGAAACCAGCAGCGGCCGGTGGCCGCCATTCTTCAGCCAGTTAGCCAGTTTGCCGGACGTGGTGGTCTTACCGGACCCTTGCAGGCCAGCCATGAGCACGACCGTCGGGGGGTGCGAGGCAAACTTCAGCTTGGCGGTGTCGCGACCCAGGGTCTCGATCAACTCATCGCGAAGGATCTTGATGACCTGGTCGCCGGGCGAGAGCGCGGTCGCCACCTGCGCGCCGATGGCCTTCTCCTGGATGTGATCGATCAGTTGCTTGACGACTTTGAAGTTGACGTCGGCTTCCAGCAGCGCGAGACGGATCTCGCGGAGGCTCTCCTGAATGTTTTCTTCATTCAGTACGGCCTGCCCGCGGAGGGTTTTGAAGGCGCGCTGCAGCTTTTCAGAAAGATTCTCGAACATAAGAGTAAGCAGACTATTTTAACAGCCGCTAGGGAAACAGCCTGCACCGCCATCATTTAGCCCGAATCGAGGCTCCTTCTTTCATACCCAGGCGGGGGAGAAACGATCCATTGAGTCTTGCGGCCATCTTGCCGGGCTCTCCGCACACCGGAGTATTGCCGATTGCGCAAAAAAACCGCTGACTGGCGTCAGCGGTTCTAGTTGGTCAAATGCCTAAGGTTACGGCACGGTTCCGTACACAGCGACTGCCGAAGGCGCATAGCCATCAGCCGCGGTGAGGAGGATCCAACCGCCACCGGACTGTTGGAAAGCGAAGGTACCAGGTGCATCATCCCAGACAAAGTCCCAGGTGTTCACTGAGGTCGAAGTCCTGCTGTTTGTCGTTCCAACCACCCAGTATTGAGTTCCCTTCGTTACTGGCACTCCCGTTTGAAGCCTCCAAGCGGCCAGGTCGCAGCAACCGCTGCCGAAGTCATCAAAATTCTTCAGGGTCTTCCTGGCGAGCGCCTTCCCCGGCAGGCCACCGGCATCGTCATAGATGGCCGCAGTGGCGGCGTTAGGGCCATAGCCATAGTACTGGAGCGCAAGTTTGACCGCCATGATGGTAGCGTTGCCTCTCGGTTTGAACGGTATCGCGATGTCCTGGCTATAGCCGAAAAGCGCGTTGGTAGCCCCCATCACAAAATAGCCGTTCGTGGAATCGTATGCGTCGGTTGGCGTTCCCAAGTTGCTGAATATCTTCCGGAGTCCAGCGTCCGGGTTCGCCATAGGATGGATGGTGCGCGGCGTGCTCGTCGCAGCCGCCTGTGGGCGGCGAGCCTGAGCCAGCGCGGTGCCGCTGTACAGCGCCATCACCGTCAAGCACAAAAGTAATCCCTGCAATGTTTTCTTCACGAGTTCTCCCTCCTAGATTTTTACTTCAAGTTGGACCGAAGTGAGATTGAGATTCAAAGCCAGGCGTTCTCCAGCTTTCGACTCAATTCTCTTTCTTGCTGTACCTCTACAAACTGGTGAACTACAAGGGAAGGCCTAACCAAAGTCAGCTTGGGTGCCCCCTCCCAGGCTGAGATCGGCTCCCCAGATGGCGATTGGTGAAAAGCCGTGATCGAGGCGAGGAAACTCTACATGGGCTGGAGATGAAGTCAAGTGGAATCACGCATTGCAGGTAAGATTTCCTGTCGGATGCGCAGTATTCGTAACAATAGTTGCAAAATCTTGCATCTTGCATCAATGGACCGAAACTGAGCTGCTTCTCCAATGATGGCCCCTCAGTCACTGTCGTTGAGATGGCAACCTGGCAATGATGCGTGGCTTCGACCCCGAAGGGGACGTTTGCAACCAAGCCTCCTGGTCCACAGAATGGCGGCAGGAGAGAGCCCAATCAGCATCGATCTGACTAAGGTGCGAAGATCTCTTTGGCGGCGATGACTGTGTTGCAGTGGATCGTCACCGTGTCCTCCACCCGCCGGGCGTAGCCGCCGGCAAGTGTCACCATCACCGGGATATTGCGCGCCCGGGCAACACGGAAAACCAATTCGTCCCGGTGTTTCAGTCCTTCGATACTAAGTGAAAGGCCGCCGAGCTGGTCTTCGCGGTACGGGTCGGCGCCGGCAACGTAGCAGATGAGCTCAGGCTCGAACTGGCGCAGTCCGGAGCTCAAAGCATTGTCCAGCCAGGCGAGGTAATCGTCATCACCGGTTCCATCGGGAAGATCAACATCGATCGAAGAGGGCGGCTTCCACGGCGGATAGTTATTCTCCTGATGGAGCGAGATGGTGAAGACGTCGCCCGCGTGAGCGCCCCGCATCTTGGCCGGAGCTGACAGGCTCAGCATTGAAGAAGAGGCCGAAGGCAGGGGCTGGCTGGCCGTCCGCGTGCCGGCAAAAATGGCCGCGGTGCCGTTGCCCTGGTGAACGTCGCAATCCACGGTCATGGCCGTGCGAATCTTGCTGTCGCGCTGCATGCGCCGGATGGCGACCGCCACGTCGTGGATCATGCAAAAGCCCTCGCCGTGGTCGGGGAACGCGTGGTGGAAGCCGCCGCCTATGCTAAAGGAAATGCGATCCTTGAGTGCATGATCGGCAGCAAGAATCGAGCCGCCTGCGGCCAGCCAGAATGCGCTCACCAACTCCGGTGAGTAGGGAACTTCCATCTCCAACTCCTCCCGCGCGGAGAGCGTGCCGGTTTTCAGTTTGTGGACATACTGGGGCGTGTGGACAAGGAGCACATCCTGGTCGGACGCGGGTTGCGGGGTGACGAAGTCCGATGGTTCGGCGACGCCGGCTTCGAGCAGCCGATCATGAATGCGGCGGTACTTTTCGGCAGGAAAGACGTGTTGGCCGATGGGGAGGTAATAGCCGTCGCTGTAGATAAGTTTGAAGGGAAGCATCTTGAACTCT
>JBGQBN010000008.1:0-109334 GCA_041494805.1 Terriglobia bacterium | reverse complement strand
GTCGTGGTCGAAAACATCGTGCTCCACCGCGATGCCGGACAGAGCCACCTGCAGGCAATCCACAGCGCCCTGCAGGAGATCACGGTTCCGCTGATCGGTTCGACAGTCACGCCCGTGGTGGTGTTCCTGCCATTGATTTCCATCACCGGCGTCACCGGCACGTTCTTCCGCGCGCTGGCCGTGACCATGGGAGTGTCTCTGTTCACCTCGCTGGCCCTGGCGCTTACCTGGACGCCGAACTTGAGCCAGTACTTCATCGGAAGGCACAACGCCGATCAAGCCGGCCGGGAAGGAAAGGAACCAGAAGAAGAATCCATCTCGCGTCTGCTGGCGATTGAGAACCTCAGCCTCGGTGGCTTCTTCCGCAAGGTCGTCGACTTCCACGCGCGCTGGCTGCGCCGGGCTCTGGCCAAGCCCAGGTGGTTGGCAGCCATGAGTGTGGTGCTGGTGGCCGCTTCCTATGTGTGTTACCGCGCTTCCGGCTCGGACCTGATGCCAGAGATGGACGAAGGCGGCTTCACCCTGGATTACTGGACGCCCGCAGGCACTTCGCTGGCGGAAAGCGACCGCATGGTGTCCCAGATGGAAAGGACCCTGAATTCTGTTCCGGAGGTTGAGAGCACCTCGCGGCGTACCGGGCTGGAACTGGGCCTGGCGGCGGTCACGGAAGCGAACCGCGGTGACATTCTGGTCAAACTGAAAAAAGACCGCAGCCGCGACATCGAAGAAATAATGGCGGACGTGCGGTCCAAAGTTACCGTGCAAGAGCCTGCCGTGCGGGTTGAGTTCGTACAGGTATTGCAGGACATGATCGGAGACCTGACCAGTGAGCCGGAGCCAATCCAGATCAAGTTATTTTCGCAGGACCCGGCGATCCTGGAGACCTGGGCGTCCAAAGTGGCCGGGACCATTCGCAAGGTACCCGGTGTCGTGGATGTGCTCGATGGAATCGAAAACACTATCAGCGGACCCGCGACAACGTTTCAAATTAATCCCAGCGTGGCAGCGCGAGCGGGATTCACACCGGAAGAGGTCGCCACCGATGCCGCAGCCATCCTGGAGGGCGAACCGGCTGCCACACCCGTAGTCAGTAACGACCGTCCCTACACCGTGCGCGTACGCTTCCCCGCCGGCAATCGCGTCTCGCTCGAAGCCATGCGCGATACCCTGCTGACCAGCAGCAGCGGACGCACCGCCACCCTGGGAGCGTTGGCCACGATTACCGAACTCCCTCCACAAACCGAGATCCGCCGCGAGAACCTGCAGCGTGACGTTTCCGTAACCGCCCGCCTGGAAGGCACGGACTTGGGCAGCGCGGTTTCCGCGGTGCAGAAGGCGGTGGACGCGCTGCATCTGCCGTCCGCGATTCGAGTGGAGTACGGCGGGACTTACAAGGAAGAGCAGAAATCGTTTCGTGACCTGGTGTTTGTGCTGGTTCTCGCCATCGTGCTGGTCTTCATCGTGCTGCTGTTCGAGTTTGGAACGTTTGCGGCGCCGCTGGCGATTCTTGCTTCCGCCCTCTTGTCAACTTCAGGAGTTTTCATCGCCCTGGTGATCACCGGCACCACGTTTAACGTTTCCTCCTTCATGGGGATGATCATGGTCGTCGGCATCGTGGCCAAGAACGGAATCCTGCTGCTCGATGCAGACCAGAAATTCCGCAAGCTTGGATTTTCCGCGGAAGACGCCATGCTGCAAGCCGGACGGCGACGCCTGCGTCCGATCGTCATGACTGCGCTGGCCACCATCGCCGGCATGTTGCCGCTGGCTTTCGCTCTCGGCGCCGGCGCGCAGATGCTGCAGCCGCTGGCCATCGCGGTGATCGGCGGTATTCTGATCTCGATGGTTCTGTCGCTGCTCATCACTCCTGCCGTGCACTATTACCTGAGCCACGAGGGCACAAGACCGGCAGCGTTGTCGCCCACCCCGTTCTAGCGTGACTGTCCTCTCACCCCTTCCAAGCCTCGGCAGATTCCTCGGAATGCAAGATGCAAAATCTTGCACTCAATGCCGAGACCGCGCCAGTTTCCCACCCCACGCCAACCCCCAGACCTGGCGTCCGGTACCCGTTCAAGTTGCGCACCCAAGGGGGGGTGGCAGACGATAATCCGCTGAGTTGCAAGGATTTGCACATTCCACGGCAAGTCTCGCTGGAGGGCACTTATCTATGAGCCAAGGCTGCTAGAATCAAGAGCTTGCAGGCTTTTGTATGGCGGTTTGGACGGCCAATTGCACTAGAATAGGCTGACCCGGCATACCTCGTTTGTCGGCTCGGGAGAACCTGCTAACGTGAAGCGCCGATCCACCAGCACGCCAGACCGCCCAGTCCTGGACGAAGAGTCGTTCCAGCGGCTCCTGGCTGCAGCTCACGTGCTGCAGGAGCACAACGACCGTCTGCGGGCCAAGGAGCCCCAGGCGGACTACAACAGGACTCTCTCCGAAATCGTAGAAACTCAAAGGGCCATCCAGAATCGGCATCTCGACCTGAACGCGGCTTCCACCCTCATCGCGGAACGGGCGCAGAAAATCACGCATGCTGCCGGAGCCGCTGTAGGGGTGATGGGAGACGATCACCTCGTCTACCGCGGAGGCACGGGAAGCGTTGCCGGCGAAGCTGGAACCCGCGTGCCCCTCGACGATTGTTTGTCGGCGGATTGCCTGCGGAATGGGCAGACCCTGATTTGTGCCGATGTGCGCAAGGACTCCCGTCTGCGCCCCGACCAGTGCCGGGAGTGGGGGGTAAAAGCCTTGATCGCAGTCCCGGTGCACCACGAGGGAAAAGTTGCCGGCGTATTGGAACTCCATTTCGCGGAAACTCACTCCTTCCAGGAGCACGACGTCCGCACCTGCCAGCTCATGGCGGGGCTAGTGACGGAAGCCATTGCCGGGGCCGCTGAAATGGATTGGAAGCAAGCCTTGGCCGCGGAACGGGCGACCATGCTGGAAGCTCTGGAAAGAATCAAGCCGCAGCTCGAGCGCTTGGCGGTAATCGAACCGGCAGCTCATCCGGAGAAGGCCGTTGTCGCCGATGAACCACCCGCGCGACCTGTGGGCGAACCTCCCGTCGAGCGGTTGGCGGCGATAGTCGAACCAACAGTTCTTCCGGAGAAGGTGGTTGTTGCCGACAGACCACCTGAACGCCCGGTTAACGAGCTTCCCGTCGGAAAGATCGCAGCTCCTTCCCAACCGGTGGTGCTGCCTGCGGAGCCGCCGGCAGATCACATGGAACCTGCACCGACGGTGGCTGCAGCCAGCCAACCGGCCAAACCGAAAAGGGACACGATCTGCCGCGGTTGCGGCCACCAGTTCGGAGGAGAAGAATTCTTCTGTGGTATCTGCGGTACCGCGCGCTGGCTGGACAAGCCAGACAACAGCATACAGAGCAAATGGGCTTCTCTCTGGCGTTTGCAGCAGACCGCGCAAAAACAAGGAAAAGCAAATGCCGTGGCTGCAGATCAGAACGATGAGGCTACCTACTTGAGTCCTTCTGCCCTGGAAGACATGACTGCCCAGTTTTCGCGCCAAGCCAGGAAAAGAGAGCGCATAGATTCCATCGCCGAGCATGAGAAGCTGACGGACGCCCCGCTCCCCGCTGAACTGGAGGAGATCGTGGCCAGGTATTCGGCGCACGAAGAAGAGGCGGAAACGACCGAAGCCGAATCTGCCACTGAGACTGAAGAAGCTTCCATCACCCGAGTGGAAGCTCCGCTTCGAATTGTTCCGGCGGAGTCGGTTGCGCTATCCCCGGCCGTTCCGTCCTACCCCTGGACATCGGCAAGGAAAGCCCGCGAATGGCTGGAATCATTAAGAACCCAGCAGCCAAGCCGCGCTTGGTGGATCCACCAATGGCACCGGCAGCGAGCCAACATCTATCTGGGAATTGCAGCCCTCGTCCTGCTGGGCTCGCTTATGGGCTGGGGGACGCGGCCGGCAGGAACTGTTGCAAACTCGGCGAATACGGCTTCCGCCGCTAACTCCCGGCGGCGAAGGTTACCTCCACCTCCCGAGCTCACCCTCTTCGAAAAGCTGCTGGTTGGTCTGGGCTTGGCCGAGCCCCCACCCACGCCTGCCTATCTCGGCAATCCAGACACTCGGGTCTGGGTAGATCTCCGTACCGCCCTCTACTACTGTCCGGGGAATGATCTCTACGGCAAGACGCCGATGGGCAAGTTCACAACCCAAAGTGATGCCGAGGCGGATCAGTTCGAGCCGGCTTACCGCAGAGTCTGCGACTAGTCCACGACTCAGCGGTCTATCCACAAGGTTCTTTTCACACCTCCGGGTTTGACAACTCCAGGTTGCGAGAGTGGAATTGGGTGAAACACTCCTTGGAGATCAGCAGTGGCGAACCCGCGGGACACGGGACCAGACTCCTCCGACCAGATACAGCGATCGGAGCTTAATCCGCTGACGAACCCAACTTTGGAACGAAACCTGGGCCGATGGGCGCAGGTATATTTCACCAATCCCCCGGAGAAGCGCGAACAAGCAGTTTCGGAGCTTTTGTGTGAGCTCAACGGCAAGTCTCCCGAAGGTTCCGCGCCCGCCGATCACAACGCCGGGAATACTTCTGACGGCCCGACATTGCAACCTGAATTGGTGTGTCCCGCTTGCCGGCAGAAAATCACGGCTACTGAAAGATTCTGCGGAGCCTGCGGATTCGCACTGCAAGACCGCAACATGCCCGAGGCGGAGAACCACCGCCCGGTTCGCGCCGAAGGCCAGACGAGCGCAAGCGTCCCCCAGTTTTCCGCAGAAAATGATCTGGACTGGCTGCGGGAAAGAGCTGTCATCCGTCTGGACGAGCGTCCCGCGCCATCCCGGCGTCAGTGGAAGTATCCGTTCATGGGGCTGGCGATTCTGCTGGCCGGCTTTGCCTATGTGCTGTGGAGTTCGCGGCCTCATCCTCCGGCTTCTGTGCCGGAAGTGTTGCGCGAGTCCGCTCCGCAGGTAGCACCGGAGCCAGCCAAGCCGGCGCAACCAACTCCGCCATCGGAACCCGCGGCAATTCAGACCACCCCGGCTATCCGCGCAAATGTCAACCAGACGCCCGCTGCATCAGACGCCGCCACGGAAGCAGGAAACGGCGCGCCCGAGTTGCTGCTCGCACAAGGCTACCTCGCGGGCAAGAATGGCCCGCGAGACACTGCCGTAGCCGCAAAGTGGTTGTGGAAAGCTGTAGGTAAGAAGAACACCAGTGCCGTCTTACTGCTGGCTGATTTGTACATGCTTGGCGATGGCGTTCCCAGGGATTGCGACCAGGCGCGGCTCCTGCTAGTAGCTGCGGCCAGGAAGGGCACGACCGAAGCGGCCCAAAAGCTGCGCCGCCTCGAATCCGCCGGATGCCCGCAATAAGAAGACAAGAAAAGACCTCCGCCTTCGGCGGAGGTCGCTTCACATCGCTCGTTCTTGCAGTCAGTTGCTGGTTACGGTTCGACCGCGGTGTTCAGCCATAGCGCGGCCTTCAGCTGGAGCCAAGGCAAGAATGCCGCGCTCCCAGCTCTCCAGCACATCAGGCGTGGGCGGGGTTATCGTGCCTTCGGGCTTCGTACCATAGGGCGAGTTCAACCCGGTTCCAGAGCCCGAGCTTGTCGTAGATGACGCGGAGATAGTTCTTGACGACGTGCTCCGTCGTGCCGATGGCATCCGCGACTTCGCGGTTTTTGAGTCCTTGGGCGACGAGTTTGATGACCCGCTGTTCTCGTTCGCTGGGGACACGCTTTCCGTAACGCTCGCCTCCGAACATAGCTGCCTCCGATACAAGAGAGTTGCGAGTTTTACCCGTTTGATACCGCTGGTAATCCCAAACCGCATGAAAAGACGATTGAAGTGTGCCTTGACCGTGCGCCGCGCCATCTTGAGTTGCTGGGCAATTTCTGGGTTGTTGCAGCCCTGAAGTAATAACTCCGCAATCTGTTGCTCCCGCGGACCCAGCCGAATAGACTTCTCCCTCATTGACGGCTCCCCCAAACTCCAAAACCAACGCTCGCCAACTGACCGGGTACGTCCGAGCGAAATGCAGGGGCAGCCCCTTCAGCCTGTCGGCAGCGGAGGAATAATATGCCAGTTCACTTGGTTCTCCCAAAATTCATAGCATTCGCAATGCCAAGTCGGTCGCGGCTTTTGCAAGAATTGCGTCGAAGATTTCCACAGCACAGAACTGGTGCTTTCAGGTAATCATAAGGAGCCAGGCGTAAGGGTCCATTCTCTCCACCGAAAGCACTTCACAGCCTTGCCTTGATTCCCGGCGACTGGGATGGCGGGAAATTGTGGAGAAAAACCAAGGTCTGCCAAAGCTGTTGTCTACCCGCTCGACTGCATTTGCCTGGTTAACTCGACTGGTTCGTCCCGGCCAAACTGACTGCGGCTGCCGACCCATCGGCACCACCTCTTCGAAAGTCCAACTTGCGACTGGTACCTTAGCCATCAGTTAAGGTAAACACCTTAGGTCAAAATTCCACTCATTTTGAGACACATTTGGAACTAATTACACTTCCCCTCCGCCACGCCGCGCCCTCGACTACCAGCTACCGGCAGTAGACCTCCGGACGATGTTGTGCGCGAAATTGCCCGAGCTTGTTAGACTGGACTCGAGTCTTTTCCATCATGAAACTCTCGGTCGTCATGGCGGTGTACAACGAGTGCGCCACTCTACGGTTCGTGGTGGAGAGAGTGCTGTCCGTTGCGCCGATGGAGATTGATTTGATCTGCGTGGACGACGGTTCGCAGGACGGTTCACAGGAAATCCTGGCGGAATTACAGAACCAGCATTCCCAGGTGCGCGTCTTCCGGCAACCGAACAACATGGGCAAAGGAGCAGCCATCCGCCGCGGCATCCAGGCGGCCACCGGAGACTACGTAATCATCCAGGATGCGGACTTGGAATACGATCCGGTCGATTACCCCATACTCTTGGAACCGCTCATCCAGGGCAAGGCCGACGTGGTTTACGGTTCCCGGTTCTTGGGCGCCGCCCCGCATCGCGTGCTTTACTTCTGGCACTCGGTCGGAAACAAGCTGCTCACGCTTCTGTCTAACAGCCTCACCAACATCAACCTCACCGACATGGAGACCTGCTACAAGGCTTTCCGGCGGGAAGTCATCCAGTCGATTCCCACGGAAGAGAACCGGTTTGGTTTCGAGCCGGAGATCACGGTCAAACTCGCCAAGCGCCGCCTGCGAATCTATGAAGTCGGTATCAGCTACTGGGGGCGCACCTACGAAGAGGGCAAGAAAATCGGCTGGAAGGACGGCGCACGTGCCTTGTGGGTGCTGTTGAAATACTCGATCAAAGAGCCCGCCGTCGCATTTCAGAAATCTGCTCCTGAGAAAATCGTGCCGGAGCCAGTCCGGCAGAACCAAGCTTCCAGTTCCAGGAATTAACCTCCCATCTGCCACGCGCGGCGGGAGTCTCGGGTTTCAATTTTGTTGCAACTATTTACACATAAGCGCCGGAAAACACCGCCGGGAAACCTAGTACGTCTTTTGTTTTGAGTCGTTTAGCGATTTTCGAGAGTTGCCTCGAAGGAACCGGAAGTGCTTATCCGACAGGTGTGCTGGTTGGGCACCTATTTAGAGGTCTGCGAGTCTTCACTTTAGAATGGTCTCGCTTGGCATGTGCTTTCCCCGCCGATGTGGAAGGGGACTTCCACATTGTCCTCAGCTAGCCTTTAGCTTCAAAGAGCAGCGCAAACAAGAGAGCCGTAAGAGCCTGGGAGGTTCAAGGATTTGACCGCTTCGACAAGCCATCTGATTCCACCCCACGGGGGAGAACTTGTTAACCTCATTGCCCAACCCGAACGAATCACCGAACTGAAAGCCCATTCGCGCGAATGGCCTTCGTGGGACCTGACTGCTCGCCAGCTCTGCGATCTCGAACTGCTGATGAGCGGCGGCTTCTCGCCCTTGCGTGGATTCATGACACACGCCGATTACGAAGGCGTCTGCCACAACATGCGCCTGGCCAGCGGTGTCCTGTGGCCCATGCCGATCACCCTGGACGTCACCGAGAACTTCGCCAAGTCTCTCAAATCGGGCAGCAGCAAGATCGCGCTGCGCGATCCCGAAGGCGTGATGCTGGCCGTTCTGCACGTCGAAGAAGTCTGGCAGCCCGACCGCAATACAGAAGCCAAAGCTGTCTTCAACAGCACCAGCAACGCTCATCCCGGCGCGGATTACGCCATGAACAAGGCGAATCCATGGTACGTGGGCGGCCGCGTCGAAGGGGCACAGGAGCCCTCACATTATGACTTCCGCGCTCTGCGGCTGACTCCGGCGGAACTGCGCGCTGAATTCGCCCGCCTCGGTTGGCGCCGGGTAGTTGCCTTCCAGACCCGCAATCCCATGCACCGCGCCCATGTGGAGTTAACTTTCCGCGCGGCGAAGCAGGTGGAGGCCAATCTCTTGATTCATCCCGTCGTCGGCATGACTAAACCCGGCGACGTGGATTACTACACCCGTGTGCGCTGCTATCAACTGCTGCTGGGCAAGTACCCTCAGGGGACAGTCAAGCTGTCGCTCCTGCCCGTGGCCATGCGGATGAGCGGACCGCGCGAGGCTATCTGGCATGGCCTTATCCGCAAGAATCACGGCTGTACCCACCTGATCGTGGGCCGCGACCACGCCGGTCCGGGCAAAGACACCGACGGCAAACCGTTTTACGGACCCTACGAAGCCCAGGAGGTATTCAAAAAATACGAGGCTGACATCGGCGTGACCATGGTCCCGTTCAACATGATGGTGTATCTCGAGGACCAGGATAAGTACTTTCCGGACGACGAGGTTGCCAAGGGCGCTCGCGTGCTGAATATCTCCGGGACAGAGTTGCGCCAGCGCCTGAACGAAGGCCGGGACATTCCCACCTGGTTCACCTATCCCGAAGTCGTGCAGGAACTGCGACGCAGCTATCCGCCTCGGCACAAACAGGGCGTAACGATTTTCTTCACCGGTCTTTCTGGATCGGGCAAATCGACCATCGCCAACGTTCTCCTGACCAAGTTTCTGGAAACCGGTGGACGTCCGGTAACGCTGCTGGACGGCGATCTGGTGCGCAAGCATCTCTCCTCGGAACTGGGCTTCTCCAAGGAGCATCGTGATATTAATATCCGCCGCATCGGCTACGTGGCTTCTGAAATCACCAAGAACGGCGGCATTGCCATTTGCGCTCCTATCGCGCCGTACGACGCAACTCGCAAGCATGTGCGCGCCCTGGTCGAACCGCTGGGCGGCTTTATCCTGGTGCATGTCTCCACCTCGGTAGAGGTGTGCGAGCAGCGCGATCGCAAAGGACTCTATGCCAAAGCCCGGGCGGGCATTCTCAAGGAATTCACTGGTATTTCGGATCCCTACGAAGAACCGAAGGATGCAGAAGTCGTCATCAATACAGCTGATCTCACGCCTGAAGAAGCGGCGCAGGAAATCATTCTGCATTTGGAGCGGGAGGGCTTTATCGGGGTCAACGGACAATCCGAGTGACCGGGATACGGGTTGTTAACCGATTCTGATATGGAAATCGCACTCAAGATCTTGATCGGCTTTGGAGTGGGGACCCTGATCGGGATGACCGGGTTGGGGGGCGGTGTCCTGTTGCTCCCCGTCCTGATTTTTGGACTCCGGATACCGCCGATCATCGCCGTCGGCTCCGACGCCGTCTTCAATTTCTTCACGAAAATCGGCTCCAGTTGGGTGCACTTCCGCAAAGGCACCGTCCGGCGCAAGGTAGTTGTCGCGTTGGCAGTGGGGAGTATTCCAGGTTCCATCCTCGGAGTAAGTTTTCTGGCCCATCTCCGCAATGTTTATGGAACCGGCGTCAATACATTCATCACCTCAGCCGTCGGACTGCTGCTGGTCTGCATCCCGACGCTGTTGCTCTTCCAGACCCAGATCGAAGATCATGTAATCAACCGCCCGCCAACCATGAAGTCGTTTGTGGGCATGTGGGTCATCGGCCTGCTGGCGGGCTTTCTAGTGGGAATGACCTCCGTGGGCTCGGGGAGCATCATCATGATGCTGTTGCTCCTGATCTACAGTTTCCCGCCCAAGGTCATGGTCGGCACCGATATCGCGCATGCCGTGATTCTCACCGGCGTAACCAGCGTGCTGCACTGGCGTCTAGGCAATGTTGACCCCTCCCTGGTAGTTTGCCTCTTGATTGGCTCGATCCCGGGCGGCCTGCTGGGCTCGCACTTGAGCACCCGCGTTCCCGTACCCTGGTTGAGACGCATGCTTTGCGCAGTCTTGCTGGCGACTGGCGCGCGCATGCTTTGGGCTTGACCGACCCCTGAGAAAACTGGGAACCGGGAACTAGGAACTATGAACTGATTTTAGATCGATCTCTTCCTCCATGACCTCTTACTCGAATACCGAAACCTTGCAGCGTATCCAATCCGCCCTGGAAGCCGCGCGTGCCGTCCTCAGCCGTTTTACCTCGGGAGCCATCGAAGCTGAGTACAAGGTTGGGCATGATCCGGTCACCGAAGCGGACAGAGCGGTGGATGCCATACTTCATAAGGAACTGCTCCGCCAGGGTGAGGGTTGGCTCTCAGAAGAAACTGTGGACGATCTTACCCGCCTGGACAAAAACCGGGTGTGGGTGGTGGATCCTCTGGATGGCACGCGCGAGTTTGTCGCTGGCATTCCGGAGTTTTGCGTTTCGGTGGCGATGGTGGAGGATGGCCGTCCGGTGGCAGGAGGAATCTGCAACCCCGCCACTAACGAAATCTTTCTCGGCTCGGTGGACTCCGGCGTTACCTACAACGGCAAGCCCGCCCAGCCCAGCCAGCGGACCAGCCTGGACGGCGCTATGGTTCTGGCCAGCCGCAGCGAAGTGAAGCGTGGAGAGTGGAAGCAGTTCGAGAATGCTGCCTTCAAAGTCCGCCCCATGGGTTCAGTCGCCTACAAGCTGGCCCTGGTATCAGCGGGCTTGGCCGATGTGACCTTTACTCTGACTCCGAAGAACGAATGGGACGTTGCTGCGGGCGCGGCCCTGGTCGCGAGTGCAGGCGGATTCGTCAGCACGCTGGAGAATTCTTCTCTTCGGTGCAACAACAAGTCGCCGTTGTTGTCTGGTCTTCTGGCCTGTGGACCTCTGCTGCGCGACCAGCTGCTTACTCTGGTGAACGACCACTTGCCGGCGAATTCCCGCCGCGCGTAGTGGGTCAGCCATCCGGGCTCATGGTTTCTTTTCCTTTTCGATATCTTGGCTGGACTGTCGCAGCCGGTCCGCCAGGTTCGCCAAGGTCTTCAATGCGTCCGCCACATCAAACCTTTCAGTGTCTGCAGTTGGCGGCGCGGGAGGCGGGGTCCACTCCGTACTGTCTCCCAGATCGAAATCCCGCGCCACAGATTCCACCACGTTGGCCGTGACCAGCTTCTGCTGGTCCACAAAGCAGCTTACTAGGCAGTGCTCACAAATCAGGTTGACTACACGCGGAATGCCAATCGAGTAACGGTGAATCGCGTTGAGCGCCTCTGGATCAAAAACCTGTTGTCCGTTCGATCCCGCGATCCGCAGCCGCTGCGCCACGTAGGCCTTGGTCTCCTCCGGGGAAAGGGGATGAGTCTTGGCCCGCAGCGTCAGCCTCTGCCGCAACTGCCGCAAGTGCGGCTGTTTGAGCTTCTGCTCCAGTTCCGGCTGTCCTACCAGAACGATTTGCAGCAACTTCTCTGTGAAAGTCTCCAGATTCGTCATCAGGCGGATCTCTTCCAGCACATCGTCCGAGAGATTCTGCGCTTCGTCCACGATCAACACCGCGGTTTCGCCCGCGCGATAGCGGTCCAATAGCCAGTTGTAGAGCCGCAGCAGGACTTGGCTCTTGGCCTTCGATTCACACTGGATCCCGAAATCGGTGATCATATAATCCAGAAACTGGGGGGTGTTCATCCGCGGGTTAAAAATAAATGCGGTGGCTACCTGCTGCAGGCGCAGCCACTCCAGCAGCTTGTTGATCAACGTAGTCTTGCCGGTTCCCACCTCTCCGGTCAGCAGCACGAACCCCTTGCGGCTCTGGATGCCGTAGGTGAGGCAAGCCAGGGCCTCCTCCGTATGCCGCGTCAAGAATAGAAATCGCGGGTCCGGATTGACATTAAACGGGTTTGCTCGCAGTCCGAAAAATTTCTTGTACATGGGCCCGCTTAGACCTCGACAGCCTCTTTCTTCTCTTCGAGCGCTGGCTCGGGGGGCCGTCTCATGATTGACCTCTGGCGGCTAGAGCAGGGGCACAATTGCGCCGGACGGCTATTCTAGCCCATCCACAAGCACCGCTGCTATTGAGTTGAGCCCGATAGGAAGATCGCAGTACGTCTTGACCTCTACTTTCAACTGCTTGGAACTCTGACAGGAAAAGAAAGTAAGCGCAAAAGAGGCCGCCTTTGGCGAGGACGTCGTGGCGTCGCCAAGACCTGATCAGCGACGTGGGTTACTTTTTGTGCTGCCCGGTTTGCAGTAACCTAACTGCAGCGACCGCGCAAGGCCGCTCAGTTTGGGGGATTTCTTTAATGAGGCACTTTTCATTTCTCCGTCTGATCCTGGCCCTGGCAATCATCGCCACCCTTTTCGCCGCATGCACCCGCGATCCCAACGTGCGCAAACGGAAATATTTCGAGAGTGGCCAGCGCTATTTCGAGAAAGGCAGGTATCGCGAAGCCACCATCGAGTTCGGGAATGCCATCCAGGTGGACTCGCGCTATGCCGAAGCCCACTACCAGCTTGCCCAGACGTACCTCAGGCTGCAGCAATGGAACAGCGCCTATCAGGAGCTCAGCAGCACTCTGGAGCTCCAGCCCGAGAACTACCAGGCCCATATTGATATGGCCAACCTGCTGATCGCCGGCCGCGATCTCAAGCAGGCACAGGAGCACACCGACCTGCTGCTGGCCCAGCAACCCAACAATCCACTGGTCCACGCGGCGGTCGCCAATCTTCTTGCTTCCCAGGACAACGTTGCCGGAGCAATTCTGGAAGCACAAAAAGCCATCACCCTCGGCCCCGATCGCTGGGAGTCTTATCTCAATCTGGCGCTGCTGCAGATGAGGGCAAACCAGCTCGACGCCGCCGAAACCAATCTCAAGAAAGCCGTCAAACTGAATCCCCAAGCGATGAACGCGCAGCTCGCGCTGGCCAACTACTACCAAACACGCAGCCGCTTTCCTGAAGCCGAGCAGCAACTTCGCCATGCCATCGAGATCGACCCCAAAAATCCCGATCCGCGCGCCACCCTCGCTCGCCTCTACCTGGCCGAAGGCAAGAAGCCCGAAGCCGAAGCGTTCCTGAAGCAGGTAAAGCGTGATTTCCCCGATGACTCCGCCGGATACCGCATGCTGGGCGACTTCTATTTCGCCACTGGAGACCTGGACAGCGCCGCCGCGGAATACGGCGTGCTCAACCATGAGCATCCCAAAGACCTGCAGGTGACCAAGAACTACGTTCAGCTTCTGATCCTGAAAAATCGCCTGGATGAAGCCCGCCGGCTGAATGACGAAATTCTGAAGTCCAATGGCAACGACACCGAAGCCCTGATCTATCGTGGCCAGATCCAGATTCGCGACGGCCACGCCAGCGACGCCATCCAAACCCTGCAGACCGCCATCAAGAACGATCCCGGCAATGGTGTTGCCCACTACCATCTGGGCCTGGCTTTCGACCAGTTGGGCAATCTGGCGCAAGCGGAAAGCGAATGGCGTGACGCGGTGCGGCTGCGTCCTGACCTGACCGATGCTCACCGTGTTCTCGCCGCCCTGGCCCTGCGCAAGGGTGACATGTCAGCGCTGGAGGAGAGCGCCAACCAGCTCATCAATCTGCAGCCCGCATCACCTGACGGCTACGCCCTGCGTGCCGTCTCCTTCATGAATCGCAGGCAATTTGCTCGTGCGGAAGATTATCTCCACAAGGCCATCGAGGTGGCCCCGCAGGCCGCGATTGGGTACATCCAGATGGGCAACCTGAGGCTGATCCAGAAACAGTACAGCGACGCGGAGAAATCGTTCCAGCTGGGCCTCGATCGCGACTCCAGTTCGGCCGATGCGCTGGGCGGCCTCATCAATACCTATCTGGCCCAGAAACAAACCGACAAAGCGGTGGCCGCCGCCCATGCGCAGATCGCCAAGAGCCCGAACAGCAGCGCCTTCTATGACCTCCTGGGCACAGTTCTTTACAACGAGAAGAGGGACCTGAACGGCGCCGAAGCGGCGCTCAAGAAATCCTCCGAACTCGACAAGAACAATGCTGATGCGTTGCTCAAGCTGGGCCAGGTGCAAGCGGCCAGGGGCTCCGCCGACGATGCCATCGCCACCTACCAGCGCTCACTCCAGGACAACCCGCGGGAAGCCAGCTTTTACGTCCTGATAGGGGAGCTTTACGAATCCAAGCACGACTGGGACAAAGCTAAAGACGCTTATCAGAAGGCGATCGGCATCAATCCCAACAATCCGTTGGCCTCGAACAACCTCGCCTACGTGATGCTGCAAAGCGGTGGCAACGTGGACGTCGCACTCTCGCTCGCTCAAACCGCCCGGCGCGGCATGCCCGATTCTCCCAACGCCGCCGACACCCTGGGCTGGGTCTACTACCAGAAGGGCGCCTACAAGTCGGCCATCGATCTGTTTCAGGAAGCTCTAAAGCTGGGCGAGAAAAGCAAGGCCCCAGAAAACGCCACGGTCCACTATCACCTCGGACTGGCCTACCAGAAGACCGACCAGCCTGCCCTCGCCCGCCAGCACCTGGAACGGGTGCTGAAGATCAATCCCAACTACAGCGAGGCGGGAGATGTTAGGAAGCTACTGGCACAGCTGCGCCCAAGCTGATCATGGGAGCTGAGAACTGGGAACTACGATCTGGGAACTGACATCCCCCTACCTCACAAGTAATTGCGTGCGCACTATCTTTCTTTGGCTTCTCGGAGTGGATGCGGGCGGTCTAGGTCCCATTTGGACGGGTGGACACTCCGCCCGGAAGGATGTTTCGCGGCTCCCGACCATGGCCCTTCTACCTAAGTAGAAGGACCTCATTGACAGACTACGTACTATGCACGATAGTAGTGGCCGCTTTGCGGTTACCGATACCCTCCAGGCACGCCCAATTGCTGTTGGCGCCAGCCTGGCCACGACCATATCACTCAGGAGATAAATTAGAATGAAACAAGTTACTGCTCAAGTCCTAATCGCCGGCACCTTGGCTGCTGCATTGTTGTTTGTCAGCGCGACTGCAACTGGCGCCGCTGCCCAGACACGGGCCTTTAACACGGTTCCCGTGAGAACCCTGCAAGGGATACCAGTTCCAGACGATTCAACCGGCTCGATACTCATCGGGCCGAACGTAAACATCACCAACAAGTCTGGCCCGCAGAGCGAGACCGGCGTGGCTGTGGACCCCACCAATCCAATGCATATTCTTACCAGTGTGAACGACCTGGTCAGCACAGCTGCGGTGTATGAATCTCTGGATGGAGGCGCGACCTTCACCAAAACCAACTTCGTTCCTGCCGCGTTCTGCTACGACACCTGGCTGGATTTCAATGCAAACGGAGATGCTTTTGTCTCTTATGAGTGTTCCGACGAGCGCATCGCCTATAAGAAGGTAGGCCAAACCTCCTGGACCGAGATCAAGCTCACCATGGCCGGCAGCTTTCCCGACCGCGATATGGTGGTGATTGACAAGTCTCCCTCCAGTCCTTTCTTCGGCAGTGTCTATGTCGGCTACGACGACAATGGCGCCGGCAACGCCCCCTTCGTGTTGTATTCGCGCGACGGCTTCAGCAACTGGAAGCGCAGCGCCAGGGTAGCCGGCGGCAACCCGACGATCGGGGTGAACGTCGCCACCGGGCCGGATGGCAGCGTCTACGCAACCTGGGAAGACTACAGCGGTAAGAAGATCTGGACCGCCATGTCGAGCGATGGCGGCGCCACCTTTGGTACCGCTCACGTCGTCACCAACTATCGCCTCAACACGGCTACGTTCTTCGTTTCCATTCCACCGCAGGCCAGCCGCGGCATCGTCCCCTTCCCCATAACGACGACAGCCCCGGAAGGAAGTCCCCATGCCGGCCGCTTGTATGCCAGCTATGTGGACAAGGACCCGTCAACCGCGAACACGAACATCTACGTCCGCTTTTCCGATGATGGTGGCACCACGTGGTCGGCCGAAACCAAGGTCAATAACGATCGGAATCACGCCTATCACTTCCATAATTCCATCTCGGTCGCTCCCAGCGGCATGGTCGGCGTTTCGTTCTACGATACCCGTACCGATCCGGCTAACAAGAAAACCAACCGCATCATGAGCGTTTCCCTCGACGGCGGCACTACGTGGAAGAAGAACAAGAAAATCACCAGTGCGACGTCAGACGAGACCCTCCCCGGATTCGACGGAA
This sequence comes from Terriglobia bacterium, assembly GCA_041494805.1. Classification (GTDB taxonomy): domain Bacteria; phylum Acidobacteriota; class Terriglobia; order Terriglobales; family Acidobacteriaceae; genus JBGQBN01. The sequence goes on along the minus strand of JBGQBN010000008.1, from coordinate 92,970 downwards.
ACCAATACGGCGACTATGCCGGAATGGCGGTCGATTCGCTGGGCGAGTTTCGCTTGTCCTGGACAGATTCCCGCTCTGGCACGAAGAACGAAGATATGTTTGGCGGGAGTTTCACGCCGTAGAACCTGATCGAGGAGTGACTGACGGTGGCAGAAAGACAAAGAAGAGCTGAGTGACCGACTCAGCTCTTTTTTTCTGGTTCGCAAAAGAAGGCATTGCTCCTCCTCAAAGGCGCCCCGATACTTATAGTTATGTACGTATTAACAGGAAACTCGTTCTGCCAGTTGGAGTTAGACGGAGAGGGCAGCGGAGGTCGCCGACGCCCAACTGTAGCCCCCGCCGCAAAGGCAATGGAGCGATGATTGACCACTAATATTGACTATGGTATGATTAAGTAGTTCAACCATGAAGCAGGTTGCCATCTCGGAGTTCAAAGCCAAGTGCCTGGCGCTGCTCGAACAAGTGCAGAAAACCAAGAAACCGATCCGCGTCACCCGTTTCGGCAAGCCGGTGGCGGATGTAGTCCCTCCTTTCCCTGCGGACGCGCCCGCCAACTGGCTGGGCTCCATGAAGGACAGGATCGAAATCGTAGGCGACATCGTCTCTCCGGCGAATGAGGAAAGTGACTGGGAGGCGCTGCGGGATTGAGGCTGCTGCTCGACACCCATATCTGGCTGTGGAGCTTGCAGGATCCCAAGCGCCTGGGGAGACGGGTGCAGCAGGAATTGAGAAACCCGGCAAACGAGCTGTGGCTCTCTCCCATTAGCACCTGGGAAGCACTGACCCTGCATGCAAAAGGCAAAATCCGACTGCATGGAAACCTGGCCGAATGGGTGGCTGACGCAACCGCGCCTCTGCTAGAAGCTCCACTGACTCACGAGATTGCGCTGGCCGCGCGAGAGCTGACACTACGCCAGCAAGATCCTGCCGACCGCTTTCTGGCGGCCACTGCGCAGGTATTGGACTTGACTCTGGTGACGGCCGACGCCGGCCTGTTGGGACTGGGAGAAATCGCGACGCTGGCCAACCGCTGAGGTAGTTGGGTTTGCTATGCCCCCGCCGACAGCTTGTGGTGGCCTTTGGTTTGTGCAATTCCATACTGGCGGATCTTGTAAAGCAGCGCCTTGTAGCTGATCTGGAGCAGCGCCGCCGCCTGCTTGCGGTTCCAGTTGGTCTCTTCCAGAGCGCGATTGATGGCTTCGGCTTCGGCTTCGTCCTTGGCGCTGCGGGCCAGCGACTTCAAGCCTCCGGACGAATCAGCGTTCTTGGAAGTGGCATCAAAGCGCGCGCCGCTGCCGTCGCTCTTGGGATGAAGTTCGTTCACCGCCAGCTTCTCGTCGCCCAGAATCAAATAGCGTTTGATGAAGTTGCTCAGCTCGCGCAAGTTGCCGGGCCAGGGGTGGTCCAGGCACGCCTGCAGCAGATTGGTGGATAGCGGCAGTGGAGCCCGCGCGTAGCGTTCCGACATGCGCGACATGAAATGCTTCAGCAGGATGGGAATCTCTTCCTTGCGCTCGCGCAGTGGAGGCAGCGAAAGCGTGAAAGCGTTCAGGCGGTAATAGAGATCCTCGCGCAGACGTTTGTTGGCCAGCGCTTCCGGGATGTTGATGTTGGTGGCGGCGAGGATGCGCACATCCACCTTGATGACCGAACGGCTGCCCAGGCGCGAAAACTGCTGGTCCTGCAGCACGTGCAGCAGCTTGGCCTGCAGGCTGGGCGGCATCTCGCCGATTTCGTCGAGCAGAATCGTGCCCTTGTTGCACAATTCGAACTTGCCTGGCTTGGGATGATTGGCGCCGGTGAACGCGCCGGCTTCGTAACCGAACAATTCGCTTTCCAGCAAGTCGGCCGGAACCGCCGCGCAATTCACTTTCAGGAAAGTGCGGTGTGCGCGCGGAGAAAGCTTATGGATGAGGCGTGCCACCACTTCCTTGCCGGTGCCGCTCTCGCCCAGCAGCAGGACCGGAATATCAACATTGGCGACCAGGGCGGACTGCGATCGAATCTTGCGCATGGCCGGGCTGGCGGCCACGAAAAACACATCGTCGGCGAGTTCTTCCACTTCGCCCGGATAATTCTGCTGGTTGGTCCCCAGGCACTGGTCAATGACCGCGTCCAGTTCGGCCTTCTGGAAGGGTTTGGTCAGGTAGTCGTGCGCGCCCAGGCGAATCGCCTGCACTACCTTGCGAGTGTCGCTGACGCAGGAAAGCATGACCACTTTGATACCTGGCCGGGCTTGCCGCAACTGCTCGAGCGTTTGCAGGCCGTCAATGCCTGGCAGCAGCAGATCCAGCAGCACCAGGTCGGGTTCCAGCCCCTTCTGCACCCGCTCCAACGCCTCTTCGCCGGTGCTGGCGGTTTCGACTTTGTAATCGTCCACTTCGAGCAAGGTCCGGATATACCGCAGCATTCCTGGTTCGTCATCGACCAGTAAGATCTTGGCCGTATCGCTCATTTGCTTTTCCCTTTGTTAGCGCTGGCTACAGTCTGGAGCGGGAGAATGAAAGAGAACTTGCAGCCCGCGCCGGGGTCGCTTTCCACCCAGATTTTGCCGCCCATACCGTTCACTAGACGGCGCGCGATGGCCAAGCCCAGGCCCATCCCGTCCGACTGGCTTTCGGTTTGTGGCAGCCGAAAGAAGTCGTCGAAGACTTCGATGTGGTACTCAGCCGGGATGCCCGGACCCGTGTCCGAAACACTCACCTTGACCGAGTTGGGGAAGGGATTGTTCTGCTGGCGGCGTTCACTGGAAATGCCGGGGTCGCTCGCGCTGCGGCGCTCCCACATGTACGGTTCAGCGTGCAACCATACCGTCCCACCCGCAGGCGTGAACTTGGAGGCATTCTGCAGAAGATTAGAGATCACGCGTTGCACTTTGGGAAAGTCAAAAGCGAACTCTGTCAGTTTGTCGTTGGTCAGGAAGTACAGCGCCAGCCCCTTTTCCTGAAACTGATGCGACCAGAGGCGGCAGACTTCCGATAGACAGGCATTCATGTCGCCCATCTCGTACTGCATCTTCATCTCGCCGGTCTCGAGCACGCTGAAGCTGAGAAAGTCCTGGATGAAGTGCTGCAGCCGCTGGCCGCTGGAGTGCATATCGCGCAGCACCTCGCGCTGGCGTTCGTTGAGCCCACCCAGTTTCTCGCTAGCTAAAAGTTCGACGTATCCGTTCAGAATGGCGAGTGGCGTCTTCAGATCGTGTGCTGCCGAGGCCAGGGCATTGGTGGTGCGCAAGAACCGTTCCCGAAGCTGGGTATACTCCTGCAGCAACTCCTGGCTACAGTCGGGGTTGGGGCAAGGGCCCGAGTCGGACTTGGCGGGACAGAATTCGGCAGTGCTGGACTCGAGGTGCGTCGCCCGGGAAAGACATGCATGTTCCGGCCTTGGGCCCATAGTCAGAATACTCGTTCTTGATTTGACAAACGAGGGGAGGGCTGGCACTCAAGATGAATGCTTATTGTCAGGGGATGTTATGCCATAGCCCTCCCCCTGTCAACGAAAATGCACGAAATGGTCACTGAAAGGCAAAAGCTTGCGGTCGCAAGCGCTTCAAGACTTGGGTTAAAGCGCTCTTCATGGGGCGTATAAAAGGCGAAACTAATGTATTCGAACTCCTGCGACTGTACCAGTGTTTCATGGAAACACCGGCATTTGAGCCGGTCTTGCACCCGAACCGGCCCTGCCTCGACCCCTGGTTTGGCCCCTGAGGTGCGGGAAACAAGGGGTTAAACTCGTACTCGAGGGGCTGTCTTGAACCGACGAAAGCCGGAAACCGAGCGCCGCATGTGGCTACGTCTGCCACTGGCCATCCCTGTCTTCGTCCGCAGCCGCGACGAGAAGGGCAAGGAGTTCCTTGAGTTTGCCACCGCATTGAATGTTTCCGCGGGAGGGGCGCTAGTGGCGGTGCGCCGCTCCTTGCCGCTCTCGGCGCAGGTTTCGCTCGAGATCCCCAGCCCCCCCTTGGCCACCGCCAATAGCCTTCCCAAGACTACCCGGGCCTTGCGCGCCCGAACCGTGCGCGTAGGGTATGCGGAGGGCTACCACCTCGCCGGGCTCAGGTTTTCTCATCCGCTTCTCAATCACGCTCAAAGCAGCCGGCCCCACCGAAGGAAAGTTGCTTCTTCGGTGTGAAAATCTTTTCCCTTGCGCAAAGCCTTGTGTAGGCCGGAATACTACGGTCCTTCGCGCCCCTCGCAGTTTCAGCAGAATTCTATTAACTCATTGAAGAACATGCCCTTAAGGCCAAATTGAGGGGTACTGCCAGGGGCTTGAGCGGTTTGGCTCTCGGGGTGCACATGAAGGGGGTGCAGACAGGAGTCAGCAGCTAAGAAATGCCCACCATGCCCACAAATTCGGTGAGTTCTTTGGCCCAGTCCTTAGGTGAGATTCCGCCCGACGCTATCGTATTTGGCCGGTCCGAGATGATGCTGGCCCTGCGGGAGCGCATGGACAAGGTGGCCAGTGCCAACGTCCCCGTCCTGATCCAGGGCGAGAGCGGCACGGGGAAGGACATCATCGCGCGCATGATCCACGGTCTTTCGCCGTGGAAGAGCGGCCCCTTCGTGAAGGTGAACTGCCCTGCCATTCCCGGCACGCTGCTCGAGAGCGAACTCTTCGGCTACGAGAAGGGCGCCTTCACCGGAGCCTACGGCACCAAACCGGGACGGGTGGAGATGGCTCATCGCGGCACCCTGTTCCTGGATGAGATCTCTGAATTGGACTTGTCGCTGCAGTCAAAACTGCTGCAGTTGCTGCAAGACGGGCAGTTCTGCCGCATCGGCGCGCAAGAAGACAAGAAAGTAGAAGTCCGGGTCGTCTGTGCTACCAACCGGCAACTGGAAGTAGAAATCGAAAGCGGTACCTTCCGGCAAGACCTGTACTATCGCATCAACGTGGTGAATTTGCATATGCCGCCGTTGCGGGAGCGGCGCATTGACATTCCAGACCTGGTTGACTATTTCCTGGAGTACTACAACCGGAAATACAACTGCCGCGCCCGCCCTCTCTCGGCCGACCTGATGGCAGGTTTGCAGAAGTATCACTGGCCGGGCAACATCCGCGAACTGGAGAACCTGATCAAGCGTTACGTGATCCTGGGCAACGAAGAAGTCATCAGCAGCGACCTGGTGACGCGAGACCCGGAGTATTTCAATCCCGACATCAACCTGGATGGACCCATCTCTCTGAAGCAGTTGACCCGGCAAGCGACGCGCGAACTGGAGCGCAAGGTCATCCTGAAAGTTCTGCAAGCCAATCACTGGAACCGCAAGCAGGCAGCGCGTGCGCTAAGCATCAGTTATCGCGCGCTGCTGTACAAGATCCGGGACGCGGGTCTGCCTCCCAATCGCGCTCCGCGCCGGCAGCCCGAACCGCTGGCCCGCCAGGAAGTAGCTGCCGATTAGGAGTTGATTTTTTCTCTATAACCCTGCCGTGCCAACACGGCAGGGTTTTTGTTTTCTTGGGAAGCATCCGGCGCGCGCGGCGCGTCTTGCCCCAGCCACACCCTCGCACTCTTACTGAACCACCAACTCCAGCGTCGTGGTCCGTGTAGCCGAGCCTGAAGCGGCGGTTACCGTGATGGTGTAATCGCCCGCGGGAGTTCCGCCGGTTGTAGTGGTGCTCTTGCTGCTTGATCCGCAGCCCGCCTGGAACAAGACGAACGCAAAGAATCCACCCAGAAGCAGGCTGGTCAGAAGGCGGCGCCTCCGCGACCGCTTTCCGCCAATTCCAGCCCCCAGCAGCGCCAGCCCGGAAACCGGCAACCAGGTGGCATACAACGGACCGCTGGTTGGCCAGAGTGCTGCCGCAGGGGCCGGCCGCGCCGTGGTTCCTATATTCAGCGTTGAAGTTGCGGCGGAACCGCTCTTGAAGTCCGGGATCGGATTGGTCGTGAACGAACAGGTGGCGGCGGTAGGCACCCCCGAACTGCATGACAGCGATACCGAATTAGGGATGACCCCCGTCGGCGTCACGGTGATGTTGTAGCTCGCGGCCAGGCCTGCCGCGACCGTGACGGTGGCTGGAGCCGGTTGTCCAATCTGGAAGTCATTCACGGTCGCGCTGGCACTGGCCGTTTGGGTGCTTCCACCGATGGCAGTAACTTGGGCGCTATTGCTCAGCGTAGGTCCCAGAGTTGGCGTCAGAACCACCGTCACGGTTGCGGTGGCCGAAGAATTTAGCGTCCCGATGTTGCAGGCCACGGTGCCGCCGTTGGCTCCACCACAAACGTTCGTGCCGGTACTCGAGGTGGCAGATACGAAAGTCGCGTTTGTCGGCAGGAAATCGGTAAACGCTACGCCGCTTGCCAGATCCCCGTTGTTGGTGATGGTGAACGCATAGCTGACCGGGTTGCCCACGCCAACCACGCAGGGTGATGTAGTGCACGCGGTCGCGGTCATGGCCAAGACCACCGACGGCGTCAGCTTGCTCACGAAGGCATCGGTGCCACTACCCCCACCAAGAGTGCCCTGGAAGGGAGCCACCGTCAGGAAATCGCCCGAAGCAGTCTCGCCAGCCACGTAGCTGTTGCCCTGGGAATCGATCGCGATGCTGGTTCCGAAATCATTGCCGCCTCCGCCCAAATAGGTGGAGAAGTGGCCCAGCGCCGTCGCTGAGATCGCGGTCGTGTCGATGCGGGCTACAAACGCGTCGGTATTGCCAAACGGCCCCCCCGGGATCGGATTGTTCTGGTTGGGGAAGTCCGCGGAACCCGTCCAGCCGGTGACGCGCGCACCCTGATTCGTATCCACCGCAATCGCCAAACCGGCATCGTCTGCCGAACCACCTAAGTACGAAAAGTAGTTCAGAGGAAAAATCGTACTTCCAGTGACCGGGCTGCCAATCTTGGCCACGAACGCATCGCTGCCTCCGGCCAGAACGCTCTGAAAGGGTGTGGTGCCGGTAGGGAGGATGATGTCGGTCGACGACGTCGAACCGGCTACGTAGGTGTTGGGGGTGGAATCGACGGCAATCCCGTACCCAATCTCATCGCCGGTCCCGCCTATGTAGGTCGAATAAAGCAGCTGAGCGCCGGGGGCGGGGGCGGCTGGGTTGAACTTGGCCACGAACGCATCCGTGGCGGTCGCACTAGTGTCACAGGGATCAGGATTGCCCGGACCATCCAGGCAAGACTGGAAACCGTTCGTAGTCGGGAAATCGTTGGTCGGATCGTTTCGCGTGTTCAGGAAGTTAGTCCCGCCGGTGATGTAGACGTTGTAGGCATTGTCGCCGTTGAGAACCGTATCCACGGCGATCCCGCCACCCAGGGTCGCGCCACCCGCCGGGTTGCCGCCGCCAAAGTAGGTGGAATACGCCAAACTGGCGAATCCCGGCAGCACCGGATCAATCTTGCTCATGAAGAACTGGCTGTTGGCCTTGGAGGCAGTCTGGAAGGCTCCAGCCGTCGCCGGAAAACCGGTGGCGTTGTCGGTGGAAGTCGTGGTCCCGGTCACATAGATTTTGTTTCTTGGGTCAATCGCCACAGCGGAAGCGGTGTCGGTACCGTTTCCCGAAAGATATGTGGAATACGCCAACGTGGCGCCCGTTGAATCCAGCTTGGTGACAAAGGCATGGGTGCCGACTGACACCGGTGTAGCTTGAAACGCCGTGACGGCTCCGTTGGTGGGAAAGTCGGTCGAGTCGGTGGTACCCGTCACCACGGGGTTGAAACCGGAATCCACGGCCACGCCTGCGCTGATGTCCGTACCGTCTCCGCCCAGATAAGTCGCAAACAACAGCAGTGAGCCGTTGGAATTGAATTTGGCGATGAAGATGTCCGAAGGTCCGTCCACCGTCGCGCAGCAGGGGAAAAAATCCGTGGAGGTAGTTGTGCCCGCCACGTACATATTGAACGCCGAATCTACGGCGATGGCCGGACATCCCGAGGACCCCACGCCACTTCCGGTAATGATCGAACATCCCTCCTCGCCGCTACCCCCGAAGAATGTTGAGTAGGCGAGGACCGGATCAATAACCAGGGCACGGCTGCGATCATAGGCCCCCAGCTCAAAGCCCACCTGGTATTCCCCGCGCAGCACGAAACGGCCGGCGACCGGGCGTTGCTCATCCTCGATCTTCTGATACACACGCGGCGCCTCGAACCAGACGTCGCCGCCACCCAGCGCGAGCACCAGGTTGCCATGGCCGTCCAGTTTCGGTTGGCCGGTGCCCTGGAAGCGAAGCGTTACCTGTTTCGGATCGGCGCCCGGAGCCACTTCGAAGTCGTATTCCAGCCGCCCCTGGTTGCCGTAGTAAGTCAGATCAATTCCTGGATACACCTCGCGATAACGGACCCGCGCAAACTGCGGAACATTGCGATGCCACTTGGCAGGATCATTGCCGATGAAGTAGTTGCTCTTGCCCGGCAACAGATCAGCCCCGTCCACGAAGGCGCTGGGATTCGCGTTCGCCAAACTCATCCGCAGAACCGAGCCTTGTTTGCCTGACACCTGACGACCGTACTTAGCCTGCCCTGAGCGAAGCGAAGGGACTGACGACTGCAGAGCAAGCACTGCTTCCTGCCCGGTCAAGAACAAACCATAACCACTGCCACGTGCCAGAAACCGCACCGTTGGACTGCTCTGTCCCTCATTCCGTTCAAAAATCAGAGGCAGATGGCTATACGCCACTCGGACCTGGGGTCTCTGAGCCGGCGTGGCTGGACCATGGGAAAAAAGTGAGTGGGTAGACATGTTCCCGGCCACGACCCGCGCCGGCCCGGCACCAGAGCCAAACCCTAAAACAGCCGCCCCGACAGCCACCAGCAAAGCGACCGACAGCAGGACACGGCCCTGCGAACAAACTGCTCCCGACCCACGGCGATTCAATCTCACAAGCTCCTCCGAATTTCCTGGCTTCATGGAGAGGAAGAAGAAATGGCGCACTCACAGCAACCCGGCTCGCGCCTGCGAAGCGGTATACCTACCTGTCACCAGAAAATGGGTTAAAAAATAAGTAACTACTTAAACATCTGACGGATAGACTGTCAAGCCACGCACTGCTCCCCGGGGTCCTGACTTCCTCAGATGCGGCGGACGCCAGCCCGAGATGCCGCTTGACCTTCACAAAAGTTCGCAGGTGAAGACCGGGCAGGCGTTCCCCCTACGTGCTCGGATCGCAGATTTTCTGCAAATCATTTCATTCCACGGGCCGGCCGGAACCTTTACGCCGTCCCCAAGTCGTTCATTTAATGCTCGCCAGCCCGGATTTGCGGCTCTTCTGACTCTGGCAGCACGATTGCTCCTCCCTCCCCCGCAGCCCGCGTGTGCTCGCGATCGCCCCTTGCCCGATGGCCGCTGTTCCGCCCGACCTGCGGGGCGTTAACCGAGTCAGTTCCCTGCTATTTTTGGCCTTGCAAACGGCTGGCAAGTAAGTGAGTCTTGGCTCCAGTGGTGCAAGGTTCTTCCTCGGGAGTAGTTCGCCCCTGACGTGCGGGGCGAATGGCGCGACTGGGCTGGGATTGAAATGCTCTTGGAAAGAGAAAACTCCATGCTGCAGCCATCGCAGGACCGGCGCACCATGCGCCGGTTCGACATGCGCTTGCCCGCAGTCGTCAAAGTGGCCGATCTCGCCATCGATGAACTGCTGACCGAGACCCAGAATGTGAGCGCCCGCGGAGTCTTCTTTTACCTCGACCGGCCGGTCGCCGAAGGCACGCGGGTGGAAGTGACTCTGACCTTTCCCCCTCACGTCACCCTCACCGACTCGGTGCGGGTGCGATTCACCGCCCGCGTGGTCCGTGTGGAAGCGCCACTACCGGTTTCCCGCATCGGCGTGGCTGCCCTGATCGAAGAGTACGAATTCCTGCGTTCTACTCCCGGACCGGATTACCTGAGCAATATGCAGTAGGAATTGCCATTCACTCTCACTTCTTTCTCAACTCCTCGATCTCCCTCCGCAGGCGTGCGTACCGCCGCACCAAAATGCCCAGGTAGGAAACGTGAATGATCCACGTCGCGGCGTAGGCGGCGTAAAGGTAGGTCATCGGGAACTCCCTCGCTCCGGAATCCCTCTCTCCGGAGTCCGTCTCTCCGGAACCCCAGGTTCGAGCAGGGCATCAAGGGCCTGCGTTTCTTCCAGGTCGCGTTGCACCCGCTCCAACTGGTAGCGGGACCAGCACACCAGCACCGCAAAACATAAAAACGCAGCCCAGTTGATGAGCAGCACGCGTCCCATGCGCGGATCGAGCGAGCCCCCGCCGCCGATCACCGGCGACGGATGCTGGGTGCGGAAGAACCAAATGGAAAAATAGACTAGCGGCACATCCAGCGCCCCAAACACAGCCAGCACCGCCGCCATCAGCGGGGTCTGCGCGCTGCTGGAGAAGCGGCGCAGCATCAGATAGCTGACGTAGATGAGCCACAGCACCAGGGTCAGGGTCAGACGCAAGTCCCACGTCCACCAGATCCCCCAGACCGGCCGCGCCCAAATGGGACCGGTGACCAACACGACGGTGCAAAAGACCACACCGACTTCCGCCGTGACCAGCGCGACGATGTCCGCTTTCGCGTTCCGCCGGATCAGATACACCACAGAAGCGACGAAGTTGATGAGGAACAGCAGGAAAGCTGTCCAAGCCGAGGGCACGTGATAGTAGAAGATGCGCTGCACGTCGCCCATGGTCTGCTCCGTGGGCGCAGCCACCAGCGCCTGGTAGAGGGCATAGCTCAGCAGCACCCCCGTCAGCAGTCCGAAAATTGGGAAAGCCCGTTTCATTCCGCGTGCAACACGGTTTCAAACAACAGCAGACAGGCTGTAGTAAACACCACATCGTAGGCGGCAAGCAACACGATCCAGAATTTAGCAGGATCCTCACCCGTGAGGATCGCGGTGGTCGCACTCACCATCGCGAGCAGCGCCGGGATTGAGATGGGGAACAGCAGCAGCGGCAGCATGATTTCCCGGCTGCGCGTGCGCAGCGACATTGCGGCAAAGAAAGTGCCATTCACCACCAGCGCCCAGGTCCCAAGCACCGCCACCGGAATCAACTGCCAGGCCGGACCCAGGGGCCGCAGTTTGTAGAACATGATGAACAAAGGCGTCATCAGCGCTTCCAGCACCGCAACGAAAATAAAGTTGCCCAGCGCTTTGCCCAGGAAGAGCGAATTGGCCGGCGCCGGAGAAACCCGGTAGGCATCGAGCACCTGGTTACGCAGCTCGCGCGCCCAGGTCTGGTTCAGCGCCACCACCGCGGCGAACAGGAACGCCACCCACACCAGCCCGCCGGCAATCCGTCGCGATTCCTCAGCGGTCGGGTCGAAAGAGAAACTGAAGATGACGACCACCAGCAACGCGAAAAACAGCATGGAGTTGATGGCGTCCTTGGAGCGCCACTCCAGGCGGATGTCCTTGGCCAAAGTCGCACCGGTGATGCCCGTGAGTTTTGTCATGCTTTCAGTTCCGCCCCACGCCTTACAATCTGTCCCGCTTCCATCCACACAAATTCATCGGCCGCGCCATCGAGCAACGAGGCCTGATGGGTAACCACAAAGAGCGTCTTTCCCGCGTCCCGCATCTGCTTTAGCAGGCCGACCATCTCTCGCGCCGATCGAACGTCCACGTTGGAAAAAGGCTCATCGAGCAGCAGAATCTTAGGATCGTGAATCACCGCCCGCGCCAGCGACATCCTTTGCCGCATGCCCTGGGAATACTGTCCCACCGGACGCGCCAGGGTGGGATCGAGCTTCACGGCCGTGATGACACTGGCACAGCGCTGGTCATCTTCAATTCCGTAGAGCCGCGCGAAGTAGCGCAGGTTTTCCATCCCCGACATCTCGTCATAGAGCAGCGAAGGATGCGCCATGTAGCCCACCTGCCGGCACACGGCGCGGAGATCGTTGCTCCCCAGCACGGAGACGCTTCCCCGCGTGGGTCGGGTCAGCCCGGCCAGCGAGCGCAGGAGCGTGGTCTTCCCGGCACCGTTTTCGCCGAGAATCGCGTAGAGGCGTCCGGGAAGAAATTCCGCGGTCACGCCGCGTAAGGCGGCAAAGCGTCCGAATTGCTTGATCAGACCGCTGACCGCGACGATGGGAGAGGCTTGCGGGCTCGATGTGCCAGTCACGATGAAGAGGAGAGAAAGCGACCGCTACAACCCAGTGAAGATATCCGAAGCGGAGTATGAAGTCGAGGGGCTTACACGATCAGTTTGACATGCTGCCGGAGTTGCCGGTCTGTACTTGCGTCATGCCATTCGCGGGCGTTCCGGGCTGTTGTGGCGCGTACTTCGACGCGCATTTGGCCTGCAGCTGTTTCGCATGGAAAACGCCATCGCGTCCGAAGCTGCCGTCGGCCAGGGCCTGGGAGTTGTCTTTGAAAGTGTCCGGTGGGGCCTCGGTGCCGCTATAGACCACGGACAAGGTCTGATCCTGTTCGATCAAGACAAACTCAACCCGAGTACCGGTCCGCTTGATCGATCCCGGCTGGACGTTTCCTGCCACTCGCAAGCGCTTGGTATAGGCGCTGTCGCCCAATCCGCGCAGTTCTTTGATGGTGACGTAGTAGCTCTTGCTTTCCTGCACACCCGTGTACGCCAGGTATCCCAGAGCTACCAGGATCACGGCCGTTGCGGAGCCGAATTTCAGAATTTTGCTGGTTTCAGTGGACATAAGAGATCCGCGCCCATAGAGCAGACTCTATCCCCTGCCCCCGCACGGGTCAAGCTGTCCTAAGGTACAGGACCTCTACCAGACCCGGCAAGCGTTCGCGCTCACCATGGGCTGTCCCGCTTTACAACCCCAGGCCTGCTGGAATTCCGGCATGTTCTGCATCACTCCGTTCACCCGGAAGCGTCCGGGAGAATGGGGATCAATGCTGACCAGCATGCGCGAGAATTCAGGACGCCGGCTCTCGCACCACACCCGTCCGTATCCCAGGAAGAAGCGCTGCTCGGGCGTATAGCCGTCGATTTTTGCGTCGGCATTTGCGTTCTGTGACATCACTTCGTGCAACGCCATCAGCGCGATGCGCGCGCCGCCGTTGTCGGCGGTGTTCTCGCCCAGAGTTAGCTTGCCGTTGAGTTTCAGGTCATCCACTGCGACAAAGCTGCCGTACTCGTCGGCCACGCAACCGGCGCGCTTCTCGAACTCCTCGCCGTCCTGCTTGGTCCACCAGTCGCGCAGGTTGCCCTGCGGATCGAACTTCCGGCCCTGGTCGTCGAAGCCATGGGTCAGTTCGTGCCCGATCACCGCGCCGATGCTGCCGAAGTTCACGGAGTCATCCATCGTCTTGTCGAAGAAGGGTGGCTGCAGAATACCTGCAGGGAACACGATCTCGTTGCGCGAGCCGCTGTAGTACGCATTCACCGTGGGTGGAGTCATGCCCCATTCCTTGCGGTCGAGCGGTTTCCCAATCTTGGCAATCTGGCGGCGCGATTCGAACTCATTCGCCCGCAGATAGTTCCCCAGCAAGTCACCGGGCTTAACCGTCAGCGAACTGTAATCCCGCCAAACGTCGGGATAGCCGATCTTGTTGCGGATCGCGTCCAGCTTCACCTTGGCCTGCTTCTTGGTGTCTTCCGTCATCCACGGCAGATTGTGGATGTCCTGGTCCAACGATTTTTCCAGCGCGTCCACCATCTTCAGCATGCGCTGCTTGCCATCGGCGCCAAAGGTCAGTTCAACATACTTCTGCCCCAACGCCTCGCCTAGGGCACCGTCGGTGGCGTCCACGCAGCGCTTCCAGCGGGCCTGGATTTCCGCCTGGCCGGTCAAGTGCTTCTGCATTGTGAAGTCTGCATCCACGAAAGGTTTGGAAAGCCACGGAGCCGCGTTTCTCAGCAGGTGCCAACTCACATAGGTCTTCAGCGCGTCCAGCGATTCCGCGTCCACCACGCCATTTACCTGCTTGAAGAATTCCGGATTGGATACATTCAGCTCGGAGAAGCCGGGCGCGTCGAGATCTGTGAAGTAACGATTGAGATAGAAATTGGACGCGAGGCTGACCGCCTGGTCGCGGGTCATCTTGTGGTCCCGGTTCTTGGGGTCGCGGCGCGAAGTTCGGTCCATCTCTGCTTTGGCCAGAGCGGCTTCGATGCGCAAAACCGTCTGCGCGGAATCGGCCGCCTGCTGGGGCGACCGCCCCGCCAGGGTAAATACTTCGGTCACATACTCCGCCAGGTGCTTGCGCATTTCGGTCATCTTGGCGTCGTCTTTGAGGTAGTAGTCGCGGTCCGGCAAGGAAAGACCGCCTTGATCGATATAGGCAATGACTTGTCCGGCATCGTGCAGGTCAGAGGCTGAGTAGAAATTGAACAGCGGGTTGGGCCCAATCAGATGCACCCGGGCGATGGCATCAATCAGCGCGCCTTTGTCCTTCGCCGCCGCGATGCGATCCAGTTCGAGCTGGAGCGGCTCCATGCCTTTGGCGTCGGCCGTCTTCTCATCCATGCACGAGCCGTAGTAGTCGCCAATTTTCTGATCGATGGCACTCCGTCCCGGATCATTGGCCGCGGCCTTCTCCAGAATCTCGCGCTCCGTGACCAGGTTCCGCTCATAGAGTTCGACGAAGCTGACCCACTCGGTCTGGTCCGCCGGAATCACCGTGTGCTTCAGCCAGTTGCCACAGGCGTATTGGTAAAAGTCCACGCAAGGGTCGGCGGTCTTGTCGATGTTGTCAACGCTGAATCCGGCGGCCGGCGTGGCGGCGGGAGCGGTCTGGGCGAAAGTGGCGATGGCAAGCAACAAGCAGACCGGCAGAAGGTAAAAGCGCATGGATGACCTCGTTAGACAGACTGGTGATTCTAGCCCTGCAGCTTTGGACGAGCAAGCGCGGCAAAGGTTAGGAACATCTTGAGATTCCTCTGTGTCCTCAGCGTCCTCTGTGGTTAGGATTTCTGTTCGGTCTGCCCGACCCCGGCCTTGGGCCACCTCCCGAACCACAGCGTATAATCAAGTTCAATAAAACTCCCAGCGATGGTGGTGCCTGTTCATGTCTCCCAAGAGCACTCCTGATAACGGTAATAACGGCCACAGCGTTCCCCAGCCCCGCGCGGAATGGATCGCCCGCCGCAGGTCCCAAACCGCGGACGGCAATTTCTCTCAGATGCACTTCGCCCGCAAGGACATCCTCACCGAAGAGATGGCCTACGTGGCCAGCCGGGAAAAACTCCCAGTCGAGCTCGTCCGAGATGAAGTAGCCCGCGGCCGCATGATCATTCCAGCCAACATCCATCACCCGGAATTGGAACCCATGGCCATCGGCGTGGCTTCGCTGTGCAAGATCAACGCTAACATCGGCAACTCAGCGGTCACGTCGAATATTGATGAAGAGTTGAAAAAGCTGCACACCTCCGTCCACTACGGCGCCGACACGGTGATGGACCTTTCCACCGGCGGCAACATTCACGAGATCCGTGAGGCCATCCTGCGCCATTCGCCTGTGCCCATCGGCACGGTGCCGATTTATGAAGCCATCTCGCGGGTAAAGCGAATTGAAGATCTCAACGCCGAGGTCATGCTTGAGGTGATCGAAGAGCAGGCCGAGCAGGGTGTGGACTACATGACCATCCACGCCGGGGTTCTGATCCAGTACCTGCCCATGATTTCCAAGCGCATCACGGGCATCGTCAGCCGCGGCGGCGCGATCCTGGCCCAGTGGATGGCCCACCACCACAGGCAGAACTTCCTCTACGAGCGCTTCGACGACATCTGCAAGATTTTTGCCAAGCACGACGTCTCGTTTTCACTCGGCGACGGCCTGCGCCCCGGCTGCATTGCCGACGCCAGCGATGAAGCCCAGTTCGCTGAGCTCAAGACCCTGGGTGAGTTGACGAAGAAGGCCTGGGAGCACGACGTGCAGGTCATGATCGAGGGCCCCGGCCACGTCCCGCTCGACAAAATCAAAGAGCAAGTAGATAAAGAGAAAGAACTCTGCTACGAAGCGCCGTTCTACACTCTGGGCCCGCTGGTCACGGATATTGCTCCCGGCTACGATCACATCACGTCAGCGATAGGCGCGGCCATGATCGGCTGGCACGGCGCCGCCATGCTTTGCTACGTCACCCCCAAAGAACATCTCGGGCTACCGAATGACAAAGACGTAAAAGACGGCATCATCGCCTACAAGATCGCCGCCCACGCCGCCGACCTGGCGCGTCATCGTCCCGGAGCCCGCGACCGCGACGACGCTCTCAGCTACGCCCGATACAAATTTGACTGGGAAAAACAGTTCGCGCTGTCACTCGATCCCGAGACCGCGCGCGCGATGCATGACGAAACTCTTCCCGACGACTACTACAAAGAAGCGGCCTTTTGCTCGATGTGCGGACCGAAGTTCTGCTCCATGAATTATTCGAGCAAGGTGGATGATTACAACAAACAGGTCCACGGGCTGGAGAAGAAGGACTACTCAGAACTGGTGGAAAAGCTGGTCTCGCTCAAATAGCTGCTCATGTGGGGACAGCCGCCCCCGGCTGTCCTGCCGAGCGAAGCTCGGCCGTGTGGCGCGAGCATTCCTGCGCCGGGGACCAATGGACTGGCGGTTGCGGTTTCGTAAGCAGTGGAGTAAGGTATTGACGTGGCCTCGGAAAATTTCTGCGGCCGCAAAATTACGTATCGACAAACCTAACTACGCAGTTGCACTCAGTAGTCTCGGCCAGATTAACTATGTACCGCCATTTAATAACGGAGGAAAAACATGGCAACACCACCCCTTTCCGCAACTCCCACCGACAACCTCTTTGATTTCGCTTGGATTCCAGCCCGCGGGGCAGACACCCCTGCGAGCAAGGCTTACGAGTCGCGGCTGAAGGAACTCGCGGACCGCGCACAGCCGGAGGACTGGTCTTTCGAGTCTGCGCAGCTCCCTGCTCAGCCCTATGGGATACTTGGCAACTACCTGCGCTATACATTCAAAAGGGTCTTCCACGAGAGGAAGATCGAAGGCGGCGTCGACTCAGTAGCTGCCAAGGTCGCAGTGTTCAATACCGGCCTTTTCACCCCGAACTACGAGGCAATCTGCGCCTTTTTTGAGGCAAACCGCGATTCATCCCGGCAGCCTTGGGTGTTGAAGGACTGGGTCGTCGACAGTGATAGAAGGTTGGCATTCTTCCGGGCTAAGCCAAGGGCAGCCAGGTATTTTGACAAGCCGGCCGAGCTGATCTACGACCCTGAATGGAAATTGATTCCGAATCTGGATCACATTCTCGATGAAAATGTCGATCGTTACCCACCCGATCTTCGAGATAACCCGCATCGCCGCCGGATGATGCTTCAGGGTGCGGTCGCGGAAGCGGGCAAGCGAGCTGAGATGAACTACAAGGTCGCCGTGCCCCAGTTCTACTTCGGGCACGAAGGTTCCGAGCCGGGCCGGATCCAGCTTCTGCTGCCACTTTGCTTCAACGAGCCGAGTCGTGCCGACCTGGCTTTGGTCGTCGAACGGGAAGCAGAGGCGTACCGTGCATTCACGGTGTTGCCCCTCGACCGTGCTTACAGCAATGCCCGGCTCATTGCAAAGCCGGAGACCGACTGGCTGAAAGCACATGGCGCCGCGGCACCCTGGCTGAAGGAGCCTGGGAACGCGGTCTGAATTCGCGGACGGTCGCCTTCGTAAGGAAAAGAACCTGATAAGTACAGTCCGAGGGATTGACTTTTCGCAGGAGTAGAACCGATGCTGTAGATGAAACTAATGGGCGTGTAGCTCAGCGGAGACGGGGTCCGGTTCCTGATCAGTTCCAAAGCCCCTAAGAGCACCGAATTGCTAACTCGGAGGTCGTTGGTTCGACTCCAATCACGCCCACCAGTTTGTTGCCAGCGGGCCCATAGCTCAGCGTAGAGCACCCGACTCTGAATCGGGAGCGCGGAGGATCGACCCCTCCTGGGCCCACCTTCGATGCGGACGGTTAACCGTATCCCGCACCAAACTTGTCAAAAATCGTCTGATTTCGGCTCTGGACGAACGGCCACTTCCTCTGGCCTTCGGCGATGAAGGAAGTACAGGCAAGGCGGGAATCATACCCACCAACAGATGGCGAGTCAATCCCGCTAACCAAGTATACCCTCCACGCCTATCCCGTGTTAACACCCCGGTAATCCCGACCAGACCGTTTACAGCCGTCTTACCAAGGAGTATCGTTTTTGTCTGCCTTATCTGCTCTATATAGAGTAAACAGAGCTAACAGAGCAATAATGGCAAAAGCAGAATAGCACACGCTCGCAACACCACAAGCCTTATTTTTCCGGTGGAACCATGAATGAAACCGACGATTCCGCTGACAACTCCAGGGAAGAAAAATCCCAACTCCACGCCCGCATTTCGCCGGCACTGCTCGCGCGAGTCAACGCGATGGCTGCGCTCTCGGAGTTGAGTCAACTGGAGTTTGTAATCGAGTGCCTGCAGGACGCCACCGAGGACGTGGTAGACGCCCAAAAGACCGTGCGACGGAAGCGTGCGGCTAAGAAGAAAAAGAGGGCAAAGAAACCAGCCGTACCACCCGGACTGCAAAGATGACGACTTAGCGGCTCAGCGATAGGCTTCGCCGCGATGGCGAACGCGGCGAAGCTCAATGGTCTCGGAATCAGTGCAGACGAAGAAGAGCCGGTAGTCGCTAATGCGCAGCCGAAGTTCTTCTCTTCCTTGCAGAGCTTTCACGTCGCCCGCGCCCGATTCTGCAAAGCGATGCAACGCGGAAAGTTTGCAGCCATGCCGTCGACGCGAGATGGCGAGATGGTCCGCCTTGCACCTCAGTGCGCAATCGCAACATCTTCGAGCGTGACCCGCTTGAACACGCTGGGATCGCCCAGGCGTTTCACGGCGTCGAGAATCTCGATGCCTGCCAGATGTCCATCGGCATCATAGTCTGCGGCAATGCCCTCGCCCAGATGCTTCGTCGTAACCGTAGTCTCTTTGAAGCGGATGTAAAGTGCATCCACATTCTGGTCGTAGGTGATCCTCATGTCGCGCACCCCTAGAAGTAGTATACGTAAACGGTCACAACTATGATCTCATTCGGCTCCTCAACAAAGACTGGCCGAACCTGCTTAGTCGCGTAATGCCGGCCGTTCCATAGGGCGTCGAAGGGGAAGTCTTTGCGGTACTCCATCCGGCCGCTTTCCGCGGGATGCCAGGGTGCAGTCCGGATCACGGCATCTACCTCGGCTTCGGTCGTCCCGCGAAACCGTAGCTGCTGGCTTGCATGTCCAGAGAACCCGATTGGCTTGGAATTGTCGGCCATTTACTAATACTATGCATGGCGTTGGGCTTGCTGAGGCTGCGGACATCGGTCCTGGCAGGATTGGTCCAAACGATCCGCTTCACTTGGGTTCCGGGAAGTGGTCGATTTCTTCCTGCGTGACCCCGAGTTCAGCCAGAACCTGTTCGTGGGGAATGCCCTTGTTATGCTTCGACCATTGGCCCGCTTCCGCGAGCGCTTTTTCCTCTTCCGCCGTGAGTCGTTCGTCGTCGATGGGAGCGTTAGCAATCGCGCGGGAAACGGGATCGAGTAGGGCTTCCAGCATCCCAATCACCGCCGAAACCTGGCCCGGGGCCAACCGCTCGATCAGTTCGTGCGCGTGCTCCTTTTTTCCCGCCATACGCAACTCCTCCCAATATTTTACACGCTGTGGGGAGAAACTTCTTCGCCGTCGAAGGGGCGCCCGCGCCACACATTCTCTATCAGCGGTAGCTCTCCAGCACTTTGGCCGCACGCTCCAGGGCCGCCGCCAGCGCCGTGATCTGCTGCCGGGTGCGGTCGAGGTCTCGCTTGTCGATGGCCTCGTTTACCCCTGGAATTACTACCGCCGCATATCCCGTGTACTGCCCGGGAGCGTAGATCGCGTGGTGATACCAGGGACGATTCGGCAATCCCTCAGGAATCAACAGAGCGCTCTCAGCCGCGCGCAAAGCTTGGTTCAGTTTACCGGGATCGTTCGGCGGGTTCTTTTGCCGAGCCAGAATCTTCGCCCCTGCCCGCTTGAAGTGATGCGCCGCCTCGGCCGCTTCCGCGAAGCTGGGAGACTGGCTGCCGAATCCTGCGTCGGCCTTCTTCTTAGCTGCATCGATGTAGGCGGTAATTTCTTTGGCGTATTCTTCGTAATCGTAGGGCAGGACGTCGGCCTCTGCCATGCGGATGACCTCCAGCCCAAACACGCGCGCCATCTGCTGCTCATAGGTGAAATCGGGATCGCCGAATTTCTTGAACCAGCTGAAGTTGTCGAACACCGAGTGATACACGCCGTAGGACCCCGTCGAGCTCACGTCGGTCGAAGGCACACCCACATGCTGCAGAAAGACGGTATAGTCCGACCCGCTGCCTAGGTCTCCTACCGGCACGTCACCCATCGCTTGCGCCGCCGGGATGCGCCTGGTGTCGCCGATGGCCTCGGTTGGCTCCTGACCAGAGCCCCCGCCGGGCTGGTTGGCCTTGTGCCATGCCTCGTATAACGTGCCCCCCTTGGGACTGGGCACCGTCTTGGTCACATCGCGCAGAAATTGTTTAAGGCTGGGCACCGAAGACGCGCCGAACTTCGGTCCGGAAACCGCCACGTCCATATTGAAGTAAGCAACAGCATTAGCCAGTTCACCCTCATGCTGCTCCCCCCACTCGGTAGATCCCATCAGGCCCTCTTCTTCCGCATCCCAACTGCCGAAGATGATGGTGCGCTTCGGCTTCCAGTCCGACTTCAGCAGTTCGCCGATGCCGTGCACCGACTCCAGCATCGCCGCCGTGCCGCTGTTGGGATCGACTGCGCCGTACACCCAGGCATCGCGGTGATTGCCCGCCACCACCCACTCGTCGGGCAGCTGGCTGCCACGCACCCGCCCGATCACGTCCCAGATGGTGCGGAACTGGTAGTCCTGCTTGAGATGCATCTTCACTTTCACGGGGCCCGGGCCCACGTGGTACGTGAAGGGCAGTGAGCCTTGCCAGTCCCGCGGCGACTCCGGCCCGCTCAGATGTTCCAGGATCGGCCACACATCGGCATAAGACAGCGGAGTGGTAGGAATCTTCGGCATCTGCGCCGACTGCTCTGGCGGCGTGCGTTTCGAATCCGGAAGTGATGGCAGCGACGCAACTCCCGGCGTGGTTGGATCGCCCGCGAACTGAAACATGTAGCCGATGGAACCACGCTGCACACCGGTATCGGGACGCCACGGGCCCACGGGATACTTATCGCCGCGATGCCAGCCGTCGTCAGCCGGATCAGAGTAAATAATCACTCCCGCCGCCCCATGCTCCTGTGCTACGAACGCTTTTACGCCGCGGAAGTTTTGTCCGTAACGCACCAGCACGATCTTGCCGCGCACATCTACCTTTAGTTGTTCGAGTTTCTGAAAATCCTCTGGCGACCCGTAATTCGCGTAGACGACTTCCGCCTCGACGTCGCCTGAAGGCGACATGCCGTTGTAGGGCATCACCACCCTGGGGTCAGCCTGATAGGAATCTCCGTCAACGTGTTCGCGTGTAGGACCGTGCATGGCCACGCCCGAAGGCGCGGTCACATCCACGCTGACTTCTCCCGGATAGTTGATCCAGACGCGATACTCGACGATCTCGGTCTCCAGTCCAGCTTCGCGGAATTTCCGTGCCACATATTCCGCCGTCGCCTTGTCCTCGGGCGTGCCTGCCATATGCGGCGCCTGAGTCAGGATGCGCAGGTGTTCTTCCGCCAGCTTGGGATCGGGCACGGCAAGGAAGCGGGATTCCCGTGCGGTTTCGTCCGCTGACCTGCGGAACCCGGAAATCGTGGGGGAGTTAGCGTCACCCGCAGGCGCGGCCGACGTGGACATTCCAACCATGCTGGAAAGAGCAAGGATAAGGAGAATCGCTAAGACAACTTTCATGGGGTTCCTGGGGCCTCGTTCGGCTATAAAGCCTGCAGCGCTCCGAGTGTCTCCTGCAGGTCGGGTACTTTGCTCACGGGATAAATTTTGCTGAACTCGATTCTGCCGGACTTACTGATTACGAGTAC
The DNA here is from genome assembly GCA_041494805.1 of Terriglobia bacterium. GTDB lineage: Bacteria > Acidobacteriota > Terriglobia > Terriglobales > Acidobacteriaceae > JBGQBN01. The sequence continues at coordinate 71,068 of JBGQBN010000008.1, read as the reverse complement.
CGCGCGCTCGCTGGCTCCGGCAAACGGCTCAGCTTCGCGCAACACTCCATACTTCCGGCTGACTTCACCGTGCGGCCAGAAATCGCTGCACAGCGGGTAATCGAAGGGCCCGATCTCACGCTCCCAGGCGGTGGTGTTCATGATGGAATCCACGCTGATGCCCACGACTTCCGCCTGTAGCGCCAAAAACTTTTCCCGCTCCACCTGGTAGGCCACCATCTGCTGCGCGCTGACTGGTTCCCAATTTAGCGGGTAAAAGGCCAGGATGACGTTCTGCTTGCCACGGTGCTCGCCGAGCCGAAACCGCTTCTTGACTCCACCGATCAGGACTGGCAGGTCAAAATCGAGTGCCATCTCTCCAACCTGCAACACCACCACCTCCGCCACCGGACACCCTGGCTTTCAGTGTCGAGTATCCTCGGGAAGCTCACGATTGTACTACCCAGCTAGCGCACCTGAGCACTCTTCCGATTTTGCAGAGTGGGTCACACTGGCCACTACCGTAGATTAGCCGCAAAGCGATACAAGAATGCAGCCCACGGCGCAAGCCGTGGGTGCGAAGTGGAAAATGATGAAGCTCCGAAGGAGCGCAAGAAGAACTCGGCTGGACAGCCGAGAGCCTGCCTCGAGCGAAGCCGCGGCAGTTGTCCCTACGTGGTTCATGCTGGTTTGAGTCTTAGCTCCGCACTTGCCCGCTTCCCGTCACTTCGTACTTGGTGGAAGTCAGTTCCGCCAAGGCAAACGGCCCGCGGCAATGCAGCTTCTGAGTGCTGATTCCCATCTCCGCTCCGAAGCCGAATTCACCGCCATCAGAGAAACGTGTGGATGCATTCCAGTACACCGCGGCCGAATCCACGTAGCGCAGAAACTGGCGGGCGTTCGTTTCATTTCGCGTCACGATGACGTCGGAATGCCGGGTGGAATGGCGGTTAATGTGTGCGATGGCTTCGTCCACGTCCCGCAGCACGCGAACCGCGATGCACAGCCGCAGATACTCTTCTTCCCAGTCCCCAGGCTCCGCGGGAATCACGTTCATTCCCATGGCCAACTGGCAGGTTTCGTCATCGCCGCGCACTTCAACACCGCAGCCGATCAGTTTTTTTACGATCCGCGGAACATACTCTGCCGCGATGCTTTGGTGGACGAGCAGTTTCTCTGCCGCATTGCAAACGGACGGCCGCTGCGTTTTGGCATTGATCACAATGCGGTCAGCCATCTCGAAATCCGCCGACTCATCCACGAAGATGTGGCAATTCCCCGCCCCGGTCTCAATCACCGGGACGGTGGCATTCTCCGCCACAAACGAGATCAGATCTGCGCCGCCACGAGGAATCAGCACGTCCACCAGTCCGCGCGCCTGGATCAGTTCCTGCACCGAATCGCGCGTGCTCGAATCCAGCAGTTCGATGGCGCCTTCGGGCACTCCGGCCACACCTGCCAGAATCTCGGCTAGGCGCTGGTTGGTGCGCGACGCTTCCTTGCCACCGCGGAGCACGATGGCATTGCTCGTCTTCAGCGCCAGGGCGGCCGTGTCCACGGTAACGTTCGGCCGCGACTCGTAGATGATGCCGATTACCCCCAGCGGCACTCGCAACTTGCGGATGCGCAGGCCATTGGGCCGTGTCCACTCCGCCAGCGTCTCGTACACCGGATCAGGCAGGCTCGCCACCTCGCGCACGCCGCGAGCCATGTCAGTGATGCGTCCCGGATCGAGCAACAAGCGGTCACGCATCGCCCCCGAGAGACCGGAGGATTCCACATCCGCGTGGTTGGCCTCGAGAATGCTCTCCGCACCAGCTTCGATCGCGTCCGCCATCACCAGCAGGATGGCGTTCTTCTGGGCGGTCGAAAGCTGGGCCAGCCGGCCAGCCGCGCGGCGGGCTCGCCACAATTTGTCGCGAGTCGAGGCGGTCGTGGTAACCGTGGTTGCCATGTCAGGCCATCCTGCGCTGCGGCGGGAAGTAAGTTCCGATCTTGCGCTCGATCGCCCGCGAAATAGCGTGCTCGTGACGACCATTCACAATCGCAACATTCACTCCAGCTTCGCTTGCCGCCTTGGCGGCACGCAGTTTGGAGCGCATGCCTCCTGTCCCCAGCTTGCCGTGGCCGTTGCACAAAGCTTCCATCGCGGGGGTGAGCTTGCGCACCGTGCGCAACAAACGAGGACGCTTGCCGTGGGGCACGAAGAAGCCGTCTACATCCGTCAGCAGGAGTAACCAGTCGGCCTTGACTGCGGTAGCCAGCAGGGCGCTGAGCTCGTCGTTATCGCCGAAGGCGCCCACCAGCTCGCGGACGGAAACGCTGTCGTTTTCGTTCACTACCGGCACTACTCCGAGCTTCAGCAATTCGTGCAGCGCATTCTGCAGGTTCTTGTAGCGTACGGATGAGGTAAAGTCGTCGTTTGAGAGCAGTAGCTGCGCCACCACTTTCTTGCCAAAGAAAAGCTGCTCGTAGGTGTGCATAAGCAGACTCTGGCCGACCGCGGCACAGGCCTGCATGAGGGGCACACTGGCCGGCTTCTCGCCCAGGCCGAGGTTCGACATTCCCGAGGCGATCGCACCTGAACTGACGATCAGGTACTCGTGCCGGGAGAGATCGAACTGGTCCACCAGCGCCCGCATGCGCGTAGTATCGATGCGGCCGCCGGGTGCGATCAGGCTGGTGCCGACTTTGACGACGAGGCGCATGATACTGATAATTTAGCAATTTAGACGCCATTTGTGGAAACCTATTTGGGATGCTGTTCCGCGACGCTGGCCCTGTGCAAAAGCCACGTAAGACCGCCGCCTCGGCTGTCCGCCCAGCGCAGCCCGTCGCTCTCCACGAAATCTTTTTCACTTAATGTGCAAACCGGTCTGACTGCCCTCGATGAAAAACTGGGCCCCCAACGATAAACTGGTGTTATGCCCGTGAAAGACCCTACCCAGCGTTTCTCCTCGCGCGTGGACAATTACGTCCGCTACCGCCCCGGATACCCGCCGGAGGTGGTCGAGCTTCTGAAAAGCGAATGCGGGCTCACGCCCGACTTCGTCATCGCGGATATTGCCTCCGGCACCGGCATCCTGACCGGCATGCTGCTCGAAAACGGCAACCCGGTGTTCGGCATCGAACCGAATCCTAATATGCGCAAGGCTGGTGAAAAACTCTTGGCACATTACCCGCGTTTTGTCAGCGTTGCCGGGACCGCCGAAGCGACCACCCTTCCCGCCCAAAGCGTGGACCTCATTACCGCCGCCCAGGCGGCGCACTGGTTCGACCGCGAGAAGGCTCGTCGCGAGTTTCTCCGCATTCTCAAGCCTGGAGGCTGGACCGTGCTTTTGTGGAACGAGCGCCGTACCGACTCAACCGCTTTCCTCCGAGCCTATGAGGAGTTGCTGCTGGCTTACGGCACTGACTATCAGGAGGTGCGGCACGAGCGCACGACTTCCGCGATTGACGCCTTCTTCGCGCTGTCACCGTTCCAGACGCGGGTGTTCGCGATGCGTCAGGAACTCGATTATGCCGCGCTCGAAGGCCGGCTGCTGTCTTCTTCCTACACCCCACAGCCCGACCATCCGCAGCATGAGTCTATGTTGCGCGAGTTGCGCCGACAGTTCGATGCGTACCAGGTCAACGGTCGTGTGTGCTTCGAGTACAACACGCGGGTGTACTACGGCCGGCTGTGAGTCGAGACTCAACGACAACTCTGGCATCTTGGGATGGTATTCAATCTCTGCTTTAATGGATCCGGTCGCTTGCGGCCCTCGGAGTACCCATGCCCGACGAAAAAACCTTTCACATGTCACCGGACGATTTCCGCCGCTACGGCCATGCCGTCGTGGATTGGATCGCCGATTACCACTCACGAATCGAATCGTTCCCCGTGCTCTCGCGTGTGCAACCGGGGCAGATTCGAGCATCGCTGCCGGCTGATCCCCCCGCGAAAGGCGAATCCTTCGACGCTATGTTAAAAGATGTCGAGAAACTGATTCTCCCCGGCATCACTCACTGGCAGTCGCCGAACTTCTTCGCCTTCTTTCCGTCGAATGCCTCAGGCCCGGCCATTCTCGGCGACCTGCTTTCTTCCGGTCTGGGCGTGCAGGGCATGCTCTGGGCCACCAGCCCCGCCTGCACCGAACTGGAAACGCACGTACTCGACTGGCTGGTCCACATGCTTGATCTGCCGCGGAAGTTTCTTTCGACCAGCACGGGTGGCGGCGTGATCCAGGACACCGCTTCCAGCGCTTCGCTGTGCGCGCTGCTGGCGGCGCGAGAGCGGGCCACCAATTTCGCCAGTAATCAGCGCGGCTGCGATGGAAAGCTCGTGGCCTACACCTCTTCCCAGGCCCATTCCTCGATAGAAAAGGACGCCCAGATCGCCGGCCTCGGCCGCCAGAATCTGCGTTTGATCGAAGTGGACAAGAATTTTGCCATGCGTCCCCACGCGCTCCTGCGCCAGATCGAACAGGACCGCCAGGCCGGCCTCGTTCCCTGCTTTGTCTGTGCCACCGTCGGCACTACGTCTTCGAACGCAATTGACCCGGTCGCCGAAATCGGCCGCATTTGCCGTGAACAAAATATCTGGTTGCATGTGGATGCTGCGATGTCGGGCACGGCCGCGCTGTGTCCCGAATTTCGCAACATTCACGCCGGCCTGGAGCTAGTCGACAGTTATGCCTTCAATCCGCACAAGTGGATGTTCACCAACTTCGACTGCAACTGCTTCTACGTGGCCGACCGCAAGGCACTCATCCAGACTCTGAGTGTTCTCCCCGAATACCTGCGCAATAAAGCCACCGAGTCTGGCGCGGTGTTTGACTATCGCGACTGGCAGATTCCCCTGGGCCGCCGCTTCCGTTCGCTCAAGCTCTGGTTCGTGATTCGTCACTACGGCGTGGAAGGCCTGCAGTTTCACATCCGCCGTCACGTGGAACTGGCCCAACAGCTCGCGGGCTGGGTGGAGAACGACAACCGATTTGAGCTGGCCGCGCCCGTGCCGCTGAACCTGGTCTGCTTTCGCCACAAGGGCGGAGACGAAATCAACCAGGGATTGATGGATCGCCTAAACCGCAGTGGCGATCTTTACTTGACCCACACCCGTTTGAATGAGCGGCTCACGCTGCGGCTCTGTATCTCCCAGACCAACACCACCGCGCGTCATGTGGAAAGGGCGTGGAAAAGGATTCAGGAGGAAGCAGCCAGAGTGGATTCAGCCAAATAGAACCGTTGTAGAGACGTTGCTTGCAACGTCTTCCTTGCTTTACACCACGCGGGAGACGTAGCAAGCTACGTCTCTACAGAGCGCGTGGCTTACTTCTCGCCCACGGCGGCTGACCTGATGGTTGTGGCCGAGGGCTGCGATGCCCGCCCCTGCGGTTTGGAGTCGGGAGCAGCGGCCTCAATTTTCCGGGCTTTCCGCACAAGATACTTACCCGGACCAGAGAGAAAGCGCGCCAGGACGGTGGCGACGTCCTCCAGCAGCACCCGGCCTTCGACGCCGAATGCATTCTCGCGGTCACTCTCAACGTCCACGATACCCAATTGGCGTCCGCCCAACTTTATCGGGACCAGGATCTTCGACCTCGTCTCCGGCAACGCCATCTGGCCCAAATGCGCATCGCCGCCTGCGCCTAGCAATTGCGGGGGCCTACTCGGGCCAACCGCCAGATAAATCCCCATCCAGGTGTAGTGGCGTCCGCGGCAAATCAGTTCGATTACGTCGTCCAAGGGTGAACGTTGAAAAGAAGGCTTGCTCGCAGCCAGCGCGCGCTTAACCTCGGAAAGCAAATCGCGGGCGGAGCGGTAGGTTTTCAAGTGGGTGGATCCTAAGGACCAAAGCGTCTGCAGGAACGTGGTTAGTCTAACCGCTGCGGAAATGGCGGTCAATGCGGTGCCCGCGGTTGCATCAGGGTTGAGTGCTTTTCTTACTGCCGCTTCCCCAAATCCTTCGGCTTATCAGGCGGCGGGAGACCAGCCGAAGGATCCGGCTTCCAGGTGGTGGCGTTAGCGGGCGCGGACGGGTTCACCCCAAAATCCCAAACATAGAGACTCATCTCATCCTTGCCGAGCATTTCCACCACCGCGTACTCACCCGGAGTGAGCGCGCTGGTCGGAGTCACCTTCACCCAGCCGCCAGTCAGCTTGTCCGCCGTCGTGGGGACGAACTTCCCTTCCTGGCTGACCTTTCCGTAAACCGCGATCTTGATGTCGCCCACGACGCGCTTGTCCTGCTTCGCCTGCAGGCGCACGATGCGGAAGCGGTCCCATGGCTGCTCCGCCTGCTGCGGCTGCTGGGGCTGTTGTGGCGTTTGACTGTTAGTGGCGGCGCCCTGATCCTGCGGCTCGACATTCACATAGATCGCCGGCAGCGTAGCGTGTGCTTGAACCTTGGCGTGCAGCCCTTGGAGTTCGATAGTCTGCTTGGCGCTGGCGATGGGGTTGATGACCGCGCGCAGAATATTTCCCTTCATGTTCTTGTTGATCTCGCTGCCACTCTGCTGTAACTCAACTAACTGCGGCTGGCCTTGGAAAGTGTCCAGCAGCACCACCCCACCTTCGTCGGGCAGACGCAACCCGGGTACGACGTGAGGAGACTTGGCTTCATCCGCCAGACGCTCGGCCTCGAGCTCTTTGTCCAGCTCCACCGCTTCAGGAGCAGAAGCGCCTGCCGCGCGGTCTTTTTCGAATTTGTCTGTCGCCGCCCAATCCACAAGGGACTTGGGCAGTTCTTCCCACTCGTTGCGCTCGGCGCTCAGATAGAGCACGCGGTCGCCCTTCACTTCATACTTGGTAGCGAGCTGGTAGGAACCGTCTTTGAGGATGAGACGTTTGGCGAGTTGCTGGGCAGCGATGCCGGGAAGGAGAGTCGCAAAGCAGGCGGCTACTGCCAAAGTCCACGCCAGGCGGCCTTTCGGATGTAGAAAATGGAACAGCAGCCATTCTTGGACGCGGGCGGTTGCTGGATTGGATGTACTCTCCGACGAACCGCGTATTCCTTCCTCTCTAGCGAACCACATGGGCAGCCTCCAGATTAGGCACGCCCTGCTGCCTTTCGTCGTTCGGCGATCAACTCGTCAACCAGCGATATACCTCGTTTTACATGTTCGCGGACCAGACGCTGGGCTCGCTCGATACGCCGTTTCCGGGTCGAGATACCCAATTCCTCGTCTTCGATCCGCCGCACGACTTCATCCCCAAGATTGACGCCCAAGGCCTTGCGAAAAGAGTCCATCTTCATTACCCCAGTTCGGTTTTTCCTTCAATGTTGCCCTCTCTGATTGTAGAGTAATAACGGCTGGTGACAGAAGTGGCGTCTGCTTCTGATTAGCGTTGGTATTTGCTATCGGCCTCATGAAGAAGAGATTAATCCTCACGTTTTGGCTTGTCGGCTCTATTGGAGCAGTAGTGTGGACATGTTTCTGGATATTTGGCGTTGTCTACACTCTAAAGTTCCCCATAGCGGTATTCCTTTTAATCGCGCTTGGAATCTTCGGTGCATTTGAGGGCTTCAAAACCTTCCGCGCAGAAAGGAACTCGCGGTGACGAGCAACACGAAATTAGATTAGCACCCCCCGTAGTTCCACATTTCTTTCCACAGCCTTTTCTGGCATAATTGGTTGTGCACCCCATCTGCACAAAATTCCAAAGACAATCTAGGGCGAGGAATCGATGTCGGCAAAGTACATCTTTGTGACCGGCGGTGTGGTGTCTTCACTGGGCAAGGGACTGGCGGCGGCCTCCATGGGCTGCCTGCTGGAGAGCCGCGGGCTCAAAGTCAACCTGATGAAGTTCGATCCTTACCTCAACGTGGACCCGGGCACCATGTCGCCCTTCCAGCACGGCGAAGTTTTCGTCACCGACGACGGCGCCGAGACCGATCTCGACCTCGGCCACTACGAACGCTTCACCCACGCCAAGCTGTCCCGCGACAATAACTGGACCACCGGCCGCATCTACGAACAGATCATCGCCAAAGAACGCCGCGGCGACTACCTGGGCAAGACGGTTCAGGTCATTCCCCACGTGACCAACGAGATCAAAGCCGCCATGAAGAAAGTGGCGCAAGACGTCGATGTCGCTATCGTCGAGATCGGCGGCACCGTCGGCGACATCGAGTCCCTGCCTTTCATGGAAGCCATCCGCCAGATGCGCCAGGAACTGGGTCGCGACCACACCCTGTTCATGCACGTCACGCTGGTGCCGTTCATCGCCGCCGCCCAGGAACTCAAGACCAAGCCCACCCAGCACTCGGTAAAAGAATTACTTAGCATCGGAATTCAGCCCGATATCCTGCTTTGCCGCACGGACCGCTTCCTCTCCAAGGAAATCAAGTCAAAGATCGCGCTCTTCTGCAACGTGGAAGAAGAAGCCGTCATCACGGCCAAAGACGTTGCTTCGATCTACGAGGTACCGGTTGTGTTCTCCCGTGAAGGTGTGGACACCCTGGTGCTGCGTTACCTGCGCTTGGAAGCCAAGGATCGTGATTTGAAAGATTGGGAGGAAATTGTTCACCGTGTCTATAACCCGAAGGCCGAGGTCACGATCGGCATCGTGGGCAAGTACGTCGAATACGAAGATTCCTACAAATCGCTGAAAGAAGCACTGGTCCACGGCGCCCTGGCCCACAACCTGAAGCTGAACCTGAACTGGATTGAAGCCGAGGGTCTCGATACCGGAGACCGCACCTACGAAGAACAACTCGCCGACTACGACGGCCTGCTGGTGCCCGGCGGCTTCGGCAAGCGCGGCATCGAGGGCATGCTGATCGCCATCCGTTACGCCCGCGAAAAGAAGGTTCCCTACTTCGGCATCTGCCTGGGCATGCAAACGGCATGCGTGGAGTTCGCGCGCAATGTGTGCGGCCTGGCTGACGCTAATTCCAGCGAATTTGATCCGTCAACGCCGCACCGCATCATCTACAAGCTGCGCGAACTGCGTGGCGTAGAAGAACTCGGCGGCACCATGCGGTTGGGCGCATGGACCTGCAAGATCGAGCCCGGAACCTTGGCCCACAAAATCTATGGCAAGCTCGAAATCAGCGAGCGCCACCGCCACCGCTACGAGTTCAATCGTGAGTATGAAGGCACGCTCACCGCGGGTGGGATGAGGATTTCTGGCTCAACCCCGGACGGGACCTACGTCGAGATCGTGGAACTACCGGACCATCCCCACTTCATCGCCTGCCAGTTCCATCCCGAGTTCAAGTCCAAGCCGCTGGAGCCCCATCCGCTGTTCAAGACATTTGTGGGTGCGTCTTACGAGCACGGGCTGAAGCGGCGGGCAGACAAAGTAGCAGCCGAGGTGGAGATGTTCCATCGGCCAGAGAAGATGGGAAAGAGATAAGTTTCAACTGACAACTGGAAACTGACAACTGCCTTTGACAACTGCCTTCCAACTCGACAACGTCCGCATCGGCGCCGGCGGCCTGTTCCTCATCGCCGGCCCCTGCGTGATCGAGAGTGAAAAGCACGCACTGTTCATGGCCGAAGTCATCAAGGGCGTGACCCGCGCACTCAACGTTCCATTCATCTTTAAGGCTTCCTACGACAAAGCCAATCGCACCTCCATGCGGAGCTTCCGCGGACCAGGACTGGCCGAAGGCCTGCGCATCCTGAAAAAAGTGAAGAATGAAGTGCACGTTCCGGTGCTCACCGACGTGCACGAAACCGCGGACGTCGCCAAAGTCGCCGAAGTCGCGGACATTTTGCAGATTCCCGCCTTCCTTTGCCGTCAGACCGACCTGATCGTGGCCGCCGCCATGAGCGAGCGCGTGGTGAACATCAAGAAAGGCCAGTTCGTCTCGCCCTGGGACATGCGGCACGCGGTGGACAAGTGTCATGCTGCCGGTAATGACAGAGTTTTCGTCACCGAGCGCGGTAGTTCCTTCGGCTACAACAATCTGGTGGTCGACATGCGCTCGCTGGCCATCATGCGCAAGTTTGCGCCCGTAGTCTTCGACGCCACCCATTCGGTGCAATTGCCCTCAGCCTCGCACGGCGACGAAGACCAGCCGCCGACCAGCGGCGGACAACCTGAGTTCATTCCCGTGCTCGCGCGTGCGGCTGTGGCGGCGGGTGTAGATGGAGTCTTCATGGAAGTCCACGACAATCCCAAAGAAGCCAAGTCCGATGGGGCGAACGCGCTGGAGTCGACCAAGCTGCGGGGCGTGCTGAAGGAATTGCTGGCGGTGCACGGCGCGCTGGCCGGCGCACATCTGACGCCGTGAATCGTCCCCCGGCATTTTGATTCCCAACCCGCTCAGGCTAAACTCCCCTTCGATGCTGATTTTCTCCGCCATCGCCGGCATTGCCGTCATTTTCCTGATCCTGCTGGACGCCTTTGAAACCGTCGTCCTCCCGCGCCGAGTCAGCCGGCACTTTCGCCTGACCGCATGGTTCTATCGCAAGACTTGGATTCCCTGGGCTACGCTGTCAGAGCACATCAAGTCGCCCGCCCGGCGCGAGTCCTTCCTTGGTTACTTCGGGCCTCTTTCCCTGATTTTTCTGCTCGCCCTGTGGGCCTTTGGATTGATCTTTGGATTCGCCCTGCTGCAGTACGGCATTGGTGAGCACTTGCACCTGGGAAGCGAGTCGGTCAACTTCTGGATCGTTCTCTACTCGAGCGGCGAAACGTTCTTCACTCTGGGCTACGGGGATGTGGTTCCCATGGCCGCATCATCTCGCGTGCTGGCCGTACTCGAAGCCGGCATGGGCTTTGCCTTCCTGGGCGTGGTCATCGGCTATCTGCCCACCATTTATTCGTCATTCTCCAGGCGCGAGATCGAAATTTCCCTGCTGGACGCACGCGCCGGTTCCCCACCCACCGCCGCGGAACTGCTAATGCGGTTCGGGAACTGTCCACAACAATCGGTGCTCGACCAGATCCTTCGCGACTGGGAGCGCTGGGCGGCCGAAGTACTGGAGAGCCATCTTTCCTATCCCGTCCTCAGCTTTTTCCGCTCGCAACACAACAATCAATCATGGCTGGGCGCGCTGACCACCATGCTCGACACCAGCGCGCTCGTGCTCGCGGGCATGGATGAAATTCACGCCGAGCAAGCTCAACTGACTTTCGCCATGGCGCGTCACGCCATGGTGGATCTGGCGCAAGTCGTAAATGCCAGGTACGATCCGCACATCCCCGATCGGCTGCCCGCCCCCGAACTCGCACGGCTGCGGCAAAGCCTGCGCGAGCGTGGGTTGAAGCCGCTCGACAACACCGAAGCCGAGAGCAAGCTTGCGCACTTGCGCTCGCTCTATGAACCCTATGCGCTCGCCCTCGGGCGTAGACTATTCATCACCCTGCCACCGTGGATGCATCCCGAAAAGAAGAAAGACAACTGGCAGGCGGGACCGTGGGACCGCGCCATCCAAGCGAAAAGCCTCGGCGAGCGGATGCGGAAGATGGACGAACATTTTTAGTTAGGCCTGCCGATCCGTAGAGACGTAGCTCGCTACGTCTCCGGGCACCAATTCGGCGGTTGAAAGAGATGTTGCAAGCAACGTTCCTACAGTCAAGTGCGTGCTAACATTCTCTCTTTCATGAAACACATCGGTGAAAACGTAGTGCGCATCGAAGCGGAGGCCCTGCGCGCGCTCGCCGATCGCATTGCCGGCCCCATGGCTGCAGCTTTCAATCGCGCCGTGGAACTGATCTACGCTTGCAGCGGCCGCGTAGTGGTCACGGGCATGGGCAAGAGCGGGATCATTGCGCACAAGATCGCGGCCACGCTGAGTTCGACCGGGACGCCGGCGTTGTTCATGCACCCGGTCGAGGCGGTGCATGGCGATCTTGGGATGGTAGTTCGCGGAGACGTCGTGCTAGCGCTCTCCGCCAGCGGGGAAACGGAAGAGATTCTGCGCCTTCTCGCCACCCTCAAGCGGCTGCAGGTGCCGCTGATTAGCCTGACGGGTGACTCGCTCTGCGCCGGCAACCAGACCAAGCCTTCGACTCTGGCGGCAGCGGCGGATGTCGCACTCGACTGCTCTGTGGCCAAAGAAGCCTGCTCATTGGGCCTGGCGCCAACCGCTTCGACCACAGCCATGCTCGCTCTGGGCGATGGGCTGGCCATGGCGCTGTCCGAAAAGCGCGGCTTCAAGGAAGAAGACTTTGCCAACCTGCATCCCGGAGGCAAGCTGGGGAAACGGCTGGCCCGGGTGGAGTCGTTAATGCACACAGGCGACGCCATTCCCCGCGTAACCCCGCAGACGAAAATGCCTGACGTAATTTACGAGATGTCACGCAAGAAGCTGGGCGTGACCGCCGTGGTCGACGGCAAGAAGCTGGTAGGAATCATCAGTGACGGCGATCTGCGCCGACTGCTCGAGCAACGCGGCAAAGACGTGCTTGATCTCACCGCCGGCGAGTGCATGATGAAGGGCCCCAAGACCATCGCGGGAAATGAGTTTGCCGCAACTGCGTTGGCAGTGATGGAAGAGAAGAAGATCACGTCCCTGGTGGTGGTGGATGGCGACGGCAAAGTCGAAGGAATTGTTCACCTGCACGATTTGTGGGGAACGGAAATGATGTAGGAATTGAATCAGTGAGTGATTGAATCATTGAATCATTTCAAGACCCTCACTCCACACGGCGAGTAGAATGAAGAATGACTCAATGACTCAATGACTCAATCTCTCAATGGTCCAATCCCATGTATCACTATGATCCCAACACCGCTCTCGAAGAACTGACCGAAGAAGCAACTCTCCCCAACCCCGTCCACGTACGCGACATGATCCTGCGCAAGAAGCTCACGGCGGACAAGTCGCTGGAACTGAATCGGCTGTTCGTCGAATATCAGAAGTTCTTCGGCGAGACGCAGAAGCTGGGGAAAGAGATTCTGAAGCAGTTGGCAGGGTGATGGCTATTCCTTAGTACGAATACTCCAGGTCCAAGGAAGCGACCAGGGTTTCATCGTCGGTGGGAACCGGTTCTTTATGCTTTTTGAGGCTCTCGATGTAGCCGGAGATGGCGTCCTTTGCCATCTTCCGCGCCTCGACGAGCGTTCGCCCATAGGTAACACAGCCGGGCAGCGCCGGCACAATGGCCGTAAATCCACCCTCCGGCTCGGGCCGCAGCATGAAGTTGTAGTGATAGCGCGCTTTGGGCATTGGACTAGGCCGATTCTATCTTGGCAGCAGAGGCGAGTCAAAAGGCGCGGGAAGGTTAGGGATGCCGGTCAGCTATTCGCTTTGTCGTCCTGATGAACCTTAGGTTCCGAAGGATCTGTTCCTTTGGCAATGCGCCTAACTCTTGCTTCCTCCTCGACGATTTCCCACGCAGTGCGGTCGTCCCAGTCCTCGCGCAGGCGACGGACGTAGTCATCCGCGTGCTCGTCGGCCCAGAGGTCTTTGCCGGAGCCGCACAACTGTAGCAGAGGATCTGAATCGATCAGGGACTGTACATTTGTGGAATACGGGGAGCTACCCGAGTTGCTTTTTGTGATCTTCAGTTTCTTCCGCTTCTTCGGCTGCATGTAGAGAGCATAGCGCATCGGCTCCGACTCAGGTTGTGCTGGACTCGACACCAGCGGTTTAGTCCTCTCCACACAATCAGTTACAATGACGGCTTCCCCACACAAGGGAATCACTTTCTATGCATCGCTGGTCACAACTTTTCATCCCCACTCTCCGCGAAGCCCCGGCGGACGCCGAGGTCGCGAGCCACAAGTTCCTGGTGCGCTCTGGCTACATCCGCCAGCTCGCGGCCGGAATCTACTCGTATCTCTTCCTCGGACAGCGCTCCTTCAATAAAATCATGGGCATCGTTCGCCAGGAAATGGACAAGATCGGCCAGGAGTTCTATCTGCCGGCGCTGCATCCGCGCGAACTGTGGGAGGCCAGCGGCCGCTGGTCGGTGATGGGCGACAACCTGTTTCGCCTGAAAGACCGCAAGGGCGCCGATCTTTGTTTAGGCATGACCGAAGAAGAAGTCATGACCGAAATTGCCCGCAAGGAACTGCGCAGCTACAAGCAGTTGCCGCAAATCTGGTACCAGATCGCGTCCAAGTTTCGCGATGAGCCGCGGCCCAAGTCCGGCCTTTTGCGCATTCGCCAGTTCATGATGAAGGACTCCTACTCCTTCGACCTCGACCCTGCCGGTCTCGACGCCTCCTACCAGAAGCACCGCGAAGCCTATTGCCGCATCTTCGACCGCTGCGGGCTGAAATACATGGTCATCGACGCCCACTCCGGCGCCATGGGCGGCTCCCAATCCGAGGAATTCATGGTGCGCACTCCCGCCGGTGAAGACCAGATCGTGAGCTGCGAAAAATGCAACTACGCCGCCAACCTGGAGAAGGCGTCCTCGAAGCTGGCGCCCGTCGAGGATCTCGCACCGGCCGGAGAAGGCAAGCCGCTCGAAGTGCACACCCCAGGGATGAAGACAATTGAGGATGTAGCGCGCTTCCTCGGCGTGTCGCCGAAGAACAAGATCAAGACTCTGGCCTTGATGGCGACCGAAGACGATCTCAAGACTGGCAAAGCCAAGCCGCGCGCGGTCGTAGTCCTGATGCGCGGCGATCACCAACTCAATGAGGCCAAGCTCTCTACCGCCGTAGGCGGCAAAGAAACCCGGCCCATGCAGGAAGACGAAATCAAACAGCTCTTCAAGTCTCCGGCAGGCTTCCTCGGTCCCATCGGGATCGACTGGGCGAAAGACGCGAAAGACCTCGACCGGCCCATCCTGTTGGTTGACCAGGCTCTCGAAGGCCGCAAGAACCTGATCTCCGGCGCCAACCAAGAGGACTACCATCTGAAAAATGTGACGCCCGGCCACAATTTCCAACCCACAGCCTACGCCGACTTGCGCAGCGTCACCGCGGGTGAAGCCTGTCCCAACTGCGGCGCGCCCCTGCGCATTGACACTGCGGTCGAGGTCGGACACATCTTCAAGCTCGGCTATAAATATGCCGAGTCCATGGGTGCGCGGGTGCTCGACCGCAACGGCAAAGAGGTCACGCTCATCATGGGCAGCTACGGCATCGGGATGGAGCGCATCCTCACCGCAGCCGTCGAGCAAAGCAATGACGAGAACGGTTTCTGGTTGCCGCCGTCCATTGCGCCGTTCGAAATCGTCGTCACGCCCACTAACGTCGGCGACGAAAAGCTCAAAACCACCGCCGAGGACATCGCCCGCCGTCTAGAAGCCGCTGGTTACGACGTGTTACTCGACGACCGGGACGAACGGCCAGGGGTGAAGTTCAAAGACGCTGACCTGGTGGGCATACCCTTTCGTGTCACCGTCGGCAAGAAGGTTACCGAAGGTACTGTAGAGATCGTTCAGCGCTCGACACGGCAAATGCAGGATGCTAGCATCGCGGCAATAACCGATTACTTCGAAAAGGTTTTAAGGCCTGCGCGCCCGTGATCTGCCTGTTGGTGCGCGGCCAAAAGTGAGCGCTTTATGGGTACAGCCAAACTTGTTCTCGGAATTTTCTTGATTGTGGCAGTGGTGTACGTGAGCGCGGAGTTGATTCCACCCTACTTCTCCAACTACCAGTTCGAGGATGCCCTCGAAACCGAAGCCCGCATGGCCACCTATAGCACCAAGTCCGAGGATGCCATTCGGGACACCATTTTCAAGAAGGCGCAGGAGTTGGAAATCCCCGTCGCCCGGGAACAGATCAAGGTTCACCGCAGCGGTTCCCAAGGCACTGGTTCCTTAGCGATCGAGGCCAAGTACACTGTGCACGTGGATTTTCCGGGCTATCCCCTCGACCTGAACTTCGATCCCTCCACCAAGAACAAGGGCGCTTTCTAGACGCCTGCAGCACGGACCCCGCAACCTCCGACCCCTGACCTCCGAACCCTGACCTCCGCAAGAGGGAATCTGCATTGCTACCACCCCTTACTTCAGTAATCTTGTTTCCTCTTTTGGTAACGACCTAACATCCGGGAAGCCGCGCTCCCGAGCAAATTACGCCCGCTCGCAGCGACCTGGCTGGGTGTGCGCGGCGTTCGAGAGTCTGTGGTACGGAGGATGTGATGAGGTCAGTAAACAGAGTTTTCTTTTCCTTGCTGTTGGTAATCGCGGCCTTGGTCTTGCTGGCCGGGTGCGGCGGAGGCTGCTCCACTACGAGCTTCGGCTCCACCGGCAGTGGCTCTGGCGGCAGCAAAGCACAGCAGGGCACCGCTTGCGGTCCCGGCTCCGGTGGACCGGGTGGTCCCGCGGCAGCTTTCGTCTACTATCTGGGCGCGAGCGACGTCGAGGTCGCCAGCCTGAGTACCACGGGCGCGTTTACGACAGTGACGGGACTTACCCCCCCGACGCTCGCGGGCAGCGCCATCGACGACATGACCGTAGTCAGCGGGAAATTCCTTTATCTCCCGTTCGGCGACGTCAATTCAGTCGTGCAAGCCTTGTCCATCAATCATGCGACCGGAGGACTGACTTCGATTACGGGAAGTCCCTTTGCTTTGACGCCCACGGGAGCTGCAGCAGACACGGCAGTCGCTGACCCACTGGGCCGTTTCCTTTTCGTCGGCAGTGAAATCAGTGGATCGATTTCCGTATTTAAGATCGATGCCACCACTGGAGCGCTGACCGAGGCTCCCGGTTCGCCTTTCACCAGTTTCAACCTCTTCTCGGCCGATAGCGTCACCGTGGACGGGACGGGAAAATTTCTCTATGCCGGCCAGCTGAACTTTTCGACCCCTCTCGCGGCGTTCTCCATTGATCAGAATACCGGCGCGCTTTCTGAGATTGCGGGTAGCCCCTTCAATATGGGCGTCGCCCAGCTGCATGCGGATCCCAGCGGCAAATTCCTTCTGGGAGTCGCGGAAATACAAGACGCCTTCGGTTTGGCGCTCGACCAACACATTCACGTCATGGCCATTGATGCTACGACGGGAGCCCTCAGCGAAGTGGCGGGTTCGCCGTTCCCCACCACATCGGCGCCGTTCGATTTTGTCATCAGTCCCAATGGAAAGTTCGTTTACGTGCAGGGCAACGATCCCGGCAGCACGACCATTTCCGCCATCGAAGGCTATCAGCTCGATCCGACTACCGGCGCACTTACCGCGCTATCGGGTTCTCCCTTTGCCAGTTTGCCCACCGCAACCCAGTGCAAGTTTGATCAGAGCGGTGCCGAAATGTTTTGCGCGACCAGCGCCGGTTTCTCGGTGCTGACCGCAGATCCGAATACCGGGGCGCTCACCCACACCGTACCGGACTTGGCGGTCTCGAACTTCCCCTTCGCGGTAACGAACTAAGTTTCGGTCGGAAACAACCCCGCCGGCTTGTCGGGATCACCCCCAAGCCGGCGTACCTCACTGCCAATCCCACCAGCAACAAAAATGCAGGACGACAGGTTAGAATGAGCCATCCCTCGAAGCAGCCGGTCTGTGGGATGTGGACCTCTCCGCCTGGGCCGCGGGAAGGAAATTTGTCGTGCTGGGGAAACGGCGCTGGCACACTGCGCCATCTAACCACTAGAGCAGCTCGGCCCTTGTAGCCGTGACTATTAAACTCAAGATTCCGAGAAGCAAGCCGAATGGAAAGGGCGGGAAGGGATTCTTTTCCCGTGACCCGGTGCTGCGCGCCGCCCTGACCGTCTTCCTCGTCTTCGCAACCCTGGGCGGAGGTCTTTTCTCCTATTACTACGTCAAGTATGACCGCATCATCGACCAGCGCTTCAAAGGACCGGTCTTCAGCAACTCCGCCACGATCTATGCCATAGCGCACCCGCTCCGGGTGGGAGAGAAGATCGAGACCCGGGATATTGCCGCACAGCTCCGGCGCGCCGGCTATTCGGAGAAGGATGGCCAGTCCTTAATGGGCAGCTTCCGTCTGCTGAACGACGGCATCGAGATCAAGCCCGGGCCCGATTCCTACCACAGTCCCGAGCCGGCCACCATTCGTATTCACGGCGGACAGGTGGACAGCATTACCGGCAGAACCGGCGACCTCGCCGCTTACGAGCTCGAGCCGCAGATGGTGGCCTCTCTGTTTGACGCCGAACAACGCTCCAAGCGGCAACTGGTCAAGTATGAAGATATTCCCAAGGTCCTGGTGGACGCCGTGCTCGCCATCGAAGACCGCCGCTTCTTCGAACATGGCGGAGTGAACTACATCCGCTTGGCCGAGGCTGCCTTTATTGATTTCACGCATCAACGGCACGAGCAGGGCGGATCAACCATCACTATGCAGCTCTCCCGGGCGTTCTTCCTCACCCCGGAGAAAACCGTGAAGCGCAAGTTGCTGGAAATGCTCATTGCCACCGAACTGGAGCAGAAATTCAGCAAGCAGCAGATCTTCGAGTTCTATGCCAACCGGGTAGACCTCGGTCAGCGGGGCTCGTTCACCATCAGCGGCTTTGCCGAAGCCTCGCGGGCCTACTTCAACAAGGATCTCAAGGACATAACCCCGGCCGAGGCCGCGCTGATTGCCGGACTGATCCAGGCGCCCAGCTTCCTGTCTCCCTACCGCCATCCCGAGCGTGCGCTCGAGCGCCGCAACCTTGTACTGGACGCCATGGTGGAGACCCATGCCCTCACCAAAGCTGACGCGGAAAAAGCCAAGGCCACGGCCCTGAAACTCGCTCCTCCCAATGTGGAGGCCAGCGACGCACCCTACTTCGTGGACCTGGTCCGCGACACGCTGATCAGCAAAATGGATGAGCACCAGTTAAACGAACAGTCCTATCGCATCTACACCACGCTTGATCCCGAACTGCAGAAAGCCGCCGCCCAGGCCGTCGAACTAGGCATCAAGCTGGTGGATGACCAGGTCACAAAGCTGCGCTCCAAGCGGGTCAAAGTGGGCAAGAACAAGTTCGAAACCCAGGTGCAGCCCGGGCCCCAGGCGCAAGTAGCGCTGGTTGCCATGGACCCCCACACCGGCGAAGTGCTGGCCTTAGTAGGTGGCCGTAACTATGGCTTCAGCCAGCTGAACCACGCGGTGGCGAGGCGCCCCACCGGCTCAATCTTCAAGCCATTCGTCTATGCCGCAGCCATGAATACCGCGCTGGACGGGGCCAACCCGGTCTTCACGGCCACCTCGCTGATTGACGACCAAGCCACTACCTTCTCCTATGGCGACCAGATCTACGAACCGCGAAACTATAAAGAGGAGTATCACGGCCAGGTGACGACTCGGTACGCGTTGGCCCTCTCCCTGAATAACGCAACCGTCAAGCTGGCCGAGCAAGTGGGTTACGACAAGGTAGCCGACCTGGCCAGGAACGCGGGGATCGCGTCCGTGAAAGCGACTCCCGCCATGGCCCTGGGCGCCTACGATGCCACTCCCCTGGACATGGCCGCCGCCTACACCGTCTTTGCCAATGCAGGCGTCCGTATTTCGCCGCTCATGGTCAACTCGGTGCGCAACGCCAAAGGCGATGTAGTGATGGACTTCAAACCGGAAAGACGGCCTGTCCTGGATCCACGCATCGCCTACGTCATGACCGACATGATGGAAGGCGTGATGAATTTCGGGACCGCCTACGGGGTTCGCACCCGCGGCTTCAACGCTCCCGCGGCGGGCAAGACTGGAAGCTCACACGACGGATGGTTCGCCGGCTACACCAGCAATTTGCTCTGCATCGTATGGGTCGGCTATGACGATTACAGCGACCTGCGCCTGAGCGGAGCTCAGACGGCCGCGCCCATTTGGGCTGAATTCATGAAGAAGGCCGTCACCCTGCCGCAGTATTCGGATACAAGATCGTTCAGCCAGCCCGCCGGCGTGGTGGATGTACAGTTAGACAAGCTCACCAACCGCCTGGCCACGCCCGCCTGTCCCGAAACCTACACCGCTGCCTTCGTTGCCGGCACCGAACCCAATGAAACCTGCGATCAGAGCACCGGCGTCGGCGGCTTCTTCTCCCGCATGTTTGGCCTGGGAGGCGACAAACCACTCCCGCCTCCAGGCACTCAACCCGGGACCGACGACCCCAAGAAGAAAAAGGGCTTCTTTGGCAAGATAGCGGGTATCTTTAAGGACGACAAACCGTCTAACAATCCGCCGCCCAAACCGCCCGACAATAGCGGCAACGCCCCCCACTAGAAGTAGCACGGGGCCTGAAGCCGCGACGGGCGCCGCAGTCTAGGCCGGGCGTTTCCGGGAGGTTGTTGAATGCATCGTCACTTTCTCCTTTGCGCCCTGGCCCTGGCAGTCTTCCCCTCAGCTGATCTCCGAGCCCAGGTCTCCCTCGCCGAACAGGTACAGATAGTTGCCCCCGTGCGGCACGCCGAGCCTCCGTCGCCGGGAGCTTCGGTGGCAGAACTGGAAGCGCGCGGTGACCAGCTAAGAGTAGAAAAGGCCTACCTCGACGCGCTCGACTACTACCGTGCGGCACTGGCGAAAAAACCTGACAACTCTCAGCTTTACAACAAGACTGGTATCACGCTGCTTTTGATGCAGCGCTTCAGGGATGCCAGGAAGGACTTTGAACGCGCCATCAAGAATGATCGTCAATATGCCGACGCGTACAACAATCTGGGCGTGGTCTACTACGAAGAAAGGAACTACGGGAAGGCAATCAAACAGTACCTGCGTGGGATTGAACTGCGAGCGGACGCCGCCTCCTACCACAGCAATCTGGGAGCCGCCTACTTTTCCAGGAGAGAGTTCGAGAAAGCCGCAATCTCCTATGCCCAGGCCTTGCAACTGGATCCAGACGTTCTGGAACGAACCTCCCGGGCCGGCGTGACCGCTCAGTTGCCCTCCCCGGAAGACCGCGCCCGCTACGACTACGTCGTGGCCAAACTCTACGCCAAGATCGGGGTAGCCGACCGTTCCCTGGAACACCTGCGCCGGGCGGTGGAGGAAGGCTACAAAGATATCAATAATGTTTACAAGGACATAGAGTTCGCCGAACTACGCAAGGACCCCCGCTTCACCGAACTAATGGCCGCCCGGCCCGTTGCCATACCGCAATAAGCCCGCCAGGGAAACGGAGAAAATCCTGGGCGGCGGCGAAACTTTTTCCCCGACTTGGGTTTAAACTTGGCAATACTCCTGAAAACAACAGGGTGAGTAAGGAGAAACGGTAGCCCGCCGGTTGTTGACCCGAGCACGCCCCAAGCAGACAACCGGTGGGCTGTTCTTTTGCCGGAGCGGATGCTGGCGCGTATCTAAGCTTCGCCACCAACCTGTGCGGTCAATTTCTACAGACGAAATTGTGCTGCCATCAAGCCGTCGAACCACCGTTTGCGTTCGAGGAGTCGCCCGCCTGAGCCACGCTCACGGTGGAAAAGACCAGGCACACTCCTACGGCAATGATCCTTATGTTCATCAGGCCGAATATACTGACGTTTGAGAGTTAAGAACGTTTAGGGCTACGCTCGCAGGTGTATTCGCTGACCACTCGCTTCCACTTCCCTTGCGCCTTCAGGATGTACTCAACCGCATCGCGAAGCGCACCATCTCCGCCAGAGTGAGCGGTCACGTAGTGCGCTTCCTGCTTGACCTCGCGGCGGGCGTTGGCCACAGCAATGGCCAGTCCACAGTTCCGCATCACGGGCAAGTCGATAACATCGTCTCCCACGAAAGCGGCCTCGGCCGGCTTAAGCCCTTCCTGCCTCAGGATTTCCTCGAAGCAAGTCAGCTTGTCCTGAATCCCCTGATGCACATGCTCCAACTTCAGGTCGCGCGCGCGAAGCGCGACGGTTTCCGAGATGCGCTTGGTGATCAGCCCGGTCTTGATGCCAGCCAGCCGGGCCAAGGAAATCGCGGTGCCGTCGTGAGCGTGGAAGCCTTTGGCTTCGATCATGCTCTGGCTGACCAGCCCGAAGCCGCCCTGGCTTCCGTGCCTGGCAGAGTGTTCTTGCGTGGTCTGCTGCGCCCCGGCAGGCGCGGGAAAGACGAAGATTTTGCCGTCGGTGAGGACGCCGTCCACATCGAACAGGAGGAGTTTGATTTTCTTTGCGCGAATTTTGGGAGATTGCATTTTGGGTATCGCGCCGATTCTAGCATTCGCCGCTGGGGGGCACCCTCATCCGCCCACTAGCTGCGCAGATGCTGGGCTCTCAGCTCTCGGCTTCTGGCCCTTAGCTTTTGGCTCTTAGCTCGCTCGTCCCGTCTATGTTCACGTTCCCGGGCCTCTACCAGCGAGCCTTCACCCTTGCAGCAACCGAGAAGGCTATGAATGTACTCCTCGGACACTGGAACGTTCGGTGAAAGGCCTCCGGTGTGTGTGCGCGACTCATCTGCAGGGTCTTCTGTCCGGTCGTGTTCACGGCTTGGCAAGCTCCACCTTCGAATTGATTTCGGGTTGCTCTTCTTTCGTTTCACGACAATAGACTCCTCATCAAGCCGCATAGGGGCAGCCGCCTCGTCCGCCGGGGTTTATGCAGCTGGTCGAGAGCGCAGCATGGCTTCGTACCGCACTTTGTACATTTCCTTGCCCTCAGGAACGTGCTCCACATATAGAGTCCAAAGATATGAAATTGCGTCGTGATTTCCAAGGTGGCAGAAGCTGTCAATTTCGGTCACGACTGCGAGTGTGACCAGAGCAGTACGGGAGAATTGGTGAAAACGATATTGGGGGATCATGCGATCGTTTACGATTTCTTGATCCTGTCCGCCCGCCAGTTCTGCCATGATTATCGGGGCAACGGTGAACAGGCCGCCGAAAGTAAGGTGCGCCTGTGCGGACGTATCTCCGTATAGCCACTTCTCCAACCAGCGGAGGAACGGTCTGCTCCTAGTTTGTTTGTCTTTCAGCTCGAACGGCTGCTTCCAAAACGGGATGGATTTCGGGTTCTTTCGCTCTTTTTCAGTGATCCCAAACCAACCTTGCATTCGTTCCAACCCTTGCTTGTAGTGCACTAGGAAAGGCTCCCAGTTGGGATCGGCGGAAAACTCCGTCTTGTATTTTTGATAGTCCTCCCTTGCTTCGCGCCAGCCCGCCCGCTGATACTCCAAAGATCTCGTTTCGAAATCATCGAGCATGAAAACAAGGCTGAACAGCAAATCCAACAACTGTCTGTTGACCGGGGCGATGATCAAAGCGTAGGTAGGTTTGCGGTTTGGATCTTCCGGCGTGTCCGCAACGAGGTACTTCAACGCGTGGTAGGAATTCCTCGAGAAGCGAACCATGACATTTAGCAGCGTTAGGCAACGAGCGCGGGTAGCAATGTTGGCTTTCTCCGCCGCCCTTTCTCGTCTTTGCAGGTCCCGATCAACGTTAATCAGCACCCCCTCGAGTTTCTCTTCCACGAGTTTGTAGTCAAAATTCCGCAAGGGCTTTAGCGGATACCTTTTGGCCATTCATCACCTCTTGTTCTGGACTATTATAGGCGAATAGTTTACGAAAGTCCCATGATAGAATACCGCCAATGTCCCTCCCAGCTTCACCCCTCGCCTGGGCCCACCCTCTAGTCAGGGAATGGTTCGTTCGCCGCTTCAACACCCCCACCGAGCCCCAGGAGCAAGGCTGGCCGCACATCCTGGCCGGGCACACGACGCTGATCTCCGCCCCCACCGGCTCCGGCAAAACCCTCGCAGCCTTTCTGGCCTGCATTGACCGCCTGGTGCGAAAAGCTCTGGCCGGTGATCTCCACGACCGCACCGAAGTCCTTTACGTCTCCCCCCTGAAAGCCCTCGGCAACGATATCCAGAAGAACCTCGAAGTCCCTCTGGGCGAGATTCTCCAAATGGCCGGCGAGCGCGGCCTGCTCATGCCCGAGATTCGCACCGCCGTCCGCACCGGCGACACCCTGATGCACGAGCGCCGCGCCATGCTGAAGCGGCCGCCGCACATCCTCGTCACCACCCCCGAGTCGCTCTATATCATGCTCACGGCGGAGAAAAGCCGCGCGATCCTGCGGACAGTTGAAACCGTCATCGTGGATGAAATCCACGCCGTCGCCGACGACAAACGCGGCGCCCACCTCACCCTTTCATTAGAGCGCCTGGAGGCTCTGACTCATCGTCCCCCGGTGCGCATCGGCCTCTCGGCAACGCAGAAGCCAATTGAAGAAGTCGCCCATTTCTTGACGGGCAACGGCCGCCCCGACCCGGTCATCGTCAACATCGGCCACAAGCGCCAACTCGATCTCGCGGTCGAAGTCCCCGCCAGTCAACTCGGCGCCATCGCCACCAACGAAATGTGGGACGAAATCTACAACCGGCTCGTGGAACTGGTCGAACAACACCGCTCCACGCTGGTCTTCGTCAACACCCGGCGCCTGGCCGAGCGTGTGACCCACCATCTTGGAGAACGCCTCGGCGAAGAGAACGTTGCAGCTCACCACGGCAGCCTCTCCCGCAAGCTCCGTCTGGCCGCAGAGAAGAAGCTCAAAGAAGGCCAGGTCAAAGTGCTGGTGGCGACGGCCTCGCTGGAGCTGGGAATCGATATCGGCACCGTGGATTTGGTGGTACAGATCAGTTCGCCGCGAGCCATCGCCGTAGCTCTGCAACGAGTAGGACGTTCCGGTCACTGGCGCGGTGCCGTACCCAAAGGCCGCTTCTTCACCACCACGCGCGATGAACTCCTGGAATGCGCCGCGCTGGTTCGCGCCATCCGCCACGGCGACCTGGATCGCATCATGATCCCGGACGCTCCCCTGGATATTTTGGCGCAGCAGATCGTGGCCACCTGCGCGTCTACCGAAGAGTGGGACGAAGACCGGCTGTTTGCGTTGGTTCGGCGTGCCTACCCTTACCGGAATCTTTCCCGCCAGACTTACGATGCCATCCTCGAGATGCTATCCGAGGGCATCGCAGCACGGCGCGGCCGCTACGGCGCGTATATCCATCGCGATCGGGTGAACCACAAGCTGCGGGCGCGGCGAGGCGCTCGGCTGGCAGCCATCACCAGCGGAGGCGCCATCCCCGACACCGCGCTTTTTACGGTGGTCGCGGAGCCCGAAGGAATCGTCGTCGGCACCCTCGATGAAGACTTCGCCGTGGAAAGCAACGCCGGCGACGTCATGCTGCTGGGCAACAGCTCGTGGCGTATCCGCCGCGTGGAAGGCAAATCAGGACGCGTGCTGGTCGAAGACGCCCACGGCGCTCCGCCCAGTGTTCCCTTCTGGCGCGGCGAAGCCCCGGCGCGTACCCAGGAACTTTCCGCGCATGTCGCTGACCTGCGGCAGCAGATCAGTGACCGGCTGCAGAACATCTTCCCGGTTGGAGTTTCGCAGAACCAACCCGAAGTGGCGGAAACGGTCGCCTGGCTGAAAGCAGAATGCGGCCTGGACGATTCCGGCGCCGAACAGTCCATCGAATACATCCTGCAAGGCCGTGCCGTGCTCGGCACAGTGCCCACCCAGGAGACTGTCATCGCGGAGCGCTTCTTCGACGAAGGCGGCGGCATGCAGCTCATCATCCACGCCCCCTTTGGTGGCCGCATTAACAAAGCCTGGGGCCTGGCGTTGCGCAAGCGTTTCTGCCGCAGCTTCAATTTCGAACTGCAGGCTGCGGCCACCGACAACGGTCTGAACATCGCCCTGGCCGAGCAACACAGCTTTCCTCTGGCCGATGTTTTTCACTTCCTGAACGCCGAAACCGTGCAGCCCATCCTGGAGCAGGCGGCCCTGGCTTCTCCGTTTTTCGCCACCCGCTGGCGCTGGGACGCTAACCGCGCCCTCGCTCTCCTGCGCTTCCAGAGCGGCAAGAAGGTTCCGCCCCAGATTCAGCGCATGCGCTCTGACGATCTCCTGGCCTCGGTCTTCCCCGACGTCGCCGCCTGCCAGGAAAACATTGTGGGCGACATTCAGATTCCCGACCATCCCCTGGTGAACGAAGTAATGAAAGATGTGCTCACCGAGGCGATGGACATCGAAGGATTGAAAGACCTGCTGCGGAGAATGGCCGAGGGACGCATCCGCTGCGTAGCCGTGGACACGCCCGTGCCCTCGCAGTTCTCCCACGAAATCCTGAATGCCAATCCCTACGCCTACCTCGACGATGCTCCGCTCGAAGAAAGACGAGCCCGGGCCGTGGAGATGCGCCGGATTCTGCCCGAGTCGGTGCTGGAGGAAGTCGGCAAGCTGGACCCAGCGGCGATTGCTCAAGTGCGCCAAGAAGCCTGGCCAGATGTGCGCGGCGCCGATGAACTGCACGATGTCCTGCACACTTTGATTGCATTGCCGGAATTCACCAATCACGTAGGCCCAGACGCCCCCGTCTGGGCGGGCGAGCGCCAACTCGCCGGATTCGATGGCCGAGGCCAGACAGCCGAACATGGACGTCCCTACGTGGCCCGTGCATCAGCAGAATGGTGTCCCCATTTCGAGCAGCTTATCTCGCATGGGCGGGCCGGAATCGCTGTGTATGGCGCCAGTCGCTACTGGGTAGCGGTCGAAAGAGCCAAGACTTTCACCCTGCTCTTTCCCGACGCCAAGTTCGATGTTCCCGTCGTGGAAGTTGAGACCACGTTACCTTCCTGGGACGACGCCCTGCTAGCGCTGGTTACCGGCTGGATGGCTCACGTAGGTCCGGCGACGGCCGAACAACTGGGGAACCTGCTGGGGCTTCCACCTTCTGAGATCGAGAAAGCGCTACTGCGCATGGAAGCCAGCGGCGCGGTCCTCCGCGGAAAGTTCACCGATGAAGCCTCGCGGGCGCCCGCGCCACACGAAGTCGAATGGTGCGAGCGTCGCTTGCTGGCCCGCATTCACCGCCTGACCGTGGCCACGCTCCGTAAGGAGATTGAGCCGGTGACAGCGGCACAGTTCATGCGCTGGCTGCTGCGCTGGCAGCACATCGCTCCCGGAACCCAGGTCCAGGGCGAGCGGGCCACGCTTGAAGTGCTGCGCCAGTTGCAAGGTTTCGAGGTTCCCGCCAATGCGTGGGAGCGGCAAATCCTGGCGAGGCGCATTGAAAACTACGATCCCAAATGGCTCGACCAGCTTTGCCTCACCGGTGCCGTAGGTTGGGGACGCTTGTCTCCGCACCCTGCCACTCTCGAAGACTCGGCCGCTGGCAAACGCCGCGTAATTCCCACCAGCGTGGCCCCGATCACATTCTTCATCCGCGAAGAGGCCGACTGGATGACTCCGCACAACCCTGTCGTCGAGCAGCCTGAGGCACGCGGTCTGAGCGAGGGCGCGCGGCAGGTACTGGAGTTCCTCCGCCAGCGCGGGGCATCGTTCTTCGCTGATATCGTGCGGGGCACCGGCAAGCTAAAGGCCGAAGTGGAAACCGCGCTCTGGGAACTGGTTGCGGCCGGAGTAGTCACCGCGGATGGCTTCGACAACCTGCGCTCCCTCATCGATCCCAAACGCCGTGCCGGACAAGGCAGCGGGCGCAGCTCCCGCCCGCGACACTCTACTGGACGCTGGGCACTCCTCTTCGCCGATCAGGCAGCCGAACGAAACCGCGCCGTCGAAGCCACTTGCTGGATGCTGCTCAAGCGTTACGGCGTCGTGTTCCGCGACCTCCTGGCCCGAGAGACCAACCTGCCCAAATGGCGTGAGCTGCAGATGGCCTTCCGGCGGCTGGAAGATCGTGGCGAAATTCGCGGCGGCCGCTTCGTCGACGGATTCCTCGGCGAACAATTCGCCCTGCCCGTCGCCGTGGAATCCTTGCGCGCAACCCGCAAGATGCCGGCCACGGGAGAAGACATGACTCTATCCGCTGCCGATCCGCTGAATCTGGTCGGAATCCTGGTGCCCGGCGAGCGCGTCCCAGCCATCTCAGGAAGAACTGTCATCTTCCGTGATGGCGCAGCCGTACAGGAAGCAATGTCTCCGGGTTCGCCGCACTGGAGAGTGGTTGGAGGGTAAGGAACCCAGCCGCAATATATCTTGCAACCAGAACTGAGAACCGGGAACTAAGAACTGAACCTCATCCTCCGGAATCGCAAGTTCAAAAGCCGCTGCAAAATTCAATCGGGAACCCGATGAGGGGGTCCCTCGGGTTCCCGATGAGCACTGCTTGGCAGGACTGCTGAAAAGCGCTTCCCCCGTCGCTTCGCCAAGCCAGTCGTCATAAACATATCTGCACGTTTCTCTCCAGCAGACGGACCTCGCGGACATCCCCTCGTCCTCGACGTAACTATCTTATTTTGCTATACATTAACGCTCGATCACCGAACCAGAGATCTGGCGCTATACTGGCAATTCCTATCCAAACGGATAGACGCCCTATCTGTTCGGATAGTGGAACGTCCAACCCAGCACCTTCCGTTACCACGGAGGACTGTGTTAGACACATGCACGGCGGTGCGGGAAGTGAACCCAAGACTGCAAGTGGTGGCCGGACCCTTAAGAGACTCGACCCTGGCCCTGTCCAGCGGCGACGTCCCTATCGGAAGAGATCCAGCCAACCTGATTTCCATCGGCGATCCCTCGCTTTCGCGGCGCCATTGCGTGCTCAGTTGTAATGGCAATGGCTACAAGATCCGCGATCTGGACAGCCGCAATGGCACGTTCGTGAATGGTGTTGCGGTGAAGGAGAGTCCGCTGCAACACGGAGACCAGATCTCGATCGGAGATTCGGTTCTCGTTTTGTTGCTGGAAGAAGACGCGGAGGAGTCAGCCGCCGATTCGGTGGAATTCGAGGACAACCCAACCCACGCCACCGCCCAGCTGCGTCCCCAGGACGTGATTTACTTGCATCCGGACCGTATCCTGAGCGAGCTTCCGGCAACTTCCCGCCTGGCCCGGCATTTGAACGCGCTATTGAAGGTCAGCCGCGTGGTGCACTCCCTCCGCGACCTCGACCAATTGCAAACCCAAATCCTGAATCTGATCTTTGAGGTGTCGCCCGCCGAGCGCGGCGCCATCCTGCTCGATGGCAAAGGCAGCGACCATTTCTCTTCCGTCTTTGCGCGCCAGCGTGTAGCCCAGAGCACCCAACCGGTGCACCTCAGCCGCACTATTGTGCGCCAGGTACTCGATCAGGGCGTCGCCATCCTGGGAGCCAATGTCCCGGGCAGCGGCAAACTCAGCGGGGTGGAAAGCCTGGTCAGTTCCAATGTCCGCTCGCTTCTCTGTGTCCCGCTGATGGTATTCGAGAAAGTGACCGGCTGCATTTATCTGGACACGACCAGCACCAGCAGCCGTTTCGATGAAGATCAGATGCAGCTGGTGGCGGCCATCGCCGGCATCTCCGCCGTGGCTCTGGACAACGCTCGCCGCCTGCAATGGCTGGAGCGGGAAAACCTGCGCCTGACCACCGAGATCAACCTGGACCACAACATGGTGGGGGAGGGCTCCCGCATGAGAGCGGTCTACCAGTTCCTGTCCAGAGTGGCGCCCGCGGACGCCACCGTGCTGATCCTGGGCGAGAGCGGGACGGGAAAAGAACTGGCGGCACGGGCGATTCATCGCAACAGTCCGCGCTCCAGCAAGCCCTTCGTCGCCATCAACTGCGCCGCCATTCCCGAGGGCTTGCTGGAGAGTGAACTGTTCGGCCACGAAAGAGGAGCCTTCACCGGCGCGTCCGCGCAAAAGAAGGGTCGGCTGGAAGTAGCCGATGGCGGTGTGGTGTTTCTGGATGAAATCGGCGAAATGGCGCCGGCCCTGCAGGTCAAACTGCTGCGCGTGCTGCAGGAGCGTGAGTTCGAGCGTCTGGGAGGCACTCGTCCGATCTCAGTGGACATCCGCCTGATCGCCGCCAGCAACCAGGACCTCGAGACCTCGGTGAAGGCCGGCACATTCCGTCAGGATCTCTATTTCCGGCTCAACGTCGTTTCCCTGGTCATGCCTCCGTTACGTGAGCGCCGCGAGGATATCGCCATGCTTGCCGACTATTTTGTCGGCAAGTTCAGCAAGAAGTGCAAAGTGAAGCCCAAGGAAATCTCTCCCGAGGCCATGGCGTGTCTGGTGAACTACGACTGGCCCGGGAATGTGCGCGAACTGGAGAACGCCGTCGAGCGCGCCCTGGTTCTGGGCACATCGGATGTGGTTCGTCCAGAGGATCTGCCGGAGTCCGTTCTGGAGAAGGATTCTCCTCCTGGAGTGTCGGCGGCAAAGTACCACGCTGCGGTAAAGGAACTGAAGAAGCAACTCATCCTCAACGCCTTGGAGGATGCGAAAGGCAATTACACCGAAGCTGCCCGCATCCTCGGCGTGCATGCCAATTACCTGCACCGTCTGACCCGCAATCTAGGTTTAAGGAAGTAATGGGATCCTTGTAGCGCCGGCGTCCCGCCGGCTGTGGCGGGGGCGGCTCGCCCCTGCACTTTGCTTCCTGCCCTCTCATCTGCGAAACTGACCTCTGGCCTCGTATCCCACCCATGGGCAGAATCCACGTCCTTCCCGAGCACGTTGCCAACAAGATCGCCGCCGGCGAAGTCGTGGAGCGCCCGGCTTCGGTGGTTAAGGAGTTGCTGGAAAATTCCCTCGACGCCGGTTCCACCCGCATCCGCATCCAGGTCGAAGCGGGAGGCAAGAAGCTCATTCAGATCACCGACAACGGCTGCGGCATGGTCCGCGACGACGCCCTGCTAGCCTTCGAGCGGCATGCCACATCAAAAATCAAGAACGCCGAAGACCTGCTCAGTGTCGCCACCCTCGGCTTCCGCGGAGAAGCTCTGCCTTCAATAGCCTCCGTTTCCCGCCTGCGCCTGGAGACCCGCGCTCCCGACGAGTCCGCCGG
This sequence comes from Terriglobia bacterium, assembly GCA_041494805.1. Taxonomy (GTDB): domain Bacteria; phylum Acidobacteriota; class Terriglobia; order Terriglobales; family Acidobacteriaceae; genus JBGQBN01. The sequence goes on along the minus strand of JBGQBN010000008.1, from coordinate 40,597 downwards.
GACCATCGTTGAGATCAATGGGGGCAAGATATTCAAGGTGGAAGAGGCCGGGCTGCCGGCAGGAACGTCCATCACCATCCGCGATCTCTTCTTCAACACTCCCGCCCGCAAGAAATTTCTGAAAGCCGAGTCCACCGAGCTTTCCCACATTGCCTCGCTGGTCACGCATTACGCGCTGGCGCATCCCCACAAGCATTTCGAGTTGCACTCCGCCACGAACGCGATGTTGGTAGCTCCGCCGGTAGCCGGACACAGCGATCGTGTATACCAGGTTTTCGGAAAAGAAGTTCTGGACCAGCTGATTCCGGTAGCCGCCATGCAGCCGCTGGAGCGCATCGGCCTGCCGCAGCCACCGCCGTGGAGAAGGCAGGAGGAAGACGAAGAGCAAGCCCCCAGAGAGCCCGGCGAAATGCGCGCCCATGGATTCGTCTCCAAACCCGAAATCCAAAAGCTAAACCGCAATTCGATTTACGTCTTCGTCAACGGACGCCTGATCCGTGACCGCCTGATCCAGCACGCCATCACCGAGGCCTACCGAAACATCCTCCCCCCAACCGTCTTTCCGGTTGTGCTGCTGTTCCTCGAAATGCCCAGCCAAGAGGTGGACGTCAATGTCCACCCATCGAAAACAGAAGTCCGCTTCCGCCAGCAAAGCGTCATGCATGATTTCGTGCGCGACTCGGTACGCGCCGCCCTGATGAAAGCCCGCCCCGTTCCACAGTTCACAACCGAAATTGATGCCCATCCCACGGCCAGTCCCTCGCTAACGCCCGGCTCCCGTGTGGTCGCGCTCGATGCCTCCCCCGCCTGGCGTGAGTTCCACCAGCCAACCGCGCAACCAGGTTTCACCCTGCAAGCCCCGTCCCCTCCCCAGGTTACCGAGCGCTTTCAATTCAGCAGCGGGATCGCGGTCGAAGGCAACGCAGCCCTGTCGCTGGCCCGCGCACCGCAAGCCATTTCCGAAGTTCTTAGGTCTGAAGTTACAAAAAACGACGGCTGCACCCCGCCCCTCCCCGACGAGCCCGAAGCCCCGAGCGACCTGGCCCCGTCGCTGGCCTCGCTAAAGCCGCTGGGGCAGATTCGCGAGTCTTTCATTCTGGCGGTCAACCACGAAGGCCTGTGGATCGTGGATCAGCACGTAGCCCACGAGCGCGTGCTCTTCGAAAAGATCCTCAAGCAGTGCGCCGCTCAAAAAATCGAGAGCCAGCGCCTGCTAATGCCGCTGGTGCTCGAGCTGACCCCCGCCCAGCAACCCGTCTTCACCGAGATTTCCGACGAACTGGCAAAAAACGGCTTCGAAGCCGAACCCTTCGGAACCAGAAGCATAGCCGTGAAGATTGCGCCTGCCGGGATCGACGCCCACCAAGTCGAGCACATGCTGCAAGAACTGCTCGATCAGTTCGCCCAAGAAGAGCAAGCCCTGAACATGGAAAAAGTCCGCGCCCGGATCGCAGCCTCCATCGCCTGCCACGCCGCCATCAAGGTCAACATGCCGCTGGAGCAAAACAAAATGGAGTGGCTGCTGGCCGAGCTGTCAAAAACCGAATGTCCCATGACCTGCCCGCACGGACGCCCGGTAGTTCTGCGATACTCGATGAAGGACATTCAGAAAGCGTTCAAGAGGATTTGAGAATCAGCTGTTAGCTCTTAGCCTTTAGCTTTTAGCCGCTGATTCTCTTAGGCCCGCGAGATAGATTGAAGTCAAGTCAAAAGCCAAGAAGCAAGGGCCACAAGCCAAGAGCTAAAAGCTAGAAGCTAAGAGCTGTTTTCATGGAACTAGACCAACTCCGCCGCGAGAAATGGCACCTCAACGCTCGCCCCGTGCGCACCCTCGAAGACGCTCGCGCCTTCATCGAGTCGGTTGGATTCTGCTTGATGTACCCGCTGCGGCCGCCAGTACTGGTGCCAACATTCATCGGTGCCTGGACCGGGTCCGACGAAAAGCTTCCCACCTGGCAACACGCCTACGCCGACCCCCGCGCCCAGGAAGCCACCAGCCTGATGGTCCGCTTGCTGCGCGAGAAGGACGCCTACGAAGCCAACCTATTCGACGAGAACAACGCCTTCCTGGTGGCGGGCTCCATCTTCCCTTATTTCTATGCGCTGGTAGGAGAGCGTAATCCCAAGCTAGCTCCCAAACCGAAGCCGCGCTCGGAATATTCGCAGTTGGCCTGCGATACCTTCGCCGCCATCCAACGCGGAGGCCCCATCTCCAAGCAGAAAATGCGCGAAGTCCTGGGCGGCAGCGTATCGTTCGGCGCCCTCGATCACGCGCTAGGTGAACTCTGGTCCAGGCTGCGCATCACCCGGGTAGATTACAACCCGACGGAAGGCGCTTTCTGGGACGTCCTCTACCGCTGGTCTCCCGACGCAGTGCGCGAAGGCATCGGTCTATCGTTAGGGGAAGCGCTCTCCGCGCTAGTTTCCAAGTACCTGGACTGCGTAATCGCCGCCGACCAGCAGGAACTGGAAACGTTCTTTGGAAACTTCGTCCCCCGCTCCCGAGTGAAGGAATCCGTCAACGCGCTGCTGGCCGCCCGCGAGCTGGACTTCATCCGAGTAGGAAACCGCTCCCTGATTCAGATCACACCCCCGAAAGCTGTGGCTACCAGCAAGAACCGTGTGGGGACAGGCGGCCGTGTGGGGACGGGCGCCCCCGCCCGTCCAAGCCGAGCGTAGCTCGGCCGTCCTGGCAAAGCTGCCAACCCCGGAAACATTTTGGAAAACCCCGGCCCCACATTTACCATGGCGACGCACTCATGACCTTTTCCAACCATCCTAGTCAAAGGTAAATATGAAGAAATCGCTGGTGTTCCACCTGTCCTTGTTCTGCCTGGCTGTTGTCTCGCTGGCCGCTGCACAGACTCCCCAGGAACCCGCGCTACCCTACATCCCCAGCCTCGATGTAAGCGCCATGGACAAGTCCATCGACCCCTGCGTAGACCTCTATCAGTACTCCTGTGGAGGCTGGCAAAAGACCAATCCCATCCCGCCCGACCAAACCTCATGGAGCGTCTACGGCAAGCTCTACCAGGACAACTTGAACTTCCTGCGCGGCCTTCTGGAGCAAGCCGGATCGAGCCAGAATCAAAACGACCCAGTCACCCTGAAGATCGGCGATTTCTACGCCGCCTGCGTGGACGAGGCAGCGGTAGAAAAGCGCGGCTTGGATGCCATTCAGCCCGACCTCGACGCCATCTCCCAGCTCAAGACCGTCCACGACATGGCGCCGCTGATCGCCCGGCTGCAGTTGGCCTTCGGCGGATCCATCATCTTTGCCAACGAGTCCACCCAGGACCCCGACGATTCCGAGCAGGAGATTGCCCAACTCGACCAGGGAGGCATCGGACTGCCCGACCGGGATTACTACACCAAGGATGACGCGAAATCAAAAGAGATTCGCGATCGCTACGTCCGGCATGTTCAGAAAATCTTTGAGCTACTGGGCGACAAACCTAAGACTGCCAAGAAGGACGCGGCCACCGTAATGCGCATGGAAACCGCGCTAGCCAACGCTTCCCAGACCCAGGTGGACCGCCGCGACCCCTACAAGCTGAAGAACAAAATGAAAGTCGCGGACCTAGCCCAGTTGGCGCCCGGTTTCGACTGGCCGCTTTTCTACCAGGAGCTGCACTATCCCAAGTTTGAAATCCTCAACGTCACCGCTCCCGCATTCTTCAAGCAGGTGAACATACAGTTGACCGGCGAGCCCATCGGAAACTGGAAGACGTATCTCCGCTTTCACGTGGCCGATTCGTCAGCTCCCTACCTCTCTTCGAGTTTTGTGCAAGAGAATTTCGAGTTCTACCGGAAGTATCTTCGCGGCGCCAAAGAAATGCAGCCGCGCTGGAAGCGTTGCGTGGAATACAGTGACGGCTACCTGGGCGAGGCCCTGGGACAGCTCTACGTGCGCAAAGTCTTCTCCCCGGACTTGAAGCACAGCACCCTCGACATGGTCCAGCGCATCGAAGACGCCATGGGACAGCGCATCCACGCCCTCGACTGGATGAGCCCCGAAACCAAGGAACAAGCACTAACCAAGCTGAAGGGCATCCGCAACAAGATCGGCTATCCCGACCAGTGGCGTGATTACAGCTCGGTCAAGATTGCCCGCGATGATTTCGCCGGCAACGTGCGCCGCGCCGCCGAGTTCGAGCAGGTCCGTCAAATCAACAAAATCGGCAAGCCAGTTGACCACGGCGAATGGGACATCACGCCGACCACGGTCGATGCTTATTACAATCCCCAGATGAACGACATCAATTTCCCCGCGGGCGTTCTCCAACCACCGCTCTACGACGCCAAAACCGACGACGCCCCCAACTACGGCGACACCGGCGGAACCATCGGCCACGAGCTGACCCACGGCTTCGACGACGAAGGCAGCCAGTTCGACGCCAAAGGCAATCTGAGAAATTGGTGGACCGAGGACGACCGGAAGAAATTCGAAGCCCGCACCCAGTGCGTGAAAGACCAGTACGCCCAATACGTCGCAGTGGAAGACGTGCACATCAACAGCAACCTCACGGTAGGCGAAGATGTAGCCGACCTGGGCGGCGAGCTGCTGGCCCACATGTCCTGGCAAAACAAAACCAAAGACCAGAACCTTCAACCGGTCGACGGCCTCACCCCCGACCAACGTTTCTTCATCGGCTTTGCCCAGTGGGACTGCGCCAACGATCGTCCGGAAAACCTGCGGGTGCGTGCCATGACCGATCCCCATTCACCCGCGAAGTATCGCATCAACGGTGTGGTGGTAAACATGCCGGAATTCGCTCACGCCTTCTCCTGCAAGGCCAGCCAGCCCATGGTGAAGCCACCGGAAAAAATCTGCCGCGTCTGGTAGTTTCTTCGGTCGAAGAATGCCGGCGTGGGATCCACCCCGGCCCTAAGACCGCGAAGACTCTCGGTCGCTGCCGCCTTTCACCGGGCAACGCAGTTCGCCGTGATGATCACCCCGTTGCAAACAATTTTACCGTCCGCCCGCTCCACACAGGGTTGGGTGAAACTCTGCACATTGATCTGGACACAACGACTGGGTACGATGAATGCCTTGCGTTGAGGATGCACACACCCCAATCCCGACAGTAGACCCGACAGCAGGAGAAACAACAGCCCAGTCTTTCTCATCATTTCCGCCAGACATTAGCGCTATCTCACAGATCGCGGTCATCACATTCCCCGCCAACCAATCACGAGCAACTCTTTCACCACAACCTGTGGAAGCCTCAAACCACGCAGAGCACCGGCCAATGCTCAGACTTGAGGCGAGAACAATCTGTTTGGGACTACGAAAAAGAGCCTAATGTGGGAACCATGGTCCCAGAACGGACCTCGATACTCCCCTTTCCACCGTGTACAATCATTACCTTTCACGATGATCCCATCCCCCCAACGCCAACTCATCATCGCGATCGACGGCCCCGCCGGCGCCGGCAAGAGCACCATCGCTTCCCGCCTGGCTCGCAAGCTCGGTTACATAAATCTTGAGAGCGGTGCCATGTATCGCGCCCTGGCCCTCAAAGCTATCGAGTGGGATGTCTCCTTCGACGACGAACCCGCTCTGGTAAAGCTCGCCCACGATTCCCGCATCCAGCTCGAGCCCAGCATGGGCGGCAACCGCGTCCTGCTCGACCACCGCGACGTCACCCAGCGCGTGCGTGAGACCGATGTCACCGAAGCCGCCTCAAGGGTCTCGGTTCACCCCAAGGTGCGCGAGTGGATGGTCGCCCGGCAGCAGGACATGGGTGCGGGGGGTGGCGTAGTGATGGAGGGCCGCGATATCGGCACCAAAGTTTTCCCCGACGCCGACGTCAAGGTTTTTCTCGATGCCGATCCCGTCATCCGCGAGCACCGCCGCCTGCAGCAACAGCATCTGCACGGCGTCGCCGCCGAAGCCACGGCCGCCGAGCTGCGCGAACGCGACCACCGCGACCGCACCCGCGCCGTCTCTCCGCTGACCCCGGCCACCGATGCCCTGGTTCTCGATTCCACCAACCTCTCCGAAGATGAAGTCCTGCAGAGAGTGGAAGAATGGGTGCAGCAGAAACGGGAAGGACTGAAAGGATTGAATCATTGAGTCATTGATTCAATGAATCATTGGTTAAATGTTTCAATGATTCAATGATTCAATCACTCAATGATTCAATAAGGAAAAGGCCCGTTGCCCGTAAACCACCAACTCCGCCAGGAACTATTGGCCCTGAAGGCCGAAGACCTGCGCATCCGCGAAGAACTTCAATCCGCCGGCGTCCTGGGAGATGGCTACCATCCCCGGATGGAAGCCACCCACCGCCAGAATGCAACCCGTTTGCGAGCCATCGTCGAAGAGCACGGCTGGCCCGTCGTCCCCCTGGCAGGAGAAGACGGCGCCGAAGCCGCCTGGCAGATCCTGCAACACGCCATCGCCGAGCCCGACCTGCAGCGCGGATACATGCCGCTTCTCCTCGAAGCCGCCCACAAAGGAGAAATTCCGCACTGGCAACCCGCCTATCTGCTCGACCGAATCTGTTTCTTCGAAGGCCGACCTCAGGTCTATGGCACGCAATCCGACTGGGATGAAGACGGCGTCATGAAAGTACACACCTTGCAGGAGCCCGACCGGGTCAATGATCTTCGCCGCCAAGTCGGCCTGCCTCCCCTCGCCGAGAACGCACCCCAGCAACGGCCGCGCGTTCCGATTTCCCCCGACCAGGCCAAGGCCCATCGTCAAGAGATGGACGCCTGGGCCCGCTCCGTCGGCTGGCGCAAGTAGAAGCCACCTGATGCGCCTTGGGAAGGGCACGACTTCCAGTCGTGCCGCTAAGTCGCTCGGAATTTGTCCGCGCTTTAGCGCCTGCGGTCAGCAATTTGGCTCAATCTGTTATCCCGCCGGGTGCCCCGCCCTTGTCTCTCCGCTTTTTGGAGAGGCAGGGCGGGGGTTTTTGTCCCATATTCTCCAGGTGGGGACGGACTTGCACCATAATGGTGTATACTGGTGCTATGCCATCGACAAAACAAGTCAGGCGAAGCCTGACGCTTCCCGCACAAGTCGCCAAGCAGGTGGATCGCATGGCGAAGCGCCGGCGTCTTAGCGATAACCGGGTTCTGGTGGAACTCATCGAACTGGGGATCGAGGCCCACAAGCGGAGAGAAAAGGCTTTCTTTGAACTCGCGGAACGCTTTCGTGCCTCGAAGAACCCAGACGAGATCAAGCAGTTGGGGAACGAGTTGGGACACTTCGTTTTTGGTGAATAATGCCCCAGATCGAAACTTGGTCGCGACTCCCCGTCGCGATTCGTGACCATTTGGTCGAGCGCATGCGCGACCGCAACCTCAGCCTCAACGATCTCAACCAACTCCGAGTGTGGATAGAATCGAAACCAATCGTGCCCGAAGGACCGTGGTACAAGGACTTTGGCTCGTTCAAGCTCTGCGGCCAAGGCAAGTATCCGAAAACATTTCTGCTGGCAGCTCAGACCGCCACGGGCCATGAGCTCTAGGCTTTCGTGGACAGTAGAACGGACGTCTGACCTCTCACGTGGCGACTCCAGCGGTCAGCCCCATCTTTCCCAACCCGGGACAAATCTCAAAAGAAACCCCCACCCGCACAGACTCAACCCCAGCCCGAGTGTTATACAGATCAAGCGGTTCCCCGTCAGGACTGCACTCACCGAAATCCCAATTCCTGGGTCAAGAGTCCCTATGCCGCGCTCCGCTGGCTGTTGCTCCGTTCTTGTCTGCCTCCTACTCGCAACCACCGCCCTCGCCCAGGACGCCTCCACCGGAGCCATTCGCGGCACCGTAAGCGACAACGCCGGCGCCCGCATTGGCGCCGCCACCGTTGCCATGGTGAACGTCGCCACCGACATCCGTTATTTCGCCACCACCGACCGCGAGGGCCGGTTCGCCTTCGAACTGCTCCCCCCGGGCGACTACCTGGGACGCGTCGAGTCGCCCGGGATGTCCCCGCAGGTTACGCCCAGCCTGCATGTTGAACTCGGCGGCATCACCCAACTGGAGTTCAAGCTCGCGGTCGCGGGCACCAAGGAGACCATCACCGTCTCAGGTGAACCGCAACTGATCGAAACCCAACCCAGTGCGGTCTCGTCGGTGATCGACGAGCGCGCCATCAACGATTTACCCCTCAACGGACGCCGCTTCACCGATCTCGCCCTGCTGACCCCGGGTGTCACCCAGGACCCGCGCGGCTTGACCTCCAGTTCCAACGGCGATCTGGCCTTCGGCGGAATCCGCGGCTACCAGTCCAGTTACCTGGTGGATGGCGCCGACAACAACAACGCCTTCTTCGCCCAGGCCCGCGGCCGCTATCGCGCGCCCTATCAGTTCTCCAACGAAGTAGTGCAGGAGTTCCGCGTGTCCTCGAATACCTACGGAGCGGAACTGGGACGGGCCGGCGGCGCGGTCGTCAACGTGGTCACCAAGTCCGGCTCCAATCACCTTCACGGCACCGACTTTTACTTCCTGCGCGACAGCGCCTTCAACGCCCGCCATCCCTTCATGGACTTCAAGCCCAACGATCGTCAGCAACAGTTCGGATTCACCCTGGGTGGCCCCATCCGGCGGGACCGCGTATTTTTCTTTGCCGGATTCGACCAGCACATTTTTCATGTCCCCACCGTGGTGCAATTCTCCGATGGAAGTTCGAGGGTGGTTCCGCAAAAGGGCGACGAACCTCTTCACCACGGCGATTATGAGGATAGCGACAAAGCGCTGGTGTTCGGCGCCGCCGACCAACTCTCCACTCTCGCGGGTGAGTTTCCCTCCAAGCTGCTGGGCAATACCGGCTTTTTCAAGTTGGATGTCGCGCTCACCCCGCATCATTCCCTTTCCGCGCGCCTGAGCACCTCCCGCTACTACGGCCAGAACAATGTGTTCTTCGATCCCGCCAGCCCCGTGACCACCTTTGCCATCAGCGACAACGGTGAAGAGGATGTTTCTACCGAGACCGGCTCTCTCTCGCTAACCAGCAGCCTCTCCTGGCGGCTGGTCAGTCATTTGCGCGCGCAGTTTTCGCGTGACCTGCAAGCCTCCACCAGCAACTCCTCCGACGTGCGCACCAAGATCGTGAGCATCCTCGACGGCTTTGGCCGCTCCTCCATCTTGCCTCGTCGCACCAACGAGCACCGCCTGCACCTGACCGAAACCTTCAGCCTCGATGGCGGACGCCACTCCTGGAAGTTCGGTGGTGACGCGCTTCTGACCTGGATCAACAACTTCTTCCCTTCTCTTTTCGGCGGGGAATATATCTTCGATGACATCAAGGTGAACCCGTTCACCTTCGACCCCATGGTCGCCGGCATGGCGACCACGCCGCTGCGCGCCTATGCCCACCAGGTGCCCAAGTACTACATCCAGAACTTCGGCTCCGCCGTGACTCATCCCGACACCAACGAGTACGCCGCGTTCTTGCAGGACACCATTCGCCTGACCAATCATCTCGCCCTCAGCTTGGGCGTTCGCTACGATCTGCAGACCTTCAGCCAGAAAGGCCTGGTTTCCAATCCCCTTTGGCCGGACTCGGGTAAAGTGCCCTTCGATACCAACAACTTCGCTCCGCGCGTCGGCCTGGCCTATTCCATCGGAGAGGAACGGCCCTTCGTTATCCGCGCTGGATTTGGACTGTTCTATACCCGCATTCCGCAGATCTACACTTCGACGGTTGCCAGTGACAACGGTCTGGCCGCGACCAACTTGATCCTGAGTAACTCCGATTTCTACGATCACCAGATTTTCCCGCAGTATCCCAACCCGCTGGTGAAGTGTCCGCTGAATGGGACCTTCTGCACTCCGCCCGACAGCCTCACCCAGTTCTTGCAGACCGACGTTTCGGCCTTCGCCCACAACTTCCAGACACCCAAGGTCGAGCAAGCCAGCCTGAACCTGGAGCGCGAGTTCGCACACCGCATGGCCGCAGGCATCTCCTATATGTATGTTCACGGGGAAGGTCTGATCCGCGCCCGCGACGTGAATCTGCCGCCACCGACCGAAGTGGCATACCCTGTCTACGACGATTCCGGCACCAACTTTCTGGGCTCGTACTACAACGTGGACTCTTTCTCCACCTGGCAGTTAACCCGCACGCTGACCTGCCCGTTTCCGCCCTGCATCAATCCGCTGGCGCGGCCCGTTCCTCAGTTGGGCGCAATCAACACGTACGAGAGCGCCGCCTCGAGCGTTTACAATGGGCTGACGGTTTCCGTGCGGCGTCGCATGACCAGCGGCCTCTACTTCCGCCTGGCCTATACCTACGCCCACGCCGTGGACGATGGCCAGGACGCCCTCGTGGCCGGACGCCCGGTCACTGTACAGAACTCCTACTCACCGAATTCCGAGCGAGGTGCCAGCGTCACCGACCAGCGCCATCGCTTCGTTTTGTCCTGGATCGCCGAGCCGCGCCCCTTTCATCGCGGGCATGAGTGGTTGGGAAAAGTATTCAACGATTGGAAGATTTCCGGAGTCGTGACCATAGGCAGCGGACGCCCGGTAAACGCCACCGTCTTCGGCGATCCTAATCAGGACGGCAACAGCTCCAACGACCGCCTGCCGGGCGCCGCCCGCAACGCCTTCCTCGGTCCCGACTACGCCACCACCGATATGCGGCTCACCCGGCGCCTCTATGTCCACGATCGCATCAAACTGGACTTGGTACTGGAGTCCTTCAACCTGTTCAACCGCGACAACCAACGAGTGCAGTTCAGTGACGACGGCTTCCTGAACCGCGCCGGACAATTCGTGCAGTTCTCTAAACGTATTGGAATCAATTACTTCCCAGCTCAATATAGAAGGCCAGCAAGCTTCCTCCGAGCCACCGACGCCTACGCCCCGCGCCAGGCCCAGATCGCTTTGAGACTCATTTTTTGAGGGCAAAACGCTCCCTTAAGCGCCCCCGACCGCATTTTTCCTGTGCAAAACCGCGCACATATCACTTGACTTGCCTGGGGAACCTTGCAATAACTATCGGGTCCAAAAGGGACCAGTTTGGGGGTGTTGTCCGTTGGCCGAAGTCAGACTCCAGGAGGGAGAATCCCTCGAGAATGCACTGCGCCGCTTTAAGCGCAAAGTGCAACAGGAAGACATCATCAAGGAGGTCAAGCGTCACTCCTTTTATCTGAAGCCCGGCGAGAAGAAGCGCGTGAAGGAAGCCTTAGCGCGCAAGCGTAGCCGGAAGAAAGCACGTAAAGAGCAGGATTAATGCTGTTTGGGCCGCCCCTCCTCCGGTGGCGGCCCATTCTTTTTCATTCGCCTCCCGTTTTGGGAAGGCACCTTGATTCATTCGGGCCGAACCCAGGGGTACACGGTTTCACCGGCACAACATTGAGGGGGGAGTCGACAACCCTGCGCCCCCGCGCGCCACGAAAGTCGTCTGGGCGGGTGGGCAGGGAGTGGGCTGAAGGGAGCACTCTCCATGGAATTCCAGGACAAGATGTTGAAGTGTATCGACTGCGGCGCCGACTTCGTCTTTACCGCCGGAGAGCAGTTGTTCTTCCACGACAAGCAGTTCAAGAACGAACCCAAGCGGTGCAAAGCCTGCAAGACCAAACGGGTTACCGTGTTGGGGGCAGCGGCCCCCGGGGAACGGAGCGGCTTCGCCAAAGTCGAAACCCGTACCACTTGCTCACAGTGCGGCAAGGACACCACGGTCCCGTTCCGGCCCACGCAAGGCCGCCCCGTCTTCTGCCGCGAATGTTTCCAGCAGAAACGGCAGGTGGCTACGGCCTGACCGGAAAGCAGTAACCGCAATCTGCCAGCCATGAATCGGCGGCGTCTAGCTCACCTTCCTCCCGCCTTCCCGATTCAAAGCGCAGCCGTGTCTACGTTAGTATAGAAACGTGCCCAGCTTCTTCGTAGAGAACTTCGGCTGCCGCGCCACCCAAGCCGACGGCGCCGCTATCGAGCGCCAGTTCCGCGACCGCGGACTGGCCCGCGCCCTCGCCCCCGCAAACGCCGAACTAGTCATCCTTAACACGTGCACCGTGACCGCTGCGGCTGACCAAGACGCCCGCGCCGCCATCCGCCGCATCCACCGCCAGAATCCCAACTGCCAGATCGTGGTCACCGGCTGCTACGCCCAGCGCGCTCCCCATGAAATTGCTTCCCTTCCTGGCGTGAGCCAGGTGGTTGGCAATTCGCATAAGCAGCGGTTGGCAGAAATTGCTCTGCCACGGACCTCAGTGGCTAAAGCCGGTCTGGGTGTGCCGCATTCGGCACGGCTAAAGCCATGCCCTGATACGAATCCCCAATCCGCCGGTTTCGTGCCTCTTGGAGACCTGACGGCGAACGACCAACGACTAACGACCAACGACTCGATTTTTGTTTCCGATATTTTTGCCCACACCGAACTGCTGGCTGCTCCCGTGTTCGATGCCGCGAACGAGCGTACCCGCCCCAACCTCAAAGTCCAGGATGGATGCGACAACCGCTGCTCGTTTTGCGTGATCCCGTACGTCCGCGGACAGAGCCGGTCTTTGCAGCTGGACGAAATTCTTCGCGAAGTGAATGCACTGGTGGCGGCAGGATACCGGGAGGTGGTGATTTCCGGAATCAATCTCGGCCGCTGGGGACGGGACCTGCCCTCAGGGGCTGAAGCCCGAGTCTTCTCTGCGACTAACGGCACGACTGAAGTCGTGCCCTCCCGCATGGCCGTGCCCGCCCGCACGATCGGCCAACGACCCACGACCAACGACCAACGACTGCGCTTCAACAACCAACGACCGTTCTTCAACGACCAACGACTGCTCTTCGAAGATCTAATCCACTCCATCCTGGAAGAAACCTCTCTAGAAAAACTCCGCCTAAGCTCGGTAGAGCCCATGGACTGGACCGACGAACTGATTGCGATGATGGCCACCTCCCCCCGCATCGCCAAGCACGCCCACGTCCCCATGCAGTCCGGCTCGGACGCCGTCCTGCGCCGCATGCACCGCAAATATCGCCCGTGGCATTATCAGGAGAAGCTGGAGAAGATCCGCGCCGCCATGCCCACTGCTGCCATCGGCGCCGACGTAATGGCCGGCTTCCCTGGCGAGACCGACGCCGAATTCGAAGAAACCCGCCGCATGATCGAATCCCTGCCGTTCACTTATCTGCACGTGTTCACTTACTCGCCGCGTCCGGGGACGCCCGCCGCCGCAATGCGCAATCAAGTCCCGGTCCAGGTAGCCCGCGAGCGCAACCGCATCCTGCGCGACCTCGCCGCCCAGAAGAAACAAGCATTCATGCAGTCATTTGTAGGAAAGAAGGTGGAAGCCATCACCCTGGGAATGGAAAAGTCGCGGACAGGAGTGTCCGCGCCACACGTGACCACCTCCACCGAAGCCCTCACCGATAATTATCTAAAGCTGCAACTCCACGGACACCACGTCGCCAATCGCTGGATCCAGGCAAGCGTGGAGCAGGTAGTAGACGAAACCCTAATGGGCGTTGCCGATCCAAGCTCAAATTGAGCCACTACCGTGACGACTCTTCACTTGACACCCGAGCCCGTCACAAGCTGCCCTATGCCGCTAAGTTAGAATGTCCAGAGAAAGCCTCGCTGTTCGATGGACTCTGTCACGGGGAACCGAATCATGAAAATTCTAGTGGTGGAGGGGGACGAAGCGAATCTGAAGAACACAGGTGTCATGCTCAACAAACTTGGTTACAAGGTTGGGCTGGCATCAAACTGTAGCGATGCCTTCCAGACGTACTGCGACAGCGGGCCTTACGATGTGGTGCTCATCACATTGAGTTTCATGCGTGGTTCCAGTGCTGGCGGCACTAAGTTGATCGACGACCTGCTGAAGAAGAATCCCCAGCAGCACTACACCTTCATGACGGGCTCTCCCATCCTGCGCAAGCCTTTCACCTTGCTGGAACTGGATGACTTCATGGGCGCGTTCCGGCGGCCGGGCGGCAGCCGTTTTGGGTAGTCTGCAGTTGGATCTTCTGCGATTCGATAGGAGCTCTCGCCGGGATAAAACAGTGCACCGCAGCGGCTAAAGCCGAAGCTGTTTTCAGCGACTTACGGCACGACTCGAAAGTCGTGCCCTTCCCAAAACCCCATCCAAATCGATGTTTTTCAGCAACATGTGGAAGTCGTGCCCTCCCGGGCCTGCTGGGCTACCCGGCATGGTCCGGAATTCCCACCACCAAAGCCCGCCGCCGAGGCAGCTCGTTCTCCGCGACTTCCGCCACGAATTCCAGTTTGAGGCCCCGCTGCTGACACAGGTCGCGGGCGGCATCGTTGAAGAAGTACACCACATCTCCTCCAAACCGCTCTTTCATCCGACGCCGTTCCTCCAGGTCGAACGGACTCACCGAATACACTTTCAGTTGGCTCGATTCCCGCAAGGCAGCGCTCAACACCCGTTGGAATCCCAGAGCTCCTTGCCGCACTTGCGCCAGGGTGAGCGCCACCACGTGATAGGCCATAAGATCTCCGGATGGGTTTTTGGGAAGGGCACGACTTTCGAGTCGTGCCGTAAGTCGCTGAAACTAAGGTCGGCTTCAGCCGCTGCGGTACGCTGTTTTATCCCCCGCGGAATTTTTCTGACCCAGGCACACCCCTACTCTCCCATCACCTTAACGATCACCCGCTTGTCGCGCTGGCCGTCAAACTCGGCGTAGAAAATGCGCTGCCAGGTGCCCAGATCCAACTTGCCGGCGGTGATGGGCACGATTACCTCGTGATGGATCAACAAGGCTTTGAGATGCGAGTCGCCGTTGTCTTCGCCGGTCTGATGATGTTTGTACTCCTGGCGAAAGGGCGCCAGCTTCTCCAGCCATTGGTCAATGTCCTCGATCAGGCCGGCTTCATTGTCGTTCACATAGACGCCGGCGGTGATGTGCATGGCCGAAACCAGCACCATGCCCTCTTTGACGCCGCTCTTCTTCACGATGGCCTCAACCTTGGGCGTGATGTGGATGTACTCGCGGTGGGACTTGGTGTGGAAGGTCAGGTACTCGGTGTGACATTTCATAGCTGTTCCCCGGGAGATAGGGTACAGCCTGCGCGGCGCCGAGGCGTAGCGCGGTCCTGGGCTTTTTCTGGAGTTAGCATCTCTGCGACGAAAGGTGGGCTACTCACCTTGCAAATGGCAGCGTCGGAGTTGTATCTTTCAAACTGCGCAGAGAAGCGCCGAAGGAGCCCTCTATGGGCCTTGTATCAGGAAGCAGATCACTTGCGATCGCGTGCGTGCTCCTCTTTTGTTTGCATCCTGAGGCGCAGATTGACGGCAAAGCACCCGAAGACTCAGTTTTTCGCAGAAAGACAACTGTGCCGGGTCGTGTTATATGGGACAAGCCTTGCGTGGGGCTCTGTGCCGCAGGAAGATATCCGCGCTTCTACAAGTTTGTAGATGACGACTCTGTGTTCAAATCAGTCGGCGATGTGCTCCAGGAGCTCGGGTTTGCACTTAACCCTAAAGGGCTTAAACCCAAGGAACCTCAGCTTACTCCCGAGTCGAAAGAAACTGAAGTTCGCTTTTATTGGACTGACCTAATTCCACTCGATGACGACACTCTCAAGAAAGTCGGCACTACAAGAGCTGCACTCAGATTGTCCGATGACGCAAAGATATTTTATGCAATCCAGGTAGCCCTGAGGTGTTCTGCTCACAATCCATTGTACGAAGCTGCTGTCAGTGACCCGAGGGTAACTCGACAGGAAATCATCAGCCAGTTTGGAACGTCTGGCACAAGGTCTCTATCAGCAGAGACGGAAGTCGAGTTCGCGTTTAGCCTGCTCGTAAAAAAGCGCGGAGCGAAGAGCACTTATGTGGATGAGTCCTCCGAGTACGATAATCGACCAATCCTTGACTGGTTGTACAAGAAGATCGCAGAGCGGATTCACGAGTTAAAGCCGGAGATCCTGATGGATGCAGAAACTGGGGGGCTAATGGGATGAGACATCGACTTGTGTTACTCCTGATGTGGTTGTGCGGATACTTGATCTGCTTATGTTTCCTGTTCATCTTCCTCGGTAAAGGATGGATGCTAGCTGACAACTTTAAGAAGGACTTCACTACGTCCACTGCAATATTTGCACCTTATTTAACACCAATCGTCGCCTTCTGGTTCGCCAAGCGAAACAATCCGAGAGCAACAGCAGAGAAATCTGAGGCGTTTTACGTCGCAGTCATAATGTCGGCCATCTTCAATCTCCTTGTCCTTGCGATTATCGGGTACAGTTTCGTCCAAACGGGCGAAGGAGTGATCGAAGACAATCTCGATCTCGCCGTTACCGTGGGTGCAGGAGTAACGTTCTTGGTTGGTCCGGCGATAGGGTATTACTTCGGCAAGACCAGCTGAGTCCCTGCCATATTCTCCGTAAGCATTATTATCACACCGGAGTTCCTGTCCTTCTTGACACCTGAAGACACAGACGAACGGCGGGTGGGCGGGTCGGGTGTCAATCGTGGGTGTCCCGTATTCGCAGGCTCCCAATCTTGCGCAATTCTTGAATCAAAGAACGCGCGGCGCGGCGGGACTCATGTCGCCCTAAGCCATCCTGTCGGAAATGTTTAACCAGGTGTTTTTTAAGTAACTCGTCCCATGTTTGTCGAAATCCGGTGTCGGCAACTTCGACAATTACTTTCGGGCGGTCGATGTCGTACTTTAACCGATCACCGGCACCGTTAGCGCGTGCAATATATATACCTTGCCCTGTTAACGCTTGGTCGACGAGAATTCCTTGCCGAACGATGTCGAATTCCAATACAAGGAAAAGTTCTATCGGACGAATGAATTTGAGGAACAACGCGACTGTTCCTTCGTGACCTTCGATCTTTCCCCACTGAAATTCCACGTCTCCAGGTCCGAGTGATTCGTGAACACGGATAAATTCGGCTACATCCGGGCGGTTTGACGTATCCAGAAGAAGTACGGGAAGCATCTTTCCACCGTGCAACCCAACGGTGCTAAGTGCAGCGTCGGCGACAATCGGCACTGGAGTCGCCTCACGCGGGTGACGAAGTAAGATCTCAGTCTTTTTTGCCTTCATGACTCCACTCTCTCACCATGATTGGCCCGGTGTCGGTCGAAATGCCATGTGTATCCTCTAAGATCAGGCTGTGGCTGTCGACGGTTCCTTTGCCAATAACACTGTCGTCCAAAGCAAAAAGAAACCATCCGGACAGTGTTTGGTGTGCATCAATATGAGCGGGCAACGAGAAGACATTAGCTACCCCCTTCGGATCCGCTAGAGCGTTCTCGTCTAGACCTTCGGCATGGGAGACTCGGCAAACTACATTCACATCATCTTCGAGTAAGTAGGTAATCTGAAGTTCTGCACGGGCGATGGAATTGTTCGTGTCTGTCGGATTGGTCACAGATACTAAGAAACCAAAGAGTTGCCGCTTGGATCCTCGTCGACGATATCCTCTGACCATGTATATACCTAGACGAGGCTGGCGACGCTGCTCTTGACCTTCGCTGATGGATAGAGCACGAGCTGCACGTTTTCCTGACCGCCATGATATGAGAAGAGAGAAGAATGAAACGAGCAGCGCCAGTGCTGCGATAGATGTTTTTGGGTCAGCGAAGGCAGTGATATTGTAAGGCATTGGCGGGTGGCCACCTTCCCACGCCGGATTCTACCTCAGGATAACTCGGGGATAACCCGGGGACAAACGGGACGTTTTCTGGACAGGCTGCCCGACGATCCTGTCCGTCACGTTTCGCCGATTCAACGCGTGTCGTCAAGTATCTGCGGACCACCTGGAATTTGCGCTTCAGCGTTTGCCGGAGAGTCGGTAGAAGAAACTTTCCATGGAGCGCTGAAGGCGGGCGCGAACTACGTCGTTGGGGTCGGGAACGCTGGACGATCCGGTTTCGGGCTCTTCGTCCTGCGGTCGCCCGGCTGCTGGGCCACGGAGAAGACTCCAGGCTTCGAGGTAGCGCTCGTACTTCTGGCCCTTGCGGCTGGGGGCGAGCATGAAGTGGCCTTTGAGGGGGACGAGTACGGCGGCGGGCATGATGTACCAGGCGTCTTCGAGGACGACGTAGATGGCGAAGAAATCCACCTCGCGGCGGGTGTAGTGCTGGCCGCGGCTGGAGCGGATGCTGCAAACGTATCCGTCGCAGAAGCGGGCTACGGTGGATTTGACCTGGACGCGCAGGAAGTGTCCGTTGTGTTCGACGGCGACATCGTAGCGCTGGGAGTCTCCCCAGGGCTTGGAGTTGGCAGCTCGCTTGAAGTCCGCTTCACATGCGCTCGGACAGCAGGTAGGTGGCCAGGGTAGTCCGTTTTTCCTCGTCCGTCGTAGCGTCCTGCAGAATTTTCAGTAGCCAGGCCTTGCGGGCTGTTTTCTCCTGGTCGCTGAGGAGACTATTGTTGGTGATATAAGCGCTTGCCGTGGATGCCAGCTCCTTCAGGGTTTTCTGTCCGGCGAGTGTGGCGGCTTCTTCGGTCAATGCCTTGGTCGAAATGCGGTTCATCTGTTTGTATACGAATTCCTTGGCCCCGTTGTAGACATACTCCAGCCCGAGCGGCACTTCTTCGTTCTGCACTTTGATGGTAGCCAGCTTGGAACGGATCAGTACCAGGTAGCTGGCGCCAACCAGGATTGCTTTGAGGTAAGGGTTATAAGAACTAAGGCTGCTAAAATCCTTGACCGCCTGGTAAAGCAGGCATGCCAGTGCGCCGTTCACCAGGACAAAGAATATAGCCCACAGCAGAAAAGGCACCCTCCGTTTGGTGCCGGAAGGTATGTAGAAAGTGCGGGCTATATCGAAAAACGTGAGCAGAGCGGCGATTGCGCCGGAAATGAGTACTTCCACGGGAACTGCGCCTCACAGACTACTCGAGGCGAGAAATAGCATCTCCCAAGGCGCTGTCGACGGAGGCCGAATCCAAACGGTTCCCTTCCTCGCTGATCAAGAAGTTCTTGCTTGATCGCTGGCTGAGTTGCCGCTTAGCGGAGAGCCCTTCCTTGGTGAACGTGTATCTCCCACCTTCGGATTGACGTACCAATCCGCGCGACTCCAGCCCAGTGAGGAGCTCGCGGACTTCATGAGGGCCCATATTCGTCCAGATAGCCGCTTGAGAAAGCGAAAACTCAAACTCACTCTCAATCGCAGCCAAGAGGGATGCTTCTTTGTGTGTAAACACTGCTTGTTCCATAGGACACGCCTACCCAATTATTGTATTCCCTGCTCCTACCTCTCACAAGCAAACTCTACCGAGTCCGAGGAAAGGGCCGCTCTTTCACCCCTCGACGGGTGACCCAGGCTTTGCCGGGGTGCCCCAGCTCTCGTCAAGGGAAGTCTAACCCGGAAAAAGCGTGAAGGTGCCGGGTGCTCCAACTTTCGTCAGGAGAGTCGACCCCGAAAAACCGTGGAGGGAGCGACCCCCGTCACGGAAGATCGGCAAGCCCCACCACCTGACCGGCGTCATTGATACCCAGAGCGAAACTGTTAGTACCACCGAGTGTTCCCAGATCTTGAGGAACTTGTCCTGTCCACAGAACAGCGTGCTGCTCGGACGCCCCGGCAGAGGTGTATGAGTAACCGGCGATTTGGCCAGATGAATTAATCGCGATGGCAAAACTTTTCTTTCCACCTAGCGTACCCAGGTCCTGCATGCCAGCACCCGGAGTCCAGAGAAAAGCGTGGTCAATGCCCTTACTTACGAAAGAATCCCCTACCACTTCGTTGCTGGCGTTGATTCCAAGAGCTTCGCTGTTGTTACCGCCGAGAGTTCCAAGACTCCTCATGCCCTCGCCCACTTTCCAGACAACGGCGCGCAGGGTATCGAATGGGTGGATGAAAGCTGCCCCTATCACCCGGTGGGCATTGAGGCCCAGACCGAGAGCCAGGATGCTGCTGAACTGGTTGGGCAAGGCGCGCATACCCGAAGTTGGCGTCCAGAGAAACGCAGATATTCCGCTGTTACCGTAGGAATATCCCGCCACCGCACCTATTTCGTTGATCGCGGTGCCGAAACTATCGCCGCCCAATGTTCCCAAATCTTGCATACCGCTGACCGGGGTCCAGAGGAAAGCATGTTTCCCTGTATCCCCAGGCGTTTCGGACCAGCCTGCGACTTCGCCGGACGAATTGATCGCGCGCGCCGAACTGCAACAGCCGCCCAGAGTGCCCAGGCTCTGCATGCCTCCAGTCGAGGTCCAGAGGAAGGCGTGGTAATCCGTGGTGCCGCCGACATAGGAGTGCCCTACAATTTGTCCGCTGGCATTGATCCCATAAGCCCTGCTGTCCGTGTCTCCGGGCAGCGTTCCCAAATCCTGCATGCCGGTCTTGCTGGACCAGACAAAGGCATGGGAGACCTGCGTGACCGCCAGTTGCGACAACAGCAAAACGATCGAAACCCCCAGTACGAACCGGCTTGCTCTCTTCATAAATTCTCCTTGGATGGTGCCGGGGGGAGCGGCACCGTGACCGGGCACGGCATTCTCCTGCTAGCCGTACGCCTTGTCAACCGTGGGGATGCCCTACCCTTTGCCGGGTGGCCCACTTTCCGTCAGGGAAAGTGTAACTCCGGGAAAAAGCGTGAGGGTGCCCTACCTTTTGCGTTTTTTGCAAAAGGTGGGTGCTGGCAGCATCCATCAAGCCGCAGGTCTTCTCTGCTTCAGCTTGTGTACTTGCCACTGGTTAATCTGCCGGGTGCCCCACCCTTGTCGCATACTCTGCGACAGGGTGGGTGATAGCACCGTATATAAGCTGTACTGAGAGAAGAAACAAGCTCAGAATTTGGCCTCGAGCACAGCTCGCTTTCGATGCGGCCGCCGCCCCGGAGTGCTGTGGTAAACCCGAGGCAATCGGGAAAGCGCGGGGATGGGAGCGCCCCGAAACAGGTTCCAGGCTTCCATGAATGGCTCGTATTTCTGTCCTTTGTTGCCGGGCGCGAGCCGGATATTGCTCCTCAGCCGCAGCACGATCGACGCCGGCAGGATATACCACACCTTCTCCGGCACCACGTAGATCGCGAAAAAATCCACATCCTCCACCGTGTAGTACGCGATCCCGGTCCTCTTCAAAGTACAAATGTACCCGGCGTCTCCCCGAGGCGCGCTGGTGGACTTGATCTGCACCCGCAGAAACCGCCCGTTCAGCTCCACCGAGACATCGTAGCGCGCCGAATCTCCCCAGGGCTTCGACACGTTGAACCCGCGTTCCGCCGCCTGCGCCATGAAAAGCAACTCTGCCCACTCCCCGCGCTGTTTGTAAGTCCTGAAACTTCCCCGGCTCGTCACTAATTCTGTCCCATCAATCTCGGCCCAAAGAAAAAGGCGCGGCCCGGTCGGCCACGCTATTTCGATCTATTTTCTATTATATCAAATGGGAATAGATAACTTGGACATCTTAGCTACAGGTTTATTCACCATGATTCCATGGACATAGCTGCGCTCGTGTACCTTCGAGTCTTGACAGAAAATCCGCAGGCAGGCCGGGAGGGGCACGGTGGAATCCCAGGCTGCGCCAAGTCCGCGAAAAATGCCTCTACATCTCTCCTCCACGTATATACTTGGCCGCACCAAGTGGGACCGCATGTGCCCTCGCCGGCCATGCTATAATTTTTGTCTCATTACCCTGTTAGCCGACGGAGGGATGTATCGATAAACGTTTTATCCGCACCAACGACCGTATTCGGGCGCGGGAAATCCGCGTGATTGATGACGAAGGCAACCAGATCGGCATCCTGCCTCCGCACGAAGCGCTCAAGCTGGCCCGCGAAAAGAACCTGGACCTGGTCGAGATCTCGCCTAGCGCGATACCTCCCGTATGCCGCATCATGGACTACGGAAAGTTTCTTTACCAGCAAGAGAAAAAAGAACGCGAAGCCAAAAAGCACCAGAAAGTAATCGTAGTCAAAGAAGTAAAGTTCCGCATCAACGTAGACGACCACGACTACGAAACCAAAAAGAATCACGTGCTCCGCTTCCTGGATGATGGAGACAAAGTAAAAGCAACCATCTTCTTCCGCGGCCGCGAGATGACGCGCACCAACCTGGGAAGGCAGATCCTGGAACGCCTGATCAAGGACATCGGCGAAAGGGGCATAGTAGAATTCCGCCCCCGCCAAGAAGGAAACACGTTGCATGCGATTTTGGCGCCTAAGAAGGTGGAGGGGGGCAAACATGCGGCTCCGCCGCCGGCGCAGAACCGGGTTAGCCAGGCGTAGGAAATCTTGAGAGAGCAATTATGCCAAAGCTGAAAACACATAAAGGCGCGGCCAAACGCTTCAAGAAAACCGCCACCGGGAAGGTGAAGCGTCATCATTCGCACTTGCGCCATATGTTGACTTCCAAGTCGCAGAAGCGCAAAGGCAAGCTGCGGCAGGGCGTGATGGTGAGCGACGCGGATACACCCAAGATCAAGCGGATGATTCCGTACTAGACGCAGTGGCTAGTGAATAGTGGCCAGTCTAGAATTCAGCTGGCCTGGGGTGGCGGCGGTTTCATGTTGCTGCCCGGCGCGTGAAGAGGCGATTAGACCTTCCAGTCTCCTGCCTCCAGCCGCCAGTAAACAGAAAGAAAAAAGGAGCCAGTCATGCCTCGTGTAAAACGCGGGACTAAACGCCGCGCCAAGCGCAAAAAGATATTGGAGCGCGCCAGTGGTTATTTCCTCACAAAATCCAAGCTTTACCGCTCCGCCAAGGAAGCGGTGGAGCGCGGCCTCAAGTTCGCATACTCCGGTCGTAAACAGAGAAAGCGCCAGTTCCGCTCGCTGTGGATTGTGCGGATCGGCGCTGCGGCCAAACTGAACGGGATGAGCTATAGCCAGTTCGTCCACGGGCTGAAGAAGTGCGGCGTGGAACTGGACCGCAAGATCCTGGCGGATTTGGCGGTGAACGATCCCGGAGCCTTCAAGAGCCTCGCCGCGCAGGCGAAGGGCGAGCTCGGCGGGGCGTAGGGAAACCAGCCTTTAGCTCTTAGCATTTAGCCAGTGAAGCGTTCGGGAGGGGCATGGTTTCAGCCTGCCGATGGCCTCCATCTATGGTTTGTCATTTTGCGCAGCTTAGCTGCGAGGAATCTGCTGTTTCGCTGCCGGCAACAAGCAGATTCCTCATGGGCTGACGCCCATTCGGAATGACAAGGTTCAAAGTCTCTGGATAACAACGTGGCGTATACCGTTCCCAAACTTACGGATTTTTCGACGAAGGCGCTGGAGAAGGCTGCCGGCGATCTGGTGGCGGCGCTGGACGCGGAATCGAAGGCGGTTGGCAGCGAGGCGGAGGGGAAAATCTTCCGTGATCGCTGGATGGCGCGTAAGAACGGTGCTCTCACGCTGGTCAATGAATGGTTGAAGGCGGCACCGAAGGCGAGCAAGCGCGAGGTTGGCCAACGCGTGAACGAACTTAAGGCACGGGTGGAGCAGACGGTTGAGGCAACTCTCGAGCGCGTCAAGGGTGGAGCGTCGGAATCTCAACTTGCCGCCGACGGTGTCGACATCACCCTGCCTGGCCTCCACCGGGCGGTTGGGGCCGAGCATCCCATCCTTAAGACGATGAATGAGATCATCTCCGTGTTCCGCAACCTGGGGTATTCGGTTGAGGAAGGGCCGGAGATTGAGACTGACTATTACAACTTTGAGGCTCTGAACTTTCCGCCGAATCATCCGGCGCGGGATACGCAGGACACTATTTTTCTGGCGGGGCAGGAGTCGAAGCCGGCGCGGGACCGGCTTTTGCTGCGGACGCATACTTCCCCGGTGCAGATTCGCAGCATGGAGAAGATGAAGCCGCCGGTGCGGGTGGTTTGTCCGGGGAAAGTGCATCGCAATGACGCGCCCGACGCCACGCATTCTCCCATCTTTCACCAGGTCGAAGGGTTGGCGGTGGATACGAATATTACGTTCTGCGACCTGAAGGGCACACTCGATCACGCCATGAAGGCGCTGTTTGGGTCCAGCGTGAAGACGCGGTTCTATCCGTCGTTCTTCCCTTTCACGGAGCCCAGCGCGGATGTGCAGATCAGTTGCATTTTCTGTGGCGGCAAGGGACAGCGCGACGGTGGACCGTGTCGCAACTGCAAAGCCAGTGGGTGGATTGAGCTTTTGGGCTGCGGCATGGTGGATCCCAATGTGTACGGCTTTGTGGATTACGATCCGAAGAAGGTCAGCGGGTTTGCCTTTGGCATGGGCGTGGAGCGGATTGCGATTTTGAAGTATGGGGTGGATGACATTCAGTTGTTTTTTCAGGGGGATGTGAGGTTTTTGGAGCAGTTTGGGTAAAAGAGTGACCAGTGATCAGTGGCTAGTGGCCAGTTTCACACCATGAAACTTTCTCCTCAATGGTTGCGCGACTTTGTTGACCTCGCGGTCGCCAACCAGCGCCTGGCGGACGATCTCACGTTGGCTGGGATAGCCGTGGAATCGGTTAGCGGCGAGGGTGAGGGCGCAGTCTTTGAAATGGACGTTAC
Source organism: Terriglobia bacterium (assembly GCA_041494805.1). GTDB lineage: Bacteria > Acidobacteriota > Terriglobia > Terriglobales > Acidobacteriaceae > JBGQBN01. The sequence continues at coordinate 16,238 of JBGQBN010000008.1, read as the reverse complement.
CACCAACCGCCCTGATGCCATGAATCATTACGGCGTGGCGCGGGAGTGCTCGGCTATTTACGATTTGCCGCTGAAGCCGATTGAGCCGAAACTGCCAGTGACCTCGGCGGCTAAAGCCGCGCCCGTGAAGGCCGCAGGCGGCACGACTGAAGTCGTGCCCTCCCGAGGCACGCCACGCGGTTCGGCTGAAGTCGCGCCCTCCCGAGGTACGCCACGCGGTTCGACTGAAGTCGTGCCCTCCCGAGGCACGGCGCGCGGCACGACTGAAGTCGTGCCCTCCCGAGGCTCCCCACGCGGCACGACTGGAGTCGGGACTTCCCCAGGCGCGTCTGCACCTGGCGTGCCGTTCCCGATTGAGATCCAAGAACCCGGGCTCGGCCCGCGGTTTACGGCGCGCGTGGTGCGCGGTGTGACTATCAAGCCTTCACCGGCGAAAATTGCGCGGCGGCTGGCGCTGCTGGATCAGCGGCCGATCAATAACGCGGTGGATGCTACCAATTACACCCTGTGGGAAATGGGCAAACCTACCCACGTCTTCGACCTCGACCTGCTCGAAGGCGGCCGGCTCATGGTGCGGCACGCGCAGCTGGGCGAAACGCTGAAGACACTCGACGGAGTGGAACGCAAACTGACTAGCGAAGACCTGGTCATTGCCGACGCGCGCAAGCCAGTGTCGCTGGCCGGCGTGATGGGTGGGTTCGACACCATGATTACCGAGAAGACCCGGAACATCCTGATCGAGTCGGCCTGGTGGGATCCGGTGATGATCCGCAAGATGTCGCGGCGGCATGGGTTGCACACCGATGCTTCTCATCGCTTTGAGCGTGGGGCGGATTTCGAGTCCACCGTGCTTTCCTGCAATCGCGTGGCTGAATTGATCCTGGAGTCGGGGGGCGGCGAACTGGACGGCGGCGTCACGGACGTGGTGGCGCAGCGATTGGACCAAGCTCCGGTGGCCCTGCATCTTTCCGAGGTCTATCGCATTCTGGGAGAGAAACTTGAGACCAATGAAATTTTCCGCACTCTCAAGCATCTGGGGTTTGATCTGATTCCCGAACGGGGCGGCGATCCGGATTTCACGGTGCGGATTCCCAGCTGGCGGCTGGATGTGGAGCGCGAGATTGATCTGATTGAAGAGATTGCTCGGCTGCACGGCTATGACAAGTTCGCCAACACCTTGCCCGCGTATGCCGGCGCGGTGGTCGAACTGCCGGACGCAGAAAAGGACACGAAGCTACGCTCGTCGCTGCTCGGGCTGGGTTACAACGAAGCTATTTCGCTGACCTTCATTTCGCATGAGGATGCGGAGACGTTCTCTGCGCTGCCGGTGATCGAACTGGCCAATCCTCTGAGCGAGGAAGTTTCGGTCATGCGCACCTCGATGGTCCCGGGCATGCTGAACATGCTGGCTTACAACTTGAACCGGGGTAGTGACAACGTGCGGTTATTCGAAGCGGGGAATGTATTCGAGGCTTCTGGAGCGAAGGCTTTGGAGTTGGAGCGCATCTGCCTGGGGGCTACCGGCAATGCGCTGGCGCCGGGTGTGCATCAGGCGGTGCGGGCGGTGTCGTTCTTCGACCTCAAGGGTGATGTGGAAACCCTTCTCCATCCCTTCGAGTACGGCGCGCTGCACTTCACCGCACAGGCCGCGGAATACTATCATCCCGGGCGCTCGTCGCGAGTATTGATGGATGGAGTTATTGTGGCTCAGTTTGGGCAGATTCATCCGGACGTCGCGGGGCAACGAAAGCTGCGGCAGGATGTTTTCGTGGCGGAATTCTTTCTTGATCACTTGTATCAGCACGGCCTGCGCAAGGTGCGGTATGAGGCTTTGCCGCGCTATCCCGCGGTGGGACGCGATTTTTCGTTTGCGTTTGCGGATGATGTTGTTTTCGAGAAGATACAACAGACCGTTGCCGGGCTGCATCTCGCCGAGATGCGCAGTTTTGTTCCGGTGGAGATCTTCCGCGGCGGGGCTACTCCGGCGGGCAAGTATTCCATTCTGCTTCGGGCGAACTTCCAATCCGGGGAGCGGACGCTGCGCGAGGATGAAGTGGCGGGGTGGTCGGCCGAGATCATCAAGGTGCTGGAGCGGCTGGGCGGGAAATTGCGAGCGTAGAGCCAATCCGGCATGCGCCTGACATCAGCCCGCGGGAGCATTCGTGACACTGCAGTTTTTTCGAAAGGCATCGGCCCTTCTGCTTGCTCTCGCTGTAGCGCCCCTCGTCAGCGTCCTTCATGCCGGAAACAGCAGTTCCGCGCCGCCCACATTCTATAAGGATGTCCTGCCCATTCTGCAGGACCAGTGCCAGAGCTGCCATCGAAGCGGAGACGGCGGGCACAGATCGGCTGGCAACATGAAAGCACCAGCCGGCGGGGTGCCCATGCCCCTGGTGACATACGCGCAGACACGGCCGTGGGCGCGGGCTATCGCCGATGCTGTGCAGTCAAGAATGATGCCGCCGTGGTTTGCCGATCCCCGGTATGGTCATTTCGCCAACGATCCTTCGCTGACCTCGAAACAGATCGCAACCATCTCTGCGTGGGTGCAGGCGAAGGCGCCAGCGGGAAATCCGCGCGATGCTCCCCCGCCTCGCCGCTGGGTACAAGAGTGGAACATTTCGCATCCGGACGTCATTCTGACCATGCCGAAGCCGGTGGTTATTCCGGCGCACGGCGACGTGGAATACACATACGAGATCGTGCCTACGCATTTTACTGAGGGCAGATGGATCCAGATGGCAGAGTTGCGTCCCTCCAGCCCGCAGTATGTGCATCACGCCGTGGTTTATATTCGACCTCCAGATTCCACTTGGCTGCGGCACGCGCCGGTCGGGGCGCCCTTCACGGCCTCAACGCTCAACGATCCGCAGGACCGGCGCGATGCGCATGGGACAACCAGCGATCTGATGATCGTGTATGCACCGGGAAGTTCGCCCGACCAATGGCCGGACGGAATGGCAAAATTCGTGCCCGCGGGTTCGGACCTGGTGTTTCAGGTTCACTACACTACGAATGGGCATGCTGGCACAGACCAGACCAGGATCGGCTTAGTGTTTGCTAGGCAGCCCCCAAAGCAGCGCATCGTCACGTTGCAGCTGAACAATCATGCGCTGCTCATTCCGCCGGGCGCGGATGATTTCCGGGTCGAGGTGGAGGGGACCCTGCCCAACGACGCGGTCTTGCTGGGCTTCTTCCCGCACATGCATCTGCGGGGAAGGCGCTTTGAGTACGACATCGTCCATGCCGATGGAAGCATTGAGACGCTGTTGCGGGTCAATTACCATTTTCATTGGCAGCTCAGTTATCGTTTGGCGGAACCACTCTTGTTGAAAGCGGGAACGAGGCTGCGGGCGTTGGCGTGGTATGACAATTCCCGCAAGAACCCGCACAATCCTGATCCTGAGGCCACAGTCATGTGGGGCGACCAGACTTATCAGGAGATGATGGTTGGGTTTTTCGATGTGGCGATTCCGGCGGAGATGGATAAGGAGCGTTATTTTGTCCGGCAGGGGGATGCGGGGAAGCCGTAAAGGGCGCTGGGTTACGAGCAAAACGACTGCTTCCTGGCTATGCTAGTCTGCCTAGGCATTTCAGCTTGGATGCGGCGGGAGACGTGGTAAGAGAGACGTAGCAGAGCTACGTCTCTACGGGCAGACGGAAGATGGTTCGCATGGGCGACTTGGTTACACGGCAGAAGCATTTTCTTAGCGACAAGGTCGAGCACTTTACCGAGTCGGTGATTCGTGAGATGACGCGGCAGGCGATGGTTTATGGGGCCATCAATCTGGCGCAGGGATTTCCTGACTTCCCGGCTCCGGCGGAGATCAAACGGGCGGCGCAGGAAGCGATTGCCGCCGACGTCAATCAGTACGCCATCACCTGGGGCGCGAAGAATCTGCGCAACGCCATCGCGCGGCAGATGCAGGAATGGCAGGGGATTCATGTCGATCCGGAGACGCAGGTAACGGTTTGCTGCGGCTCGACCGAGGCGATGATTTCTACTCTGCTGGCGGTGTGTAACGCGGGCGACGAGGTGGTGATCTTCGAGCCGTTCTACGAGAACTACGGCCCGGATGCGATTCTCTCCGGAGCCAAGCCCCGATTCGTCAAGCTGCGCCCGCCGGCGACGGCTGACGGCGAATGGACCTTTGATGAGCGCGAGCTGCGGGCGGCGTTTCACAGTCACACCAAGGCCATCATCCTTAATACGCCGAACAATCCCACCGGCAAAGTATTCACGCACTCGGAACTGGAACTGATTCGCGATTTGTGCGTGGAGTTCAATGTGCTCGCCATTACGGATGAGATTTACGAGCACATTCTCTACGACGACACTCAACATATTTCAATCGCGCGGCTGGATGGCATGGGGGAGCGGACGGTTACGATCAACGGTCTGTCGAAGAGTTACAGCGTAACGGGCTGGCGCGTGGGCTGGACGGTAGCGCCGCCGGCGATCACGAATGCGATTCGCAAGGTACACGATTTTCTTACCGTCGGCGCTCCGGCGCCGTTGCAGGAAGCGGGCGCCATCGCGCTCGGTCTGCCGGCCAGCTATTACCACAATCTGGCCAGCGGATATCGGGCGCGGCGCGACCGGCTGATGCCGGCTTTAGCGGAGGCTGGGTTCCGGTGCTTCCGGCCGCGAGGGGCATACTACGTGATGACCGACATCAGCGCGTTCGGCTATCCGGATGATGTGGCCTTCACCCAGTACCTGGTCAAGGAGGTCGGCGTGGCGGCGGTGCCGGGGTCGAGTTTCTACAATGATCCTGGGGACGGGGCGCGGCAGGTGCGGTTTGCATTTTGCAAGCGCGATGAGACTCTGGATGAGGCGGCTCGGCGGTTACGGCGGCTGCGGGAACGGAAATAATCGCCGAACTGCGCTCGGCTTGGACCCTTCGACTTCGCTCAGGGCAGGCTCGCGAGGCGCCCGTCTCTACACGGGCTGGGGTCATCAATCTCTTCTGTCCACAGGTTTCTGCGGTATACTGCGCTGCAAGTACGAATTCTCAGAGGAAGAAGTGTCATCATGGCTGTGAAGCTCGCGGAAGAGGTGTCAGGCCAGGTTCCCGGCGACGATTTTCAGGCGCTGGAAGAGAAGGTTTATCGCACCATTGAGTTGTACAAGGCGGCCCTGGAGGCCCGGGCGGTGGCGGAGCGCGATGTGCGGCGGGTGCGTGAGCAATTGGAGGAGCGCGAGGAAGAGGTGGAAACGCTGCGCCGGGAAATGGTCAAGCTACGCCGGGAGCGCGAGGAGATCCGCGGGCGGGTGGAGAAAATGCTGCAGCAGATCGAATTGATTGCCGAGGAACAGGCGGCGAGTTAGTGGTCAGGTTTCAGTCGTCGGTCGTCAGGAAGACGTTGTTGGCGGCTGGTTAGGAGCATGGTTATGGCGTCGGCCACGAAACATCCGCTGATGAAGAGCGCAAGCAACAACGCCGTGCGGGTGGAAATTTTTGATCAGGCGTATAACCTGCGCGGCTCGGACCCGGAGTACATCCTGAAGCTGGCCGAGTACGTGGACGGCAAGATGCGGGCGGTGGCTGAGCAGACGCACACGGTGGATAGCGCGCGGCTGGCGGTGCTGGCGGCGCTGAACATTGCCGACGAATACCACCTGCTGAAGCGGAACCATGATAGTGGGTCGGTGGAATATCTCAAACGCGCCCATAACCTGGCGACTGCGCTCGATGAAGTGCTTGAGGACAAACGCCGGGCGGGTTGAGGGCCCCTGGCTGGGTGACCTTAGTGCAAGCGGGCTGCCAACTATTTGCGTCTTGCCTATTGCCAATCCACGAAGATTTGCCTAGCATCCAACTTGAAAGCCGGCCTGCACGGTTGGTGATGGTGGTAACCGATTTTTGAACCAACACCGAATGAACGGGGGCCTGACTCGAACTAGGATCCGGTGTGCAATGCTCCGTCATGCGGAGATGCCTAAAGGGTCTCGGCGGGTTCCCATCGTCTACTGACGGGTTCATTCTCGGCCCTCCACACGGCTTAGTGGGTCGGCTTGATTTACTTCAGTCGTCAGGCGTCGGTCGTCAGGGCTTGGTCGTCAGGCTTGCCAGCGACAGCTTTGCCTCCGCCTGCTAAACTTGTGTCGACCAATTTCCCGTGCTTGGCATCTAGATAACCAGTGCTTCCGCGACTGTTTCATATCGGCAATTTCAATCTGCCCACCTACGGACTTCTGGTATCTCTGGGAGTGCTGATCGGGTTGTGGATCAGCGTACGAAACTCAGAAAAACAGGGGATCAATGCCGACTACGCCTGGAATCTGGGCATTCTGGTGGTGCTGTGTGGCATCGTCGGAGCCAAGGTTCTGTATATCGTCAACGACTGGAGCTACTACACCGCTCATCCCGGCGAGATTTTCAGTTTCGGCACACTGCAGGCAGGTGGAGTTTTCTCCGGCGGACTGATTGGCGCGTTTGCGGCGGCGGCTTGGTACATCCGCAGGCACAAGATGCCGGCCCTGGCCACCTGCGACGCGTTCGCACCGGGCTTGGCCTTGGGACATGCCATTGGGCGGGTCGGTTGCTTTGCTGCCGGATGCTGCTATGGGAAACCAACACACGCTTTCTGGGGGGTGACGTTCACCAGTCCGCTGGCTCATGCTTGGGTGGGTACTCCGTTGAATCAGGCGCTTGAGCCTACGCAGCTTTTCGAATCGGCGGTCGAATTGGCGAACTTTTTTGTCCTCACCTGGATGTTCAGGCGCAAGAAGTTCGATGGGCAGATCATCGGAGCCTACCTCTTTCTTTATGGCGTGGCGCGGTTCTTCCTGGAGTTCCTGCGCGACGATCCCGGGCGGGGTGAGGTTTTTGGTGGAATGATGACGGGCACGCAGTTGATCTCCATTGGCTTGGTCATTGCCGGCGGGCTGATCTGGTGGCTGCGCAGCGGTGTGGGCAAGGCCGTGCCGGTGCAGGCCGCGCGGTAGGTTCACCACCGAGACATAGAGTCTCGGAGAAGTATTCTTCTTTTCGCGGTATTCTGGGCAGGGCCTTTCTTTGGCCTCTACTTCCGTGCCTGAATTTCCCAAGAGTTTTGTTGCGAAGCCCGAAGACGCCGGCAAACGGCTAGACCAGTTCCTAGCCGTACAGCTTTCTGATACTAGCCGTGCCCACGTGCAGCGGCTCATTCAAGAACAGAAAGTGCTGGTGGGTGAGGCCGCCGCGAAAGCTTCTTTGCGGCTGCGCGGTGGCGAGCGGGTGACGGTGCTGGGGGGGGCGCAAGTTCAGCCCTTGCGGGCCATGGCGGAAGACATTCCGCTCGACATTGTCTATGAGGACGATGAGCTCGCGGTGGTTAACAAACCCGCGGGCATGATGGTGCATGCAGGAGCGGGGGCCACGGACGACGCGCGCAATCGCGGCACGTTGGTGAATGCGCTGTTGCATCGCTTCGGCAAACTTTCCGGCATGGGGGGCGAACTGCGCCCGGGAATCGTACACCGTCTCGACAAAACCACCAGCGGCCTGATCGTGGTCGCGAAGAACGACGAAGCTCATCGCCGGCTGGCGGCGCAGTTCGTGGGGCGCCAGGTGAAGAAGACCTACATCACGCTGGTGCATGGCTGGACCAGGCAGGATCGGGGGACGATCCGCAGCGGGATCAGCCGCGACCGGGTGCGGCGTACCCGCATGACCACGCGGGGGCAGGGCGGGCGTGAAGCGATCACGCACTACGCGGTGCAGCGGCGGATTGATTCCAAGTACGGCAAGTTTAGCTTGCTGGAAGTGCAAATTGACACCGGGCGAACCCACCAGATCCGCGTGCACCTGGCGGCCATGCGCCATCCCGTGGTGGGCGATTCGCTTTACGGGGCTCCGCGCATGCTGCGCGACGATGCAGCCGGCATTTCTTTGCCGAGAAATTTTCTGCACGCCGCCGCGCTGCAGTTTCAGCATCCGCGAACCGGCGTAGCATTGTCGTTTTCCCGGCCGCTTCCGGCGGAGCTGGAGGAATTTCTGCGGCGCGTGGAAAATGCGTAGGAAGGACCATGGTTGGAATTCGGTCGCTACCTTGTTGCCGGACCGAGCTTCGCTCGGCTGGACAGCCGGGGGCGGCTGTCCCTACGTAGTTCGTGGTGGAGCAAGTTACGTCTATAATGAACAAAAATGAAGAGTCGTAGCGTCATTCTGTTTTTGGGCAGCGTTAGCCTGCTGCTGACTGCCGGCTTAGCGCAGAATCAGGCGCCGCAGGATCTGCCGCCGGCACCGTCTGCCACGCAGCAGCAGAGCAAGCCACAAAAGCCGCCTGCCGCAGCCCAGCAGACTGCTCCCGCGCCAGCGGAGCCGGCTTCGTCAACTTCGGTTCCATCCACTTCGGCTCCGGCCGACTCCGCCAAGTCACAGACGACACCGCCCGCCGAGCAGCCACCAAGCACTGGGCCCGCGGACGAGGCGCGCAAGCCAGCCACCCCTTCGACAGAAGCTGTCCCGAAAGCGCCCGAAGAAGACAACTCCGTAACCAAGATCGTTCGCATCGTGAACGAAGTGAACGTGGTCTTCACCGTTACCGACAAGCACGGGCGGTACGTCAAAGACCTCAAAAAAAATGACTTCAAGGTCATTGATGACAGCAAGCCGGCAGATGAGATCCGCAGCTTCCACAACGAAACGGATCTGCCCTTGCAGGTCGGTTTGATGGTGGACGCCAGCAATTCGGTCCGTGACCGCTTCAAGTTCGAGCAGGAGGCGGCCATCGAGTTTCTCAATCAGACGGTGCGCCCGCGCTATGACCAGGCTTTCGTGGTGGGCTTCGACGTGACGCCCGAAGTCACGCAGGACTTCACGGACAACACCGAAGCGCTCTCGCGTGGAGTGCGTAATCTGCGTCCGGGCGGGGGCACGGCCATGTACGACGCGCTCTATTTCGCCTGTCGCGACAAGCTGGCGAAAGCGCAGCAGAGCGGACCGGTGCGCCGGGCAATTGTTTTGCTCAGCGATGGTGACGACAACCAGAGCCACGTCACGCGCGAGGAAGCGATCGAAATGGCGCAGCGTGCCGAGGTCATCGTGTACACCATCAGCACCAACGTGACCGGCAGCAGGGGCAAAGGCGACAAAGTGCTGGAGCGCATCGCCGAAGCGACTGGAGGCCGGGCCTTCTTTCCCTTCCAGATCACGGACGTGGCCAACGCATTCGCGGAAATCCAGGACGAGCTGCGTAGTCAATACGCGCTCTCCTACAAGCCTGCGGACTTCGTGGCGGACGGCCGCTTTCACACCGTCGAGATCCTGGCCCAGAACCACAAGAATCTGCGCGTGCGCAGCCGGCGCGGCTACTACGCTCCCGCCCAGTAGTACACTGTTTCCCCGCTGGCAGGCGGAAAGATCCGCAAGCTGAGTCTGAGGAAACCATGCCTGGATATTCTGGCACTCCGTTACCCAAGAAGCTTGGCATCAAGGAACAATTCCGGGTTGCCATGTTGGATATGCCCGCTGACGTAAAGGCTGAACTCAAAGACGCACTGGCGGGCTGCCGGATGGTGAAGGATGGCCAAGGGCCGCTCGATTTCGCGATGATCTTCGTCAAAAACCAGACCGAGTTGAAAAACCAGTTCTCTCGCGTGGCCAGACAACTGGCACCTGCTGGCATGTTGTGGGTCAGTTGGCCCAAGAAAACTTCGGGAGTGGTTAGCGATCTGGACGAGAACGTCGTACGCAAGATCGGTCTTGAAGCCGGGCTGGTGGATGTGAAAGTCTGCGCTGTGAGCGAGGTGTGGTCGGGGTTGAAGTTTGTCATCCGAGTTAAGGACCGGCCAAAGCGTTCGACTAGCTAGAACCTAACTGACCTATTTTGTAGATCGTGAAGCCAGCTTTGATTGCCAATCCCGCGAGATGTTATCGAACTCAGCGGTGAAATGGGCGCGATTACACCACTTGACCCGGTTACTGGTGAAATAGGGATATTACGCCAACAATCCCTGGGCGGCGGTGCTGATCGAGACCGTTGGGGGCGGCTCAGATGGAACTCGGTTCAAGCAACGCACAGGAGGCAAAACGGGTGTACAATGCTGGGCGTTTTCGAAGTCAAAAAGGAAATCCGTGCTCAGATCTATTCTTCGTTCCCTTCCGGCCACCACGATGTTTTCAGTGAAGAGAGGAGAAGATCCCATGATGGTAAAGCAGGCAATCACTCTGTTACTCGCGTCTGTGCTCGTCCTCTTGCCTGCCATGCCGGCGTTGGCCCAGTCGGCCCGCTGGGAGGGCATGGTCGCGCGAAGCAACAAGCAGAAATCCACCTTGACCGTGCGTGCCAAGGCCTCCAACGACGAGAAGGTCATTCACTACGACACCTCGACCCGATTCACCAGCCAGGAGCACGGCAGCAAGAAGATCAACAACATCGATGCCAGCCAGGTTAACGACGGTGATCGGGTAATCTGCCTGGGCTATTACGATGAGAAGGGCGAATTTCGCGCCGCTCTTATATCCAAGCGGCTCTCGCAGTAGACGGGGCGCCAGCCCTCCCCACCCCAACATCCTGCAGCGCCGCTATCTGTACAGCCTCTCGGCAGGATACCGCCGATTAATGCGTTGTTGCTAGCTGGTGGCGGCCTTGAAAGTGCAGGCCGCCACCGTTTCATCCCTCAAACGGTAGATAGGGATTAATTTGGTCCTAGTTTCCGTCATGCGAGTTCTTGGGCTCGCACATTTGGGCTTCTAGTCGATAGGCGTTTCCTGGACGCTGGCAACCGGAAATGCGAGCAGTCTAGCGCGGATGCTAGCATCTCCTGGCATGAGCGCATCATTTGCACCCAATAGCACTTTCCTCGAACCAACATTCAAACGAGCAGCGGTGATCTGGTGGGCGTTCTTCTGGAGAGCGATGCTGTTGGCGATGGCCGCTGGCTTCCTGATCGGATTTGCGGAGGGCATTGTTCTGTCAGCAGCTGGAGCCTCGTCGGGAACACTTCAATTTTTGCCCATGCTTTCTGGTGGAATAGTCGGTGTACCAGTGGGAATATATGTTCTCCAAGTCATTCTGCGAAAGAACTTCAAAGAATTCACGATTTGTCTCGTTCCGACGAAGGTGCGTTTGACGCCTCCTGCTGACTCAAATATGACTACTAACCCTGAATCATCTCCCCGGTAAACTGCACTTTTGGTAGATGCCGTAATCAGGCGGTTACACGACTTGACCGGGTTACTGGTGTAATGGCGATGTTTCGCCAACAACTCTTTTGGGTCATCGACAACCTCCCGGTTTTCATTGACTTGCCCTCGCATCCCGCCTAACATGGCCGACTGAATGATCGGCCAAACCATCTCGCACTACCGCATTGTCGAGAAGCTGGGCGGCGGTGGGATGGGCGTGGTATACAAGGCCGAAGACACCCAACTCGGACGCTTCGTAGCGTTGAAGTTCCTTCCTGACGAGCTCTCCCAAGACGCACAGGCTCTCGAGCGCTTCCGGCGCGAAGCACGCGCCGCCTCTGCGCTGAATCACCCCAACATCTGCACCATCTACGAGATCGGCAAGCACGAAGCCCAATCCTTCATCGCGATGGAATTTCTGGAAGGCACGACGCTGAAGCATCGCATCACCTTCCACCCGCTCGAGCTCCGCTTGCTTTTCAGTCTGGCGATCGAAATCGCGGACGCGCTCGAGGCTGCTCACTCCAAGAGCATCGTCCATCGCGACATCAAGCCCGCAAATGTCTTCGTCACCGATCGCAACCACGCGAAGATTCTCGATTTCGGACTGGCAAAGGTCAGCCTCGAAGGCGGTAAGGTCCTGGAACCTACTGAAGTCACGGCCGGAGCTCCAGGAGTCAGTATGGAGCACCTGACGTCGCCGGGTGCTGCCGTGGGCACCGTGGCCTACATGAGTCCCGAGCAGGCCCTGGCGGAAGAACTTGACGCTCGTACTGACATTTTTTCCTTTGGAGTCGTGCTCTACGAAATGTGTACCGGCCGCCTTCCCTTCGAAGGAAACACCTCGGCGGCGATCTTTAACTCGATTCTGAACAAGGTTCCCACCTCGCCTGTTCGATTGAATCCCGAACTTCCGCCGGAACTGGAACGCATCGTCGACAAGGCCTTAGAAAAGGACCGCGATCTCCGATATCAGAGCTCAGCCGATATAAGAGCGGACCTCAAGCGGCTACAGCGCGATTGGCATCCCTCTTCGCAACGATTGGTTGCGGCCGCGTCAGAATCCGGCGCCGTGGCGACTGTGGCGGCGGCCACTCAGAACCCGATACCGGACGCTTCGGTTGGAGCGAAACGACCGAAACGCCCACTCCTTGCCGGGGCTGCCGTGCTGGCACTGGTCGCAATCGGCCTCGCCGCTTTTCTCATCGGCGAACGATTCGCTATCCGACCCGTGCCTACTTTTCGCGAATTGAGTTTCCGGCGAGGGGCTCTGCTGGCGGCCAGGTTTGCTCCAGACCCGCGGTCGGCTGTCTACAGCGCCGCGTGGGAAGGCACTCCAGAAGCAGTTTTTATCAGTTCACCTAATTCGACCGAATCCCGCGATCTCGGCCTGACGAAAACGGAGGTGTTGGCGGTTTCGGCAGCGGGACAAATGGCAGTGTTGCGCCGCTTTGGCGTCAGTCCCAATCATTTCACGCATCGTGGGACGCTGGGCCAGGTTTCCATCGGCGCGGACGCTCCGCGCGACCTGCTGGACAACGTTGAAGCTGCGGATTGGGCGCCCGATGGAAACGCGCTCGCCGTGGTCCACGTCGTGAACGGCCAAAGCCGAGTCGAGTATCCGATTGGCAAAGTACTGTATGAAACCGCCGGCTGGATCAGCCACTTGCGCTTCTCCCCCAAAGCTGACCGCCTCGCATTCATTGATCACAATCTGCTGGGAGATGACGGGGGAACCATCAGCGTCGTTAGCCTGAACGGCAACAAGTCTGACCTGACCGAGCGCTGGGCGAGCGCGCTCGGAGCCGCCTGGTCACCTTCAGGGGACGAGATCTGGTTCACTGCCACCGCTACTGGCTTCAGCCGTTCACTGCGAGGCGTCACTTTGTCGGGCAAGGTCCGCGAACTGCTGAGCGCGCCTGGAACACTCACTCTGCATGACGTCGGCGCTGGCGGCCGGGCTTTAATCTCGCGTGATGCCATGCGCGCCGGGGCCATCGGCATGGCGCCAGGAGAAAACAAAGAACGCGATCTGAGCTGGCAAGACTGGACTGTTCCGACCGACATCTCGGAAGACGGGAAACTCATGCTGTTCATCGAGGCAGGCGAGGCGGGCGGTGGCGACTATGCGGTGTTCACCCGCGATACGAATGGTACCTCTGCCGTTCGTCTGGGCCAGGGTTCTGCCTATGCGTTCTCACCCGACGGTAAGTGGGCTCTGGTCTTGCGACAAAACATGTCTCCTCCTGACTTCGTACTTCTTCCCACTGGTGTGGGGCAGCAAAGAGCACTTCCGACGGGCAAGGTGATTCCCTTTACTGGACAATTTTTTGCCGACTCCAAACGGCTGCTGTTTGAAGGTCACGAACCTAATCGGGCTTCGCGGGTATATGTTGCGACTCTGGATGATGGTCAGCCTCGTCCCATTACTCCCGAAGGCTATAGTTTGGGGCCGTCTCCCCACACTATTTCGCCTGATGGCACACGAATCGCCACGGTTACGAGCGATGGGATTGCTCTGGTTGCGGTGGATGGCGGCGAACCGCAACCGGTCCGCGGCTCACAACCCGGGGAGATGCCCATCCGTTGGGCTAAAGGTGGAAACACATTGCTAGTCGGACAGCGCGGCGAAACATCTTGTCCGGTCTCTCGCCTGGACCTTCAAACTGGCGCCAGGACGGCATGGAAAACAGTCGGTCCGTCTGACGTGGCTGGTGTAGTCGGTGTTGCGTGCCCTCGAATCGCCGCGGACGAGGAGCACTACGTTTTCGGATATACTCGCAACCTGTCGGACTTGTTTCTCGTGGAACACCTGAAGTAGACGATCCGAATGTCCGCGCACGGACTTCTAGCCCTTCACGGCACCCCAGCACATCCACCGCATACAATATACCTCCGTTTATTTGCGCTTAAAGTAGGCGAAGACGTCGCGGCCGGCAGCGAGATGCTCCCGGATCCGCGCGACCATCGGGCTGCGCTCGTCGGCGTGTAAGTCGGTGTAGCGGTAGTAGACGAAGCCGGAGGTGACACGTCCGGAGTATTGCGCTCTTCGCTCTCGGCAACACACAGAGAGAGCGATATTTCGTTCGCGCAACGTGTCTTATGTGGAATCGCTGAACCCGTCTCCGGGGATTGCGCCGGACCATTGCCCACCCGAAGCAATCCACCCGTGGGCGAACTCCGGACTTCACCGGCGATTCGCTGCTAACTGTTGTAAACAGGCGATTACACCAGTGATCTGGTTACGGGTGAAATGGGGATTTTGCGACAGCTATCTCGCGGTCACAGGAATGCAATATTGACGGCGGGCGCTAGTGGCAATCTGGGCCACCTTCGCCCTTTATAGTCTCCCTGCCTTCATTCGCGATGATCGGAACCATCAACAGCGCGGCAACCGGGTCTGCCCACCACCAGCCCACAGTCGCGTTTAGGACGAGTCCACCTACCAGAATGGCTGACAAGTAAGCGCAAAGCGAAGTCTGCCGTGAATCCGCCTGTAGGGCTGCACTATTCAGATTCGCAGCCGCTTTCCGCTTTGCCCTTGCTAGTAGCGGCATGACGATCAGGGAGACAATTGCCAGCCCGATTCCGATGAAACTCCGATCCGGTTCTTTTCGCTGGATGAGCGTCACTGCTGAATCGTAGGCCACGTATGCAGCCAGCAGAAAGAAGCTTCCGCCCACTACCTTGAGTGCTGTGCGTTCTATCGTCTCAACGTGCCTCCCGCGCCGCTCTGCATGTAGCCGCCAGAGCAACACAGCACCAGAAACGCTTTCAATTGCGGAATCCACGCCGAAGCCCACTAGCGCAATGCTTCCGGCAATAAAGCCAGCAGCGACAGCAATTAGGCACTCAAGGACGTTCCATCCAATTGTGAAATATTCAAGTGCGATCCCTCGTCGGACGTGCTGCTGCCTGGTTAGCGCGTCTGTTGCCATGCATTCAAGTCTAACGTGTTCGCACCCTTGGCTAAAGTCTTAATCTACCGTCGCGCTCAGCGTTTACACTCGCAACTGCGGCAGTTGGTGAAATATGATTTCTAGCCTTATTAACCTCTCTGATTGCTTGACTCGCATGTTGAGTTGGAGGTCTATCATCGAAGCTGGCGGTAGCCAGCACCTATCGAGGCTTCATTGCCGGATAAGGTTGCGGGTGTAAACTATTGGGCATAGCGTGCTTCCGTGGATGCAAAGGCACATTGGGAAAAGGTTTACACGACGAAACCGCCCGACGCGGTCAGCTGGTATCGCCCGCACCTTGAGACATCCCTTGCACTGATCGAGCGGGCCGCAGATGCACGCTCAGCCTCAATTATTGACGTTGGCGGCGGCGAATCAACACTCGTTGACGATCTGCTTCTGCGCGGATACAAGAACATCACCGTCCTCGATGTCTCGCAGACCGCAATCAACCTCACTAAGAGCCGATTGGGTTCGGCCGCAGAGCAGGTGCGTTGGCTTGTCGCCGATATCGCCGAAATCGAGCTGGAACCACGCGCGTACGACCTCTGGCATGATCGGGCGGTATTCCATTTTCTTATGGCACGAGAGCAACGGATTGCTTATGTCCGGCAGGTCGCCCGCAGCGTCAAGCCGGGCGGCCACGTCATTGTCAGCACGTTTGGCCCGGAAGGTCCTACGAGATGCAGCGGGCTCGAAGTGATGCGCTATGACGCCGAATCGCTTCACGACGAGTTTGGCGCACGCTTCCGTTTGGTAGAGAGCTCCAAGGAGCTGCACCACACACCATTTGGAACCACGCAGCAATTCCTCTACTGTTACTGCCGGATCGAATAAAGTTTCGCTGTCCTACCTTCCAACATCTCGCCAACACTGCACTCGAAGAAACGCTGCACCTGCTTTGGTTTGGCACACGTATTACACGCTACCCGAACAGTTGGGTGCGGCTAGTTGACGTAAACAGGCGTTTACACTCAGAACCCGGTCGTGAGTGCAATGGCGATGTTACAACAGCTATCCGAGTTCATTGCTGATTGGGAAGCCGCCAGCCGCTGGGATCGTTTCCGAGTTGCCGACATCCATGTAAGTCTTTGTCAAGGGGAAACACAGTTCTCCTGACGCGCGCTTGGGAGGAGCGCGCACAACCGCACTCGCCAGCATC
>JBGQBN010000102.1:0-5897 GCA_041494805.1 Terriglobia bacterium | reverse complement strand
CTTCAGGTGGGCGAGCCTGAAAAGCTCTGTGCGGGCCCCCGGAACTAGTTGCGATTAGAATTGGTCCCCCTCGTTTGTTTTGAATACGTTACAGCGATTTCTATTCGCACCTTGTTGCGATTAGAAAGGCGGGGATTGCGCGAGAGAACCGGCGCAAGTGGTAGAGAGGAAAACCAGCCCCCGACAGGATCTGTCGCACGCGTCATACGAGAAACCTCCATTCGTAGCATCGCACACTGCGCGGCAAAATTCGACTGGCCGTGGGACCAGTTTTTGCGTGATCGCGTACACTGGCCGTTTCCGTGTCGGCGTATTTGGCGGAAAGGCAACGTCAAAGGCTTCCCGCCTGCTTGCACTGAGCGCAGCGAACGTGTCCCCCCGCGGCGGGAACGGACCTGTGGTGAGCGCAGCCGAACCATGGGGGCAGCCGCAAGATCAAAGGCAGGGCCAAGACAGGTCAAGAGCAGGATGAGTTGCGCGAGTCGGTTCACCGCGGGCACCGAGACATCAACGAGGGGGAAAACGGTTGCGAAAAGGTAGGCCACCCGCAAAGTCCCACAATCGTGAGCCCGCGGCAGACTGGCGCACTGCGGGCTGTCCGTCAATGGAGCCGAGTGGCGGTGACTCTCCTTATGGCAGAATCACGTACTGCCTCAGGAAGGCGCGAGCCTCAGGTGTGTCCAGACGATAGACGAGGTCCTGCTCGATCCCCCAAGGGTCGCCTCCGAAACCGATCGCGGCCACCATGCTGGTCTCGCTGCTGCCCGCGCCCAGGAAATTTGGACTACCAGAGTCGCCATGGTTGCCGCCGCCATCCTGAAGTCCGTTGGCGAAAGTGATGGAGGAACGGCAAGTACAGAGATTGGTTTCGCCTACACCGTGGCCCGGCTTCCGTTTAGGGCAGCATGGACGAAGAGATCTCCCCCAGTGCTCTGTCAGGCACTGGGAGAGATCAGGGAGCGGTTTTCCGCGTCAGCCTCAAGAACAATCGTTGTGCAATGGACTAGGCGCTGGCGGGCCTGCGATGCAGGGGATCGCGCTGAGATATTCGTAGATTGCCCGGAGATCATGATCCGTCATGTTCTGATCAATAGGCCAGGGCATTACCTGGAGGAGATCTCCGTGGAACGGAGCCGGAATGCAGCCCGTGTTAACGACACCTGGTGGACAGGTCGGATGGAGGTGATCCAGATCCGCGCCGGTTCTCATGATCAGAAGAAACTCCGAAAACGTGCGGCCCCCTTCGGGCAACCCGGATTTATCGGGTGTCAGGTTGCGGGAGATGATGTGCGCAGAACCACCTGGCACCACCGGACCGAAATCTCTGCCGCCACCCAAGTACGTCGCCGGATTGATTATCTTCTGCTGGCCAAGGTATGGATTTCCGCCCGGCTGGTATTCATTGGCCCCAGGGCCGGGGTTGTGGCAGCCATTGCAGTCGGCCTGTGCGTTGACTATATAACTGCCCAAGCCCACCAACTGCCGGTTTTTGTCGTGCAGATTCAAATGGACTGGCGCTATCTCGAAACCTATTCGGATCTTTGATTCGTTGCGTTCCTCGTCATCGTCAAGTGCTTGCACCCGCCTGGAACTGCTCAACATTCCCGTCAGAACGAGCGCGGCAAATGCTGCGACAGCGGCCGCGGGTTTGACAAATTTTCTCGGTGTCATTGTAGTTCTCCTTTCTGATCATTTTTGCGTCCCGTGGCGGTGACTCTCCTTATGGCAGCAGCGTCACGTACTGCCCCAGGAAGGCGCGGGCCTCTGGCGTGTCCAGACGATAGGGGAGGTCCTGCGTAATCCCCCACCTGTCTCCTGAGAAACCGGTCGCGACCACGATATTGGTCTCGCTGTTGCCCGCTCCCAGAAAATAGGCACAACCAGAGTCGCCTGAGTTGCTGCCGCCATAGCCGAAGACGGCATTCATATTCAGGGCCAGCAAGTTGGGCTCAAGTGCTGTGAACCCCTCCTTTGCATAACGCCTGGTGCCGCGGCCTTCAGTGGCATCCGGAGGTCCTCCTCCGAACACTGTGTCGGTCGCGCCGTAACCGACGATAGTGAACAGGGTGTTCTTCAGGCTATGATCTGCGGACATTCTGTCCAGGAGCCCCGGCGACGGAAGCGTGGCAGGGGTTATGTCCACTATTGCTTCATCGAGCACAATCACGCCCAAGTCCTCGGGGTCGGAGGTTGGGCCGGGGAACAGAGGATTCAAATGCATGGTCCCCTCGTGCAGGATCACCGACTGAGTAATGACCGGATCGAACGTAACCGGTACCCGCGTTAGACCCTGTCCCTGTAGGAAATTAATACAATGTCCGGCGGTCAGGAACACCTTCGGCGAAATCAATGTGCCGGAGCACCCTTGGTGCCGCACTCCGGGAGTGTCGAAGTCAACGACAATGCTGCCGACATTGGGATGGCGGTTGTTGTCAACAGTGCCATTGATGATAGCCAGAGCGATTGGCGCCCAGGACACCAATGCGATAGCAGCGATCAATCTCATTAGCTTCAGGTTCATCAGCTTCATAATCCACCTCGGGGATGCAATCGTGAGTCCCCGGCAGACTGGCGCACTGCTTGATGCCGGTCAATGGAGAGCATCTGAACTTTCCGTGAAATTCATATGAACAGAGAGGTATAATCCAGCCACACGAGTAAGTTCAATGGCGCCCGAGAAAGCAGTACCACAGGACCTCGTACTGGACCTCACCTCCTTCCAGTTAATCCGCGCCGGGCAGCGGGTAAAGCTGGAGAAAACCCCGATGGAGCTGCTCATCCTGCTGGTCCGGGGACGGGGAGCACTCGTCACCCGCGAAGAGATCGTGCGCACTATCTGGGGCGACGCCATTCACGTTGACGTTGACGCCGGTATCAACACCGCCATCCGCAAGATACGGCTAGCCTTGGATGACGACTCCGCTTCCCCGTGCTACCTGGAAACCGTCGTCGGCAAGGGTTACCGCTTCGTTGGATACATTGAAGTCATTGATGATGTGCCCGCGCCGCCCACCCCCTCGGCTCCTCGCGCACGGCCCGGCAGGTGGATAGTGGTGCCCCTGCTCGCCGCGGGGCTGGCGGCTGCTCTCCTCTTTGCTTTGTCCGCGATTCATCGTTCCATGCGCGCGTTCTCTGGCGACCGTCAAGGTCGTCTGGTCGTGGCGGTCGTCCCCCTGGAGAATCTGAGCGGGGATCCCGGGCAGGATTTCTTCGTCCGTGGACTGACCGAGGAAGTCATCACCCAGCTCGGACAGCTCAATCCGGAACGAATCGGTGTAGTGAAGTACGGATCGTCCACAGCCGTGCGGCAGACCAATTCCATCATCCCCGATCTCCGCCAGCAGTCTGGATTGCAATACTTGCTCGAGGGGAGTGTCCGGCGCCAGGAGGAGCAAGCACGCATTTCCGTACGGCTCCTGCGCGTGGCCGACGGAACGACGATCTGGACGGAATCCTACGATCGAAGCGTTGGCGACGTGCTCTCACTCCAATCCGAGATTGCGCGCCATATCGGCCGCGAGCTGCAGATCCAGGTACTCGCCCCTGCCAACCGTAAGCCCATCGGATCCGCGGTGGTGGAAGCATACTTCCGGGGCCGTTTCGAGTTGGCGCGCCACACCCTGCCTGTTCCAGATGCGGCTCGAGCGCATTTCCAGCGCGCCATCGCACTGGATCCTTCCTATGCGCCCGCGCATGCCGGCCTGGCGGATTTCTATCGTTCCCGCGCGGTGGGAGATGACGAGGGTGCTGAACAGGCCTGGCGACTGGCCGAGCAGTATGCGACCCAGGCACTGTCGCTGGACAGCGAGAGTGCGGAGACACACGCTGCCATTGCCCAGATCAAGTTGATGCACGATTGGGACTGGCACGCAGCCCGCGAACATGCCCTGCGCGCCTTGCAGTTGAATCCCAGCCTGCCCGAGGCCCACGCGGTTTACGCGGGTTATCTCAGGATCGCCGGCAACATGGGAGAGGCGGTGAGCCACCGCAAGCAGGCGGTTGCGCTGGACCCCTTACGCCAAGACCTGCAAGAGCAGCTCGTTTTTGAGTACTTCTTCGCCCGCGATTACAAGAGCGCTGTGGCCTTGGCGCACCAGGCGCTCGCGGGTGACCCCAACCATCAATTTTCGCGCGGCGCTCTTTGCAATGACTTGGGGTACCTGGGGCTCTTCGATGAATCTGTGGCCGAGTGCGGCAAGTTTCTCGCTCTAATCGGGCACGCTGACTGGGTACCCGCATACGTGCGGGAGTACCACAAGCGCGGATATCAGGCAGCCAGTTTGTTTGTCGCGAGGAAGGACCTGCACGAGATATTAAAGCGCCCACAGCCGGATCTTTGGGATCTGGCAAACGCGTACGTATTGGCGGACATGCGGGAAGAAGCGATGCGCACCTTGTTCCAAGGTCTGCCAACACACGAACCCGGACTGTTGCAGATCCGCGTCGACCCCGATTTCGATTCCATTCGCGATCACCCGCGCTACGCTGAACTCGTCCGCCAGATCGGATTCCCAAGCGAATAAGAGACGCCTGTCTAGTCTTCGTCGAGCGCTTCCTCAATACGCGGAACCGCATCAGTTCGCCGGGTGCCCCTCGATAAGAGCGAAGGGTGGGAAGCCTTTGACGTTGCCTTTCGACCAAATGCCCCCTCACCAAAACGGCCAGTGTACGCGATCGCGCAAAAACTGGTCCCACGGCCAGTCGAATTCTGCCTCGCAGTGTGCCATGCTACGAATGGAGATTCTTCCCATGACGCGTGCGCCAAGTCCTGTTGGCAGCCGGTTTGCCTCTCTACCACTTGCGCTGATTCTCTCGCGCAATCCCCGCCTTGCGGGGTTGACGTCCGCACTTTCCGTCCGGATTCATGGGCCACGCGTCGCGAATCACTGCCTTTCTATTCGGTAACAAGGTGACAATAAAAATCGTCCCAACTCATAGAAAACAAAGGAAGGCGACCAATTCTAATCGGTAATAATTCCGGGGGTCGAGCAAGAATGAAGAGAGATCCTTTCGACTGCGCCCCGCGCCCGCCGAACAGCCGCGGGGAAGAGAAATCGCGCGGGCCTTCGCTCAGGATGACGGCGCCGAAATGAGGCCTCCTCCATGGGGCGGCCCTTCGGGGCAAATGCCGGTTCGGCCTCGGGGCTACCCTTCGGGAGAAATCCCATTTCTCCCTCAGGGCAAGCAAATGCGATTTGTCCCTCAGGGTAAAGATAACTTTTTCTCGGGTTTCGCCATCGTAAGCTTAGGGGCGTCAGGGGTCCCGGAGGTGTATAATCCGGGCAGATTCCTCCGGAGGTATCCATGAGGAAAACTTGGACCTTGCGATTGGGCGCGATTTTCATGGCGGCGCTCCTCGCCGTTCCCGCGACCATCGCGGCTCCACAGCAGCAGGGCCAGCAACAGTCCGGGCAGCCCGCCAATCAACCCGCCCAACAAGATGGCGGGCAACAGACGAGTGGGCAGCCGCCGACTCAGGGCGGCCAGCAGCCCCCCCAGCAAACGAACGGGCAGCCCGCCAGTCAACCCGCCCAACAAGATGGCGGGCAACCCCCCAAACAGGATGGCGGGCAGCAGCCTGCCGCCCAGCCGCCCGCCCAGCCGCCACAGGCGCAGGGTGAGCAACCCGTCCCGCAGTCCACTGACCCCAAGATCAAACAGGGCGGCAAGCAGGACGTCGAGGCTATCGGCAACCGCAACGTTGGCCACGGCCTGAATTTCTATTCGCTCGAGCACGAGATCGCGCTGGGAAAACAGCTCGCCCAGGAAGTGGAACGCTCAGCAAAATTTATTGATGACCCCGTGGTCAGCGAGTACGTCAACCGCGTGGGCCAGAACCTGGTCCGCAATTCCGATGCCCAGGTGCCCTTCACCATCAAAGTGATCGACTCGGACGT
>JBGQBN010000041.1:0-35892 GCA_041494805.1 Terriglobia bacterium | reverse complement strand
GTGCGGATGGCGGTGGAAGATATCGGGCTGGCTGATCCCAATGCCCTTTCCCTCTGCATGGCAGCCCGTGATGCGGTGGATTTTATCGGCATGCCGGAGGGCAACCTGGCGCTGGCGGAGGCGGTTGTCTATCTCTCGCTCGCGCCCAAGTCGAACGCCTTGTACACCGCATATAGCGACGTCCAGCAAGACGTGGAGCAAACTGCGGCAGAACCAGTTCCTCTGCACCTGCGCAATGCGCCCACCGGGCTGATGAAGGGCCTTGGCTATGGCCAGGGTTACCAGTACGCCCACGACCTTGAGGGCAAGACTGCCGACATGCAGTGTCTCCCGGACAATTTGCGCGATCGAACCTATTATCGCCCGACTAACGAGGGCGTGGAAAAGCGGATTCGCGAGCGCTTAGAGGAGATCAGGCGAGGCCGGTCGCAGGCTGCGAAGGGTAAGTCGCCGAGGCCTAAAACAGAATCCTAGTTGCAGTGCTGGGCATCTTATACTGAAGCTAGTTTGCAGACTTTGCCCGAGGAAGGTCCGTACCATGGCGACCAGTCCGAGAACGGCTAATTCCGATTATCTTACGGTCCGCCAACTGCACCTCGAGCAGGTGGAAGATCTTCTGAGGTTGCAGAAGGCCGCGCAGCAAATTACCTCGATCCTCGACCTGGATCAACTTATCGATCAAATTGTGAACGACGTTGCGCTCTCGTTCGGATGCGTCGAAGCCAACCTCTATCTCCACAACGAAGAGCGTGGCGAGATGGTGCTGGCCGGAGTACATGGTTGCACCCTCCACGGGAAGGGCCACGGCCTGAAGATCGGACGAGAGGGCATGGTGGGCTACGTCGCTGCCACCGGGCAGATGCGCTACGCGCCGGACGTGCGCAAAGATCAGTACTATATCGCTTGTGAGCACGCCACTCTTTCCGAAGTGGCGATTCCTCTGCACGTCGAGGGACGGCTGGTGGGAGTGTTCACGGCTTCCCATCACGAACTCGATGCCTTTCCACCCGAGCAACTGAGACTGCTGCAGGCCTTGTGCAGTCACATCTCGGTGGCGGTGCATAACGCGCGTCTTTTCCAGCAGGAGCGGCAGGCGCGGGAGAAGATGAACCTGGAGGCGCACGAGGCACGTGCCATTCAGCAGGCTCTGCTGCCCAAGAGTTCTCCATACATTCCCGGCTTCGCGGTTTCCGGACTCTGCATCCCAGCCGGCGCGGTGGGTGGCGACTGGTACGACTTCATCGCGCTGGACGATGGTTGCTGGGGGCTGGTGCTGGCGGATGTCTCGGGAAAAGGCACGGGCGCGGCTTTGCTCATGTCCGCGACTCGAGGCATGCTGCGCTCACTGGCGGAAGCCTCCTGCAGCCCGGCTGAAGTGCTGACCAAGCTGAATCGTCTGTTGGCCGATGATTTTCCCTCTGGCAAGTTCGTCACCATGGTGTACGGAGTGCTCAACCCGGTCACACGCACTCTGACCTACGCCAGCGCGGGGCACTTGCGGCCGTTGCTGGTGGATCATAACGGCGCGCGTTTCCTCGACACCGAGAGGGGAATGCCGTTGGGGCTTGGTTTTGGCAGCTTCTCGGAAGCGCGAGTGCAGCTTCCGGCGGGTTCGCTCCTGGTGTTTTACAGCGACGGCATGACCGAAGCAGTGAATGCGGCAGATGAAGAATATGGTCCGGCCCGTCTGGAGAAACATGTGCTGCGGCCGGAGGCCTCAACCGAGAGCATCCTCGACGACGTGCGTTCGTTCGCCAAGGGAGCAGGGTTGCGCGACGATGCCACGGTAATCCTTATCGCGGCGCGCAGCTAGGCCAGCTCACCCGAACCTTGCCTTGTGCTCCTTCAGGATGCACTGGTCCATCACCACAAAAATACCTGCCTGGCGCGCCTTCTCTGCGGCCTTCTCATTGATGACCTGCTCCTGCATCCAGACAGCGGGAACCTTGAGCTGGATGGCTTGATCGACGATCTCTTCCACGTATTCCGGGCGGCGGAAAATATTTACGATGTCGATCTTTTCGGGAACATCGAGCAGTGATGGGTAAGACTTTTCACCCAAAGCGCCTCTGACTTCAGGATTCACGGGAATGATTCGATAACCTTGGGTTTGCATGTATGCGGCCACGCCATGGCTCGGGCGCAAGGGGCTGTTCGAGAGTCCGACGACGGCGATGGTTCTGGAATGTTTCAGCAGGTCTGCAATTGGATCCGTGTGGGGATGGGAGGCCATGACGCTTTCATTGTAACGAGGGGATACTGCGGAAACCAGCTTTGAGCGATCGCCACTGAACACGGCGGAAGTCTTGGCTGGCCAGCTTGGCGGGTCAGTCGGTGCTTTTCTTGTTCGAACTCAGTTTCTGCTTGAACATCTTGAGGGCCAGTTTGCGAATGGTCTCTGAAACTTCTTTGTTGCCCGACAGGTTTTTCAGATCGTGTACCAGCAAGTTCTTTATCCGGCCGAGAGAAACGTCGATTGGAGTGCGGGGATTGAACACCAGGTTGCGCACGATCCCATAATGCTTCGCGAAACGGCGTTTCAGCGGGATGCCGCGCAGCACCGCTTCCAGCACATTCTTCTGGCTGGCAAACCTCTCGACTTCGGCATCGCCGACCTTGGGTGAATCCAGGACTGCCAATGCAACCACTTTGGTGCCATCGCGAATCAGGAGCGAGCGCTCTTCCTTGTTCCCTTTCATGGCCAGCTGAATGCGCCCTTTGATATCCAACCTGGAAATTTTTTGCAAGGCGCTGCCCCGCTCCGTCGGGCTGAGCTGGGATTTCTTGACTATCGGAGCCCTTTTGGGAGCGGTGGCGGCAGCCGCCGCGGAGGCAACCGGTGCTGCCGCAGCCGTGGTTTCGACTTGCGCGGGCGATTCTTCGGAACCGGGCACGAACTCATCATAAAACCCCCCAATCAGCTGGAAGGGTTTGTCTGCTTCGGCGGAGATTTCGCCGGCGTGCTCGGCAAAATACCCGGCCAGCGCTTCATCGAGCACGTCTTCCGAACCGGTTGGCTCATCGAGCAGTGTTTCGGGCAGAACTTCCTCGGCTGCTGCGGGCGCCTCTGACTTCTCCGGGGGCGAGCCTGGCGGCTCGGGTGCCGGAGAGCCAAGCTGATTTTTTATTTTGGTAACTTCGAGTCCGGTCAGGTTGGGATTGGAGCTGAGTGCCTGCAGAATTTTCGGCGACTGGCTGGCCCGCTGACTCTTCAGCATGGCTTCCACGACCTCACGGGAAGACGCTGTCGCCAGTTTGATCAAGGACGCTTCAGCCACCGAAGGATTGTCAAACAACAGGGGAAGCAGAGCGGGCCGCAGGTTTTGCGGAGCAATCAGGTAGTTCAACACTTCGTTTGGTGTGCCTGGGTCCGAGGCCACGGCCCGGGAGGACGCCTCATCCCAGCCGGCCAGAGTGAGGCGCGCCTGCTCACCGAAGACCTTGTTGTGGCTCGCCAGGTAGACGAGGATTTCGATCATCTCCCGCGGCGGCACGGAAAGGGCCCCCCTGGCAGCAGACTGCATCAGGTTGGAAGGCAAGGCCGATGCGCGGATGAGGTCGATCATGCGCGGCATAGATGTCTGTTCCAGTTCCTCCGGAAACTTCCAGCTAAAGCATGACTCATCGCTGGGTTGCTTGCCAGTTCTTTGACGCTAGGTAACGTTACCTAAGGAACCGTTTCACTGAGCCACTCGAGGCGAAGCCCGCGTGCGACTATGGCTTCCCGCGTAGTCATCCTTGCTTCTCCCCCCGTCTCATTCTCAGGTACGCCTGAATAAACGGCTGCAAATCGCCGTCAATCACGCGGTCCACGTCCCCCACTTCCAGCTTGGTGCGGTGGTCCTTGATCATCCGGTAGGGCTGTAGCACATAGGACCGGATCTGCGAGCCGAAGTTGATGTCGAGCTTGGAGTCTTCGATCTTCCGGGTAACTTCGCGCTTCTTCTCCAGTTCGTGTTCGTAGAGCTTGGAGCGCAGCATGCTCATGGCGCGCTCTTTGTTCTTGTGCTGCGAGCGCTCATTCTGGCAACTGGCCACGAGTCCGGTCGTAAGGTGGGTGATACGCACGGCGGAGTCGGTGGTATTGACGTGCTGTCCACCTTTTCCGCTGGAGCGATAAGTGTCCACGCGCAAGTCTTCGGGCTTGATAACGATTTCAATACTGTCGTCAATTTCCGGTGAAACAAAGACGCTGGCAAACGAAGTGTGGCGCCTTTTGGCCTGATCGAAAGGGGAAATGCGCACCAGCCGGTGTACGCCGATTTCGCTGGTCAGCAGGCCGTAGGCATATTCTCCGTTCACGGCAAAGGTGGCAGACTTGAGCCCGGCTTCTTCACCGGGCTGGTAGTCGTAGAGGACAGTCTGGAACCCCTGGCGTTCAGCCCAGCGCAGATACATACGCAGCAGCATGTCCGCCCAGTCCTGCGACTCGGTGCCGCCAGCACCGGGATGGATGGTGACGATGGCATTGCGCCCATCGTTTTCGCCGGCCAGAAGACTTTCGGTTTCGAGGCGATCGACGAGCTGTCGCAGAGCGTCAATCTCGCGGCGCAGGTCGCCGTCAACGGTTTCTCCTTCCCGGGCCAGTTCGAAGTATGCGGAAATGTCGTCGGAACGCCGGATCAGGTCGGCCTCGGTGGCCAACACATGTTCCAGGCGCTTTTTCTCGCGCATCACCTTCTGGGATTGTTGAGGATTCGACCAGAGATTGGGGTCAACAGCCTGCTTCTCGACTTCAGTCAGCTGCTGACGCAGCTTGCCTGCGTCAAAGGTACTCCCGGAGGCCGCGAACTTTGTCCTTCAAGACTGCGTATTCTTGCTCGAATTCTTCAAACATTTGTCATTTTCCTGTCTGTTGGGCGTCACATCTCCATGTAGAGACGTAGCTTGCTACGTCTCGGCCCGCAACCAGCGTAGCAGAAACGCCACCACGGAAATTATCGCACACAGGTAGGCGAACCAGTCGCCGTGGCGGGTGTAGAAGGTGGTTACGTCGGACAGAGCGTATGGAGCGTTCAGCGTAGTCCGGACCTTGCGGGGCACGCTGGCCTGGATACGCCCATATGGATCGATTGACGCGGTAACTCCCGTATTGGTATCGCGCAGCAGCCAGCGGGCGTTTTCCACGGCGCGCATGCGAGCCTGTTTCAGGTGCTGGGCGTAGGCGCCGCTGTCGCCGTACCAGCCATCGTTCGAAATGTTCACGAACACCTGGGCTCCGTTGGCGGCAAACTGCCGGATGTCATCGGGGAAAATTGACTCGTAGCAGATGAAAACGCCGAGCTTGGCTCCCCCTGCATCGAGCGGCGCGCGGGACTCTCCGCGGGAAAAGTCTCCCACCTCCTTGGTCAGACCGCCGGCAAAGGCAAACATGCGCTTGAAAGGAACGTATTCGCCGAAGGGGACGAGGTGGACCTTGTCGTAGCGCGCGACCCACTCGCCACCGGGGCTCACCAGGGCAGCGGAGTTGTACAGTTGGGTGGATTGCTCCGGCGTCTGGCTGGCATTGCGGACGCCCAGGCTGCCGGTCACCACCCAGGTCTTAGCTTCGCGGGCAATATTGCTAACAGTCGCACGGAATATTGGATCGCTGGCATAAAACGGCGCCGGTGATTCGGGCCAGACGATCAAGTCCGGGTGCGCCAGCTCTCCGGTGTCGGATGGCGGAACCGTCGGCGGTTTCAGGCTGATCCAGGTGAGGTCTCGCAGAGTCCCGTCAAAGTAATCCTTCGTCCACTCGGCGCCATCCAGGATGGGAACGTTTTCTTGCACCAGAAAAGCGGTGTGGTCGGCAAGCAATGTGGGTGCGGGAATCCATCGTCCCGATTGCAGCACTACGGCAGCGCCCAAAGAAGCCCATAGGATCAGCTTGCGCTTCTGACGTGGAACCAGGAACGCGGCCGCCACGGCCGCATTGACCACCATAATTTCGAAAGACAAACCGTACACACCAGTCACGGTGGCGAGCCGGGCAAGTGGAACGTTGTCCACTTGCGTGATTCCCAACAGATCCCACGGAACTCCGGTGATCCGCGTACGGGCCAGTTCGACGGCAACCCATACGACCGGCGCCAGCAGCAGGGCCCGCCGGCTGAAGGAACTCTGCCCCGCGAGAAGACTGACCAGGAAGCCGAAGACGCCGTGGTAAATGGCCAGATACAGACAGAAAAGAATCAGGATGCCCACGGCGGCAGGGGCACTCACTCCGCCGTACTGACGCATGGTGTTGTAGATCCAGTAGCAAGTGCCGGCGTACCACAGGATTCCACATCCGTAGGCAAGCAGAAATCCCTGCCACGGACTCGCTGGCACCAGCTTGATTCCTTCCCGGAGCTGCAAGGTATTCGGCTGCTGCGCCCGCAATAGTGCAATCAGCAACGGTGCTACCGCCAACCAGCAGAGCATGTACAGATCTGGGAGCGGAAATATCAGAATCTGCAAGCCCGCGGAGAGCACAACCAGAACCCAGGCACTCTTGTGAATATGCCGCACCCGGCAAGGATAGCAAACCTTTCCCGGGACCACTTCTGCAGCGGCGCGGAAGGTCACGCCATGACTAAATTCGCTTTCCGCCTATCCCGTATTCCGCCTATGGGCTAACATTGATGCCGTATGGATTTGCTGGCCCGCATCGGAATTCGTATTCTCGAGTCCATGTTTGCCGTGGGAGCCGTTGGCTCATTCGTAGTGCTGATCCTTAGCGGCATTGAAGACATTGAGACTCTGTTGGGCTCCGACGAGCCCACCCATACTGACGGCTAGCTTCTCTGGATGGTCTCTCCCTCACAACCCGGCGGCGCTCTATCGAATCGCGTACGCATCGTGGTCGCGACCTCGGTGATGCTGACCTTCATTTCTTACTGGCGCGCCGCCGCCATCGTGCTGAACGATCTGGGCTCCTCGGCCTTCTACGCCGGCGGCATCGCGGAACAAGCGGTGGGAAAATCCGCTCCCTGGTTCATCGTGAGTGTGATGCTGTTCTCTTTCGCTGTCCGTGCGGTGTACGTGGAGAGCTGCTCGATGTTCGTGAGGGGCGGCGTGTACCGGGTAGTGAAAGAGGCACTGGGCGGCACGCTGGCCAAGATGAGCGTTTCCGCGCTGATGTTCGACTACATCCTGACCGGACCGATCTCGGGCGTGTCCGCAGGACAGTACATCGCCGGACTGATCAACGAAACCATGGCGACGGCCGATGCCCACGGCTGGGTCCCGCGCGCCGTGCACATGATGTTCAAGGGTGGCACTCCGCAGGTCAACGTGAACGGGACTGCGGTGGCCTTTGCCCTGGCGGTGACTCTCTACTTCTGGTGGCAAAACACCAAAGGTATCCAGGAGTCCAGTGAGAAAGCGCTGCGGGTCATGCAGATCACCACCGTGATGGTTGTGCTCCTGCTCGCCTGGTCCGCGCTGACGCTGGTGAAGTCTGGCTACCAGCCGGTGCCGCTGCCCACGCCAGGCAACCTGAAATTTAGCCAAGAAGCGCTGGGATTCCTGAAGCACACCTATCACGATCAGGATCTGGCCAAAATGTTCGGCCTCTTCGGCATACTGATCGCCTTTGGGCACTCGGTTCTGGCCATGAGTGGCGAGGAATCGCTCGCCCAGGTGAATCGTGAACTGGCACACCCCAAGCTGAAAAACCTGAAGCGGGCAGCGATCATCATCGCCATTTACAGCTTCGTCTTCACCGGACTCACTGCCCTGCTGTTCGTGATGATCATTCCCGATTCGGTGCGAATCCCGGTTTATAAGGACAACCTGATCGCGGGCCTGGCCATGTATATGTGGGGTCCGCAGGTGTTGCGGTTGTTGTTTCGAGCCTTCGTGGTGGTGGTTGGATTCTTGATTCTTTCGGGAGCAGTCAATACCGCTATCATCGGTTCCAACGGAGTGCTGAATCGCGTCTCCGAGGATGGCGTACTCCCGGACTGGTTCCGGCAACCACACCCGCGTTTTGGAACCACCTACCGCATTATCAACCTGGTGGTGTTCTTTCAGCTATTCACTATCCTGGCCAGTCGCGGCAATGTGTATGTGCTGGGCGAGGCCTACGCCTTTGGCGTCATCTGGAGCTTCACCTTCAACAGCCTGGCGATGCTGGTGCTGCGCTACAAGTACAAAGGGGAACGCGGCTGGAAGGTACCCCCGAACTTCCGGATCGCGGGACGTGAGATTCCCGTCGGGCTGGCATCGGTTTTCCTGGTTTTGTTCTCAACCGCGATCGTGAATCTGTTCACCAAGTCACTGGCCACGAAAGCCGGAGTGGGATTCGCGGCAGCTTTCTTCCTTGTTTTCTCAATTTCCGAGCGCACCAACCGCCGGAAGCACGCGCTCGCCGAGCAGCAAATGCAGGAACATTTCCAGTTGCTGCAGAGTGACACCGTGGAACGCAAGGAACTCGGGATCCGTCCCGGCAACGTCATGGTGACCGTCCGTGACTACAACACGCTGAGTCACATGAAGTGGGCACTGGAGCGGCTCGACACCGCGGAGCAGGATATTGTGGTCATGTCGGCGCGCATTAGCCAGTTCGGCACCGCGGCCTATGACCTGTCCACGGAGCAGATCTTCAGTGATTACGAACAGCGTCTTTTCACCCGCGCCGTATCGGTCGCCGAGAACTTCGGCAAGCACATTTCACTTCTCGTGGTGCCCGCCCGCGACGTATGGTCGGCCATCGTGCAGACTGCCGTCAACCTGGAGTCCTCGGCGGTGGTCTCGGGACTCTCCAGCAAAATGACCGCCCAGGAACAGGCCTTCGAACTGGGCCGAGCTTGGGAAGCCACGCCCGAGCCCAAGCGGCAGTTCGTCCTGCAGATCGTTCACCCGGACCTGAAGGTGGACACCTTCCACATTGGGCCTCACACACCTTCGCTGAAAACCGAAGATGTTCATCTGGTGCATCGCCTGTGGCTGAACATCACGCGGGAGCAAGGACTGGACAACCTGCACCACCACGACATCCTGACCGAGGCTCTCACCCGCTTTGCCCGTGAGTACGCCGGCCACGACCGCGAGGACATTCTCCGGGAGTTGCGCAAGACAGCGGGAAAGACGGATACGACACGACACCCGGTAGGCGAAGTCCTGCCGGAGAGCCGGACGCTGCCGCCCGGGGAAAAACCCGCTTCAAAAAAGGGCGACGAAGGCCCGCCTAGCCCGCCGGTGGTGAGTCCGTAGCTGGTTAAGCATTCAGCATTCAGCGTTCGGCCTGTAAGATTCTATTTATGCGATTCACACTTCTCAAATGGTTATCTCTATTCGTCCTGCTGACGCCCGTCGCTTTCGCCGCGCCGGCTACCATGCGCCTGGATTACTACCACACCGGTAGCACCACCCAGGAGGTGTTCAGCCTAGACCGGGTCGTCATCGAACCCCAGCCCTGGCCCGGTGGCTTGACTAAGACGATCGACGATACGAATCTCGGTATCTATCTGTTCGAAGTCCACGACCAGGGCAGCAGCCAGTTGCTCTACTCACGCGGATTCAGTTCCGTCTTTGGCGAGTGGGTTACGACCAGTGAAGCGAAGACTACTACTCGGACGTTCTCCGAGTCCCTGCGCTTCCCTGCTCCGTCGGCGCCAGCAAGAATCGTGCTCAAGAAGCGCGTGGAAGGAAAAGTTCTCGAAGTCTGGTCCACGAGCATCGATCCCAAGGACAAGTTCATTGATTCGTCGCACCCACCATCTCCGGGTCCGCTCGTGACCATTCAAAAGATGGGTGAACCAGCGAACAAGGTGGACCTTCTGATTCTGGGCGATGGGTACACGGCGGCTGAACGCCCCAAGTTTGAGCAGGACGCCCGCCGCTTCACGGAAATGTTGTTTGGCACATCGCCATTCCGCGAGCACCGGCAGGATTTCAATGTGTGGGGTCTGTGTCCGGCCGCTGAAGAATCGGGCATTTCGCGGCCTTCCAGCGGACAGCATCGCCGCTCCCCGCTGGGCACGACCTATGACACCTTCGATACCGAACGCTACATCCTGACCACGGAAAACCGCGTGCTACGCGACGTCGCTTCTTTCGCCCCCTATGAGTTCATCGAAATCCTGGTCAACGGCAAGACCTATGGCGGAGGCGGAATATTCAACCAGTACGCCACCGTGGCCTCTGACAGCGAGTGGGCGCCGTATGTCTTCGTCCACGAATTCGGCCATCACTTCGCCGCATTGGCGGATGAGTACTACGTTTCACAAGTGGCCTACGCTCCCGCAACCAAGCACGTCGAGCCCTGGGAGCCGAATGTCACTGCCCTGCTCGATCCCACAAATCTCAAGTGGAAAGATCTGGTCACGCCCGGCACACCGCTCCCGACGCCCTGGAACAAGGAAGAGTTTGAAGCTTTCGAGCATGACATCCAATCGCGACGCAGTCAGATTCGCGCCCAAAACAAGCCTGAGTCAGAAATGGAAGTCCTCTTTCGCGAAGAACGCAAGAAAGAAGACGCGATGCTGGCCAGCGAAAAGTTCGCAGGAAAGGTGGGCGCCTTCGAGGGCGCGGATTATGAAGCCCATGGCTACTACCGGCCCGCCATCGATTGCATCATGTTTACCCGGCATGAGTCTTTCGATCCAGTTTGCCGGCGGGCGATTGAGCGGATTATTGCGATGTATGCCAACTAGCCTAGGACCTACTCTTGAATGGCCGTTCTTGGATAGTCGGTGCAAACGCCTGCCTACGAGAACTACCACGGCAAGCAGTCTTTCATTCTTCGATCATCACTCCTACCGCGCCCTGCATGGCGCACGAAGAGGTTTGCTTTTCACAATTTCTTCTACTTCTTCATATCCCGTAGGAAATGCGTAGTCGAAGCGTGGAGGCAGGGCAAACACGTATTTGTGGTTGCGTCCCAACTCAGTGGGTCCAAAAGGAGCTGCGCTAACGAAGAATTTTTCGCGCTTTAGTAGGCGCCACTGCGCCTGGGTGAATACCATGATGGGAATATCTTGACGCGGATCTTCTGGCGTCCATTGAGGATGCCTAATGACAATGATTGGACCTTTTGGACCTTGCCCGTCGCCTTGCCATTCATCAGTCCGAATTGAGTACCCAGTCCAGCCGCCAGGCAGTGAGTAGCAGAAACCGTAGTGAGTATTCCGATATTCGATCCGATTCGCCGACTTTGCTGGTGGTGCCTCGGTGGGATGTTGGGCGGCTGCTTGCTGAGACCGTCCGGAGTACGAAGATACTTGTTCCTGAGTGTGAGAAGGCTCGCTTGAACAGAGTCCCGCCAATCCAAGGATTACGCCGGTAGCGCAAGCCATCAATGTGCGCATGTTTCCAGCCTCCGTCTCACGAAGTCCATCATTTCCTGGGTTACGTAAGCGGGAGGCTCGATCTGGAAGATCGGACGACCAGCAACCGGTTTTAGCGAAACACCATGCCACGCCGCCTTGCCGCTGCCCTGGTGCAAGATGACGGCATCGGCCAAGTCCAGGAACTGCTGCGCGGATTTTTTGAAGTCAGCCGTGGCCGGATCGAGCACCGTCAAATAAACATCCGGCCGGACAAATTTCAAAATACTGTTCGACTCCAGGATCACATTTTCTGATTCCGCCAACCTCCGCCGGATCGTGGGCACGGCTTCCGCTAGCCTACCCTGCTCAGTCCGTACCCACCACACACGGGTCGCACCCGCTACCAGAAAGCGCGAAGTGTCAGATTTTCCGGAACGATCTTTTTCTTCGGAGATCGCCCAGGTGTGATCCTCAGTCGCGCAGTGACAGGCTTCCCCATTAAGGGAACACACGCCACCGCCATACTGTGTGATTTTGAGCGCCGTCCATTTGTATTCTGGCAACGCCGCGATCAAACCGGCGACCACGCTGGTCTTCCCCACGTTGCGGGAATGTCCGCCGATGACGACGACTGCCATTATTCCTTCTTTGCCAGACGTGCCAGAACCGCTAGCTGTTTCAGATATTCACGGACCGGGCGTGCTGGAGTGCCCCAGAAGGCCACTCCTTTCCCGCGAAATATCTTGTTCGGCAGAACCCCACTTTGTCCGCCGAGCATGACACCTTCTTCGATGCGCGCATGCTCCCCGATGCCGACCTGGCCGCCCATGATCACATTTTTTTCCACCACGATGCTGCCCGAGAGGCCGGTCTGCGCGGCGATCACAACGTTCTCGCCAATCTGGCAGTTATGTCCGATGTGGACCAGATTGTCGATCTTCGCTCCGCGCCCGATGCGAGTGACCTCGAGCGCGCCGCGGTCCACCGTCGAGTTGGCGCCAATCTCGACGTCATCTTCGATTTCCAGGCGGCCCACTTGCGGAAATTTTTCATGGCGACCGGTTTTCTGGTCCCGCACGTAACCGAAACCGTCGCTCCCCAACACCGCTCCGGCGTGGATAATCACGCGGTCCCCCAACCGCGTACCTGGATAGATGGTCACATTAGGATGCAGGATACAATTCCGTCCCACGCTCACTTTTGCGCCGATTACGCATCCGGCGCTGACGTGGGTTTCGGCTCCAATCTCCACGCCTTCGCTAATCACCGCCCGTTCCGCCACGCTCACACCTTCAGCCAGCTTCGCCGAGGAATGCACAACTGCACTCGGGTGAATCCCTGTTTGCGGACTTGCATTCTCACAGAGAAACCGTGAAGCACGAGCAAAGGCCAGCCGTGGCTGGGCGGACAGGAGCAGCGGTTTCGCACTCTTCGCTGCGGCCGCAAACTCACCCGCGATCACCGCCGAGGCGCGCGATTTCACCGCCAGCCGCAGGTTCTTTTCATCCTCCACAAAGACCAGGTCACCGGGTGAGGCTGCAGCGATGCTGGATATGCCGGTCAGTTCCACACCGCCGTCCCCTAACACACGGGCGTGTACATGCTCGGCAACCTCTTTTAGAGAACGCTTCATGGCACCCTTTTTATACGTTTGCTGGAAGAAAGGAAAGCTGCCGCAAAGACTAGAATGACTGAATGGAGCGAAGAATCTTCTGGATCTGCTTTACCGTCCTGGGTCTGCTCACTTACTTGCTACCGCTCTGGTGGGCGCTGGCCGCGACGCTCCCGGCGCTGTATGTGAGCTGGTGGGTCGCGTATCGCAGCGACTGGTTCTGAGTTCGTGTGGCGCGGGCGCCCCGCGTGCCGGAAGCGAGAAGCCAGAAGCCGATTTCCTAGTACAACGGCGGTTGCCCTTCCGGCCGCGTCTTCCAACGCCGATGCACCCACAACCACTGGTCGGGATAGCGGCGCACGTAATCCTCAATAATCTTGGTGAAGAGAGCGGTATTGGCAATCATGTCGGCATCGTCGTTGCCGGTGCGCACCAGGCTCACCGCGGGATCGAAGCGCAACCGGTACTTCCTGAGCACAGGGTCCCAAATGGTGAATCCGGGCACCACAGCCGCGTCGGTGCGCAGCGCGATCCTGGCCAAGCCGCTGGCTGTGCAGGCCGGAATGCCAAAGAAATCCACAAACACGCCCTGCGGAGGAGTCATGTTCGTGTCCATCAAAATCCCCACCACCTCGCCGGCTTTCATCGCCGAGAGCAGGCCGCGTACGAAATCGTCCTTGTCCACTGTGCTGTTGCCATGCATCGTGCGATAGCGGCGGGTCAGGCGGTCCAGAGGAACGTTGTCCAGCGGCCGCATCACGATGTGCAAAGGATGGCCGTGCAAAGAGTGCGTAAAGGCGGAGAGTTCCCAGGCTCCCAGGTGCGCCGTCAGAAATAGCACACCTTTGCCCCGGGCGAATGCGCGTTCGTAGTTCTCAAAGCCGTCGTACACCACAACCTTGGCCACGTTTTCGCGGGTGTACTTAGGGAACAGACACATTTCCGCCAACTGGCGGCCCAGGGAAGTGAACACGCCTCGCAGGATTTTGGCACGCTCGCGCCGGCTCTTCTCCGGAAATGCCATTTCCAGGTTGCGCATGCCGGCGTGCCGCAGCCGCACGTGCAGCCAGTAAACCGTCCAGGCCAAAGTAATCGCCGCAGCGCGCGCCACAGGACGAGGTAGCGCGCCCAGTACTTTGACGATCACCCATGCCAGCCCATACTCAAGTCGTTGACGCATGCCAGGGGAAACTGGTGACGGTACCTCTGGGAGAATTTCTTGTCAAACCCTCACGCGGTCTAACCCTCACGCGGCCAACTGACGCCGGCTCCTTCAAAACGCGAAGGCGATGAGGGATTGGGAACGGGGGCACGACACTAGTGCCATGCCCTGGCTCTAAACGACTATTTGTCGGCTGCCGACTTGGCCCATTTGGCCAGCGTTTGCAGGAACGGATACGCTCCTTGCGGAGCATCGATGTTCCCCTTTAGAGAAGTCTTGAAGGGGACCATACGCCCGTAGAATTCACGCGTGCTGTCCTTGTCCTGCTTGATTACTGCTCCGCTCAGCTCCAAGCCGGCGAAGGCACCCCGCGAGCGAGAGTAGCTCAGCACCTGGGCACGCAGCTTCCAATCTGTGTCGGCTGCGGCATGACGTCCCACCGGGCCGGCGGCAACGCTGGCATCCGCCCCCAGCTTGAACTTGCTGGAAAGCAGGTTCTTCATGCCCTCCTCGTTCATGATGAGCATGACCAAGTCCACCGCCTGGCCGCCGATCTGCAGTCCGAAGCTGCCTCCTTGGACGGTAAAGAATGCCGGCGCACTCCAGCCCTTGGGTGTCCGGCAGCTGGCCACACCCTTACCGTAACGGCCGCCGAAGATGAACCCCGCTTTGAGCATCGAGGGCACTACGGCCACGCACTCGGCGGACGCGAGCACATCCTCCGGCATCCCCTGGTCAGGGGCGCTCTGGATCTCGTCCAGGACGGTGGCTGCGGCCTGGAGGCGGTCCCCAGCCTTGGTGTCCGTTTCGTCCGCGGCAAGCGCGGTCGTAGCCAGGCAGGCCACGGCACACAAAAACAGAAGTCTTTTCATTGTTTCCTCAGCTTTCCTGAATCAGGGTCATCCCTCGGGAATCAATGGATCTGATTCTAAAGGATCCCGGTCGGTAGAAAAGGGTTGGATGCAGCAGCGGCGGATGATCTGTTGACAATGCAGGAACTTACAAGACAAAAAAATGCGGGGCTGACAGTGGTGACCCTAATCTCCACTCCCAACCCCGTCTCCCAGGTTCTGTGGTAGGTAAACGGAGTATGCGTTAGGGCCGAAAAAGGGGCAAGATTACCCTGGTCATTGTCCTAAGGTAACTAAGGGAATCTGGCTACTTCGCCGTGACCAGTGAGTGCGTAATGGCGTGTACCGAGAGTGCGATGCGGTTCTGGACGCCCACCTTGCGCATCAGCTTGGCGACGTGAGCCTTGACGGTGCGCTCTTCGATGCCCAATGCAGCACCGATTTCCTTGTTGGAGCGGCCCACCACCAGCATCTCGAGCACTTCTTTCTCGCGATCGGTAAAGGTCACCCGGCCTGCCGGGAAGATGCGTCCGGGGGACGAGCTAACACGTTCGATAAACATGGAAAGAACCCGCCGGGGGGCCCATACCGAGCCTTGGTTTACTATGCGGATGGCTTGCACGAATTCCGTAGGCGAGGCTGCTTCATCCACATAGCCCTTGGCTCCGGCGGCAATGGCCTTGAGAATGGTCTCTTCGTCCATGCCGGATCCGGTCACAATGATGCGCAGATCGGGGCGTGTGGCTTTGAGGCTGGCCATCAGATCGAACAGGTTTTGCCCGTTGCGGTTGCCTAGCAGGATCAGGTCAATGTTCTGCAAGGTGCCGATCTCGGGGAGCGCGGCGGAAATCAATTCGAAATCCGACTCCGAGTCGAACAGGGCGCGAAATCCCACGAACCGCAGTGGATCGCTCTCCACCACGGCGATGCGAATGGGCGCTTTCTTGGCCGGTGCAGCTGCAGATTTCATGGCATTCCTAGTCAGACTGTGGTTAGCATAGCTGCATTTGACTGGTATGCAAAGGCTCCGTAACGGATTAAAGATTACGGCGGTAACATGGTAAGCATCTAAAGCAGAAGGGGAAAGAACTCATGAAATGCCGGTATGGAAGGGCTTTTCAGTGGATTGCTGCTTTTATGGTAGCAAGTGCCTTGTTTACGGCCGCCCAGACCACCTATCAGCCAAAGTTTCCCGGAGACCCGGCGCGCTCCGAAGCGGAAGCCGCCTCCCTGGGTTACATGCGCACCGTCCTGCGGGCACAACGTGAATATAAGAAAAAGCATGCCGAGTATGCGGCTTCACTGGAAGCGCTGGTGCACACCGGCTCCTTCACCCGCCGCATGACCAAAACAGACCGAGGCGACTACACGGTGAGCTTTCGAACCAAGAAAGATGGCTTTGAGTTGGCCATGACACCCGCGCAGCTCGATGCCCAGCATCGTTCGTTCTACGCGGACGAAGATGGCGTGATTCACGCCGATGAGGAGAAAGCAGCGGATTCCACCTCGCCCGCCGTAAAGTAAACCGGGATAGGAGACGAGCGAGCCAGCAGGACGAGAACATTCAGGCCGGCGGCCGATACGTAATCTCTGCCGCCTTCCCGTCGCGATAGGTAATGCTAACCGGCTTGCCCCCGTTGGGATAATTCACCGTCTTGGCCGTGCCTTCACTGGACCGCTCCGGAATTCCCATGCCGATCGCGAAATCAACCTGGAACTCGTTCATCCCAGCCTTGACTTCATGTTTCTCGATAGCCTCCCAGACATCAGCCGGCCAGTGTTTGTAGAGCTCGTGCGGATCCTGAATGTAAAGCAATTCGTCGGAATAAATCTGGTAGCTGTCTCCCTTCACCAAGCCGATCTGAAAGGCGTATGTCTTGCCGTCTTTCTCGAAGACCGCCATCACCTGGCGCTGGTCGGCCGAATCCGGCGCCACGTCCGTCACCACGTTTTTGATTTGCAGCTTTTCAATCGGCAGAAGCTGCCCGGCTTCGCGGGAGAAATCAGTGTGGCGCCGACCCAGATCGTAAGCAAAATACGTGTAGCGATATCCTTCCTTGACCCATACCGGCTGCTGGGTAAGTTGCCCGGCCGATTTCAAGTCGTAGGGATAAAGCTTCTTGGGGATGACGTAGTAGTCGGGATTCAACGGCGGTGGCTGATTCTTCGCTTCCTCGATCTTGTCGGCGTGGCGCTGGTAAAGAATGTACGCGGTCCGCGTGGCTGCCACTGCGATAGTCACCAGCAGGACGATCTGTATCTTCTGTTTCATTCCAGCGGATCGGCAGTTACTTAACCTTAGCAGACCAGCCAGCGGAGCGCAGCTTGGCCATCGTGAACCAATTCTTGAGGTAGACTGAAGCCTGGGGTTGAAGCCTAGGGCGGGGCGCCGTGCCCTGCCATGCGCCCCATCTTTGAGGAGAACATTATGGCCGCCATCAGCCAGGACGAGGTCCTCAGCGCCTTGAAGCAGTGCTACGACCCAGAAATCCCGGTGAACATCGTGGACCTGGGATTGATTTATGGTGTGAAGTTTGAACCCGCGCCCGAAGACCAGCAAGACGTGACCGTGGAAATGACGTTGACCGCCCAAGGTTGCCCCGAGCATGTCAACATCGGACAGCAGGTCAAGGCGCGAGTGGAGCAACTGCCTGGTGTCCGCAATGCGACCGTGAATGTGGTGTGGACTCCGCCATGGACTCCCGAGCGCCTGAGCCCGGATGCCAGGAAGCAACTGGGAATTGAATGAGTCGCCGCCATCCTGAAGGAAGCCCGCTTAAGGCGCGACCACTAGGGTTTGTGTTTGTCACTTTTACCGAGGGCCACCAGGAAAATGGCGCTCTTGCCTTCGGCGTGTGGGGAGAAGAAGCGGGTCACGTCGTCATCGTAGAAGGTGAGGCCGGTGGCGCCTAGCCGCTGGGCGTAGGCCGCGAGATACAGCTTGCCGCCTAGGATACCGGCTTCGAGCTGCACGGCGCGATACCCGCGATTGCCAAAGCGCTGCAAGATGGGCCGCAAGTCCGCCAGGAAAAAAATGTCCACGGCCGCGTCGGCGGGCAACTGTTGCTCTAATCCCAGGTAACCGGCCTGGTCGCGGAAATTTCCCTGCTTCAGGCATTCGAGCAATCTACGGTCGCGGTGAAAGACATAAGCTCCGGGATCGAGACCCTCCACGGCATGAACAATCAGGTAGAGGTGATTGAGCTGACATCCCATCGGAACAAGAAAGTCAGCAGGCACGCCGCAGGTAGCTCGGTCCAACACGGTGGAGAGTTGCGCCAAGCTGATCGGCGCGCGAGCAAACTTGCGGCTGGAACCGCGCCGCAGGATGACCTGCTCGATTGGGTCGCGAGGCATGTCCGTATCAGACAAAGGCTGGAGACTAATGACTGATCCCACGGGATCCGGAACATTAGCTAAGGGCGGAACGTTGGGCACTGCAGCACCCTCGCGCCACGCACCAACCTCCTTACTCGATTGCAGCGAAGAGGCAGCGTGCATTTCGCGCATGAGCGGATAGTCAACCTCGTGCCGAGACAGTGGGACAGTTCCCAACCCAAGAGGCGGAATCTCCGCCGGGGATTGCAAAGGGGTTTGCAGAGAAAGGGAGTCGTAGCCGAGGGCAACCAGGGAGAAAGCAATTTCCCGCTGGGAATCGACATCCAGCAGGCCATTCACTGTCGCGTCCACAAAGCCGCACACGACCTTCGTTGGCAGCCCCAAGGCGGTGCCGACGGCCAGCAGGTTGGCGAGGAGCGTGCCGTTGTCCCAGCCAAAATGGCGGTAGGTGCGGGCCTGATACTTCCAGGCATTGCGCCAGTAGGTACAGGTGCAGACGATGGTCAACGGCGCGTGAGCGATCGCAGGTTCACCGCCGGTGGCCTCCAGCAGGACGCTGCGATAGTCTCCGGCCCGCAACTGGCGCAGGCCGAACTCGGCGGGAGCGAAGTGATAGACGCCGGCATGAAGGTTGGCAAGGTCGCCGCAAATTAGATAAAGCTCGACTTCGTAGAGCGCCCCCGTGCAGGCCGCCGCACGAAAATAGATCTCGCCGCCCGGATATTTCCTGTGCCGCGTAATGCCGGCGGAGAGGTAGAGTAGTTGGGCCACCGCCTCTAAATCTGGCGCGGCATTGGTCTGGACGACGGTCTGGGCGGGGACGCACTCCGCGATGGCAGAAAGCGCAGCTACTCCGGTCTGGCGCATCTCGCCAAGCAAGCGCGACGGCTCCAGCGTGGCATAAATCTTGAAGGGCAAGGGCTGGTTGGCAAAGTCCAGGAAATGTTGGTTGGTGCGGATGCTGGCGTAGGAATGTTTGGTGGCGTCGTGATAGCCCCAGGCGACTTCAGAATCGCGGTTGTCGGGTATGACGGCCATGATGAACGCGCCAGCATTGACCTGACCGAGAAGTTCGATCTCCAGAGTGGTCCCTTCTACAAGCTGTCGGCTGGCCGATTTATGAGATGAGTTGCCATCTCATCCCACGCCGCCCTCCCTCTCCGCCCGGTAAACTCCGCCACGCGCTCGCCAGCGCGCGACACGATTTCCAGAAATCGCGCTCCCCGATCGAAGTAGTCGGGCAGATCTTCCCGCAGTCTGGCAAACGTGCCCGGATACTCCGATGCCAACGTAGCCAGTCCTACTCCCGCTAGGAGGACGCCTGCTGCCTTGCGTCCCTTCAGAAACATGATGGCGCTGGCTCCGGCCGAGCCCGCCACTAACGCCCGCTTCCAGTTCTCCATCCCCCCCTCCAAATATAGGAATTGTAAACGAGAGCTCAAGCCCGGTGCTTTATACTGCCCCGTAACTTTTCGCGGAGGACTTTGGATGCCGAAATCCCGTCGTGGAGCATTGATTTCTGTTGTCGTCTTGTTATTCGTGACTCTGTCGACGGCCCAGACCAAGCCCCGGGCTCGCGATCTGGGCGTTCCCTTTGATGGCATCCCCGGCCCGTTGAATGCTATCACCGACGTAAAAGGCGTCGAGGTCGGCCATACCACCCTGATTTCTGGCGATGGCCCCCTGAAGGTGGGCGTCGGCCCCGTGCGCACAGGCGTAACCGCTATTTTGCCCCGCGGTAGAGATTCTAACGACGCGGTTTTTGCGGGATGGTTCACGCTGAACGGCAACGGTGAGATGACCGGCACTACCTGGGTCGAAGAGTCTGGCTTCCTCGATGGCCCGGTAATGATCACCAACACCCATAGCGTCGGCGTAGTGCGCGATGCCGTAATCGCGTGGAAGGTGAAGCGGGGCCGGCCGGACCCGGAAGGCTACTGGTGGTCACTGCCGGTAGTGGCAGAGACCTGGGACGGCTATCTGAATGACATCAACGGCTTTCACGTCAGGCCCGAACACGCATTGC
The DNA here is from genome assembly GCA_041494805.1 of Terriglobia bacterium. Taxonomy (GTDB): domain Bacteria; phylum Acidobacteriota; class Terriglobia; order Terriglobales; family Acidobacteriaceae; genus JBGQBN01. The sequence goes on along the minus strand of JBGQBN010000041.1, from coordinate 15,665 downwards.
ACGCCCTCGACACCGCTCACGGAGGCCCGGTCGAAGAGGGGAACGTGGGTGGTGGCACAGGCATGATTTGCGACGAATTCAAAGGCGGAATCGGAACCTCCTCACGCGTGCTCGATGCCAAATACGGCGGCTATACGGTGGGCGTGCTGGTGCAGTGCAACTATGGAAGTCGCTCCGAGCTTCGCATTGCCGGAGTGCCGGTGGGTAAGGAAATCCCTGAGCACACCGTGTATGGAAACGACACGGGATCGATCATCGTTGTAGTAGCCACCGATGCTCCGTTGATCCCAACCCAACTAAAACGGCTGGCGAAGCGGGTCTCGCTTGGGCTGGGTCGCAATGGAAGCTACTCCGGCGACGGCTCGGGAGATATCTTCATCGCCTTCTCCACCTCCAATCCGGGCGCGGCTTTCCCCAAGGGGCTTCATCAGCTGACCATGCTGCCCAACGATTCGCTCGATCCAGTTTTCCTGGCGACGGTGCAAGCGACCGAGGAGGCGGTGATCAATGCCATGATCGCCGCCGAAACGATGACAGGGATCAACAATCGCACCGTGATTGCGTTACCGCACGATCGTCTGCGGGAGGTACTGAAGAAGTACAACCGGCTGGTGAAATGAGACGTTGCAAGCAACGTCTCTACAGCGATGTCGTGTAGAGACGCAGCTTGTTGCGTCTCCGGCGCCGCCTAATAAATCGTGTACCCCGGCGCCGGTGTGCGCAGGTCTGGCTTCGACGCCATCAGCAACAGCGCTCCAATGCGCTTGAATGCCTTCAAGTTGTCTACGCTGTCAAACGAAGTCGTCTTGTAGTTTTCCGGCGTGGGCGTGTCATCCGGAATGCGACGCGCTTCAACTTTTTCAAATGCGTGCTTCTTCAGAAGCTCGACATACTCCGCTTCCGACCGCACGTGCACCGGTACTTTGAGCTTGTCCACCCATTGCAGGGAATAGGGATTGTCCTTGTAAAGATTGATGAGAATAAACATGCGCCCGTGCGGCGCCATCACCCGGAAAAGCTCCGCCAACGCGCGATCCTGATCGGGATAGTAGTAGAACGACTCGACCGATAGCATCTTGTCAAAGAAGTTCTCCTCCCACGGAAGCTGCTGCGCCGATCCCCACACGTAGAGGATGTTTTCAAAATCTTTCGACGACGCGCGCGCCCGCCGGATCATCTCATCGGAAACATCTAGGCCCACCACCTGGCCGAAGCCTTCCGGTCCATCCCCTACCAGCCGGGCCAACAGGCGCGTGGCCCAGCCGGCGCCGCATCCCAGGTCAAGCACGCGCTCACCCGGTCGCAGATCCATCAGCCGAATGGTCTTCTCGGTGATATCGAGGTGATGGTTTTCCATCTGCTCACCACGCCCGTCCTCGGCCCAGCGATTGAATTCGTTCTGCAGCCGTTCATCGGGAGTGAGTGGCTTATCCATAGTCATGACCGTAGCGCCGGCGTCCCGCCGACCCCATCGGCGGCCGAGGTCTGCCCGGAGCGAAGCCGAAGCGACGGCCGCACCACCTCTATGCTACATTTGCCATCCTCATGGCACCAAGCCCGCAGCCTGCACCGCAACCCGAGCCCCTGTACTGCCCGCAATGCGCTGAGGAAGTCACCGACCCGCTCACCTGCGGCGACTGCTCCGCCGTGATCTGCCGCCGCTGCGGTACGCCGCTGGAATCGCCGGACGAATTGGGGATCGGATAACCCATGGAACCGGCAACCGTTTCTGCCTCAGCCGGTGTTACGCAGTCCGAATCGAAGCCTACCCTGGTTCGTGGACTCTCGCTTCTGGACTCCGTCCTGCTGCTGGTCAGCGGCATCATCGGCTCGTCGATTTTTCTGACCGCCAAAGATATCGCCGGCCCGCTGCCGCATCCCGTGCTCTTTCTGCTGGTTTGGGTCCTGGGCGCGGTGATTTCGCTATTTGCCTGCGCCGCTTTTGCAGAACTCGGCTCTATGTTTCCCGACTCCGGAGGGCAATACATCTATCTCCGCGAGGCCTACGGCGACCTGGTGGCTTTCCTCTACGGATGGATGCTGTTTGCCGTCGCCAACGGCGGCACCATCGCCGCCCTTTCGGTGGCTTCCGCCGCCTACATGGGACAGATCGTTCCGGTAATCTCGCAGGAGCACGTGGTGTTTTCGGTTATCGGCATCACCTTTACCCGCGCCCACGTGGTCGGCCTGGCGCTGATCGTCATCCTCACGCTGGTCAACGTTTTCGGACTGCGCTGGGGCGCGCTGCTGCAAAACGTTTCCACCTGGACCAAGTTCACTGCCATGGCAGCTTTCGTGGTATTGGGATTTGCCATCGGCAAAGGCCATTGGACGAACTTCACCGGTCACGGTGTCGGACTGACCCTGGGCCTTGGTCCTGGACAATTCATCTCTGCCATGGGCGTCGGGCTAATCGCCGTTTTCTGGGCCTACGACGGATGGGTTTACATCACCTGGGTGGCAGGCGAAGTCAAAGAACCGCGCCGCAATGTGCCTCTGGCCATGGTGCTGGGCGTGGTTGCCGTGGGCGTGATCTACATGGCGATGAACTTGACCTACGTTTATGCCCTGCCGCTTTCTGAAATCGCCAAACATGAGACTATCGCCCACGCAGCCGCTGCGGCACTCTTCTCGCCGCACGCCGCCGTCTGGCTCTCGGCCATGATCGCTATCTCCTGCTTCAGCGCCGCGGCCACCTGCACGCTTTCCGGCGCGCGGGTCTGCCTGGCCATGGCGCAGGACGGTGTCTTCTTCAAGCGCATGGCGCAAATCCATCCCAAATGGCGTACTCCAGCCTTCGGCCTGATCGGACAGGGAATCTGGGCGGCCCTGCTTACCCTCAGCGGGCGCTATGACCAGCTCTACACGTATGTGATCTTCGGCATGGTGCTCTCCTACACGCTCACGGTCATCGGCCTGTTCATACTTCGTTGGAAGCGTCCAGACGTCCCGCGCCCGTATCGTTGCACGGGATATCCCTGGCTCCCCGGAATCTACGTGTTGATCGGCACCGCCTGGACGCTGAACACGATCATTACTAGGCCGAAGGAAGCGCTGGCGGGAGCGGCCATCGTGCTGATCGGCGTCCCGGGGTATTTGTATTGGAAGCGGAGCGGGCAGAAACTGAGAACCGAGAACTGACAACCACAAACTGGTTATCTAACCAAGGAGGACACCGAGGATTCCTCGGAACAACGCGTGCCGGACCCAGACCGCCAAGCTGATCCCGCCTTTCAGAGCCCCTCCCTCCCCGAACCCGAAGACCCCAACAAGCCCAAGCGCGTCATGGGCTTCCGCGACCTCGTTTTGTTCTACGTGGTCACCGGCATCAGTTTGCGCTGGATCGCGTCCGCCGCCGCCGCCGGCCCCAGTTCCATCGCCATCTGGATTGGCGCCTGGCTCGTCTTCTACACTCCGCTCGCGCTCTCGGTGATCGAACTTTCCTCGCGCTATCCCCACGAGGGCGGTATCTACGTTTGGACCAAGCGTGCCTTCGGCGACTTTTCCGGCTTCATCACCGCCTGGACCTACTGGGCCTGCAACCTGCCCTACTTCCCTGCTGTACTTTATTTCGCCGCCAGCAACGCGCTTTACATTCGGCATGACGCCTGGGGACATCTCTCCAACAGTACGACCTTCTACATCGTGTTCTCCCTGGTGGCGCTCGCGTTGGCAACTCTGCTCAACATTTTCGGCCTCAACGTGGGCACCTGGCTGCACAACCTGGGCGCGCTCGCCATGTGGATCCCGGTGGGCATCATCATCGCCATGGGAGCGATTGCCTGGCATCGCTATGGAGCTGCCACATCGTTCACCTTCCACTCCATGACACCCAGCGTCCAACTCAAAGACGTCATTTTCTGGTCGGTGCTGATCTATGCCTTTGCCGGCTGCGAGACCGCTTCACTCATGGGAGGAGAAATCAAGAACGCTCGCCGCGCCATTCCGTGGGCGCTGTTCATTGGCGGAATCACCGTGACGGTTTGTTACATCGTGGGGACGATGAGCGTGCTGGTGGCGTTGCCGTCCTCTGAAGTCGGCAACCTGCAGGGACTGATGCAGGCGATTTCCAAGACCGCGACCCGCATCGGTTTCGAGGGCGTGATTCCATTTGCGGCGTTTCTGATTACCTTGAGTAACGTCGGCGCAGTCGGCGCGTACTTGGCCGCGGTGGCAAGACTGCCCTTTGTAGCCGGCATTGATCGCTTTCTGCCGCCGGCGTTCGGCGCGCTCCATCCGCGATGGAAGACGCCCTGGGTGGGACTGCTAACTCAATTTGTTTTCGGCGCGCTGTTCGTCTTTCTCGGAAACGCCGGCACCAGCATTAAGGGCGCGTACGACGTGCTGGTCAGTATGGGCGTGATCACTTATTTCATCCCGTACTTGTACCTGTTCGCGGCCATGTTCAAGTTGCAAAGCGAACCCGCTGGCCCGGAAGTGATTCGTGTCCCCGGCGGCAAGCCGGTGGCCAAACTGGTGGCCGTGGTGGGATTCCTTACCACATCGGTGACGATTGCGTTGTCGCTCATCCCGCAGCCGGACGAGCCCAACAAGCTGCTGGCGGTGATTAAGATCGTGGGGCTGTCGGGATTGCTGGTGGCAATCGGCGCGTGGATCTACTGGACGGGAAAAAGGAGGGCGGCTCGGGAGGCCGCAAAAGAGACGTAGCAAGTTACGTCTCTACACGAAATTGCTGTAGAGACGTTGCTTGCAACGTCTCTCGAACCCTAAACTGGCACCGCCGTTTTCCTAGCAGGACTAAAAAACGGAATCTTCACAATCTTCGCCGTCACCCTCTGCCGCACCGCCTCGATAGTGATCTCCATCTGCAACTTATTCCCAACTTCTGATTGCCCCGTCTCCACGCTGGCCAGTGCGATCATCTTCTTCAGCACTGGCGACCATGTGGTGGTCGTGGCCTTCCCCACCTGCTTGTCTCCCACGTAAACAGGAACCGCCACCCGCGAAGCCTGGCTGGGCGCAGCCGGAGTAAGGCCAAACTTCTCGTAGCGTTCCTCAACCTCCGGCCAATCAATTTCCAATCCAACCAACTGCCGCGCCACACCATTCTTTTGGTCCAGCGCCAACGCAGCTTTGCCGATGAAGTTCTCTTTCCCCAGGTGAACCATCTTCTCGAATCCCAACTCATACGGCGAATACTTCTGCGACGCAATCAGCGCCTTCTTGCTGCTGGAGTAGTCCACTTCGATCAGCAGCAGACCCGCTTCGACACGCGCCACATCCAGCGCCAGCATTCCGGCAGCGTGAATATCAAACTGCTTGCCCTTGTCCATCAGCGTATCCCACACCTTGACCGCGTCGTTCCACGGTAGCCAAATCTCATAGCCAAGGTCGCCGGTGTATCCGGTGCGAGAGATGTCCACCGGCACGCCCGCGATTTTTCCACGCGTCATGCGGAAATACTTGAGGTTCGCGATATCGGCTTCCGCGACCGACTTCAACAGCTTCCCTGAAGTGGGCCCCTGCAACGCCAGCGCCGCGGTCTTCTCCGAAATGTCCTCGACCTGGACATTCATGTTCAGCCCATTCTGACGGAACCAGCGCAAGCTGGGATCGGCCGCGGTCCAGCGATACTTGTTCTCCTCCAGCCGTGTAATCGTTCCGTCGTCGATGACTTTGCCTTGTTCATCGCACCAGCAGCAGTAGATCACCTGCCCGACGGAGACCTTGTTGATGTCGCGCGTGATGATGCGGTTCACCAGTTTGGTCGCATCTTTCCCGGTGACCAGATATTTGTACAGCGGCGAAATATCAATCAACGCGGCGGCGTTGCGGATGGCGTTGTACTCGTGGTCGTGATGCACTTCGTACACGCTCACCGTGTAGTAGCCCGACCACTCGCGGTAGTTCAGGCTGTGGCAGAGCGCGAAAGTTCTTTCGTGAAACGCGGTTCCGACTGGCAAGGTTGATCCCTCGACGATTATGAATTGCTGAGTGGGAGACGTAGCAGAGCTACGTCTCTACGGTCTACGCTTCTGTAGAGACGTTGCTCTGCAACGTCTCGCCATGCCGGATTATATGCAGCATCCCGCCTGCACGGCAATGTCGCCTCTGACTTCGAGTCATGAACTCAGGCAACGCGTAGCGACAAAAGATCAACTTCCCGGTAAAATGACTTGTCATTTCGAATCATCATGCCATCGCCCTGGAGCACCATTCGAACCTGGACCGTTCTGACCAGCGGGCTCTAGTCTGCTAAAAGCCTTGCGCCGATCACATTCGGCATACGGCGACACCTGCTACAATCCTTGCGGTTTAGGCCTCATTTTCAAGCCGTCAGTGCTAAAGGCTAAGAGCTAAGGGCTAAAAGCTATGGCAGTCTCCACCGGAACTAAATACGACGTAATCGTGATCGGCGGAGGCCACAATGGCCTGGTCAACGCCGCCTACCTGGCCCGCGCCGGCAAGAAGGTTCTCGTGCTCGAGCGCCGCTACGTACTCGGCGGCGCCGCCGTCACTGAAGAGGTCTTTCCCGGTTTCAAATTCTCTGTGTGCTCGTACGTCGTATCGTTGTTGCGGCCGGAAATCATTCGCGACCTCAATCTTCCCCGCCACGGCCTGGAAATCCTCCCGCTCGACGGCACTTTCACACCCATGCCCAGCGGTGATTATCTGTGGCGCGTGAACGACCACGGCAAGACCCATCGCGAGATTGCCCGCCATTCCAAGCTCGATGCCGAGGCCTACGACGAATTCGGCAAAGCGATGCAAGCCATGTGCCGCTTCGTGAAACCGATCCTCAGCATGGTGCCACCCGATCCGGCGACCCTGAATCCGAAAGAACTGATGAAGCTGCTCTTCATCGGCCGCCGCTTCCAGGGCATGACCAGCGAGGACAAATACAACCAGGTGCAGTTGATGACCATGAGCGCCATCGACTTCCTCGACCAGTGGTTCGAGACCGATGTACTCAAGGCCACCATGTCGGCCTCCGGCATCATCGGCACCCTCCTCGGTGTGCGCTCGCCGGGAACCGCCTACGTCCTCCTGCACCACTACATGGGAGAAATCGACGGCGCGTTCCGCTCCTGGGGATTCGCCCGCGGCGGCACCGGCGCAATTTCCAACGCGATTGCCGACGCGGCCCGCGAGGCGGGAGCTGAAATCCGCACCGAGGCCGGCATTGCCAAGATTATCGTGAAGAATGGAAAGGCCAAGGGCGTGGTGCTCGCCAACGGCGACGAAATCTATGCCGACATCATTTCGTCGAGCGTCGATCCGCGGCTCACGTTTACAAAATTTATCGAGGACGGCACTCTGCCCGCCGAATTCCTGGAAGAAGTCCGCCGCTACAAATTCCGCGGATCTTCCGGGAAGGTGAATCTGGCGCTCGATGCGCTGCCCAACTTCAAGTGTATGCCCGGTCCGGGTGCGCACCTGCGCGGCGCGATTTCCATTTCGCCCAGCGTCGAGTACATGGAGAAGGCTTACGACGACGCCAAGTACGGCAACTTCTCCCGCCGTCCTTACATTGATATGGTCATCCCCACGCTCACCGATCCGTCAGTCGCGCCTCCGGGCAAACACATCATGTCCTGCTTCGTGCAGTACGCGCCCTACAAGCTGCGCCCCGGGCTCAATTGGGACGATCAGAAAGAGGCCTTCGGCGACAATGTGATCAACACCATCGCCGAATACGCGCCCAATATCAAGGACATCATCCTGCACCGGCAGGTGGTCACGCCACTGGATCTCGAGCGCGACTTCGGACTGAGCGAGGGCAATATTTTCCAGGGCGAGCTTTCGCTCGAACAACTTTTCTTCCTGCGTCCGGTGCCCGGTTGGGCACAGTTCCGCACCCCGATCAAGAACCTCTACATGTGCGGCTCGGCCACCCATCCCGGGGGCGGCATCATGGGCGGCCCGGGACGGCTGGCGGCTCTCGAGATTCTCAAAGACTTCAAGGGAGCGGCGTGATGCCCGAAGGAAAGACTATGCCCCAAACGCGTGATGTCGTCATCATTGGCGGCGGACACAACGGGCTGGTCACCGCTTTCTACCTGGCCAAAGCCGGATTCAAGCCGCTGGTAATCGAGCGCCGCCCGCAGCCCGGTGGCGCTGCTATCACCGAAGAATTTCATCCCGGCTTCCGCTGCTCCATCCTGGCGCACGCCGCCGGCCCGCTTCGCCCGGATGTCGTCCGCGACATGCAACTGGAAAAGCACGGCCTCAAGCTGATCACGCCAGATGTCGCGGTCACTTCGCTCTCGCCTGATGTCCGCGCCCTCATTCTCTACAACGACGCGAACAAATCTGCGCAGGAGATCAGCAAGTTTTCGCAGAAAGACGCTGCCAAGTACCCTGAGTTTCAGGAATCACTGGCCAAGATGGGGAAAGTAATCGGCGAAGCCCTCACTCTGGCGCCTCCCAACATCGACAACCCCAGCAGCAGCGATCTTTGGGGCATGCTCAAGACCGGACGCGCCGTCCGCAACCTCGGCAAGAAAGACATGTACCGTCTGCTGCGCTGGGGTCCGATGGCGGTTGCCGACCTAGTCTCCGAGTATTTCGAGACCGAACTGCTTCGCGCCACTATCGCCGCCCGGGGAATTTTCGGCACGTTCCTCGGCCCCTGGTCGGCAGGCAGCAGCCTGGTTCTGCTCATCCGCGCCGCTGGCGATGCGCATCCCGCCGGATCAGCCTGGTTCGCCGCCGGCGGCATGGGTTCGCTCACGCAGGCGATGGCTTCGGCAGCTCAGCAGGCAGGCGCCGAAATCCGTTCGGGCGCGGAAGTGATTGAAGTCCGGGTCAAGGATGGCACGGCCACCAGCGTGGTGCTCTCCACAGGTGAAGAGATCAGCGCCAAGGCCATCATCTCCAATGCCGACCCCAAGCGCACTCTGCTTAAGCTGGTTGATCCCACGCACCTCGCTCCCGATTTCGTGATGAAGCTCCAGCACTACCGCATGCCGGGCACGGTGGCGAAAGTCAACCTCGCGCTTTCCGGCCTGCCCCGGTTCACCGCGCTGAATGGCGCAAGCGATGGCAATGCCTTGACCGGCCGCATTCACATCGGGCCGGAGATTGACTATCTGGAGCGCGCCTTCGACGAGTCCAAGTACGGTAACTTCTCCCGGCAGCCGTATCTGGAAGTTGCGATTCCCTCGCTCACCGACCCGTCACTTGCGCCCGCGGGCAAGCACGTGATGTCGATCTACGTGCAGTATGCCCCCTACAAACTGAAGAACAGCGACTGGGAAACCCAGCGCAATGCCCTCGGCCAGACAGTCGTACAAACCCTGGCGCAATACGCGCCCAATCTGCCGGAAATGATCCTGACACACCAGATCATCACGCCGCAGGATCTGGAAGATACCTATGGACTCACAGGAGGCCACATCTTCCACGGCGAACTGTCGCTCGACCAGTTCTTCACCATGCGTCCTCTGTTGGACTGGGCACGTTACCGTACGCCGATTCAGAATCTATATCTGTGCGGCTCCGGCACCCATCCGGGGGCGGGCTTGACGGGAGGATCTGGCGCGAATGCCGCCCGCGAAATCTTGAAGGAGCTTAAGAGGTAGCGCCGGCAGGAGACGCAGCCGAGCTGCGTCTCTACCGCTGATCATCACAACTGTAGAGACGTTGCTTGCAACGTCTCCCGGGCCGTCCATGAAAACCTCAGCCATCCTCCTCGTTTCCTGCCCCGACCAGAAGGGCATTGTCGCCACCCTGTCCGACTTTGTCTTCCGCCACAACGGCAACATCTTGCACGCCGACGAACACGCCGATGAAGGCTCGAACCTCTTCCTGATGCGGGTGGAATTCGACCCCTCCGGCTTTGACATCAACCTCGCAGATTTCACCCAGCACTTCTCTCCCATCGCGGAGAAATTCCAGATGCAATGGCGGCTGGCGCGGTCAGATCACCGCCCTAAGATGGCTATACTGGTTTCCAAGTACGACCACTGCCTGGTGGATTTGCTCTACCGTCATAAGAGTGGCGAGTTGACTTGTGACATTCCGTTGATCATCTCCAACCACCCGGATAATCAGCCCATTGCCGACTTCTACCGGATTCCCTTTTTCGTGGTTCCGGTCCCCAAAGACAACAAACGCGCCGCCGAGCAGAAAATTCTCAGCCTGCTCAGCCAGCACAATCCTGATTTCATCGTCCTGGCTCGCTATATGCAGATCCTGTCCAACGAATTCATCGATAAATATCCCCAGCGCATCATCAACATCCACCACTCGTTCCTGCCCGCGTTCGTCGGCGCCAAACCCTATCAGCAGGCCTTCACCCGCGGTGTAAAGCTGATCGGCGCCACCAGCCACTACGTGACCGACGTGCTCGATGACGGCCCCATCATCGAACAAGACGTAGTACGCATCTCCCACCGCGATACCCTCGACGACCTTTTGCAGAAGGGCCGCGACCTCGAAAAAGTAGTTCTCTCGCGGGGTGTCCGTTGGCACATCGAGAATCGCATTCTGCTCTACGGCAACAAGACCGTCGTCTTCGACTAAGAGCTACTCGCCTCGCCAGCAATTTCACCCGGCGAAAATAGGCTCTGTTCTGACATCCTTGTTACTTTGGTACCACGGTCTACAGGAGGCTTGTGCTCCGGCGTAGGTTAGTTTTTACTAATGGCTACTACCTTTCTACTCTTTTAAGGAGCCGGTCGACAGGAGCTGCGCTTGGTCGAGGACCCGAAGTGGGAGCTTGCCATTCTGGCCACCGTACAGGGCTTCTACGAGAGGCTCTTACAGGAGTTCGTGGAGGGAGAGGTTCCCGTCCCCATGGGCCTTGAGGCCATCTCCCTGCAACAGGCGGACGGCGAAGTGCACGAAACCCTGACCCGGATGCGCCGCTGGCTGCGGTTGCTCGATCTGGCCATTACGCCGGCCATGCTGCGCCGGGCGTTCACGCTCGACACCGATCCGGAAATCGCCGAGGCCATGCTCCGGTATTTCGCGCGCAAAAAGGACGCCAGCGACGTCAATCGTGACAAGACCGATCTGATCGCAACCTTTCTTTACCGCCACCCGCGTGTGCCGGGCCAGTGGGAGCGCCGTGGCTACGGACTGGACGGTTCGCTTCCGCTTTCGCCCTTCGAGATCGCGCTGATCGAGATCCTGGCTGACTCCGATGTCCCTTCACTCCCCGAAGACCACGTGCAGGTGCTGCGCCGCTTCTATCCCCTGCAGGAAGAGGCTGAGGGCTTCGGTGATCTGAACGCACTACTCGAGTCCGGCATCATTCCTCGCGTCCGCGAGCTCAAGCAGTCTCTCGATCTGTCTTTCTATCATCCGGGAGTAATGGCCACGATCGCGCCCTACAACGCGGCTTTCGGCAGGAAGTTCGACCAGCTGTTTCATGCCGCGACGGCAGAGATCAAGAGTTTTGCGGAAGCGCTGCAAGAGCAGGGCGGCAGCATTCTGGGTAACGTGGACGGCGTGGATGTCACGGTTGAACATGTGGCCGGCCTGCAGGAAAGCGAACTGTTGAAGATTGACTACGGCACTGCCCTGGAGAAATTCAGCCGCGTGTCCAAGCTCAAGAAGGCGCTGGAGCAACGCCCACCCATCCGCCGAAAGGCCCGCGCCGCGCTGATTTCCGCTCAGGCCAGCCGCAGCTCGGCGAACTTACCTCCCACGCCGGCTCGGCGGCCGGCGCTGGATGTAGCGGCCATGCGCTCGGCGGTGACGCCCGCGCAGATCTCTAACGAAGAGACCAAGCTGCTGCGGGTGGAGGAATCCATTCGTGTTTTTGTGCGCGTGGCCGATCCCAAGTTCCGCCAGATCGTGCCCATGCGCTTCTTCAACCTGGTGCTAACGCCCGCCGAGGTGGATGCCTACTGCGCCGACTATTTGGAAGAAAAGAGTCTGCGCGCCGGTGTGGCCCGCGTCCTGTTGCGCCTGGTCGCGGTGGTGGCGCGCATCACCACGGAACTCGAGGAGCTTAAACGCTCCGAGAACTCAGTCTCGCTATGGCAGCTCCACGCAGATTCGCTGGTGGCACTGCTGGAATTCAGCCGTGCCCTGGATGAGAACGCCACCCGCGTGCTGGCCCTGGCGCATCAGCATGGCGGCACCGCCGAGGCGGAAGCGATCCAAACCTCGGTGCGGAAGTTGGGCGACTGCTCAGAACTGGTGGTGAAGACGCTGAGCGGGACTCCCGAACCAAAAGGCGTTGGAGCCGGGGCGAACTGACCGGGCTGATTCTCCCGATAGCCACGCTACAAAATGGAGAAGTGTTCCACGTGGAACATTTGTGCAATTTGAAGAAGTGTTCCACGTGGAACACTCGCCTGCTATATCTTGTAGCTATTAGACGGTAAGAACTGGATTTTCATGGATTTGCGCCGCTGCCGAAATAGCGGCAGGCGTCGGCAGTTGGGGACGAGGACCTTCGAGGGGCGGATCAGTTCAGAGACCGACCAGCTCAACACTCAGTCTGGCGAAGGCGCAGGCCGCGGTCAGACACGGAGACTACAAAAATATGCGGACCTGATGTCGAAGCCCTGGAACACTTTCTGGGACGCTAGGCGGTCTTTTCCCAGGTGGGCGTTCTGGAGCGACTTTCAGACGCCCTGCGAATCGTTCTTCCCAGCTAGTTAATATCGAACTGTTCCTGGTGCAGCGCGGGATCGCTCTTTACGATCACCGTCTTCTTGGTCAGCTCTTCCATCTCGGTCAGGGCCCGGCCGTTGTTGGCCTTCAGCGCCTTGCCCACCTCGGGATTCACTCGTAGCATCACATCCGCGTGCTCCAGATGTTTGGCGATCTTGCGCATCTCGAGATAAATCTCATTGCACACCGTGTTCACCGACTTCACAAAGCCCGTCGATTCGCAGTACGGACAGGGTGAGCCAATGGTCCGTTCCAGCGACTGCTTCACCCGCTTGCGGGTGATGGCCACCAGCCCGAAATCGTTAAACTGCAGGACTTTTGAAGGCGCGCGGTCTCCGCGCAAGGCCTCTTCCAGGGCCTGCATGACTCGCTGGCGGTTGCGGCGTTCGTCCATGTCGATGAAGTCGATGACGATGATGCCGCCCAGGTCGCGCAGCCGGATCTGGCGGACAATTTCCTTGATGGCATCCACGTTGGTCTTGACGATGGTGTCTTCGAGGCGCGCCGTTTTACCCACGTACTTGCCGGTGTTGACGTCGATCGCGACCAGGGCTTCGGTCTGGTTGATCACGATGTAGCCACCGCTCTTCAGCCAGACTTTCGATTTGAGTGCCTTGTTGATTTCTTCGGTCAGTCCGAACTGCTCGAACAGTGGTATTTCCTTGGTGTAGAGCTTGACGCGCTTCACCAGGGCCGGCTGGAAGCGGGTGGCGAAGCGCAGGATGCGCTCGTATTCCTGCTCGTTATCCACCCAGATGGCGGAGAAATCCGACGTAACCTGGTCGCGGAGCACGCGCTCGACCACGTTCAGATCGTGATAGATCAGCGTCGGCCCCTTGCCGTTATCCGCACGGCTCTTGATCTCGGCCCACAATCCCTTCAGGAAGCGGATGTCAGCGCGCAGCTCTTCTTCGGCAGCGCCTTGTGCGGCGGTGCGCACGATGAATCCTCCGTGCCCGTTCTCGCGCTCGCTGATGATGATGCGCTTCAGCCGCTGGCGCTCATCTTCGGAAGAAATCTTGCGTGAGACGCCGGTGTGATTGACCGTGGGCATGTACACCAGGAAGCGGCCGGGCAACGCGATATGGCTGGTGATCCGCGCACCCTTCTTGCCGATGGGTTCCTTGGCTATCTGTACCAGAATCTCCTGCCCTTCCTTGAGCAGGTCGGTAATCTGCGGGACGTTCTGGGGCTCACGGCGGTGGAAGCGCCGGCCACCGCGGCGGCCGCGCGGGCCGGAGCGATCGAATGCCGGACGCTGCGCGCGCTGGGTGTAGGGCGCGGTCCCTGCCGGGGCGCGCACTTCAGCGCGAGCTTCTACCGTCCCGCCGCTGGCTTCAGCAGCCAGGGCGGCTTCGGCCAGGGCCTGGGCCTCCTCGAGTTCGGCTTCCTCTTCTTCAGCGTCGTCACCTTCTTCCTCTCCTTCCGCTGCCTCCGCGGAAAAAGGTTCGGGGGCTGATGGTTCGGAACCCAGTGCTTCGGAGCCCAGTGCATCGGCACCCAATGCTTCGACAGATTCCCTTGCCGGCTCTGCCGACGCCGCTATCTCCCGCGGAGATGCTTCCCTGTAATCGTCGGCGGCGCGGGTCTCCTCCTCGAGCTCTTCAAACGTGGCGTCTTCTTCCAGCTCTTCCACGTAGTGGGCCAGATCGGCCTCAGCCTCTTCTTCTTCGATCTCTTCTTCCTCCAGGGTCCCGGCGGCGCCGACAAAAGCAGCGGCGGCAGCGGCATGCGCCTGCTCCGGTGCAGGCGTGGATTCTTCCTCTTTGGTTATTTCCTCTTCCGCCGATTCCGTGACAGGCCCTCCGAACGCGGCCGCAACATTCATCTGCTCGAGTCTCTGCCGCTCCCGGTTCCACTCCGAAGAGCCAGTCTCGGCGCGGGGCTCGGTAAGTTCCGAAGGCGGTTGCTCGTACTTTTTCTTTGGCTCTTTCTTTGGCTCCCCGGACTCGGCGAACAGGGGTTCGTCGTCGGGAAACCTTCCAGCCACGGGGGCCGCCAACGCTTCACGGCTCTGGTAAGAAGCGGCTGGTTCCTCCCGACGCTGTGGCGGTTGCCTCTGCGTCAGGCCCTTGTACTTCGAGATTGACTCCCCCGGCAGCAGGATGGGCTGGAAGCCCGGAGGTGGACCATACTCCGGCCGCTCAGTGCGCTCTCTGGGTTCCATGCGTTCCGGGCGTTCCGAGCGTCCTGTGCGTTCTGTGCGCGGCGGCATTTCGCGAGGCGCCTGTACTTCCGCCGCCGGCCTGGCGAATCTGGATTCCGGCATGCCTTCTCCGCGGCGGCCACGGCGCCGACGGCGCCCCCGCCAGCCACCTCGGCCATCCCCGTCCGCTGGGTTGGGCGTCTCGCGGCCTTCGGCTAGCGGCCGTGCTGCCTCGCCAGATTCTTCCGTCCTCGACTCTGGCCCGCTGGGTGCCGAAGCTTCGCTCACTACCGGCTGGGCCTCTGCCCGTGACTGCGGCTGATGTCTTTGCTCAGGAGCGGGATGGTACTCCTGGACCGGACCGTTGGTGGGAAGTTCATCTACTTCGTCCTGGTCTTCCAGTTCCATGAAATCGGAAACGTAGAGGAAGGCATCGCGCTCCAAACCAACGTCCACGAACGCCGATTGCATCCCGGGAAGGACCCGGGTCACGCGCCCCTTGTAGATGGAACCTGCCAGGGTGTATTCGTTTTCGCGTTCCAGGTAAATTTCGGCAAGCTGATCGTCCTCCACCATCCCAACTCTGGTTTCGTGAGGGGTGGAAGAAACAAACAATTCCTTATTCATTCGGACTCCGGTCCTGGGCCGTCAAGCGGCCGCGGGATTCACCGGGACGAAGGCAGGAAAAGACGGGGAGGATCAAGCGCTGCGATGGCCAGCCCGCGCAGGGGACGGCCTGGGCCTCGGAGTTCTATCCGCGGCCGAATCCGTTGCACAAGCTTGGGAATCTTTTGCACTTATCGCATTTTCGCTGTACCGGGTTTGTGACCGCTCTCTCAACCTCTGAGGGGGCCGTTACCCGCCCGGCAGCGCCTTTGCTTCAATCCTGTCCAGCCTCCGACTGCTTGGCCGGTGAGTGCCCTCT
>JBGQBN010000046.1:0-32891 GCA_041494805.1 Terriglobia bacterium | reverse complement strand
GGCCCGCGTCGGCCGCCTCCTTCGCGAACTCCGGGCGCTTCGCGAATTCGATGCCGTTGGTGGCCGCCTGGACGCTGTTGTAGCCGACCTTGCGCGCGTACCGGACCGCGTCGAGGAAGTGCGGCGAAATCGTCGGCTCGCCGCCCGAGAACTGCACCGACATCTGCCGCCTCGGCTTGATCGAAATGGCGTTGTCGAGCAGCGTCTTAATGTCGTCCCAGGTCAGCTCATGCACGAACCCCACCTGGTTGGCGTCCATGAAGCAGGGGTCGCACATCATGTTGCAACGGTTGGTGAGGTCGATAGTGAGCACCGAACCGCGTCCGTACTTCACCGTGCTCGAGCCGTGGTGGTGCAGCTTCTCGTCATTGTGGGCGACGATATCGCGGCCGGGGAACACTTCTTCGAGATGGCGCGAGAATTCGGTGTCAATCGACATCACGTCTTCGAAATGTCCATGGATCGCGCAATCCTTGACCATCAGGATCTTGCCATCGCGCTCGACGATCTCGGCTTTGATCTCGCCGATTTTCTCGTTCATCAGAACTTCATAGGGCAGTTTGCCGTCGAGAATCTGCTGACGGATTTCCGGAACACACTTCGGGCACAGCGAGTCTGTGGTGCGCGGCCAGCCCAGCGGCGGCTTGGTCTTCTCATAGGACTTAAGCAGCGGCTTGTCGGACCACTTCGGCGTAGGCGAGGGGTTCTGCTTGATCCGGTTCAGACGGTCAAACACCACCCAGGCGCCTCTGGCGGCGACGGTGACTGCTTTTTCCACATACTTCACTGGCTTATGCATTCTCAAGCCCTCAGTTGTCGGTCGTCGGTCGTCAGGAAAAGCCGTCGGCAGCCGTCAGCGTTCAGGAGTTACAGCTTTCCTGACGCCTGACGACCGAGGACCGACGACTGAACTTGTTGACCTTCACCTGGAAATAGCCGAATAGACCTATCCCCTGGGTGGATGCACCTATCCTATTGAGGACATGGACGAATTACACCCGCAAGACAATGAAACGCGGAAAAACGGGGTTTATTGGCGGAATGGCGCATTGGATGGGAGGGTAAGTTGTTGAAAAGGAAAGCGGAAGGAAGGGATTTCAGATTTTTGATTTTAGATTTTAGATTGCCGATTTGGGGTTGGATGGGATTGGTAGTCCTGCGTTCCTGGCCGTGACAGGTTTGTTCTTCCATGATCCCAACTGTTCGTCCCGACTGAGGTTTTTGGTGCTGTCGGCTAAAACACCCGCCCTTTGTCCTGGTTGAAGCGAACGTTTGGACAAAAACCTGACTAGTCTGACTGGTTCATGCGATCGCCCATCCGCTCTTGACAATATACCTTTAACGGTATACCCTATAAGGGTGGAATGGACGGTTGACTTCTACCAGGAGTCAGACGGCAGCGCTCCCGTCGAAGGCTTCCTGGACTCGCTCCGTCCCGAGGGACGCGCCAAGGCGCTGGCACTACTACAGGCGCTGAAGGCCCACGGCCCGAGCCTGCCGTTCCCCTATTCGTCGCAAGTCGCCGGGAAAATCCGCGAATTGCGGACCCAGTATGGAAAGGACAAGATCAGGATTCTTTACTTCGCCGACGCTAGAAGAGTCTTCATTCTGTTGCATGGATTCGTAAAGCGGACCGCGAAGCTGGAGTCGTCCGAGCTGGCAAAAGCCGCCTATCGGATGAATCGGCACAACGAGCAGATCAGCAAGAGGGGGAAACCGCGTGAATAGACTCGATCGCTACTATCGTACCCAGATGGAAGACTCGGCCATGCGTGAACTGGTCGAGAAAGAACTGGCAGGCCTTGAGATTGGCGTGCAGATTGCGAAACTGCGAGCTAAGCACCGCATGAACCAGACTCAGCTAGCGGCCCGCGCCCGCATGAGCGCGCCGAAGGTCTCCAGGATCGAGAGCAAGCCCGCTAATGTCCAGCTGGATACGCTCATCCGTCTGGCCCAGGCGCTGGGTGCACGTCTGGAAGTCCGGTTGGTGGAAGAGAAGGAAAGGAGCCGGCGTCCTCGCCGTGCGGCTGCGGGTGGATAATTTGCGATCACTACAAAACAGAACAGAGAACGAGCGCTGCATCTCGATGCTCGAAGGCTTGGATCGTAAAATGGATCGTAAAGGCGACAGCAAAGCGGAGAAAACTCACCACCGCCGAGCGTCGTCTAGCGGAATTGCTCACCGTCCTCATCGAAGACTTCGAGGAGAAGAGCTACGCGCTCAAGCCGGCCCGCCCGGTCGAGATCCTGCGCGAGCTGATACAGGCGAACCAACTCAAACAGAAAGACCTGCTCGACATCTTTGGCACTCCCAGCATTATCTCCGAGGTGCTGCGGGAGAAGCGCGGCCTCACCGTCGAACACATCCGCAAACTCAGCCGCCGTTTTCACGTCTCGCCAGAAGTGTTCTTCTGATTCGACTGACTCGTAACCTTAAGGAGCAGCGACAGAATTCTCACCTGTCGTTTGCCGAACCATGGCAACGTGATGCTCCGTCACGCCCCGGAAGAGGTGCCTGAGGAGGTATAAGGTGACCGAAACAGCATCCTTTGATCTGTTGGAGGAATCAATGCTTTCTAGCTTC
This sequence comes from Terriglobia bacterium, assembly GCA_041494805.1. Lineage (GTDB taxonomy): Bacteria > Acidobacteriota > Terriglobia > Terriglobales > Acidobacteriaceae > JBGQBN01. The sequence continues at coordinate 30,307 of JBGQBN010000046.1, read as the reverse complement.
TCGGCGACTTCGCCCAGCGTTTCCACTGCTTCCTGTTCGCTCACCGAGAGTGCTCGGACAAGCTTGCGCTTCACGAGCGAGATTTGAGATCGAAGCTTCTTGGCGACCGCTGGTGTGATAACAGGGAATCGAGCGGGGATAGAAGCTACTACTTCAACATCTTCGGAATCCGGCAGGCGGTCCCGGTAAAGGGGAATCAATCCCTGCTCCTTGGCTAGCCTAAGGTCATTCAGGAGTCGCTCGTCAAGCACCGACTGCTCGACCGGGAAAAAGAAGACTTTCTTAGAAACAAGTTCATCAACGGAGTGCCCAAGCATGAGGTCATGCGCCTGTGGTGGAAGTCCCCTTGCCTGCCCCGCAATGATAACCCCAGTTTGCCCCGATTCTTTGGAGTGGACTTCGTCTGAGCACAGTGAGTAGGGCCAATGCAATCCCCCTCGCATAAAGGCCACATACTTGGTGCCGTCCGCATCCTCTCTTACAGCCGGTACAGCAACGCGTTTAGGTAAGATCTTGTTCTTAGGGTATGGCACGACGTCGAAAACCCAGCCGGGGAACTTTGTATTCACTGCCTGCAGATTCAGATCCGTATAGGCAGCAAATTTCTCTACGACTTCGAGAAACTCTAAGGTGTCGTCTTCAACGATAAACAGCTTGACTCCAACCAATGACCGGCAATTGGCATGGAGTTCGACATCTCGAGCGTAGTACCAGAAGCGGAGGATGGAATCCTTTGCCTCCGGGAAAAATGTGACCAGTTCGTGCAACTCACCCATGAGTTGCTGGAAGTCCAGAGTTGCAGGTTTGTATGATTCTATAAAGTGCTGCACGCGCTCCAGGTTACTTAAAAGAACTGGTTGAAATTTACGGAGGCGATGCTTATCGCACAGATCGGCAGCTTCTTCAAACAGCTGTTTGGCTTCGCGGAACCGGCCATAACTCATGAGGGCATTCCCCATGTTGATTTTCGTTCCAGCAATCAAGTCAGGCATCGGTTTGCCACGAGCCAACGCAAGAATATGTTGGTAAGACACCATTTCTTCGTCGGGCTTCTCTTGTTTATGTCTGATCTCCGCAATTGAACCATAGCAATTCACAATGCCATGCACGTCACCAATTTCTTCAAATACCTGCTTAGCTTGTTGGAACCAATCTAACGCCTCATCTGAACTCCCGAGCTGCTGATGCAATGCGCCGATGCGCCCCATCAAGAATGCGCGACGACCTTTGACTTGGGCTCTCAGCAGTAGTTTTCCTAGAACTCCGACAGCTTCCGTTGCTGCCGCTGCGCGTTTCGGGTCTGAATCATCTCCCTCTTCTAACTTGGCCAACTCCAGAATACTGTCAGCATAGTCTTCGAGTAGCTCATGCTTCTCACTAAGATCCTTAGCCTCATTCAGCAGTTTCCTGGCCTCATCCTTCTGTCCGTTCTCCGCATAGAACCGTGCGACCTTGCCCAAACAATCGACAGCTTGGTCGGGTTTTCCCTTTTCACGCATCAAGGCTAGGGCGTTCTCAAAGGCATCTAAGGCTTCCGTACGTCTTCCTAGCATGTAATTCAGTTTTCCAAAAAGGTCCAGGCACCGGCTCATCCAGATGTAGTCGTCGAGCTCAGTGGCTATCTTCAATGACTCTTCAAGGTGCTCAGTGCCCTCTTGCCACTTTGCTTCGGCGAATCTTGCCTCGGCAAGGAGAAAGAGAGCCGTCGCCAAATCATCTTTACTTTCGCTTTTCCGGAACCATGCTATCGCCTGTTCCAAGCTCGCAAGCGCTCCTATGAGATCGGTCTGATGCTTATGCGCCAAAGACTTGTTGTTGAAGCAAGCACCAAGGCCGCGCATCGCCTTTTTTTCCGTGGCCGGCTCGTGACGTTGATATTCGGTCATGAACAACAGAATGGCTTCTTCAAAGAGCTTGATTGCGTCGTCGGTCTTTCCTTCGCCATTTGCGATCCAAGCGAGTGATTGTATGGACGCTGCAATACGGGTACGATCTTCAAGACTGCGCGCAATCTCGAGTGCCTCGGTCAGCAGGGCTTTTCCCTCCAAAAGGTTCCCGGAAAGAGCCTCCAGATCTCCCAACTGTCCGAGAACTTCCTCACGCAGCCGTTCGGAGTGGGTGGTACGTAACTGTTCGAGGCACTCGCGGTAAAGGGGTCGAGCGGTGTCAGGGTCATCTTTGCGGAATGTGGATGCAATACCTATTTTGGCCTTAATTTCGGCAAGCGGGTGACGTTGTTCCTGTGCAGCATGTAGAGCCTGCTGACATTTGGCTCTGGCAGCCGTATAGTGTCCTTCGTCTGCAAGTCCTCTTGCCTCATCCAGAAGGACCTTGATCGGCTCAGGGATTATGTCCGTTGCTTGTCTAAGTTCTTCGTTTGTCTCGGCAAGACGTTGCTGAGCTACAAGCTCTGCGGAGTCAGCCGATATCCGCTGGAGCGCCGATATGACGAATGGACTACGCAGTGACTCTACTAAGGCCAACTCTCGAAAGAATAAATCGGCCAAACGTTGCAGGAATGGTCGTACGATGTTCTCGGTCTCCTGGAACAACGGGGCTGCCTCTTCAGGCTTCAATGCTTCCTTGCGAAGACGCCACGATTGCACCAATAGTTCAGCGAGGGCTTCTGGCGTTGGAAAACTCGCCGTTCCGAAGGATTCTTGAAGGCGAGTAGCCAGGTTTTCACCCTGGGTTGCAGAGATGTTAAGGGCAGAGGCCGTATAATCCGAGAACAAAATAGGACTCTCCTGAGCGCCCTTTCCGCACGCGGCCTCAAATGCATTGAGAAGCTCTGGCTGGTGACTTGCCGCCTTGACCTGATCCCAAGCGCAGTTTAATAGTCTTCCCGCGAGCCACTTGCCAATGATGGCCTCTAGCATAGAGAAATCTCCTCTGAGGAGTCGAAGAAGGACTTTGGGGAAGGCTCAAATTGTACCTCAGAGAAGGTACTCGCGCAACGAGGTTCTTCACGTCGGCGAGGCTGCCGGGGTAAGGCCTTACGGCACGGGTGAAGGGGGAGACACTTGCATTACATACGCATATTGCGTAATAATATACGCAATATGCGTAACATGCCTTTGCTGGATACCCTATTCCCCGGATTGCGCCAGGGAGTCCTCACGGCGACTCTCACCCGCCCGGAGAAGTGGTGGTACCTTTCGGAACTGGCCGATTTTCTTCATACCCGGCCATCCAGCCTGCAACGGGAGCTGGTTGCTTTGGTGGACGGCGGCATCTTGGAGCAGCGCCGCGATGGGCGAAGAGTGTATTTCAAGGCAGAGACGCGGTCCCCAGTGTTCCGGGATTTGCGGCGCCTATTTGAAAAGACTGCCGGACTGATTCCCACTTTAAGAATTGCTCTCCGGCCTTTTGGCGACAAGGTCGCGTGTGCCTTCGTGTACGGCTCGGTTGCCCGAAGCGAAGAACGCGCCACCAGTGATGTGGACCTCATGGTCATCGGAAACGTGGGCGTGGCGGAACTCTCTCCTGCTCTCCGCAAGACCGAGAAGCGTCTGGGCCGGGAAATCAATGTCACAAACTATTCAGTGGATGAATTCCGCAAGAAGGCGGCCCGAGGAGAGCATTTTCTGACCTCGGTTCTGAAACGCGGGGTTCAATTCGTGAAAGGCGAACAGAGTGACCTGGCAGCGATTACTGGCCGCTAACGAAGTCAAGCCGCATAAGACTTCGAAAAAGGAATTAGGCGGCATCCGGACACTGATTGCTCGCGACCTGGCGGACGCGTCCATCAAGGGCGTATCCGCAGACCGGCGTTTCGCGACTGCCTACAATGCAGCGTTGCAAACTGCGAAGATGGCCATCGCATGCGCCGGATATCGCATAACCACCGGCGCCGGGCATCACAAGATTTCTTTTGAGAGCTGTAAATTGGCCGTTGGCAAGGCTGCGGACCCGTATGCCGATTACTTTGACCGGTGCCGGCGCAAGCGGAACGTTATTGATTATGACGATGCCTTTGTCGCTACCGAAACGGAAGCTCAAGAGATTGTGCGCAAGGCAACAGAATTCGTTGCCATGGTCGAACAATGGATCGCCGCCAGGCATCCGGCGTTCAAGGTGTGAGAAGCCTTACTGCACTCCTGAAGCCGTACCCTCCCACGGTGCTTCCGGCAACCAAAAACCCTCGTGGACGGAGTCATAAGCCGGGTCGGCGCACGCTTCGATGTCGATCGTGTTTTGGGGTTGGGCTGAATCTGTAGCCACCGCAGCAAGAAGCGGATTCCTCACCCAAAAAACGGGTTCGGAATGACAAGCGTTGTGGGGGTGCGGAATGGCAACGTGGGGCATTACAGCGGGGGGTTAGAAGCGAGTGTCACGAGTCCTACTCTAACCCTTTGTCATTCCGAACCCGGCTTTTAGCCGGGTGAGGAATCTGCTGTTTTCATGCGCACAGGTTGACCCCAACCGGAGGAAAGGTCTTCCCAGATTGGGTTGTCGGCTTCGATCAGCGCAATCTTCTTTTCTCGGCGCCACTTCTTGATCTCGGTCTCGCGAGCTATGGCGTTGTTCACGTACCGGAACGTCTCGTAATAGACCAGACGATTTACGTGGTATTTCTGGGTGAAGCTTTCGGTTTCTCCGGCTTTGTGTTGCTGCACGCGGGTCATGAGGAAGCCGGTCACGCCGACGTAGAGGACGCGGCCTTTGCTGGCCATGATGTAGACGTGATAGCGCTTATCGCGCGGCATAGAGCGGATTCCCTTCGGCTTCGCTCGGGGCAGGCTCTGGCGGGCTGGAAGCTGGTTCGGAATGACAATGACTTCTGGAGAGGGTGAGCGCAAGGTCACGCGTCACAATGTGATGTGGCGGTTGTGGAGAGGTTGAGGAAAGCAGATTCCTCCCTCGTTCTCGCCGCGTTCCGCGGCTACGAACGGGTCGGAATGACAAATGTGAGAGAAAAGCGGGTCGGCGCAGGCTTGGATGTCGAACATGAATTCGGGTTCGGGGCGGAGTAGGTGCCAGGCTTCGCGGTAATGCTCGAAGCGGGGGCGTTTGCATCCTCCGGTGGGGTAGAAACGGAGGCTCTTGCGCCCATAGATCAACTCGATGGGGAGCACATACCAGGCGTCAACCGGAGTGATGTAGGCTATTAGGACGTCGATATCGTCGGCGGTGTAAACTCTCCTGCTTTTTCCGTAGACGCCGTACATAGGCTGAATGTCATAGCCGCCGAAGGGGCGCAGGACTTCGCTGCATTTGAGTTGCACGCGCCACAGGCGCTGGCCGTTGTCCAGGATGAAGTCGTAGCGCTCGCTGTTGCCCCAGGGCTTGGCGACTCCGAAGCCCAGGTTGATCACTTTGTGCAGAAAAGCAGCTTCGGCAATCTCTCCTGTCCGCACCGGGTTGTGGCGTTTGGTTGTGGTTGGTTGATCGTCTACGTCGGACGGCGCGGCTGAATCCCCTGGCTGGTTTCCCATTTGCTCACCCTGATAGTTTCATCATTTCTGAAAGTATTTCGTCCCGTCAAACACAAAAAGACATCATCAAAAGACAATATTTATTTTAATGCTTATGTGTTTGACTTAGGAAAGGGATAAAAATGAACGACCGATTGCTAAACGAAATCTTCAAAGCCGTTCGTAAGCTGAAAGGGCACTCAGAAGCGAAGCGGGCCGCTCTGGTTCGGGCGGGGGATTTGGCTCGTCACTATCAAGCTACGGGCGAACTTGAAAAGCGGGTCTTCGGGTCAGACTCCGGCCCGATGTTCTAGGACTATGGTGGTTATTACGCTATTGTTAGGACCGCCCGCCGTTGTTGATAGGAGTATGGGTTTCCACCGGTCCTTAGCTAGGCCCGCCAGTTCCCCGCTTAGTTGCGCAACGTTGGCGGATTGAACGACTTTGTACTCTGTCTGAGGCATACCAAAAACCTCCTTTGGTAAACTAGACTATGGCCCAAGACCTCACCGTAAACAAGAACAAGTTCGATACCCTCTTACGCACGATGCTGGCCACTCCGCCCTTACCGAAGGCGGAGGTTAAGGTTAGGCGGAAGGCCAAGAAGCGGAAGAGATCGGCGGCGTAGAATACGGAGCGTGCGCAGCTCCTTTCCTACTTGGGTCTATTGGGTACTCGTTTCTGCTGGCGGCGTTTTGTTGGCGGGGTTCCTCTTGTTCCTATACGACCTTTTACATAGACGTTTGGATGGGCCTGTTTGGGCAATCTTGAAGGTGCCAAAATATAAGCTCGATCATTGGTCGGGGGGCGTTCCTTCCTACAATAAAAACATAGAGGTTCCGTATTTGATGGCGGAACTAGTGGCCGGAACGGGACGCCAAGAAGGGTCTATCTCTTGGTCACTTCGTTATCTAGAGAAGCGCGGTAAGGTGAAAGAAGTTCACCCCGGTTGGCAACGGAAAGAGAGCTAAAATGTCTCCCGCGTCAGCGTCTTATATGTGAGGGGTTTCTTGGTCACTAGCTCCCGCAGCAACGTTTCAAACATCCAAGGCTGCATGTGACGGCGATTGTACCGCCAGCAGAACTCTTGCAGGTAGCTGTCCAGGTGGTCTTTGCTGAGCTTGTGGTAGGAGCCGATCACGCCGCGTTTGAACAGTGAGAACGCGCCTTCAATCGTCTTGGCGGACAGTTCACCCTTTTCCTCAAGCTCTTTGCGGTGGTTTGTGACTTGATGCTTTTCCGAATCCAACAACCAAGAGTAGGTCGGGTGCGAATCAGTAATGATTTTCTTGGTCTCCGGACTCAGCCGGTTCTCAAGGATAGGACGAATGACGGCAGCCTGCGTGTTAGGTATCGTCTGCAAATGAACGCGACCACCGCGCTCGGCAATGCCCAACACTGCGATCTTGGCGTCCTTACCGGCTTTGACGCCCTTGCGTAGCTTACGACCGCCGATAAAGGTTTCGTCAATCTCTACGATCTGGCCTTGACCGCCCAGTGGCGCAGCGTTCAGTTCCTGCATGGCCTTCCGGATTCTGTGACACAAATGCCACGCCGTCTTGTACTGGACGCCGAGGTGTCGGGCAATCTGATTCGCGGAGATGCCCTTCTTGGCCTCCCCCATAAGCGCCATCGCTATGAACCACTTTTGCAAGGGTAGGTGGGAATCGTGGAACAAGGTGCCTGTCGTGGCGCTGAAATGCAGACGACAATCGGCGCACTCAAACAGGCGACACGGCTTGCCCGTTTTGCCCCGCGTAGCTATCCGATACACCTTGTCGTGATCGCAAGCCAAACAGCGAACGCCCTTAGGCCAGCGTTGGCGGATTAGGTAGTCCAGCGCTGCATCCTCAGTCTTGAATGTTTGGGTGACTTTTAGGAGATTCACAGTGCCTCGATTTCTTTCCTCAGTTCGTCGTAGCGTTGTTGCTGGGATTGCTTGGCTAGGCTCTTGGCGTCTTGTGCGTCAGCGATGCTTATCTGACGAGATGCGGCGGCAACTAGCGCACCCACAGTCGCTCGTAAATCTTCTATGTCGTTTACCAGCCTCAGGAGAATCTGTTTCGTCTGGTTTTCCATACCCCAAAGTATGCCAGAATACACATCCTAAGTCAAGTACATAATGGTTTTTATTTTCTGAATGGAATGAAGGAGATCGGAGAAAGCAGAGGCGAAAAGGGCTTGACAAGAATGAGCGGTTTTCAGGCTCCGGTCGTTGGTCGTCAGGCCGTGATTTGCAGGACTGCAGCGGCTTTGATTTCACTCCTCTTTAGGGATTGGAGGGCTTGGTTGGCTTCTTCGAGGGGGAAGACTTGAATCTCGGTTTTTAGGGGGACGGCGGCGGCCAGGTCTAGGAATTCTTGGGCGTCTTGGCGGGTGCTGTTGGCTACGCTGCGGATTACGCGCTCCTGGTAGAGGGAGGCGTAGTCGAGTTGGGGGATGGGGGTCATGGTGATGCCGGCCAGGGCTAGCGTGCCTCCTTTGCGTAGGGAGCGCAGCGCGTGCGGGACCAGGGATCCGGCGGGAGCGAAGATGATGGCGGCATCGAGCTGGTGGGGAGGTGTGTCTTCGGCGGAGCCGGTCCAGGCGGCGCCGAGTTGGGTAGCGAGATCTCGGTGGGACTGCGCGCGGGTGAAGACGTAGACCTCGCATCCCAGGTGCCGGGCGAATTGCAGGACCAGGTGGGCGGAGGCTCCGAAGCCGTAGAGTCCGAGGCGGTCGCCGGGGTGTGCGCCGCTTAGACGGTAGGAACGGTAGCCGATGATCCCGGCGCATAGCAGCGGGGCTGCGTTCTGGTCGGAGAAGATGCGAGGAATCGGGTAGGCATAGTCCTCGGGCACGACGGCGTGCTCGGCGTAGCCGCCGTCGACGTGGTATCCGGTGAACTGGGCGGTGTTGCAGAGATTCTCCAGGCCTCGGCGGCAGTAGTCGCACTGGCCGCAGGTCGAGTGCAGCCAGGGAATGCCGACGCGGTCTCCTTCTTTTAGGGTGCGAACGCCGGGGCCGAGGGCATCCACGATTCCCACAATCTGGTGGCCGGGAATCAACGGGAGCCTGGGCAATGGCAGATCGCCTTCGACGGTGTGCAGGTCGGTGTGACAGAGTCCGCAGCAGCGGACTTGTACGCGGACTTCGCCTTGGCGCGGAAGAGGCAAGGTTACCTCCTCGAGTTTTAGGGGTGACTGCTCGACCGGACCGGGCTTCTGGAAGACCATGGCACGCATGGGTTGATTGTAATTAGATTACGAGCAGAGACGTAGCAAGTAGACGTAGCAAGCTACGTCTCTACGGCCAGCTCTGCAGTAACCAGGTCCTCCAGCGCGCAGCCCACACTTTTGAAGAGCGTGATGTCGGCCGGGCTGGTGCGTCCGGCTTTCTTTCCGCTGACCAGTTCATGCAGGTCCGCTACCAGGTGATCGCGCCCAATCCTTCCCTCACGCATGGGGATCAGCAAGTCGCCGGCTTCGGCTAGGGCGGCGTCGTAGGTGTCCACGACAACTCGGGCGCGCTGCACCGTGGCGGAATCTACCTCGCGGGTGTGGGGTTGAAACGCGCCCACCAGGTTCAGGTGGGTGCCGGGACGGAGCAGGTTGCCGTCGAAGAGCGGCGTCTGCGACGTGGTGCAAGTGCAGATTACGTCGGACTCGGCGGCGCAGGTTCGAGAGTCAGCGGCCTCTACGGGCAGGCGCAGTTCTGCGGACATCTCGCGCGCGAATGCATCGGCTAAGCCGGAGTCCTTTCCGCACACCAGGGCGCGCTCAAACCGGCGCACTAGCGGTACGACATGGAGATGCGCTCGTGCCTGGCGGCCGGTGCCAAACACCGCTAAGGTCTTCGCATCCTCGCGGGCGAGAAATTTTGTGGCGACCGCTGATGTCGCCGCGGTGCGCAGGTCGGTGAGGTGGTTCGCCGGCATCATCAGCCGGGGACGGCCGGTTTCTGGATCGAGCAGCAGGTAGGTGGCCTGGATGCGGTCTTCGGGGTGGGCCGGGTTGTCTTGCACCATTACTAACTTCATTCCCAGAGCGTTTCCGGCGCGGTCGTAGCAGGGCATGACTAGGAAAATGCCACCTGTGAGATTCATGTGGGTGCGCGTCGGCATCACGGTGCTGGAATAGCGATCGCGGAAGGCGGTTTCGATGGCAGCGATGACGGCGGCGGGTTTGAGCCGCTGGCGGATATCGTCTTCGGTAAGGCTGATCATGGAGAGCGTTGCAAGGATAACGCAAACGCTTCGCCAGGCCGAGCAATCGAAAAATTCGTCAGGGTCGAGTAAGATACTCCGGCCCTGGGTTAGCGAGTCTGGGTTAGCAGACCTGGGTGCGTTCTACATGAACCGCGAATTCCACAAAGCCTACAGCATCGAGCTCCACCGCGACATGGAAGCGCTGGTCTTCGGTCACGGCGGCATGCCGCTGCTGGTGTTCCCTACTTCCATGGGCAAGTTCTTTGAATATGAGGACCGGGGGATGATCTCGGCCTTGGCACCGAAGATTGACCGGGGCGAGTTGCAGGTGTTTTGTCCCGACGGTATCGACAGCGAGAGCTGGTACAACAAGGGCGTGCATCCTCGGCTGCGGGTGCTGCGGCATTTGCAGTACGAACGCTACATCCTGCACGAGCTGCTTCCCTTCCTTCGCTGGAAGAACCAGTCATCGCAGCTGTCCGTGACCGGCTGCAGCTTTGGTGGCTATCACGCGGTGAATTTTTCGCTCAAGCATCCCGACGTGGTCACACATTGCGTGAGCATGAGCGGGGCATATGAGATCCATCAGTTCCTGGACGGCTATTATGATGATGATTGCTATTTCAATTGTCCGCCGGATTTTCTGCCCAATATGAACGATGATTGGTTCCTGAGCCGGTACCGGCAGATGAAGATTGTCTTGGGCTCGGCGGATTGGGATATGTGTCTGGATCAGAATGTGAAGCTGTCGAATCTGCTGAACAACAAGGCCGTTCCGCATTGGCTGGATGTTTGGGGCGACAACTCCACGCATGACTGGCCGTTGTGGCAGAGGATGGCGGGGAAGTACTTCTAGTCGTTGGTCGTTCGTCGTTGGTCGTTGGTCGTTGGCCCGAACGGGGAGGGTGGGCTTATGAATAAGAAGATCGGGATTATTTTTGGGATGGAGAATACATTTCCGCCGGCAGTCGTGGAGAAGATCAACAACCTGAAGGTCGATGGCGTGACCGCCGAGTTCGTGAAATTGGGCGGGGTCAAGATGGCCGACCCCAGCGGGTACCGCGTCATCATTGACCGTATCTCGCAGGACATCCCGTTCTACCGGGCGTATTTGAAGAACGCGGCCCTGACCGGGACGATCGTCATCAACAATCCGTTCTGGTGGACGGCCGACGACAAGTTTTTCAACTACGCGCTGGCCACCAAGCTGGGCGTGGCCATTCCGCCTACCGTCATCCTTCCCCATAACAAGCATCCCGAGGGCACGACCGACCAGTCCATGCGCAACCTGATGTTCCCGCTGAACTGGGAGGAGATTTTCGAGTATGTCGGCTTCCCTGCCTTCCTCAAACCCTACTCAGGCGGCGGATGGAAGCATGTGTACAAGGTCCATTCGCCGGAGGAGTTCTTCCACCATTACAACCAGACCGGCGACCTGTGCATGACCCTGCAGCACGGAGTCGAGTTCAAGGAATACTTCCGCTGCTATGTAGTGGGACAGGAGAAGGTCCACATCATGCATTACGACCCGAAGGCGCCGCACCACGAGCGCTATGTGAAGAATCCACCTCCCACCGACCCCAAATTGCTTGCCCGGGTGGAGAAGGACGCACTGACTCTGTGCCGTGCCCTGGGTTACGACCTGAATACGGTGGAGTTTGCGGTCGAGGACGGGATTCCCTACGCCATCGATTTCATGAACCCGGCGCCGGACGCGGAGATCACTTCGGTGGGCCAGGCGAACTTCGAGTGGGTGGTGAACGCCGTGGCGGAACTGGCTGTGAAAAAGGCGCTTAGCGACGAGAACCCGGCGCAGGAACTACGCTGGGCTTCGTTTCTTGCGGGGCCGAAATTGGCGGAAATTGCACCTGCAAAGCCGGCGGTACGGAAGAAAGCTCGGGCCTAGGAACGCTTCGATTGTTATACTGTTGCCCACCCTGTCGCAAAAGACGCGACAAGGGTGGGGCACCCGACCCGTCCCCATTCGTGGAACGCTTGTGACCAAACCAACCTTTACCATCGGGATCGAAGAGGAGTACCAGACCGTTGATCCAGTCACACGTGATCTGCGCTCGCATATCCATGCCGAAATGATCGAGAAGGGCAAACTGCTCCTGCAGGAGCGGGTGAAGGCCGAGATGCACCAGTCGGTGGTGGAAGTCGGAACCTCGGTGTGCAGCAATATTAAAGAGGCCAAGGACGAGGTCCGGAAGCTACGCCGCGACATGGTGACGCTGGCCCGGGAAAACGGGCTGCGCCTGGCTTCGGCCGCAACCCATCCCTTTGCCGACTGGCGGATGCAGGAAATCACTCCGGACGAGCGCTACCAGAACATTGTTGAGGACATGCAACTGGTGGCACGGGCCAATCTGATTTTCGGTTTGCATGTACACATCGGGGTGGAAGACCGTGAAACCGCCATCCACCTGATGAATCACGCCCGCTATTTTCTGCCCCACATCTTGGCGCTCTCCACCAATTCGCCCTTCTGGCTGGGGATGGACACGGGATTGAAATCATATCGTTGCAAAGTGTTCGACAAGTTTCCTCGCACCAACATTCCGGACTATTTCCCCAGTTGGGGCGAGTACGAAAATTTCATCAAGCTGCTGATCAAGACCAACTGCATTGATAACGCAAAGAAGATCTGGTGGGACATTCGGCCGCATCCGTTCTTCAACACCCTGGAATTCCGGGTGTGCGACATCCCCATGCGGGTGGATGAGACGATTGCGCTGGCCGCGCTGATCCAGGCTACCATCGCCAAGTTGTACAAGCTGTACTCGGCCAACCAGGGTTTCCGTCTGTACCGCCGTGCTCTGATCATGGAGAACAAGTGGCGGGCGGCGCGTTACGGCCTGGACGGAAAGCTGGTTGACTTCGGCAAACAGAAAGAAGTTCCGGCACGCGAGCTGGTCCTGGAGTATCTGGAGTTCGTGGACGACGTGGTGGACGAACTCGACTCCCGCGAGGAACTGAATTACATTCATAACATCCTGGAAATGGGCACGGGCGCGGACCGCCAGTTGCGCGTGTTCCGGGAGACCGGCGACCTGAAGAAGGTAGTCGACTACATCATCGAAGAGACGGAAGTGGGCCTGGCTGAGACCGCAGCCCCCGCTTCTGCTAGAAAAGTAGGGTGATGACAAATTCGGTTGACGCGACGCAAAACCCCACCCTGTCGCAAAAGACGCGACAAGGGTGGGGCACCCCGCCCGATCTAAGAAAATTTCCTTTTGATCCAGAACTTACTCCCGGCGCCCGCAATGCGGTCAACGTCTGCTTGCGCGTGCAGCCCAGCGAGAGAGTCACGGTCATTACCGACGAGGCAACCAAGGAAATCGCTGCCAGCCTGATCCATGAACTGGAAAAGGTGGGAGCCCCCTACCGTACCTGGGTGCTGGAGGACCTGGCGCCCCGGCCGCTGACTGATCTGCCGCAGGAAATTGTTGACGATCTCCAGACCAGCCAGGTCAGCATCTTCGCCGTGCAGGCCCAGACCAATGAACTGCGCTCGCGGATGCAGATGACCGACGTGGTGAATCGGCACAAGATTCGCCATGCCCACATGGTCAATATCAATCGCCAGATCATGCTGGAGGGAATGCGGGCGGATTTTTCGAAAGTAGATCGCATCAGCACGCTGGTCATCGAAAAAGTACGGCAGGCCAGACAGATCCTGGCGAAAACGCCTGCGGGGACGGACTTGGTTGCGGAGCTGAATCCGAATTACCGGTGGCTGAAGACCAGCGGAATCATCAGTCCGGACAAGTGGGGCAACCTGCCGGGCGGAGAGGTATTCACTTCCCCGGGTGAGGTTAACGGAACTTTCGTCATTGATGGAGTCGTGGGCGACTGGCTGTGCGCCAAGTTTGGCAGCCTGCGGGAGAATCCGTTAACGATTCAGGTGAAAGCTAACCGCTTGACCGAAGCCCATTCCGCCAACCGTGAACTGGAAGACGATTTCTGGCGCTACACCCACACCGATGAAAACAGCGACCAAGTGGGCGAGTTTGCCATCGGCACCAACATCGAACTGAAAGATGTGATCGGACAGATCCTGCAGGACGAGAAGTATCCCGGCGTGCACATCGCTTTCGGCAACCCCTACGGCGAGCACACCGGAGCCCAGTGGTACTCCTCCACCCACATTGACGTAGTGGGAAGGAATTTTGACATCTGGGTGGATGGCGAACAGATCATGCGACAGGGGCAGTTTTTGCTGGAAGCATGAGGCGGGCGAGACGCCCTCCTGAAAGCCGGCCGGACGCCGGCGCTACAGATGATTCCAAGCCTGCGACAGCAGTTTAACTCGAACTTCACGCCGGAGAAGTACCAGCGTTTCCTGAAGCTCATGGAGGAACGCTGCGGCACGCCGGTTCAATTCCGGCTTTCCGAGACGCCGTGCTTTTTCCCCAAGCCTCTGCTGGACCAGATGTCGCAGTATGGCAAAGAACTGGTCCAACAACTCAACGGCATCGAGTACCGCAAGGCCTCGTTCGAGGCTATTCCGCCTGAGTTCAACGCGCCCCGGGAAACGCCGCATCCCATGTTTGTCCAGGTGGACTTCGGATTGGTGCGGGACGCTGCGGGCGCTCTCCAACCCAAGCTGGTCGAACTGCAGGGTTTCCCTTCTTTATATGCCTACCAGGCAATGCTGTCGCAGTTGTACATGGAAGTTTATGGCCTGGATGGGAACTTGAAATATCTGCTGGGCGGCCTGGATTGGGATGGTTACAAGCAGCTGCTGCGGCGCGCCATCGTGGGCGATCAGAATCCGCAGAATGTCATCCTGATGGAGATTGACCCGTTGCATCAGAAGACCCTGCCGGACTTTCTGTTGACCGAGAGACTGCTGGGCATCAAGACGGTTTCGATTACCGACATTAAGAAAGTCGGGAGCTTCCTGTTCTACGAAAGCGGGGGCCAGCGCATTCCCATACGCCGCATTTATAACCGGGCCATTGTGGACGAACTGGTGCGAAACAATCTGAAGCTGGCCTTCCGCTTCGCCGATGACATGGAGGTGGAGTGGGCAGGGCATCCCAACTGGTTCTTTCGCATGAGCAAGTTTTCCCTGCCCTTCCTGCACCACGAATGCGTGCCCAAGACGTGGTTCCTCGACCGAGTGGAACGAGTGCCGGACGACCTCGAGAACTACGTGATTAAGCCCTTGTTTTCTTTTGCCGGACTGGGCGTAATTATGAATCCCAGCAAAGAAGACCTGGCGGCCATCCCCAAAAACAAGCAGTCTCAATACATCCTGCAGGAGCGCATGAACTTCGAGCCGGTGATTGAAACGCCGTTCGGCGGCACTAAGGCTGAGGTGCGCGTCATGTACATCTGGTTGGAAGAGCTGCTGCCGGTGATGACCATCATCCGCATGGGGCGCGGGTTGATGATGGGCGTGGACCACAACAAGAACATGGAGTGGGTGGGCTCGTCGGCGGCGTTTTATTTGGGGTGAGACGCTTCTAGCTCCTAGCGGAAACTCTTCGAGTCGGCTTTTCGGGCGCTAACTATTCTCCGCGTAGTAAGTCTACTGGCTTGTACATCTGGCGCAGGTTTGATCCGCAAAATTAGGCCGGATTCGGCAAGTTTCCGGGAACGGGGAAAGCGCATGAGGCACCTTCTTTGGGCGAGTGTCGTCTTACTGTTGAGCAGCGTTGGCTTGCACGCGCAAGTTTCCATTGTCAATCCGCATCATCTTAGTGTCCCCGCTGGCAGACCCGAGGCGATATATCACACTGCTCTCCGCGTGGTTACCGAGAATTTCGAGATGGACGAAGACTCGGGAATGGGATTCCCATTGACCCTTGTATTGGGGGAGGAAAACGAGCGCTACGTGGAGGATGAAGATCGCAAGATCGACGCGATTTATCTTGCCACATGGAATGAGAAGAAATTTGCGATCTCGGTGATGAGACTGGCGATGGAACATTTGATTGATCGCGACTGTCGCAATCAACTGGTCGGTGAAATACTGAGCCGATCGGATGCGATTGCCCCTGTATCGGTGAGTGCCCCCAGGCATCGCTGAGGGGGAGGTACCTAGGCTTCAGTTTTCCCGCCCTTTCTATAGCTGTCCCGTGGGAGTTGACCTGACCTTACCCTCGGCCTAACATAGCCGCCACAGGGGCAAGGCTTCCGCATGAGCGCCCAGACAACGACCGGCCAGACGATGATCGGGCAGACGATCTCCCACTATCGCATTCTGGGAAAGCTCGGTGGCGGCGGCATGGGAGTGGTCTACGAGGCCGAGGACATCCGCCTGGGCCGTCACGTTGCGGTGAAGTTTCTGCCCGAGACTCTGACCGGCGACACCAAGGCCCTGGAGCGCTTCGAGCGCGAAGCTCGTGCCGCCTCGCTCTTGAACCATCCCAACATCTGCACCATCCACGAAGTCGAAGACCACAACGGTCACCCCTTCATTGTCATGGAAAAGCTGGAGGGGGAAAGCTTGAAACAGCTGATCCGGGGCAAACCCCTGCAACTGGACCAGCTTCTCGACATCGCCATCCAGGTCGCCGAAGCGTTGGGGGCTTCACACGCCAAGGGCATCCTTCATCGCGACATCAAGCCGGCCAACATCTTCCTGACCAAAGGCGGGCAGACCAAGGTCCTCGATTTCGGACTGGCCAAGCTGATGCGCGATGAGCGTCTGGCGACCAGCGAAGAAACTCCGGTCGAGGACTCATTGACGGCGGTGGGCGTGATTCCGGGGACGGCCGTCTACATGTCTCCCGAGCAAGCGCGCAGCGACGAACTTGATCCGCGCACTGATCTCTTTTCCTTCGGCGTTGTGCTCTACGAAATGGCCACCGGGAAAAAGCCCTTTACCGGCAACAATGTGGTGACCACGCTGGACGCCATCCTGCACCAGAAACCGGTATCTCCGCTCAAAGAGAATCCCGCTCTGCCCGTCGAACTGGAAGGCATCATCGGGAGAGCGATGGAGAAGGATCGTGGCAAGCGCTACCAGAACGCCGAGGCCATGAGGGTTGATCTCCAGCAGCTGAAGAAAGAAAGTGAAAGTGGGTTGACCAAGACCGGGCGGCGCTCAGCCATGCCGTACCGCATCGTGACGGACACGTTTCAGACCTCGAGCAAACCGCAAAGTTATCTCCTCATAGGCGTTACCGCCCTGCTGATCGCCGTATTGGCAGCGGTGGGAACGTGGTGGTTCAAGCATCGTGGTGGGGCGGCGGGCGGCGCGGCCAAGAACACCATCGCCGTGCTCCCCCTGCAGAACATGAACGGCGATTTCAGCGTCGATTACCTGCGTTTTGCGCTGGCCGATGAAGTCTCCAACACGCTTACCTACACCCGTTCCCTAGACGTTCGTCCATCTTCCATTACGCGAAAATATGTGAGCCCCGACCTGGATCCGCAGCAGGTGGGCCACGATCTGCACGTGGCTAACGTGCTGACCGGAACCTTTCTGCGGCAGGGAGAGCATCTCCTGATCACGCTGGAAGCGGTGGACGTGAACAGCAACCGGGTCCTGTGGCACGCCAACCTGACCGCGGCTACCCAGGACTTCATCGCCTTGCAGTCGGAGATGGCGACCCAGGTCAAGCAAGGCTTGCTGCCGATTCTGGGGGCGGCGGGCGGCTTCCTCGATACTGGCACCCGTCCAAAGAATCAGGAGGCCTACGATCTCTACCTCCACAGCCTCGCCTTGCCCCACGATGCCGGCCCGAACAAGGATGCTATTGCGGTGCTGGAGCACGTCGTGGGAGTGGACCCGACCTATGCACCGGCCTGGGAAGAACTCGGTATCCGTTGTTACTACGACGCGAACTACTCGAATGGCGGGGAGCAGATGTTCCAGCGCTCTAATACGTGCTACGAGCGCGCCCTGGCGCTCGACCCCAATCGGATCCTCTCGGCTGGCCAGCTGATCACCAACCGCGTGGAACGAGGTGAGCTGGGAAAAGCGTATGAGGAAGCAATGGCCCTGGTTAGACGCCGTCCGGAGAGCGCGGTCACTCATTTCACACTATCGTACGTTCTTCGCTACGCCGGGATGTTGGAGCAGTCCACGCGCGAGTGTGACACGGCGCTGGCTATCGATCCCGGGAACTATCAGTTCCGCTCCTGCGCCTGGGCCTTTACCTATCTGGGCAGAACCGATCGAGCGATGGACTATGTTCGTCTGGACGCGGGCTCGGAATGGGCCAACTATGCCACTCCCTCCATCCTTCTGCGTGCAGGTAAGGTGGCGGAAGCGCGGGAGGCGGTAAAGGCCATGCCCACCACTCCTCGCTACCATCGTGATCTGCTGGAAGCTTGCCTGCAGATCCGGCCAGCCTCGGAACTGGACCGAATCGCCAAAGAGGCGGAAACCACTCTGCCGACGGAGGCCGATCCCGAAACCTGGTATTACCAGGGGGCTATTCTGGCTTACTGTGGCAAGAAGGACGCTGCACTCCACATGCTTAACACTGCGGTGGAGCAGAACTATTGCGCTCATTCCGCTCTTCTGTCAGACCCTTTTCTCGCCAAGCTGCGGAGTGACCCCAGGTTTGACCGGGTCCTCACCGCCTCCAGCAACTGCCAGAAGGCCATCCCGCCGTCAGGCACTCCGCCGGGTCAGTGAATCGGGTAGGATGAGGGAAGGGGCGCGCTAACTCTTTGGTTCCCCAGGCAGTCCATATCAGGAAGAACCTACAACAGGAAAAAACTTGCCTCCCATCCGCGAGAAAAGCCATCCCATATGCATGAAAAACATCGGCCATAGGATTCGGCGGGAGCGGGTACAGCTCCGCTGCTTTCGGTCCTTCATCTGGACTACCCTTCTGTCGCTGCTGCTGGTAGCGCCAGCGGTAGCGCAACCGCAGGCTACACCAGTCAGTCCGGCGGACCCTCTGCCGCAAGATACAGGCGCGGCCGGCCTGAAGCAGATGTTGCTGCGGCTGCACAGCACTGCGCGACTGATGCAGACGACGGCACATCCCGACGACGAAGATGGCGGCATGCTCACGTTTGAGTCCCGCGGCAAAGGGGCATCGATTTTGTTATTGACCCTGAACCGCGGCGAGGGTGGACAGAACAAGATGGGCAGCAATCTGTTCGATGTGTTGGGGGTTCTGCGCGCCCTGGAACTGACGGCTTCAGACCGCTACTACGGAGTAGAGCAGCGTTTTACCCGAGTGGCGGACTTCGGCTTTTCGAAGAATCCCGACGAAGCTTTCAGGAAGTGGCAAGGTCATGACGTGGCTTTGGCGGACATGGTGCGCATGATGCGCACTTTCCGTCCCGATGTGCTGGTAGCGCGTTTCTCGGGAACAGACCGCGATGGGCACGGACATCACCAAGCTTCCAGCATTCTCACCCGTGAGGCGTTTCGCGCTGCCGCCGATCCCAAGCGGTTTCCAGAGCAGATTGCCGAAGGCCTTCTACCCTGGCAGGCCAGGAAGCTGTACGTGGGCAATGTTTGTGGGTTCATGGCGGCCACCTGCGCGGCTGAAAACTACACGATCAGGCTGAACACCGGGACGGTGGATTCCGCATTGGGGATGTCGTACATCCAGTTTGCCATGGAGGGCTTGCGGCACCAGCTCTCGCAAGGAGCAGGGGGCTGGTCGGTGGAACCGGGTGATCGCTTTACCCATTACAAGCTGGTGGAGTCGGTGCTGCCGCCGACCACGGACAAAGATGGACACGAGCAGGATTTCTTTGAAGGCATTGACACTAGTTTGCCGGGACTGGCTTCTCGATTAGGGGCAGAGGAGAAAGAAGTACCGTTTCTCCGGCCGGCGCTGGTGAGGATCGCGGACCAGATTCAGGAAGCGACCGATGCGCAGCCAGACCGGAACCGGGCCGCGTATCCGCTTTTCGTGGTCGTGGAGTCCCTTCGTGAACTTGTGGATCATGTCGAGAAGAGCAAGCTCAGCGAATCCGTACGGCGCGACCTGCTTAACAACTTACATGAAAAACAGCGCCAGGCGGAAGCCGCACTCAACTTTGCGATGAATGTGTCTTTGGAGGCGAGGGTAGCGCCGCCACCCGGGCAGGGACGACTGCCTGGTGAACAGAATGCTCTGACCGTTGTGTCTCCTGGGCAGAAGTTTATGGCCATAGTCGACTTTCATAACGACTCGAAGCATGCGTTAAGAATCGAGAATGTTTTTCTCGACGGGTTCGATCACTGGATTACGGAAGGACCGAAGGCCAAAACGGCCACGATTCAGCCGGGTAAAGATTACTCCGCCAACTGGCAGTTAGAAGTACCCCGAGGGGTTGAGTACACCCGACCCTACTGGCATCGCGCGAACCCGGAAGAAGACAGCATCAACACGATAGATGATCCAAAATATGTGACGCTACCGTTCCCCCCGTTGCGGTTCCACGTCAGGGTTCGATACTCGATCGCGGCGGGGAGCGAGTCTGCGCGGCCGAGGGAAGCGCAGATATCAGCACCGCTGCTCGTCCCCTTCGCGGACGACAAGGGCGCCGGACAGAAGCGGCCACTAGCGGTGGCCCCGGCATTCTCGGTCACGCTGGAACCGGGTACGCAGGTGATTCGAATGGAAGGCGACCCAGGCTGTGATGTGAAGGTGGGCGTGAGCTACAACCTTTCTGCGCCAGGCAGGGGAAACTTGCACCTGCAAGTTCCACCCCAATGGCGAGTCGAGCCATCAGCCTTGCCGGTGGAATTCCATCAGCGTGGCGAGAAACAGGATTTCCGTTTCAGAGTGTTCCCCGCCAGCTTGAAAGAAGGCAAGGCTGAGATTCGCGCCGTCCTCGATTCCGACGAAACGAAATACAGCGAAGGCTACACCGTCGTGACTCGCGAGGATCTCGATACTTTCTACTATTACCAACCGGCCACTCAACGTGTGAGCATCGTAGACGTGAAGGTTCCTGAGGATCTTAAGGTCGGCTACATTATGGGGGCTGGAGATGATATCCCGACCGCGCTGCAGCAGATCGGGATGCAGGTTACATTGATTCCGGCGGAAAAACTGGCCAGCGAAGATCTGGGTGGGTACGGCACGATTGTCCTTGGCATCCGCACCTATGACACCCAGAAAGATGCCGTCGCCAACAATAAGAAGCTGCTCGATTACGTCTCAGCGGGTGGTACGCTGATCGTCCAGTACAACGCCGGAGTGTCGGATTTCAACAGTGGTCACTTCACTCCCTATCCAGCGCAGCTAAGCCGGACCCGGGTTTCGGTGGAAGAAGCTCCTATCGAAATTCTGGTTCCCCAGGATGGCATCTTTCATGATCCCAATCCGATTACGGCGCGAGATTTTGACGGATGGGTGCAGGAACGCGGCCTGTATTTCATGGATCAGTGGGACAGTAACTTCAAGGCCCTTCTAGAATCTCATGATCCGGGCGAGCCGCCGCAGAAAGGTGGGCTGCTGCGGGCACAGTACGGCAAGGGGACCTATATCTATACCGGGTACGCGTTCTTCCGCCAGCTACCGGCAGGAGTTCCGGGAGCGATTCGGCTGTATGTGAATCTGCTCAGTGCAGGAAAGTAGTCGTTGGTCGTTGGTCGTTGGCCGTCAGGCTTCGGGTGTGGGTCGCTAGTTTTCTTGTGGGCTCCTTCATTTTCTTGCGCGGGAATGCAGCCTTCAGTCCAAACCGATCAGACTTCGCCGCCCTTGATTCGGGGGGTTGGGCTGGGCAGTGCGACTGCGCTGAACATGCTGGACATGATCGGCGTGGGGCCGTTCATCACCATCGGACTGATGGTCAGCGCGATGGGCGGGCCGCAAGCCATGCTGGGCTGGATTCTGGGTGCCCTCTTTGCCATGTGCGACGGACTGGTGTGGGCCGAGCTCGGCGCGGCGATGCCGGGTTCGGGCGGGTCGTATCGCTACCTGCGAGAGATTTACGGACCCAAACGCCTCGGCCGCTTGATTTCGTTTCTCTTCATCTGGCAACTTTCGTTCAGCGCGCCGATGTCGGTTGCAACCGGCGCGATCGGGCTGGCGGGTTATGCGTCTTACTTCTGGCCGGGACTCGAACATCAGTACGCTGCGCGCGTCTGGGAGCTGCAACTCCCCGTGCTGGGAACGTTGCAATTGCAGTGGCTGGTCTCCGGGGCTACCTTCGTTGCCATCGGAATGGTTGTGGTCGCGGTGGTGCTTCTGTACCGCAAGATCACGAGTATTGGTTGGATGTCGAAACTTCTGCTGGTGGGCGTGATCGGAACCATTGGCTGGATTATCTTTGCCGGGCTGACGCACTTCGATGCCGGCCGTGCCTTCAGCTTTCCACCGGGCGCATTCCGGTTGTCGGATGACTTCTTTACCAGGCTCAGCGCCGGCATGCTCATCGCCGCCTACGACTACTGGGGCTACTACAACGTATGTTTTCTTGGCGATGAAGTAAAAAATCCTGGCAAGACCATTCCTCGCGCGCTGTTGCTATCCATCTTATTGGTAGGCTGTCTATACGTGGTGATGAACATCAGCATCCTGGGGGTATTGCCCTGGCAGGAAATCACCCAGCCGGGGCAATCCAACAGCGGTTTGTACGTCGTCTCCACCTTCATGCACAGGATCTACGGGTCGTGGGCCGCCAATCTGGTGACCGGACTGGTGATGTGGACGGCATTCGCCTCGGTATTCTCATTGATGCTGGGTTACTCGCGCGTGCCCTACGCCGCCGCTCTGGACGGCAATTATTTCCGGGCGTTTGCGCGGGTGCATCCGCGGCACCGGTTTCCTAATGTATCGTTGCTGGCGTTGGGCGGAGTCGCGCTGCTGTTTTGCTTTCTGAAGCTGGCGGACGTGATCGCTGCCCTGGTCGTGATTCGCATCATGCTGCAGTTTCTGGTGCAGGCGATCGGGGTGATAGTGCTGCGCATCCGGCGTCCCGAGATGCCGCGTCCGTTCCGCATGTGGTTCTATCCGTTACCGGCTTTGCTGGCGAGTTTCGGATTCTTGTACATCCTGATCAAGCGCAACAACGCTTTGAAGGAAATCCGGTACGCGATTGTGATCCTGGTGGTGGGAGTTGCGATTTACATGGTCCGCGCATGGCGCCATCATGAATGGCCGTTTGGAGCGGGCTTGCCCAACGTAGTGGAAGAGGTTCCGACGAACTGACTATGGCGGAAGCGGTGAAGACATCGATACCTCAGGCGATGCAAGCCAGAGGCGCGGTCTCGGCATGGGCGCCGCTGGGCGAACCCCTGTTCCGCTCGCTGTGGGTGGCGGCCGTGATCTCTTACACCGGCACCTGGATGCAGAACGTGGGCGCGGGCTGGCTCATGACTCAGCTCACCCTGTCGCCACTGAAAGTGAGCCTGGTGCAGGCCGCCATGACGGTCCCAGTATTTCTGGTCATCCTGCCGGCGGGCGCGCTGGCCGACCTGATGGACCGGCGCCGCCTCCTGCTGATCACGCAAGGCTGGATGGTGATGGCCTCGGGCCTGCTCGGCATTTTCACTTTGCTGGGATACGTCACGCCCTGGATCCTGCTTTTATTTACGTTCCTGCTGGGACTGGGCGCGGTCATGAACGATCCTGGGTGGCAGGCCATCACGCCCGAAGTTGTCTCCGCCGAGTGTCATGCGCCAGCCGTGGCCTTGAACTCCGTGGGCTTCAACGTGGCTCGGGCCATGGGTCCAGCGCTGGGGGGCCTGGTCATCGCCGCCGCAGGCTCTGGATTTGCATTCCTGCTGAACGCCGCTTCCTTCTTCGGTGTGATCTTTTTCCTCTACCGATGGCATCGTCCCCACGTCGAGCACGTGGACACGGGACGAGTGAGCGACGCCATGCTGGCGGGGCTTCGCTATGTGCGCGGCGCTCCCCTGGTGCGTTCGGTCCTGGTGCGGACAGGAGCATTCAGTCTGGCAGCCAGTTCCCTGCCCGCTCTGCTCCCCATCCTGGCACGCCCTCATGGCGCCACCGGCTACGGGTTGCTGATGGGTTCATTTGGGCTTGGCGCCCTGGCGGGCGCCGCTGTGCTGCCTCGCCTGCGCAGCCGCTTGTCAGTGGACGGACTGGTAGTGTTTGCTATCCTCCTGTTTGCGGCTGTGACCTTTGCCGCCGGACGGGTGCAAACCTTCGGCTGGCTGAGTCTGGTATTGTTTGCCGGGGGGACGGCGTGGATCGGAATTCTGGCCTGCCTGAACGTGGCAGCCCAGACCATGTCGCCTTCGTGGATGCGAGCGCGGGCACTGTCCATGTATCTGCTGGTGTTGCAGGGAGGGATGGCTTTGGGTAGCGTGACTTGGGGAGCACTAGCAACCAAGGTAGGGATTCCCACCGCGCTCCTCGTTTCTGCCGTCGCCCTGCTGGCGGGACTGTTCACCGTGCCCGGCCACCGTCTCACGTCGAAGGAGCTGGAATTAGCCCCTGCGGTGGTGCGGGATTAGTCAGGATCCCAATTTGCAATCACAACCCGGCTGTACTTTAAGGAGAATCCTAATGAAAATGAAGAAGATGAAGTGTCTGGTCGTATCTCTGTTTCTGATGGCAGGTAGCAGTGTTGCCCTGGCCCAGGCGGCGAAGCCGGCTGAAGCCAAAACCCCTGGCCAAGCTCTGGATCACTATATCGCGGGCGTGGAGAGCGAGTTTGTTCCCGCCGCCGAGGCCATGCCGGAAGACAAATACTCCTTCGCCCCCACGAACGGTGAGTTCAAGGGCGTACGCACCTTCGCACAGCAGGTAAAGCACGTGGCCGCAGTGAATTACATAATCGCGGCCGCGGTTCTGGAGGAGAAGCCGCCGGTGGAACTAGGTGGGGAGAACGGACCCGATTCGATTCAGACTAAGGCGGATATCGTGAAATTCTTGAAGGATTCCTTTACCTATGTTCACAAAGCGGTTGGCAGCATTAGCGAGAAGGACCAACTGAAAACTGTCAAGAACCCATTCGGAGATAACCAAATTCCCCGCCTGGAGTTGGCCACGTGGATTCCCGGCCACTGTTTCGACCACTACGGGCAAATGGTGGAATACCTGCGCATGAACGGCATCATCCCGCCGGCCAGCCGCTAATCAGTGACCAGTGGTCAGTGGTCAGGGAGTACACAATCTGCCTCAGGACCGGCCAGTGGCCGGTCCTTTTTGTTTGCTAATGACGCTTGGTTTCTGCATATGGCACGGAAGTGCCATTTACAGTTCCCGTAATGGAAATTACCTTTCGGTCTTCCCCGATTCTGCAGGAAGCCTGCCTGATACGTATTGGTACCTTCCACAGGATATTTAGCGAAGCCCGCTCGTGGCACTTGCGGGGAAACACTTTTTGTAGGGACGATTCCGGGGAGGAGAAAATGTTGAAGTCCAGGAAACACCACACGATCAGCTTGGGCAGGTCCAATGTCGCCCGCGAACAGCAGGTACAGCAGGAAATCGAGAATTTTCTCCGGGCTCTCAGTTCCTACCCTGACCGATTCGCCCGGGATCCTGCTCTGAGTTTCGAACAGCATCTGTTCAGCGTTGCCGCTGCCAACCAGCCCTCCGCGACGGGCGCGGACCGGCGACGGAATTAGCGGTAGGCAGCGTCCGGCGGCCCGCATTCAGTGGAGCCGCCTCTTCCAGCCAGCGCCTTGGCCTGCACCCTGCTCAGTAATCACAGTGGAAATCAATTCCGCCGAAAGCCGGTGAGCACGAAGGCAATCCCCCACCTGCTTTTTGACCCGGTTCACACCAGCTTTCGCATCCAGGAAAATCAACACTGACGGCCCAGATCCGCTCAGCACGGTGCCCAGGATGCCGGATGTCCCTACCAGCTTTTGCAGTGCGGGCAGCAAGGGACACAGCGAAGCGCGGTACGGCTGATGAATACGATCCTGGAGCGCCGCCGCCAGCAACTCGCCGCGACCCTGGACAAATGCGGCCAGCAGCAGCATGGAGTTCTGCACGTTGGCTACGGCATCGGCCCGGGAATATTGGTCGGGCAGCACGCGCCGCGCCTCCTCCGTCGGAAGGCTCTCTTCGGGGACCGCCAGCAGGAGTCGCCACTTCCCTTTGGCGGCGATGCGGGCGATGTGGGCTTCGCCATCGCCTGACATGCGGGCGACCGCCAAGCCGCCCATCCAGCAGGCAGCGGCGTTGTCGGGATGGTGTTCGCGACGCGATGCCTCGCCCACAATCCGGGTGTCGGGCCAACGCAATCCGCCGAAGTGCACGGCTAAAGCAATTCCGGCTAACCGAGCGGCCGCGGACGATCCGCATCCTTTGCCGATCGGGATACCGTTCTGCACCCGCAGCGCCAGTGGCCGCACCGGCTTGGCTTCGGACTGCAGCACTTCAGTGTAGGTGGTGAGGATGAGATTGTTTTCGAGCTGGCCGCAGATTTGGGTGTCCCGCCCGCGCGCTGCAATCGAGAATTTGTCGGCAGGCCGGGCACGAACTTTGAGGAACAATCCCAGGGCTAGCGCGGCAGCGTCGAACGCCGGACCCAGGTTGGCCGAGGTGGCGGGCAGCGCCAGATCCAGGGGCCGGGAGTCAGGTCGGCTTCGGGGGCTGCGGCTTTTCATATGGTGAACGAGACGTTGCAAGCGACGTCTCTACAGTTGGGATCACGATTCGGCCGCTTGCAAAGTTCGAATGACTGCATCCACACTGGCGTCCAGAACGATGGGTGCATGCTGCTGTGGAGCCAGAATCAGTGATTCTTTTTCGTACTCCGTTCCTGCGAACAGGTCTCCACGATGAAACTTCAAGGTAAATTCCGGATCCTTGAGCAGACTCCCGGTCAAAATCAAGGCTGTAGTTTCCTTCGGTCTCACAAAACCCTGCTTTACCAGTTTTTTCAGACCGGCCAGCGTGACCGCGGAGGCGGGCTCGCAACCGATGCCATCGGCCCCGATTTCCGATTTGGCCAGCGCGATTTCTACTTCACTCACTTGTTCGACGGTTCCTCCAGTCGCTTCCAGCACGCGCACGGCCTTCTTCCAGGAGGCGGGATTGCCGATGCGAATGGCAGTGGCCATGGTGTCGGCCTGCATCGGGACCAGTTCCTTACCGCCGCTCTCGCGCATACTTCGCACCAGCGGGTTGGCGCCTTCCGCCTGGATTATAGAGACCTTCGGCAGGGTCGAGATGAAGCCGAGCTCTTTCAATTCCAGCAGAGCTTTTCCCAGCGCTGAAGAATTTCCCAGGTTTCCGCCGGGCACAATGATGTGGTCCGGCACTTGCCAATCGAATTGCTCCAGCAATTCGATCGCGGCCGTCTTCTGGCCTTCCAGGCGATACGGGTTCACCGAGTTCAGCAGATACACCGGCATGCGCTGCACTACTTCGTTCAGCACGCGCATGCAGCCGTCGAAGTCGGTCCTCAACTGGCAGGTTAAGGCGCCGTAATCCAGTGCCTGCGAAAGTTTCCCCCAGGAAATCTTGCCTTCCGGAATCAGCACCAGGCTGCGCATCCCTCCGCGCGCCGCATAGGCCGACATGGAAGCCGAAGTATTTCCAGTCGACGCACAAGCCACCCAGCGGAACCCATCCTGACGGGCGAAGGACGCGGCCACGGTCATGCCCGTGTCTTTGAACGATCCCGTAGGATTCATGCCCTGATGCTTGGCGTACAACTGCTGGACTCCGGCGATACGGGCGCAGGAAAACAGTTCGTAAAGAGGTGTGTTCCCCTCGCGCAATGTGATCAGGTCGTTCCCATTGCGCAGCGCGGGCAAAAGCTCCCGGAATCGCCAAACGCCGCTCTGGTCCAGGGCAAGCCGTGACAAACGACGCTGCTGCCAGAGAGCTTTGAGCGCGGGCGCGCTCCATCCGGGGGCCTGCGCCTTCTGCGCCGACTTCCAGCCGGGATAAATGATTTCCAGCAGATTGCCACAACGGGGGCAGCGAAAGTTCTGTCCGGCGCGTTTCTGAACGGAGCCGCACCCAACGCAACGCAATTGCGAGATACATGGCTGAAGGGTTGGTTCCGAGGCGGTCTTATCAGTCATCCGGCGTCAGTCATCCTGAGTCAATCATCCTGAGTAAGGATACAAGAGGTTTGAGCTACTTGCCGCCGCGCAGGTACCTGTCGGTTTTGTTGATCCAGTCGGCGCGCGGCGGATTGAAAACGTCCAGATCCACGGTATCCACCAGGGCTTCCGCTTTGTGGGGCATGTGGGGAGGGATGGTCAACACCTCTCCGGCATTTACCACGATCTCTTTACCGTCGATCCAGAACTTCAGCGCGCCTTCCAGAATATAAGTGATCTGCTCGTTATGATGGCTGTGCTCGGGCACGATGCAGCCTTTTTTCAGTAGGACGCGGGCCAGCATCACGTCGTGGCCTACCACGAACTGGCGCTGAAGCAAGGGGTTCAAGTCTTCGAGCTCTACCGAGCTCCAGGGGATGTACTTCATCTCCAGCTTCTTCACGCTCCTCTTTGCGGCGCGCTGCCTGGACGCAGTCTTCTTTCGTTTTGGACGCTTTGCCTTCACCATCTCAGTGTCCCTTTCCTTCGTAGATCCCAACTGCGTTGTCATGCAGGTAGGCATGCGCCATCTGCAGTGCCTGCGCCTCGCTCACTTCGCCCATGGAGATCATTTCCGCCAAAGCGGCGGCCAATGCCGTGCGAGCCGACTGCACTCCCAGCCAGTAACTCTCTTCCGCGCCCAAGGTCTCGTTGTAGGGGAACGAGTCGGTGCCAAAGGTAATTTTATCGGGAAAAGTTTCCAGCCACTGCTTGAGCGAGTTCTTAAACTCCGAGGGGTACATGATGATTTCCATCAGCGACGAGTCCATATACACATTCTTCACCGCTGCCAGCCAGATCGCCTCGCGCTCATAAGGGTAGCCGCCGTGGATCATCACGAACGTCGTGCCTGCGTACCGCGGATCACGAAGAATATTCTCCAGGTTCATGATGTTGCCTTCGGACAAGTTGAAATAGTCGCCGATACCCACTGCCGAGTGAACGTGGACTGGTAGATGGAGCCTGCCGCCCTCGCGAACCAGATAGCGGAATATGTAATCCTGGAAAGTCCGATACTCGTGCTCGTTGGGAATGCCGCCGCTCACGAAGCGCTGATAAACATCCCCTGCCTCTTCGCGCGTGGGATCGCCGAACTTGGTCGAGCGAAAATAGGCCACCTCGAACTTCATGGCGATTCCGCCTTTTTTCTGGTTGTCTTCGAGAGTGTGGCTGACAAACGCCAGGTAGCCGGCGAAGTCCGCCGGCAACTTGCTCACGCCCTCCTGCTGCATCCAGCGGTGCAACATTTTTTCCTGCAGCGGGATGTAAACCTCCTCATCAGAATTGCGCGCGCGCTCCCGCTGGTTGTCGAATGGCCACATGAACGCGTCCGCAAAGAACACCCAGGGAAAGCGCTTGGGATCAAGGTAGTCAGCCATCATGGCCCGGTTCGCGACCCCTCGTTCGATATTCAGCTGGTCAAGGATGTCGGAAAAATATGCGTTGCCCCGCGCCTTCTTAAGTTCCGCCTTTTTCTGAACCAGCCATTTGGCATGTTCCGGCGCAAGGTCATTGTAGGGATAACCAAACAGCGCCTTGGCCGCAGCCACCAACTCAGGGTTAGTGTCACGCTCACGCAGCGCAGCGCTCCCCGGCGGCGCGGCCATGGCATCCACGTCGGGATCGTCAAAGAAGCCGGGATGCGCGTGATGATCGAATATGGGGATTTTTTCGATCTGCGGCAGCAGGCGCTGGTAGATTTGCTGCACGTCGGGCCCGGGCAACGGGCGGGCCTGGGCGAGCGCTGCGACTGGAATTACGCATACGACAAGCGCACATAGAAACCGCCCTTGGCACCCAAACTTCATCGGCCCTCCTTCTCATTTCTGTAATGACGCAACTTTACCTGAGCTTCTCGACTTCTGTTTGGACATTACCCAGTTGTCAGTTTCCGGTTCTCAGTTCTCCGTTATCGGTTCTCCGTTATCGGTTTTCCGTTACCCACGCCCCGCCGGAGTTCCCTGCCAGGCAGAAGAAACTCGTAAGATTCGCTCCGCCGCTTCCTGCAATGTAGCGGTCGAGGAGGCAAAGGAAAAACGCACATACTCCGCGCCGGCTGGGCCAAATGCCGCTCCCGGAATCGCCGCCACTCCGCCGTCTTCCAGCATGATGCGGCAGAGATCCTCCGCGCTCATCCCGGTATCGGTGATGTTCACCCAGGCGTAGAACGCGCCTTCCGGCGCAGCGCAACGGAACCCGGGAACGCGGTTGAGATCCCGCACAAACTGCTCGCGGCGGAGAGTGAACTCCCGCACCATGCGTGGCGTGACGCCCTCGCGATCGCGCAGCGCCTCAATCGCCGCGTACTGTGTGAATTCGGCCACACAGGTATAGCTGTTGACCGCCAGCATCTCGAGCGCCGGAGCAATTCGCGGCGGAGCCACGGCGTATCCCAGGCGCCAACCTGTCATGGCAAAACTCTTGGAGAAGCCGTCAATGATCAGGGTGCGCTCCTCCATCCCCGGATAGCTCATCATCGAGATGTAACTCCCGCCGTAGATGATGCGCGCATAAATCTCATCGGACAAAACCAGCAGATCGTGCTTGACCGCCAGTTCCGCCAGTCGCCGCTGCACCGCGTCGGTGTAAACCGTTCCGGTCGGATTGCCGGGCGAATTTGTGATCAGCACTTTGGTTCGTGGCGTGATCTTGGCGGCGATTTCATCCGGATCGGGCTGAAGCTGCCGACGCTCGGAGAGTTCAAACGGCAAGGGAACACCGCCCAACCCCAGCGTGATGGACGAGTATCCCGGAAAACCAGGGTCGGGGTACAACACCTCGTCTCCGGGATCGAGCAGC